>NZ_CP092587.1:2813018-3516273 GCF_023920225.1 Vibrio gazogenes
GGGTCTTTAGATGAATCACAATGACACATGATGAATTCTCCATGCGCCTTTTGGTTATCTCGGGGTTCCTAAGCTCGGCACTGGATTTTGCCAGTACACGGGTAGATGAGTTCTGTTGGAGGGAGGTGTCAAATGATGTTTGTATGGACTGAAATCAAAGAAAACGTTCAGCAATAACAGAAAGCCAAAAGATAAAGAAACTGTAGAAACAGGCCGAGTTCAGGGCCATCAAAACCCGAAAACCTTTAGATGTTGTCGTCATCCGGTGATAAATGAACGGATACGCAACACAATAACGATTAAAACGCCCACCTATGGCAAAAAATGTCATGTGAAAAGGCTTTTCATAGACTTCATTAACATCTTTCGCCAACTGCTCATCTATAAACAGAATACGCTTTGAATTACCTAATGAAATACTGATAGATTGAATTCCCAAAGGAACAATCCAGACTATAAAAAAACCGCCCGAAATCAGTTGTATCCAGTCAATGAGATTCACTATTCGAGTCCTTCCATCATTTTTTCATAAATAATATCAACTGTAGCTTTACCTGCCATAGATCCAAATGTACCGCCAATGAATCCCCCAGACGCCAGCAATCCATCCAGAGAAAAAGCCTACAACTTCCCTTGCAGTTGTTTTACCACACTCCCCTCTACCATCGACTGAACAAGCATCGTAAATATTATTTACTCCACTAGCTGCTGCTAATCCAAGGCCTAAATAACCAACACCTCTAGCCCCCCAAACACCAACTGAAATATTGGCAATTCGTTTGCCAAGGTTCGGGACGACGCCACTCTTAATAATGTCATCCGCATTATGAATTACAGATTTGGTAGAAAGCCTGAGTGATTTTTTTACCTGCCGAAAAGCTGGGATGTTTATAGCGCGGCTTGAAAAGCGGGTAAATGACTGGTCCAGTTTATTGAGCAGTGCCGCACGCTCGGCAACAAAAGAACCATAATTAATCCCACCTGTACGACTTGCCATAGCCACTTGGGTTACATAAAGAGAATTTATTTCCTGAATGATACTACCGACATGCTTTAAGTGACTTTCAATCCCCGTCGCAACGGCACTAACACCGACTGATGCATAAGCATATTGATCCGAAGGTAAGCCGTTATCCCGGATATATTTCAAACCGTTCGAAGCATAATAGTCTAATAATTCAAAATGGCGGTAAACAGTTGCGACCTCTTCATCACTAAGCTTCGCTAATTCGGTACTAGCTGCTTGCGCCTCTTCCTGTAACTCAGTAAGCGACTGCTTCTCTTTATCGGTCGTAGGCTCCGTGGTTGGTAATATAACAATTTCGCCCTGACAAACAGGTTCATTCAGATGAGTATTATACTTTTTGACTAATTGCTTTTGTGTCGTGGCCGTGTCAGAAGTGAACAGACTTGTCCACAAATCTTGCTGAGATTGAGTTGATTCGACCTGCATCCATCCCAGAGAAAATTGCTGTTCCTGTGCCTTTTCCTGAGCTTTTCTTTCCTGAAGCATCGCCCACGTTTTTTCACTATTGAGATGGTTCTCCTGACATTGCTTCTCATAACGCTCTTTCAGGAATAATTTCACGGGTTCAGGCTCAATGTAAGGCTCGGTATAAACCAACGCATTGACACTCCCTGAATAGAATGAACCGACCCCATGATTCACCAATCCCGCTCTCTCGGTATAGGCTTTATGGGCCAGAGAATCGAGATTGGATTCAACCACAGGATTGACCCGCCAGTATAGATTGCCCCATTCATCCCGATCCCGGATTAGCAAAGGAACAGACGGAACATCAGTAAGCAACACCTGATGCCCGATGCGGAGCTGTTCAAGAAAGGCTGGAAAGGATATCCCGAAGGGAATTACAGATTTCACATCGGACTCACGCAGGAACATGAAATCCCCTTCAACCTGAGTGAACTCATAAGCCATCAGGTTGTAAACTTGAATGGTTCGGTAACTCATTAACGTTGTTTGTGTTTGTGGATTTTTTATTAAAATGAGCGCGTATTATACAGTGGTGGTAAGAGAGATGCAGTTGTAGATATGAAACTAGGGAATTAATTTGATTTTGGTTCCATCTTGGGAGCATTCTTTTGTCCATAGAGTCAGTACAACTTAGCTGACTCATTTATGGACAGAAACATTTCAATGCTATACTCCTAAAATTTTTATTAGGATTATAAAAATTATTTAAATCCTTATACGTTTATTAATGGTTCTATCATTAACCCATTTTCAAGCAAGCAACTGATTACAACAATATTAATTTAAACTCATATCTTATATCCCCCTTATAAAAACAGTCTTACATGAAAATTATCGGACACCACAGAGTACTGTCGTTCAATCAGAATTTATTTTTGCTAGGGCATATTTTTTTCCACTCAATACTATTTTCTTTCGATAACTCTGAAACAATTGCATTTACTAAGGTAACATTTCCAGGAATTGGTAAATACATACCAACAATCCGAGGTCGAGCAGCTAAATTAGCTTGATATAGCATAGACTTGATTTGAGCAATTGATACAATAGCATTTTGAGCTGTGGTCCTATTTAACTCACTTTGAATTGGTAGTGCTGATGAAACAGATTCACCATTTATACCCAGAGTTTGAATTATTAAATCTCCGTTAAGAGCATTAGACTCAGCCTCCATACCAATGACGCCTAATCCAGATATGTTTGCATTCGTCTTAATAACATTCACATTGGCTGTAACTCTTAAACCTATTCCCACATAGATGGGTATATCCAGTGTAACTTTAGGAATAACTCGATTGTTTACGAAACTTTCTTCCGTTTTAGATGTACTATCTGTTGGTTTACAAGCCTCATTATCTGCATTTGTTACACAAGGTAGCGTAAGCTTGGTTGCTATTGAATAATTAAATTTCGGATTTGTGACAGCGTACGCTGATGCATTCTCATTACTTGAAACACTTTTTCCTGTTTTCAAACTAGTAGACTTCCGAGTTCCTGCACTAGCTATGTCAATTGTTTTTGTGACATTATAAACAACAGAAGTCAAATCATAATCCCTACTATTCAAAGTTCCTAAAGGATTAACATATTCTTCTTTATTTGTAGTTTTTGATCTTGCCAATTTACTAATAGTAACTGGAACACTTACTACATCCGACATAATATAGTCTACTATAACTCGGTAGCTACCAGTACTAACACCAGCTTTACTGGAACCATACGTTATATTACCATCAGCATCAAAACTTTGGATCGACATTCTAACTGCATTATCTGGGAGAGCACTAACTAATTTTTTATCAGTATCATTTGAATTACAGCTAGGGTCATTACTATCGATTTTTATAGGTAATGGTTCTAATGGAATATATGTATAGCCTGAATTTTTTTCCGCTTCTGTTCGGAGGTTCTTGATACTACTGCATCCAACTAAAATATAAAACACAGCTAAAAACACAATAATATTTTTTACATTTGTTTTTTTCATAAAAAAACCATACATTGCATTTAAAATATCAATAATTTAAATGACAAAGCCTTTTTATCCGATAACGTTTTCCTAAAAATACACTTATTCACAGAACTCCAAGTTAAAAGATGTCGCGAGCTGAGATTCAATCCGCCACGCAAAAACACGGGTGATGAATTCACGTCCGGCAGTCATCACCCCTTTTAACACTCTTATGAGTTCATTTTCACAGTATAGACTGGTTTTCACCGCTCCGGTGTCTTGGTCGATGGAAAGTTCATAGTAAGGTTTGAATACCTGCGCTTTACGTTCACAGAACACACCGCCCATTTGCAGCGTGTAAGTCTTCCAGTCGCCTTTGTCGGCAGCTTCGATGATTGTTTTGGCTCTTTCCGGTAAATCCATGATGTCCTTTAATCTGCGCAGCTCTCGCCAGACGGTAACGGAACAGCCGCCCAGTTGCTGAAACTGACGAATCCTCCAACAAGCCGCCCATGCATCCACTCTGGCCGCAGCTTCTAACGGGTCTTCGCCATAGATACCACATTCGAGGTTTTCACCGTCGATATTTTTAGAGATGTATTTGGCAATGTATCCGGTCGCTGAGCCTTCGTTCGGGTCGATTTTCACTTCGGTAAAGCGGTGCTTGTCGGCTCCGGCTTCATCACCGTCTTCTCTCAGGACATAGTCACGCATGACATCAACCATCTTTTGATATTGATGCTTTTCGACAAATAACAGTAAGTGCCAGTGCGGTGTACCGTCGTGTTGTGGCTCCGCCACCCGGAAGCCATAGAAGCGGATATTCAGGCGGTTGAGTTTCGCCCGGATTAACTGCCACAGGTTATTGAGATAAGCTTGCCCGTCGAACGGGGTGAAGCCCTGCCATTTGGGATTGATATCGCCAGATTTGGAATAACTGCGGTGATATTTTGACGGACAGGTAATGGTAAGAAAAGCGGCTTCATGGCCGGAGTCCTGCGCTAATTCTTCAAAGCCTCTGGCCCGAAGCATCAATTCGCCCTTTCTGATTTTCGGGTCAGCCACACCTTTTTGTGACAGTTCCAGCAAAGAAAATCGCTGTCCCAGATTATTGACAGCAAAGGTATTGGAGAGATATTCATGTTGATAGGCTTTTTGTCTGATGCGGGCTTTCAGCGTCAGACGAGAACAATACAGACTGGTTTTCTTGTTGACCTGATTGAGATGATGCAGCACCGTTTCAATATTGCGTCTGAGCGATTTTCTCAGCTTACGCAGCCACCATTTTGCATCACCGTAGCGACCCATTTCACCATTGAGGAAATAGGTTTCTGTGGGAGTAATGCCTTGCTGACGGATAAAGCCGCGAACGGTTTCAAGGGCAAGTGCATCATTGATAAATTGACGACGCAAAGCAAAATACAGCATTCAGCGAGTCATTTATCGGTGTCAATTGGGGAAAAACTCCGTTTCAACGGCATACAGACCCGATTATAAATGCTTCCTGGAATATCTATTCGCCCGTGTATCCCATAACCCATTCTCATTATTAAACTTTTATTACCTCATTTAAATCAACATTGACACATGAATAGGTGACTCCTAGACTTCAGAGGAATCACCAAATATGCATGAGTATTATTTGCATTTATGTGCATATTTCCGGTTCGCCTATATCAACATCAGGTGTATGGTAAAACCAGGTCTAAGAAAATGGGTTGTATGTGATTGATTTTTAATCTATAAAATTCAATGTAGGCCACGACAACATGGTTTTCTGTGAATACATCTATTTTTGATGCTTACCATGTTCGTGTCTACAAGACGAAGTACAGACAGGAAAGTAAAGATCAGCTTTTCATAACTTCGAGGATCAATTCATGTCTCAAATACAACAACGTCAGTTTGGCGAGCTTGTCATCTGTTTTACCGATCAATTTACCCTCCGCTGGAACGACAAAGGGAGTGGCGCCGATGATGATGGTGCGTATTGGCATCCAATCCCTGCGGCAGGATTTTTTGCCCTGGGCAGTGTCGGTGTCAACAATTACGGTGATATAAATAATAACCGGGCTGCGATGACCGTGAAAGCTGCGGATGCAAACTCCGATGCGTTGGCACGTCCGACCGATTATACATTGATATGGGCGGATCATGGTTCCGGTGCTGACCGTGATGGTTCGTGCTGGCGTCCTGTTGCGCCTGATGGGTATGTTTCACTCGGGGATGTCTTTGCAGATGGTTACGGCAAACCATCATTAGATGACGTGATGTGTGTGCGGGCTGATCTTGTCTATATGGCGGATATTGGTCCGCAAATCTGGGCAGATCACGGGTCTGGCGCAGATAAGGACATTGACACATTTGCAATCATAACGCCACCGACGTACCTCGATTCAAACAGAGGCTTATTTGCCGTCAACAGTTTCGTTGCGAATAACAAATACGACAAACCGAAGGGAGCGCCGGTACTACATGTCTTGAATCTGCCTTTCCCGACCGAATCTCATCCGGAACCTCAACCACCGCATCTGGACAGCTTCTCTCCGCCATCAAGTCAGACGACTCCGGTATTAGATCATTCTGTCTGGGTTCCTTTCACCGCAATTAAAGACGATGCCAGAGATACGGCCTGGAAAGTACAGAATTCTCCGTTTTATCGGGTGGATCGTTACGCTGCTTATAAAACTGAGATATATGATCATAACCAAACCTCTGTGACTCAAAAAATCACTGAATCGATCACGACCGGGATCAGTAAAAGTAAAGAAGAGTCGTTCAGTGTGACGACAGGAATCTCGGTTACAGCGACAAGTGGGGTCAGTTTCCTGGGGACGGGGGGTGAAGTTTCGGCGACTGTCTCCGTTGAGTTGGGCTGGCAGCGTTCAACCAACATCACTCAGTTCCGTGAAGAGACTCTGGAATATTCGATAGAAGTTCCTCCGGGTAGAGCACAGGCAATATGGTCAACCAATTATGAATTGCAGGTTGTTCGTGAAGATGGTTCCAATTTACCGACCCGTTTAATTTTCGATGTCGATTATTTTGTTCACAGTGAATATCCAAACGGAGAAACGACCCGGGAAATTCCAGCCAGAAGAGAGCGGCTAAATTTCAATTAAGCGATTGTTCCGCCCACGGATCCGCTTGCGGGTCCGTGAACCCATCCCGGATCAGAACTTGGCATGGAATCCGGAATTTCTCCAATCCACAACAACGATCACGAGCCTTTTTCCATCATTTCTAACACAATCAGCACTAATTCCTGACCTGAAATTTGAAATGACTCAATACGCTTTCATTACAATAAGCTCTATTAAATTGAACGGGTGAGAAGGATCTCACACTTAATATCTAGCTTAAAAAGAATACTCTTTACTAAAAAATTTATTGCAATGCTAAACAACAGTGAAACCAATACAATACCAGTTTCATAATTAAAATACATTATCCTCTCAGTGTATTTTTGCTCCTCCCAAAAATACACTTATTCACAGAACTCCAAGTTAAAAGAAGACGCTAAGCCGGACTCTATCCGCCATGCAAAAACACGGGTGATGAATTCACGCCCGGCAGTCATCACCCCTTTTAAAGCCCTGACCAGTTCGTTGTCACAATATTGGCTGGTTTTCACCGCTCCGGTGTCTTAGTCGATGGAAAGCTCATAGTAAGGTTTAAACACCTGCGCCTTGCGCTCACAGAACACACCGCCCATTTGCAGCGTGTAAGTCTTCCAGTCGCCTTTGTCAGCGGCTTCAATAATGGCCTTGGCTCTTTCCGGTAAATCCATGATGTCTTTTAATCTGCGCAACTCTCGCCAGACGGTAACGGAACAGCCACCCAGTTGCTGAAACTGACGAATCCCCCAACAAGCCGCCCATGCATCCACTCTGGCCGCAGCTTCTAACGGGTCTTCGCCATAGATGCCACATTCAAGGTTTTCACCGTCGATATTCTTGGAAATGTATTTGGCAATGTAGCCAGTCGCTGAGCCTTTGTTCGGGTCAATTTTCACTTCGGTAAAGCGGTGCTTGTCGGCTCCGGTTTCATCACCGTCTTCACGCAAGGCATAATCACGCATGATATTGACCATCTTTTGATATTGATGCTTTTCGACAAATAACAGTAAGTGCCAGTGTGGTGTCCCGTCGTGTTGTGGCTCCGCCACCCGAAAGCCATAAAAACGAATGTCTAACCGATTGAGCTTGGCTCGGATGAGTTGCCACTGTTTATTGAGATAAGCTTGCCCGTCTAATGGGGTCAATCCTTCCCATTTGGGATTGATATCCCCTGATTTGGAATAACTGCGGTGATACTTCGACGGGCAGGTGATGGTTAAAAAGGTCGCTTCATGTCCTAAGTCTTGCGCCAACTCTTCAAAGCCTCTGGCTCTGACCATCAGCTCGCCTTTTCTGATTTTCGGGTCTGATACGCCTTTTTGTGACAATTCCAGTAATGAGAAGCGCTGGCCGTGCTCATTGACAGCAAAGGTATTGGAGAGATATTCATGTTGATAGGCTTTTTGTCTGATGCGGGCTTTCAGCGTCAGACGAGAACAATACAGACTGGTTTTCTTGTTGACCTGATTGAGATGATGCAGCACCGTTTCAATATTGCGTCTGCGCGATTTTCTCAGTTTACGTAACCACCATTTTGCATCACTGTAACGACCCATTTCACCATTGAGGGAATGGGTTTCTGTCGGAGTAATGCCTTGCTGACGGATAAAGCCGCGAACGGTTTCATCCCGATCTAAGGGAGCAACCACATCCTTTTTACTATCATAGAAGTCATGTTTGTCCAGGCTGATACCAATGGAAATTACGAGGCTCAATAACCGCTTATTTCAATTCACCACCTTTATGAAGTAGCAATAAATCAGCTATTGAAGAACCGAACTGTCCAAATCAGCCATCGCCTCATACTGACTGATATATACCTTGCCTTTGAAGTGTTCAAAGAAGTCTGACTTTTGCATATCGTCCATGATCGGGCCTTTAACTTCTGATAAGTGCAGTTGAATCTCGGATTCTTTCAGACGGTCGTGAATTAACGTCAGGCTTTCCAGCGCACTGGCATCGATCATATTTACCCCGGATAACATCAAGACCAGATGTTGGGTTTGCGGGTACTGTTCCATATATTCCGGTATCTGATCTTCAAGATAGCGAGCATTGGCGAAATATAAGCTTTCGTCAATCCGCAGGCTGAGTACCGTTTTACTTTGGATTACATTAAAGCGATGTATATTGCGGAAATGTTGGGTTCCCTCAATTAAGCCGACCACTGCAATATGTGGCCGACTGGTGCGCCATAAAAATAGTGCTAGAGAAGAAGCTAGTCCCACCAGTACGCCAATCTAAACATTAAAGATCAGTACACCGATAATAGTAAGAAACATGGCAATAGCATCACTTTTAGCACTTTTCCAGGTATGGATGATGGCTTTCACATCAATCAGTGCCGATACAGCAACGATAATAGTTGCCGCTAGTACCGCATGTGGCAAATAAGTGAACAGCGGGGTGAAATAAAGCACGGTAATACCGATCCCGATTGCGGTAAATGTGCCCGCCAATGGCGTTTCAGCGCCAGCATCATAATTGACGACTGATCGCGACAGACCACCGGTAACCGGAAATCCCCCGTTAATAGCCGAAGCGATGTTGGCACCACTTAAGGCAATCAATTCCTGATTTGGCTCAATTCTCTGGCGACGTTTCGCCGCGAGTGTCTGGCCAACCGAAGCTGATTCGACAAAACCGATAATACTCAGCAGAATCGCGGCCGGAAGCAGGTCGCCAATTAAGGTGAGATCGAGCGATGGCAATGAAAAACTGGGCAAACCGCTTGGGATCTGGCCGACCACGCTTACGCCCTTTTTGTCCAGATCAAACAGGGCTACCAGTACAATACTCAGTATCATCACCATCACTGGAACCAGTTTGGTTACATGACCTGCAAGTTCTGATGAAAGTCCCAATTTGATTAAATTGGGTTTGAGGCTCTTACGTGCATAGCTCAGGGCAATCAAACAGGATGCCCCAATCAGCAACGTATAGAAATTAGTTTGGGGCAACGCAAGAATCAAGTTGGTCAGGCGTTCTATCACATTTTCTCCGTGCAGAGGCACGCCAAGAATATGTTTAAACTGACCGATAGAGATAAGAATACCGGAGGCGGTCATAAAGCCGGAAAGCACCGGGTGGCTTAAAAAAGTGGTCAGAAATCCCAGTTTTAGTACCGACATCAGCAATAGCACGATACCGGAAAGAAATGCCAAGGTTGCCGCGGCCGTGATATAGCCTTGGCTACCCGTTTCAAACAGCGGAGCAATGGCTTCTGCGGTCATTAACGAGATGACCGCTACCGGACCGACGGCCAGTGTTTTACTGGTACCAAGCAGAGTATAAGCGATCAGCGGCAGGATACTGGCGTACAGACCAACAACGGGTGGCATGCCAGCGACCATGGCGTATGCAAGGCTTTGTGGGATCAGCATCAAAGTCACGATAATAGCAGCTAAGCCATCTTTCGTGGCGTCATGACGCGAATAATCAGGCAACCAAGACGATATCGGCAGCCATTTCAACCAAGAATGTTTCATGCTTTGATTATCCTAAGCAATGTGTAAATTCGGTTAATCGGATGGCTTAACCCAACTCAGGTCAAAACCCATTTCGGCGGCTTGGGCAATGCGTTGATCAAATGAACCCAATTCGTCGCTGCTCATTGCCCAGAGTGCGCTACAACGTGTTCCGGTGCGACAGAAAGCAAAAATTGGTTTAGGAGCCTGTGCAAAGAGCTGACCAAACTGTTTGCCCTGCTCTTGAGTAATATTTCCGGAGATCACTGGTAGGTGAAAATAGGCTAAGCCCTGTTCTTTAGCCAGTCGTTCAATTTCTCTATTCAGAGGCTGACTATTTTCTTCCCCGTCCGGGCGGTTGTTGATGATCGACTTAAACCCCATTGCAGCCAGACGTGCTACGTCGCTGGGCAGAATTTGTGGTGAAACGGTCATTGAATCAGTTAAATAGATTGGTATCAGCATAACAGCAACTCCATTTCAGACTTTATTCAATGGTATTTTCAAATAGCGCACACCGTTATCTTCTTCCGGTGGCAATTCTCCGGCACGCATATTGACCTGAACCGAAGGCAAAATCAGGGTCGGCATATTCAGCGTGGCATCACGACCTTCACGCATTTCAACAAATTTCTGCTCAGAAATATCTTCTTTGACGTGGATATTGTGTAGACGCTCATCACCGATCGTCGTTTCAAACAGATACTCTTCGCGGTTTGGTGCTTTGTAGTCATGACACATAAAGACGCGTGTTTCATCAGGCAGAGAGAACAATTTCTGAATTGAGTGATAGAGGGTAGCTGCATCTCCTCCGGGGAAATCGCAACGGGCAGTGCCATAATCGGGCATGAATAAGGTATCGCCAACAAATACGCAATTACCAATCACATAAGCCATACAGGCAGGAGTGTGGCCCGGAGTATGGATTGCGTGTGCTTCAATATGACCAAGAGTAAAGGTTTCCTGATCGGCAAACAGATGATCAAACTGGCTGCCGTCCATTGCAAAATCACTACCGGCATTAAACAGTTTGCCAAACGTATCCTGTACCACCGTAATTTTGTCACCAATCCCCAATTTACCACCGAGTTTCTGCTTAATATAGGGAGCCGCGCTTAGATGATCAGCATGAACATGAGTTTCAAGAATCCACTCAACCTTTAAGCCACTCTCCACTATAAACTCAATCAACTTATCTGCTGTTTCGTATGAAGTTCTACCAGAAGCGGGATCGTAGTCTAGCACCGAATCGATAACGGCACATTGCTGGCTGTCTGGATCCACGACAGCATAGCTGTAGGTGGAAGTTTTCGGATCGAAAAACTCATAAACATTGGGAGTCATATTTCCTCCTTGGTTTCGTAAAGGATGAACCATATATTGTTAAAATAACGGGGGCTGGAAAGCACCCGTTCACAAAGCAACTCAGTGTCAGGTTAACAAGGGTTGCTGATTACAGTGATTTTTTGCTGAAATACCAGTCAACGTAGTTGTAACCTTGATCTTTACGCACTTCGGCTTCTTGAGCGGTTGCAGGTGGTGGAACAATTACTTCATCGCCAGGAGTCCAGCTCTCCGGAGTTGCACACACGTTTGCATCGGTAGTTTGTAGTGCTTTAACCAGACGCAGGATTTCTGCAACTGAACGACCGTTACTCATTGGGTAGTAAAGCATCGCACGTAGTACGCCTTCAGGGTCGATAACGAAAGTGGCACGAACCGCAGAAGTATCACTTGCACCTGGCTGAACCATGCCGTAAGCGCCAGCGACTTTCATATTCAGGTCAGCGATAATCGGGAAGTTAATTTCAACACCAAAGTTATCTTTAATGCTCCGAGCCCATGCGATGTGTGCATGAACGCCATCGATAGACAGACCCATCAGTTCACAATTAAGGGCTTTAAAGTCTGCACTTGCCTGAGCAAATGCCATAAATTCAGTCGTACATACCGGAGTAAAGTCTGCTGGGTGAGAGAAAAGAACCAGCCATTTGCCCTTGTAGTCTTCCAAGCTAAGCATACCGTGAGTGGTTTTTGCGGTGAAAGCCGGAGCCGCTTCATTCAGACGTGGCATTGCAACTACAGTTGTTTGTTCAGTCATATTGTATTCCTTTCATGTATATTAGAGTTTAATTAATTAGCATTTGCTAATGGAATTAATTTAATGACATTCGCCACTAAGAACAAATAGAAATGAACAATTAGTTTGATAGGGTATAGCGATTAGGAAACTTTTAAAGTCGCTCATGCTCATGGATAATTTATAGCTTAT
The DNA here is from genome assembly GCF_023920225.1 of Vibrio gazogenes. NCBI lineage: Bacteria > Pseudomonadati > Pseudomonadota > Gammaproteobacteria > Vibrionales > Vibrionaceae > Vibrio > Vibrio gazogenes. The sequence continues at coordinate 2,825,323 of NZ_CP092587.1, forward strand.
GCTAAATAATTTAAGAAGGTGCAGTTAAAATTCTGAGTGTCATCTCCCAGAATTTGAGTGGTCATTTTAATGAGTAATTGCACTTAAAGATCTGCTCAAGCAAAACTGGGCTCTTCACTAAGTGATATTTTTCTGAATTCACGAGACTCAACACTGATACATAAAGCCAGCTTTTGGACTGCTTCCCAATCCGCTTTTTTAAAACAGACAATTGAGGAAGATACCGATTGGACCGAGTTGGTGGATCAACTCGATGTCATGCTGCGAGACGAATGAGTGATTGAGTCAATATCCTCCCGAGAAGGAGGATATTTTAGTCGTTCTGAGAAGTAATTTGTTTTAGAAACTCACCGCCGGACATAGCTTCAAAGCCTCTTGAGCACGAACATATCGGGCTTTCGTAGCATTTAATTTTTCTCGCGTAAATTTGATCTGGTCGAGCAACTCGTTTACATCATATATGGACTGTTCGAGCGTAGACCTTGACTCTGTGTTCTCCGAATCACTCTGACCTTTCTGTGCGCTGACAATCGGCTGAAAAATCGCATCATACATCCCCTCTTGTGATGCAGATTTGTGGATATTGGTCATTTGGGTATTCAGGTTCGCAATGATGGTATTGATATCCGGACGATTGGATAACAGTTGATTTGTTACCGCAAGATTGGCGTCTTTTGTTGTGCAGCGATGTTTAACGGCACAAGTCAACAAGTATCGATTCGTAGTAAAAACCCAACAGCTAAAATCTATGTGAATGAAGCATATCTTGACGATGGTAATGTCGTTACCGTATTCAAGAAAAATCAAAACTATACGATTCGCGTTGAAGAAGATAATTGCCACTCAGTTTCTATTCCTGTGACGAAGTCATTCGATCCGACCACATTGTTGGGCATACTCATCGACTTTGGCCTCGTTTCTATTCTAGTCGTCGATGGCGTAGGTACTGGCGCATGGCAAAAATTTGACCAAACAAGCTACATCGTCAATGCAAATTGCTCAAAATAAAAAACTTCAGGCAGTATCATATGCCGCCTTTTTTATACCTTTAAATCACACTTCTTTGAGACCCCCCGTCGACCCGATTCATCGCTCATTCTATCGCTTATGGCCAAGCGCGTTTTTTACCACCGTTGGCTTTAATCAGTTCAATCGCTTTCTTCGACTTATCTTCAATCGAACGTAAACTACGCGTGACTTGCTCCTGAAACTCAGCCTTACTCTGACCATACTGCTCAGGCGATGGGGATAACGCTTGTGATTGTAATTGGTGGATCATCTGAACCAATTGCTTATTCTGAGCTTCGAGTGACTTCACCTTAGCAGTCAACTCTCGTAGCATACCATGCTGCTCTTGGATTCGAGATTCTATATTATTGAAAGACTGGAGTATTTGTCCGATATTTTGATCTGGCATCGATATATCCAATTAGACCTACATCCCTCAAGTGTAGGTCAAACTTGACGATTTATTAGGGCGATGTGAACGATTGCCACCATGATAATAGCAACCCCGTCAATCATGACGGTCAATCAAATAGATCGTTTGTTTATGGGGGAAAGACCTGTACGGCCCTCCCCCGAAAAATTCGCCATATCTGAGATTAGTGATAATCCTTTTGCGCTTGATAATAGTCGTCCTGAAAAGCCAGACTGCCCCACATTGCATAGGCGTGGGCTCTTTCTACGACAGACTCAGCCACAGGATGGTCGGTTAATGTGTCGTGTTGCGGATCATACTGATACGTTGTAATCCCCTGCTCAGGACGAATCACGACCACTTGATTATCGGCCGTCATCCAACCAAAGTTCTTATCCCGTTGCATCAAGGCCCGCTGCTTATTGACCGGCACTGTTTTGGTCATATCATTGCCGACCATCGGATTGATACTACTGATCCCCGCCAGAGATAATAGTGTCGGTGGTAGATCGATCTGACTGACCAACCGATCATCCAGTCGGTGTTCAATGCCACCACCAAAGATAATCGCCGGAATTTTAAAGTGACCGATAGGCACCGGTAAGTTACCACTGGTTCGGGCATCATGGTCAGCCACAGCGACAAAGATCGTGTCATTCCAATATGCAGACTGCTTCGCCTTCTTCACAAATTGACCTAAAGCGTAATCGGCATACTTCACAGCATTTTCTACCGTATTCTTCGGCTGGTTATACCGTTCAAACGGGCGATCCGGAAACTCATACGGCGTGTGATTTGATGAGGAGAACACCAAACTGAAGAAAGGTTTATGCTGCGCATCCAACCGGGTAAACTGCTCATCCGCTTTTTTGTACAAGTCACTATCGGAAGCCCCCCATGATCCCACAAATTCAGGGGACTTAAAGGTTGGAAAATCCTGCATATCTACAAAGCCATTGCCAAGGAAAAAGCTCTTCATATTGTCAAAATGGCTCTCTCCACCGTAAATAAACTGCGTATGATAGCCCTGCTTTTTCAAGAGATCGGCAATCGTGAAGAAGTTCGTCTGACTCTTACCCAATTTCACAACCGCACGCGCCGGCGTCGGTGTAAACCCAGTCGTCACAGCTTCGATCCCACGGACAGAACGGGTTCCCGTGGCATACATCCGGGTAAAAGCCCAACCTTCATCGATTAAACGGTCTATATTCGGGGAAGCATTAATGCCCCCAAGACGGCTGACGAACTGAGCCCCATGGCTCTCTAATAGTAAAATGACAATATTTTTCGGCTTGCCCTGATACTGTGCCTGATGGCGAGCCAATGTCGGTTTATCACCCGGCACAAAATCTTGCGACTGAACATTCATCGAGGCTTTCACTTCTTCGATAATTTTGTCTTTGGCCATTTTCGGATAAAACTGAAATGCACTGGCTTCAGAGCCCATCTGTTTGGCAGCAAAAATCACCGAGTAAGAAGAGTTCAACGCAAAATCATTCATCAATGGGTCACTGGAAAAAGCGACCATCGCCGGATTCATCGGACGATGCTCAAAGCTCGAACGAGCCCCCATCACACCCAAAGCAACCACGACAACGGCAATCACCGGACGCCAGTACCAGCGCGGGAAAGAAAGTCCTGTCACCAATGTTTTCGACCAGCGCCAACCAATGAAAATGGTTACCACCGATGTAATCAGACCAATCAGCAGCTCCAGTTTATAGCCGCTCCAAAGCATCCCAAAAACTTCTTTCGGATAAATCAGGTACTCGACAAATAATCGATTCGGACGAAGATCATATTCTTGAATAAACGGAACGGTTGCCACTTCCATATACACAACCAGCCATAATCCGGCAGTCAACCAGATACGGAGAATCACGTGCCAGAAACGCCCAACCAGATGATCGCCTGAAAGGAGTGCAGAAAGAAGTGCAGGTAAGATCAACAAGTAACAGATCGACGACACATCAACCCTTAAGCCCCCCCAAAAAATATTTCCCCATCCTTGGGCATCATTCACACGTTCAATCTGCCATAGCGACAGACCTAAACGAGAAATCGTAAAAAGAAGAATAAAAACAACCGCAGCGCTAACAATCGGATATAACGGCCCCAGCAAGGCTTTTATACCAATCGCACTAATTTTATGATCTAATGTCAACTTCAATAGGAGCTGATATGATGACCTCTGACTTCCCAAAACTTATTCGTGAAACATCTGATGCTAGGATGCGTACGAGACTTCTTGCTATATCTCATTTCGTGGATGGAAAAAGCCGCACTCAGATCGCCAAATATTTAAAAGTCAGTCGTACCAGTGTCAATAACTGGGTGGTGACTTATTTGAAGAACGGTGTTGAAGGCTTAGTAGAAAAGCAGCATACAGGCCGTCCTCCACGACTGACTGAAGACCAGCTATCTCAGTTAAAGCTGTACATAACTTCCAATGCGATTAAGCCTGAAGGTGGAAGACTACAGGGAACAGATATTATTGAATTCATACATGAGGAATTTGGCCTATCGTACAGCTTATCAGGTATCTATAAAATATTGAGAAAGCTTGATTTAGTTTGGATAACAACGCGTTCAAAGCACCCAAAGCAATCTGTAGAAGCGCAAGAAGCTTTTAAAAAAATTCCAAATCGAAACGATCCTTAAGATCCCAGGACATGTGGCTTTAAAAGATGTTCAAATCTGGTTTCAAGATGAAGCCAGATTTGGCCAGCGCAACACAACCACCCGAATATGGGCAGAAAAAGGGACTCGCCCCAGAGCGGTACAACAACAGCAATTTGAGTATGCGTACCTCTTTGGAGCGGTGTGCGTTAATACCGGAGAAACTGAAGCTATTGTTGTGCCGATGAGCAACATGGAAGCAATGAAAGAGCAACTCAGGCTCATTTCTCAATCAACACCCACGGACAAACATGCTGTCGTCATCATGGATCAAGCCAGTTGGCATCAAAGTTATCTTGCCGATTCATTCAAGAACGTGACTATCATTCATATACCGTCCTATTCACCGGAACTGAATCCAATAGAGCAGGTATGGAGTTGGTTACGTCAGAACGAAATAGCCAATAGGTGTTTTGAATGTTATGACGATATTGTCGACAAGCTGTGTAGTGCTTGGAATCGTTTTTGTGCAGACAAAAGCAGAGTCATTTCACTCTGCTTTAGAGATTGGACCATGTTGACCAATTAATTAGTGCGATTGGTATTACTTTATACAATGTCAATTCCCTCAAAGATATAGTGACGCTTCGCTCTGACAAAAATGACCATCAAATCTTTACCTGAATCATCTTTAAACCAGAATCCAACACCTAATTTCCATTCGACCAGCAAATCTAAAATAAATTCAGATAAATTTATATATAAAAAAAATATCATATTGATTTTAGAGGCAAAATCGACCAAGCACCGCTGTTCACAATATTCATTGGAATATGTAAAACATTTCTAAATATAGAGAAGCTTGAGCAAAATACAAAGATACAATCGATGTGTGGGAGATTTTCGCAGTAGCATCACACTGCCATTCCTCCATGATTTACCTCTCAATATAGATGAAGACTCACCACCGGATCACATCAACGGGCATGAATGGTCTGATGGTTGGTTGGAAAAATCAGGCTTTGCGGATTCTTTCTTCAACGATAAACGGTTCAACGATAAATGGTTCAACGATAAACGGTTTGATGATCAACGATATGAAAGTGAGTATTTGAATTATATGTGTGAAGTGGGAGAACCGAAAGAAAGATAAGCGAACCGACCTTAAACATCACCGGAGTACATCTCTCCGGTGATGTAAATGACAAGTCTGTCAGGTCAATTGATCAGTCCTGATTGACATCGACAACCACACGCCCTGCCACTTTGCCTGCCAGTAAGGCTTGTGCGGTCTCAATCACTTCCGACATACCAATTACACGGCTGGCCTGTGCAATGAGGTCCGAATCAACCAACTCGGCAATTTTTTCCCATGCCATATGTCTTTCATCCATCGGACACATCACACTATCGATCCCGACTAAAGTCACCCCCCTTAAAATAAACGGTGCCACACTGGCAGGGAAATCCATCCCCTGAGCTAATCCACATGCGGTAACGACGCCACCATATACCGTTGACGCACAAGCATTGGCTAATGTGTGACTACCGACAGAATCGATTACTCCAGCCCAACGTTCTTTTGCCAGCGGTCTCCCCGGTTGAGATAAACTCTGCCGCTCAATAATCTCGGATGCGCCGAGCGCATAGAGCCGATCCGCTTCTTCAGGACGCCCCGTCGAAGCCACAACCTGATAACCGAGTTTTGCCAAAAATGCGACCGCAAATCCACCGACACCACCATTGGCCCCGGTCACCAAAATCGGTCCGTTCTGCGGTAATACGCCTTGTTTCTCTAATGCCAGAACCGAGAGCATCGCCGTATAACCGGCCGTCCCAATCGCCATCACATCAAAATTGCTGAGTGTCGCCGGCACCGGCAGTAACCATTCACCCGGAACTTTCGCTTTTTGAGCCAGACCGCCCCAGTATTTCTCGCCCAGTCCCCAGCCATTGATCAATACCCGTTGACCAACTGAAAAATCAGGGTGCTGGCTCGATTCAACGACGCCGGAGAAATCAATCCCCGGAACCATAGGAAAAGAGCGGACAACCGGTGAGCTTCCGGTAATCGCCAATCCGTCTTTAAAGTTCAGCGTGGAATAATCAACCCGAACGATCACATCACCATGTTCAGGAAAATCCTCATCCTGCAGGGTTTTCAGCGCACATTGATAATCATCACCTTGTTTGTCGATATAGAGAGCTTGGAACATAGTTTTCCCCTAATTAGTATCTCTTGATTCGATGTAGAAAGATTATAGCTTGAACGTCTAAAGCAGTCATAAAACCATAAGATAGTCAGTCTCTTACTTCACGGTAAAAGCTTCAAGCAGAAAGCCTGACCACAGGCACTAAGCTACCTTTTTTTTGAACTAAATCAAATGGCGTTCATTATCTTGTTACAACAAGGTCATCAGAACTTCACCGGTATGAAATGAAAGTCTCATAAAACTGAAGCGAGCCTGCAACAAATCCTCCCTAGCATGAAGATCATCATCATGATTCGAGGTTAATATGCTAGCGAACAGTCCTTTTAAGCTCCCCAAAAAGACACCATTTGGTGTCGGAGAACACATTGCGGAATGGGCAACAGGCTTAACCAAATTAGATAAGTTTTATGCGCAGCGTCCGGCAAACTGCAATACTCAGGACTTTTTAAGATTCACCCTGGAAATTTTAGGGATCGACTATCGGGTGATTAAAGGCAACTTGAATTATATTCCCGCATCCGGCCCGACCGTCGTGGTCGCCAACCATCCACTCGGCTGCGTTGAAGGCGTGATTCTGGCTGAAATGCTGCTACAAATTCGTTCTGATATCCAAATTCTCGCCAATCATTATCTGAAAACCGTCCCCGAGTTAGATTCGCTATTTATCGGCGTCGATGTTTTTAACACCAGCGAATCACAGCAGGCGAATCTGAAAGCAATGCGAGCCGCCCATCGTCATCTGGAACACGGTGGCCTGCTGCTGATTTTCCCTGCCGGAGAAGTGTCTCATCTGGTCGATATCAAACAACAACGGCTACAGGATAAAGCGTGGAGCACATCTGTCAGCCGCTTAATTAAAAAACACCACGCAACGTCAGTGCCCATCTTTATTAATGGGCAAAACTCCAAGCGTTTCTATATGGCAGGGAAAATTCACCCGCTATTGAGAACGCTGATGCTCGGGCGGGAACTACTCAATAAAAAATCCTGCTCAATCGAGATCGCCATCGGTCAACCGATTCAATATAAAGAAGTCACCCCACTCAATGATGAGCAATTAGTCCACTACCTTCGCTTTAATACCTACCTGCTCAATCCGGCGACCCAAAAACAACGCAATAAGCAAGATGGCGATCTCACCCTCCCCCCTGTCGCACCTCGTCTGCCGCTTGATGATCTGAAAAGTGATCTAGCTCGGTTATCCGCAGAAGAGCACCTATTGCAATACAATGAATTTGATGTGTATTGCGCCAAAGCAGCCTCAATCCCATGCATCATGCACGAAATCGGCCGCGTTCGGGAGATCAACTTCCGTCAGGTCGGGGAAGGAACCGGACTGGCACTGGATATAGATAAGTTCGACCGTCATTACTTCCACTTGTTTATCTGGGATCGGGAAGCCGATGAACTGGTCGGTGCCTATCGCTTGGGTCTGGTCGACCAACTGATGGCGGAACACGGTCTGGCCGGGCTGTATTCCAGTACCTTGTTCAACTATGACCCGCAGTTTATTCATCAAATGGGTAAATCGATAGAGATGGGCCGCTCCGTGGTCGCACAACCCTATCAGAAAAGCATGGCATCACTGCTATTGCTCTGGAAAGGGATCGCCACCTTCGTCACCCGTCATCCACAATATACGCATCTGTTCGGCCCCGTCAGTATCAGTAATGAATATAGTGATGATGCCCGTCAACTAATGGCACAAACCATGACTTTGAATTACTACGATCCAGAGCAGGCGCAGCTCGTTAAACCGACCAATCCACTACCGACCCACAAATCCCATGACTGGAGTATTCACCTGCTCAGTGCCTTGGCGGACTTACAACTGCTGTCCAAAGTGATTGCCCGAATCGATGAAGGGAAAGGTGTACCGGTGCTATTGCGGCAATATTTGGGACTGAACGGCAAATTTGCCTGCTTCAATGTTGACCCGGATTTTCATGATTCGCTCGACGGCCTGATCGTGGTCGATCTCCGCCAAGTGTCAGAAAAGACTTTAACCCGCTATATGGGTAGCGCTCCGGCCAAAGCTTATCTGGCGCACCATGCTGTATAAAGCCATACATGTATAAAATCAGGCTTGTATTAGCTCAGTCTTGCATAACATCCCCAGAGTCAATCCGTCTCTGGGGATGGCGTTGCGGGCATGGGCTCATCACACTCGATACGGATCGTTTGCCCCGAGGACTCTGAAAAATGCAGCGACATTTTGACTGGTGTATTGTTTGACCACCAGTGGGCTTTTTTAGATAACGTCACCTGTGGCGCAACCGCGGTTGTGTCATCTCGGTCACGTTGTTCAAGGTAGGCATTCAACTCAAGTGACAAACTCTCAACTTTGAAAAAACGACACGGGCACAACATGTATAACGGTATCCATTGAATTTGGTAACGAATGCCCTCATCAGTCACACAAGGCATTTTGATCCCGACCGGTTTGGCCGTCATCATCGCATCGTCATCAATGGAAAAGTAATCCTGAAGCGGTGAGAATTTTTCATCTTCCGTGCGTGCTTTGGCTCGGAGAATATCTCGCATCAACCACTCAGCCAACACCCCGGGAGATTGGGATTGTGCCTTTGTAGACTTACTCTTCATCACGCATCCCTTTATGTCAGTTAGCTACGATTAAGTTGGGTACGATTAAGTTAGCTACGATCAAGCTTCGGCCGCTCGCCTTCTGCTTTCAGCCCGTGAGTCACCATTTGATACTGGCGATACTTATCTAACCCCTGACGATAAACAGGATAACTACTGATCGACAGCGCCACCGAGCTATGGCAAACCGGACACGAGAAATGCGCACCGGATAATAACAATTCAGGCTCAATATAAATGATGCTTTTCTTACCGTTTTCAAGGCAAGTCGGACAAGGTAACTGAATATTCATGGCAACACCTCTGTTGAGATAAAGACAAACATTGTCATAGAGAAAAAGGGCCAACCCCAGGGCATAGACTAGCAGGCTGGCCAAGTGAGGTTATTTCATCACGATGATGATTTGTTTTCAGTTACCATAATCGGTGCAATATTGTCGGTGTAAGCCTTAATGATCACACCAACCCCTTCAGGCAACGGCAGTTGACCGGCATGAACTTTAACGTCATAACTCGCTTTATTGCTCTTTTCATATTTTTCTGTGTTGCTGTTGCTCTTTTCAGAAGATTTCGAAACGCTACCACTCACACTGGCAGAAAACGGGCCGTAACCGATCTTCGCTTCAAAACTCCCCTGAGCGCTCATATTCTCTTTCTCTTGCTGACTTTGCTCATTCGAGAAGCTGGACTTCACTTCCATATTGAATTCGATACTGACATCATCAACCGCCAGCGCATTCAAAGGAAGCAATGTCAGCAACGGAATCGAAATCGATGATTCCGCGGTATCGGTACTAACGGTCGAGTCTCCTTCTTTTTCACCTTTGGTGGTCGTAATCACGGGCCGCTTGAGTTTCAAATCAACCATCACCGGCTGATATTCGGAACCTGATGACTGATCGTCACTCCCACCTTTGACAGCCTGTTTACTGAAACAGGTATCAAGCATGAACTTCACCTGCGTCATCGCCATTTTATTGTTCGCATCGGCAGCTGCCATAAGCGGCCCGCCGATCAAATCTCCCATCGGGAGACCACTGAATTGTTGCGCCATTGAGACCAGACCCGGCCCGGAAGAGACTGCCATAAATACTCCTTATCTGTGTGTAAACATCTGCTTTTCACTCATCAGAGAGCACTCAACCCCGTGCTCGACGTAATAACGGTCAATGACGGTCAGTCACTGTCTGTTATGGTGATTAATCGGATTTCTTCTTGATTAATCACGATTTCATTCATGAATTAACCCGGAACCTGCGCTCTCAACGCTCTTTCATAACCATCAACGATATATTTCAGCCCGTCCGGCGTCTCCATCGCTGCGATTTTTACCTCCAGCTTGGCTTTACCACCATGCCCCTGCTTGGCGCCTTCTTCTGCCATTTCTTTGGCTTTGAGCGTTCGTTTAGGAAATGAAACTTGCAGTGCATCACCGTTGACACTGAGCTCCAATTCAGTAGAAAAACTCATTTCCCGGAGTTCAACCTGAGATAACGGAATCAGAGTAATCAACGGAACATTTACAGTTTGGATACCCGGCCCGTTGCGAGTCACCGTCGGATACTGCATTGCGACCATTTTCGGTTTAAGAATCGGAATCTCGCCCCCGTATTCACCATGCATGAACAGCTTCGGTGCATCATCCGACGGTGGTTCTTTTTTCTCACCGCGCTTCAGTGTCTTGCCTTCAACTTTGGCATCTGAACGGCCGATTTCTGCCATATGTGTGATGTCTTCATCATCGTCATCCGCCGGCTCAAAAAATCGCTCCAGCAAATCAAGATTTTTCTGAATGAGCGCTTCTCCGGCTGAAGCCGTCGCCACATGAATCGAATGAACAAACTCTTCTAAGTTGATCATGCATCTCTGTTCCGTTAGTTCACATGAACCCAGTATTGTTGACTCTGCCGAAAAGTTATCGGCCTAACACAGGGACTTTCAGGTCAAATCGATGAATGGCTATTTTCTCTGCATCCGAGATTTCAGGCTCAGTCATGGTGCGTGATTTCACCGTCAAAAAAACGATTTTCGCCAAGCACTTGTATTACGAATACGCTGTGATCAATGCAGAGATTGAAAGGAAGATATCAATGAAACCATTACTGGAAAAGTTGAAGACCAAAAGTCGGCCGATATTGTTAGGACTAGCAGGTATTGCATCGGCATCAGTGATCCCAATCTGGCAAATTTATTTTGTCGAAACATCGGATGTCACATTAGAAATCACCGGCATTCAACGGATCGAATCCGATCACCTCAAAACCACACTCGATACCGATGAACTCCAATTACTTGAACCTTATATTCCTGAACAACTGCGCTATGAATACAATCCTCAGGGGGAAAAGGGAGATAAAATCGACTACCCTGAATTCACCGTATCCACCTTAACTGATGCATATAATGCTGCCCGTCAGGATCTGAAAAATATTGCTGAAACTCGCGCCAAGCTAGAGCAATACATTGCGACCATCAATGCCTATCTGGATCCGAAAGATCACGAACATCAGCTCAGTGAATTCAGGGTCAGCGAAATGAAACAGTGGACGCTCAGCAACTATATCGATGATTCTGAAGCCCACTACTACGAACAACAGGTGCTGACGATCACCCGCAACTATGCCGAGTTGAAATTTACCGGGAAACAGACACCCCAATTTAATCTGCCGGCTCTGAAGTTTTTGCTGTCCGATGTGAGAGATGATCTCGGTGAAGTCATCAAACAAAATAATCATCGGCTGGAACAGTTGCGGGACAATATTCGCGGTATCGAAGCGCAACTCAACAAATTAAAAGCCGAAAAATATCACCAATATAGCTATTTCACCCTCGACGTTGTTGCTGGGAATACCGGCCGGGTCAGTACTTCACTCCGCCCTGTGGCGCTAATGCGGGTACAAATCAGTGACAATAACTATGTCGATGTCCGTTTGCTGATGGAGGATTATCAGAATAACGCAGAGCTACCACCGGCATCGACCAAAGTCCTCCATTATCGTTCTGCTGAATTAAATCATCTGCCCAATGATGATCGCACGCTCGTGAACACCTTCTGGGGCAGTACCGGCCTTGCCAGAATCGTCACGCTCGATACCGGCGAACATATTTACGCCTCAAATACCATCGCTTTTGCCGATAATCAGAACCAGAAAGTGATGGTCGATAGACTGAAAAAAGCCGCCGGGTATTTTTAAACGGATTCCCCCGACTCTCTGCTTGATTCCCCCAATACTTATCCGGTGTTGTCCACTACTGTGGCCTTGTATTCACCCATATTATACAAGGAGCGAACCATGCAAGAGCTGGAACTGACGGCATCAGTCGGCAACGGTGCAGACAATTCCCCGGAAGATGTATTGAATATCCAGAAGGCGTTGAATCAGATTGCCGGCAAGATCGGCCTGCTAACGCCCTTGGCAGAAGACGGACAAATTATCGATGCCCCGGATCAATCGCCGACCTGTCAAGCCATCGGTCTGTTACAAACCACCCTATTAGGTTATCGTCATCCCGATAATCGGATCGACTGCGGTGGCAAAAGTGAACAAGCACTCAAGCAAGCACTCCTGCCGACTCCGGCTTATATTCCCGATCTGGCGTTACCAGAATCTGCGCCACAAAGAGGACTCAGCGAACAGGATTATCAGGATGCCAGCGAACTACTCTCATGTGACGTTGCTGCGATCAAAGCGGTCTCGGATGTCGAATCGTCCGGCAGTGGATTCTATGCATCCGGTGCCCCCTGCTTATTGTTTGAAGCCCATCAGTTCTCTAAATATAGTGACCATCGATTTGATGACTCCCATCCGGATATTTCTTCGCCAAAATGGAATCGGGCGCTGTATGCCGGCGGAGAAAAAGAGTATGATCGACTACAACAAGCCCTGACGCTGGATCGGGAAGCCGCTTTGAAATCAGCGTCTTACGGACGATACCAGATCATGGGATTCAACCATCAAAGCGCAGGCTATGAAGACGTCGAAAGCTTTGTTCGGGATATGTTTTTGGCAGAGCGTCATCACCTGATGGCTTTCGTTCATTTTATTCAATCCAATCCAAAACTGCTCAGTGCCATTCAATCCCTCGACTGGGCAACCTTTGCCCGGTATTACAATGGCCCGGGTTATGCTGAAAACCACTACGATGAAAAGCTACAACGGGCTTATGAACACCATCAAGGATAAGTCAATCCGTCTGATATACCGCACGGTGATATTCACTCAGGGTATCTGGATAGTACCGCCTATCAGTCGCCATGAATCAACCACTGGTGGTGATTCACCATATGCAAGGAAGGCAACCCAATTGCCATCACGGACTCAATGATAAAAGGAGACCACCCGTGTCAAACACTACTTTAAAAATACATCCTCTCTGCCAAGAGATTCTGTCAACCGATCCTTTAGAAAACGCCAAGATGGACGAGTTCTGGGACAAACTGAATGATTTGCAAATGAAGCTTTATCTCCAAATTTCCGGGCTGGATTTTCGCGGGGAGCCAAACAACAATGAGTCTGTCACCATTACCAACCGAAGCCATGCCATTTGGGACATCAGTCAATTCCGTATCAATGCCGGTTCTCTCAGCCAGAACTACGTTTTCCCCGAGAATACCCTGATCCGTAGCGGTGAATCGATAACCGTTTATACCCAGCCCGGAGCCCAGTATAGTTTCAACTCCAATCGCCCAGTTTGGAATAATCATGGCGATACCGCCACACTACTCAATAGCAAGGGTGACGTCATCTCAACTTGGATTTACGGCAATGCCGCTCGCGATTATGTCCTGATTAGTTATCTGCACTATGACGGTCATGAGTCCAGAACAGAAGGGGACGAATATGTTGAGTTAAAAAACTTATCTGAATATTATATTGATCTCGCTGGTTGGCAGCTCAGGTCAGAGCTCAATGATCACACTTTTACCTTCCCCTCAGGGTCAACATTTGCACCATTGGGTACGGTTCTGGTTTATACCAATCGTCTCCCCACGGCCGATAACGAATATAGTTTTAATAACCCGACAGCGCTCTGGAACAATACCGGAGGCCGGTGCACCCTGCTTGATTATGACGACAATGAGGTCGCTTTTTATGCATATTAAACATTAAACGATGAGTGAGTATTCCGAAGCGTCATTCAGTCACACCGTTCAATACAGATAAGTGCCCATTGATATGGTTATTCGCGCATTCAGCCGTCGCTCCTCCGGGAGCGCGGCGTCCGTACCGCCATCAAGTGTAGATAAAACAGCACCACCGCCAGCGCTGACCGAAACACAAACGCTGATCAACGATGGCATTCGACTGTTACATTATGTTGCCCGTTCGGGAAATTTGAATGTTGATCCGGACATCGCAGCAGGCATTATCAACGCGCAAAACAACCTGCACAGCCGCAATTGGGGTGAAGAAGACGAAAACCGCTTATTGCGTTGCTATGACAAACTCGCCACTCAGGTCTGGCCGGTGACCGTCGAGAGTATCAAATCCGTTGTACCCAATGCCGTGAACGGACAAATCGAGTCTCCCCGTGCCAACCGCACGATTATCTGGTATCGCCGTTATACCGTCTTTACCTTAATCATGCTGCTCAGTGTTCAGATCTATTATCTGTTCGGTTACGGATTAACCCAAACCCTGTTGCAATATACGCATTTGCCCATGTCATCAACCTCGGTCGTGCAAGCGCAACCCGAATCTTCTTCTTCTCAAAACGACAAGCTCTACGAAAATCATCTCCGCGCCAGTTATCAGTTATTACAATATTGGAATCAGGTCTGGATGCTCGGCAACGACTTTCAACTGGCACCGACCGATCAGTTGATCCCGCCCGGTCAGGAAGAACGAACCATCCACTTTGCCACCCATTTGATCGCAGCTCAGTCCGTTCTGCAAATGTTACAAAACTATGTTCTGCCCTTAATGTACGGTTTGTTGGGCGCCTTTATTTTCGTCCTGCGGAGCCTATTACAACAAATCAGAACCCTGACCTATACCGCCAGCCGTGAAATCGGCTATCGACTACGACTGACTCTCGGCTGTCTGGCTGGCATGATCACCGGTTGGCTGCTCAAACCAGACATAGGCACAATGACACTGTCACCTATGGCGCTGGCCTTTATTGCCGGTTACAGCATTGAAGTACTTTTCAGTGCACTTGATATGATCATCGATAATATTCGCAAGAAAACTCCGGAAACCAAAGATTCAACCCCACTTTAATCTCCATCATTAGTTCATTTTATGATTCGCCGTGTGTTTATCGTCTCCATACGCAAACAACGAAATAAAAAACTTAAAAAACACTTCGATTAAGCATATAAAACCAGTTTATCTAATTATGATTAATTCTTTATTTCACAAATATATTATTTTTAAAAGTGATAATAACTCATCCAGTATATAATCCACTCAAATGTAACAAAATATTTCTTGACTTCTAAATGGAAACGTATAGTTTATCAAACCAATTGAAATAAAACTATATGCATTATATATTACTTTAACAATAACTTTCATCCTGACTTGGGTTACTTATCCAATAATAATGATGATGTATGCATACATTTATTATCAATTAAATGAAACCAATTATGTTTTTTATTTATATTATCAATAAACACATATACGGACACATTATTAGTATACTTGTATAGTTAAATTTAAATCAATTATTTAACAATCACAATACTTAGTAGAAAGGCCCCCCTCAATTGTAATGGTTATCTATATCAGATTAATAAATGTATTTGCACATGAAATATTATTAATAAATCATAACAATTGAAAATATAAAAATTAGATTTACAGGAATTCGTCAGTATGATTAGTACCGAAGGCTATGTCGTTTCATGTGCTCAAGAAGCCATGTGGTTTGTCGATGGGGTTCATTCAACCAGTCGGGAGAATGAAATCAGGATCGCGTTTAAACTAGAAAAACAAACAGATATAACAGGTTTATGTCAAAAATTCATGGATATTATCAATCAAAATCCTGAATTAAGAAGTCATTTCAGACCCAGCGACTCCGCGTTATTGAAATATAAAACGCCACATTTTAGTATTGATGAAGTTGTTAAATTACATGAAGAAGAAAATGAAGAAAGATTCATTAACAATGTATTAACAGAAAAATTTGATTTAAAAAAAGATTACTGTTTAATCAATCTTCACATCAATCAAATTAATAACAAAAATCTCGTTATAATTAGAATACACCATATCATATCTGACTTTCATCTTATTGAAACTATCATTAAACAGTTATTTGAACATGATACTAAATATTCATTTCCTTCAACAACACTGAGTGAATTACAGTGTGAATATATCGATAGTGATGAATACCATGATGATATTCATTTCTGGGTAGAGCAGTTAAAGCAGAAGAAAACTGCGCTTGAACTATTACCGAATACGCCACCTCACAATGACTTCAATGGCAGTATTGGTAAAACCCAGATTCAAGGATCACTATATTCCAACATCAAACACTACTGTGAGCGCACAAGTATCAGCCCGGCACGGTTACTGAGTCAGATATTTGCGATGACGTTATATCGGCTGAGCGGGCAAAACGAATTCTGTATGGGCTTATCTGTCAGTCAGAGAAAAAGCTTCCCGGCTCTCGGTTTAGGTTATGCTGTCAATGTGCTACCTATTCCATACCATTTTTCACCGGATCAAACCGTCAGCGATACGCTCTCAACTGGCAATGAGATAATACTCGACGCACTCCGTCACAGCCGTCTCCCCTTGAAACACATCGTCGAAACCTGTGCACCGGAACGCTCACTGGGGACCAACCCGCTATTTAATGTGTGCTTCAACTATCAAACACTTTCCCAACCCTATCAGGGCAGCCTGTCTTCTTTATTGTATGGTTCTCAAGGGCAATCCATCACAATCAATCAGACAACACTTGAGCCTTTCAACATCGATCAGATCGATTGTCAGTTTGACTTACTGATGGTGGTGGAAGAAATCACGGACGGATTTGATGTTTTTCTTCTCCATAAAGATAACGTGATCAGTCATGCAACCGCTGAAGGTATTTTGGCTAACTTTGTCCACTTTTCTGATGTCTGCCTGCAACAGCCAGAACGTGCACTCTCCGAATTTGGTTTCACGCCGAATCAGACCCAGCATCCGTTGGCTCCCCAATCCGGCAGCACCAATCGTACGCTGATTGACTGGCTGAATGAAACCGCAACAAAATATCCCGATCATCTGGCAATTCGCTACAACGATACACAACTCACCTATCGGTCATTATTCAATCTGGCCGACAATTTGGCTCATCAGCTCATCGGATATGGCGTTAAGCGCGGTGACAAAATCCCACTGTGCTTCAATCCCGGCCCCGAGATGATTGTCGCGATCCTTGCCGTGTTGAAATGCGGTGCCTGTTATGTGCCGATAAATCCCGCTTACCCCGACAGCCGCGTGGGTGATATTTTATCCGATATTCAAGCGGTAAACGGCTTGATTGAAGAGAGCCTCACCGCAAGATTTGAACCACTGCTGGCACACGTGATCGTGCCTGACCTCGATGCATTGGCACAAGAGACGTCGACCGGATCGCTGACATCATATCTGCCGGACAGTGAAGATCTGGCCTATATCATTTATACCTCGGGTTCGACCGGTAAACCCAAAGGTGTTCAGATTTGCCACCGCAATGTCGTCCGCCTATTTACCACCAGCGACGATAGCTTCCATTTTTCTGCAGCAGATGTTTGGACGCTATACCACTCATTTGCTTTTGATTTCTCGGTCTGGGAGATCTTCGGTGCGCTGCTCTACGGGGGCCGTCTGGTGATTGTGCCTTACCTGATTTCACGCAGCCCTGAAGAGTTCGCACAGTTGGTCGAGCAAGAACAGGTCACTGTCCTCAATCAGACCCCGACTGCATTCTCCCGCTTTAGTGAGAGTTGTATTCGCAATCAACTTCCACTGAATCAATTACGGGTGGTCGTGTTTGGTGGAGAAGCGCTCAATTTGGCGAGTCTATTACCTTGGTACAACACCTACGGTGAACGCGTCAGCTTGATCAATATGTACGGCATCACTGAAACAACCGTTCACGTGACCTATCGCAAGCTCACGCAACAAGATTGTCTTGAAGACCGGGGCAGCCTGATCGGAATGCCTCTGAATGACTTAGGCGTCGTGGTCATGGATACATTTGGTCACCCATTACCAATCGGTTGGGCGGGAGAAATGTATGTCGCCGGTGAAGGGTTAGCCAAAGGATATTTCAACCGCCCTGAACTCACGGCAGAAAAATTCATTGAAAAATCGCTGGGAGGAAAAACGCGACGTTTGTATCGCTCCGGTGATCTGGCGCGCTTTATCAGTGAGCAAGAAATTGACTATCTGGGTCGCATCGACCATCAGGTCAAAATACGCGGATTCAGGATTGAGCTTGGTGATATTCAAGCCAAACTATCTCGCATTGCGGCCGTGTCTCACGCATTTGTCACGACCCAAAAAACCGATAGTGACACGATTCTCATCGCTTACTTATTGGTTAACGCTCCGATTGATTACGAAGAGATTGTTCAAGAAATCGCAGCCGACCTACCGGAGTATATGATTCCGCAACAATTCTATCTCACCGATGAAATTCCACTGACCGTCAATAACAAAGTCGATATGCAACGGTTACATGACATTTCAACCAAGTTATTGCCGACTGTCCGAAATCAGGTCGCAGAGTCAGCAACAGAAGTCACCATCTTGTCGATTTGGCAGCAAATTCTCGGCCTCGACGAAATCGATCTGGAAAGTGATTTCTTCACCATGGGAGGAAACTCAAGCTCTATCTTAAAAGTGTATCAACAACTGAATCAACACTACCCCAATCAGCTATTGGTTACCGATTTATTTAAGTACAGGAACATCCGGAGCTTAGCTCGATTTTTATCCGATAAAACCACAATAGCGCCCAACACAGAGACCGGACCGAAAAAGACGGCAAGAGCGCAGAAAAGAATCAATCAATTAAAAAACAGAAGACAACGTCAACCCCAATTAAATGGTGCATAAAATGGAAAAAAATGGCATAGAGGTAGCAATCGTCGGAATTGCAGGCAAATACCCACAAGCCGATAATGTTCAGGACTTTTTTGATAACCTTAAACACGGCAAAGAGTGCTTAACCACATTCACTGATGAAGAGTTACAAGCAAGTGACCCTTGGTACACTCAGGATGCAAACTACGTCAAACGAGCGGGCATCATCAATGACGCAACCGGATTTGATAATAAGTTTTTTAATATCTCGAACCGGGACGCGCTATTAACTGACCCACAACAGCGGATCTTTTTACAAACCGCATGGCACGCATTGGAAGATGCCGGGTGTGATCCATTCACCTATCAGGGGGATATCGCCCTGTATGGCGGCAGTAGTTCAAATACGTATCTGTCTCACCATATTTTTAATTCAGATTATCGCCATGAAATCAATCAATACCCCGTTGTCCTCGGCAATGAAAAAGACTTTCTCTGCACGCGAGTCTCTCACGCCCTGAACCTACGTGGCCCGGCGATGACCATTCAGACCGGATGCTCTACCTCTCTGGTTGCCGTTCATATGGCCTGCCAGAGTCTACTCAACGGCGAGTGTGATATTGCCATGGCTGGCGGTGTGACCATTCGCTTCCCCGTCAAAGCAGGCTATAAATATCAGGATGGCGGTATCTTATCGCCTGATGGTCACTGTCGCCCGTTTGACCAAGATGCCTGCGGTACCGTGGTCAGTGATGGCTGTGGTATTGTCGTGCTGAAATTACTCGAAGACGCATTACGTGACCGCGACCAGATCTACTGTGTGATCAAAGGATCATCAATCAATAATGATGGTCAGGATAAAATGGGGTTCACCTCCCCCAGCATTTCCGGACAAGCTCGTGTCATTGAAGATACGTTACAGTTATCCTGTATCGACGCCAGTCAGATCAGCTATGTAGAAACCCATGGCACCGGCACTAAGCTGGGCGATCCGATTGAAATCAATGCCCTCAAAGAGGTTTATAGCGGTCATCAAGGTCAGAAAGTCAAACTCGGCTCAGTCAAAGCCAATATCGGCCATACCGATAGCGCCTCAGGCATCAGCGGATTGATCAAAGTCGCACTGATGATGAAACATCATACCTTGCTGCCCCAGATTCACTTTAATCAACCCAATCCACTGCTTGAACTTGACAACAGTCCCTTGGAAGTCAACACCCAACTGGCCGACTGGTATGATCATGACACCGATATACGCTATGCAGCCGTCAGCTCTTTCGGTCTGGGGGGCACCAATGCCCATATGATTGTTGAGTCTGGCGATATCTATCTGTCCCCTTCATCACACACACCATCTAAACCACAACACATCTTACTGTCCGGGCGGACAGCACACGATTTGATTCGCAATAGTCAGCAAATCGCTGCAGCGGTTCAGCACGACACCGATCAAGATTTGGCAGATATTGCCTATACACTGGCAACCGGAAGACATCACTTCCCATATCGTCAGTGGGTTCAGGCCGAGAATGTTGACGAGTTACATCATCAACTCGCAGCGCTCACCGAAAATACGGTTTATCAGCCCACCGGAATTTGTCGGATTAAAATCTACCAGACTCAGGATCTGACCTTATCAGAAACTTTCGTCAATAGTGCCAACTATTTCAACTTTGCGGAACTGCCAGAAAAACACCGTTTCCTTGCAGAATTATGCGAACAAATGGTCGTCGAACCATTAGAAGTTGAAGTGATCTATACCAATGAACTGATCGATAAAGTAATGATTTATGCCTACAACGCAGACATCAAAAAAGTGGCGGAGACCGACTGCGAAATTTCCTATCTGGGCAACGACGATATATTCAATATACTTTGCTGGTTATGGCAACAAGGCCTGACTATCCATTGGGAAAAATTCTACGCAGTTCAGCCCGTTCGGAAGGTATCACTGCCAGGTTATGCGTTTAATCAAACCGTCTTTGAAATTGAGCCGACCAATACCAGCAACGCGCTCACCACCCAACCGGAGGCTGAACAGCCCACTTCTGACGACTCAGCAATAACATTGGAAAGTATTCAAGACAAAATCCGGCAACTCTGGCTCAATGACTTAGGCGAAACGATCCCTTCAGCTGAAACCACTGACATCTATGAGTTATGCGGTGACTCATTTACCGCACTCCAGATGAATATTGAGCTGGAAGATTTCTATGAAATATCTTTATCGAATAAAACTTTCATTGAAAACAATACGTTAAATAAAATATCCGAAGTGATTTATCATCTCAAACATGGCAATGAACATTCTACTTTTGATGAGCATATTGTCTGTTTCAATGACCAAGGAGATCTTGCCCCGGTATTCCTGATTCACCCGGCAGGCGGCACCGTCATGGGCTATAAAGAAGTCGCACGTAGCCTGCCAGAAGGTCACCCCGTTTATGGGATTCAGTACCCCTTTCGCGATGAAGGCAATGACATTGTCTCCATGTGTGATTTAGCCCGTCATTATAACGAGAAAATCACCGCGCTTTACCCCACCGGAAATCTGATCCTTGCCGGTCATTCATTCGGGGGCAATGCTGCGCTGGAAATGGCGCTTCAGTTCGAACAAGCGGGCAGAACCATCGAGCAAGTCATTATGTTTGACAGCCATCCGCCACAAGCATACTTCTCAAACACGGTCTTCAGCGAACAGCAGTTCCTGGCGTCATTTCCCGTCATCTGCGGCATGTTTTTTAACACCAAAGAACCGCTCAATGATATGAAAAGTGACACGCTTGAAGACGTGGTCGATTACCTCAAACAGAAAGGCTGGGTTCCTTGGGGATTCAGTACCGAAGAATTCAAACTGTACTACGAATTATGGCGCAGTAATCACAATACCTTGAGAACACATATGCCATCCGAAAAACTCAAAGCAGATCTAATCTTCTTCAAAGCGGCAGTGTTCCAACCCCAAGAGATACTGGATGTACTGAACATCTCCTTGGTTGAAGGCACCGAAATCGCACAATGGCAATGCTTTGCTCAATCCACAATCAAAGAGTTCGTCGTTCCCGGAACCCATTACACTATGCTGGACAAAGAAAACGTCGATGTCATTGCTGACATCCTGCATGAATTGCTCACCGTAACCGCCGCAGCTTAGGAGAAATCATCATGACTCAACCACGCCCATTACCAAAAGGACAAACACCGGCCAGATTAAATGCCCGGGGTATCGATTTTTCTGATTATCAAAAAATCGACTACCGCGTCAATCGTAAAGGTGAAGACTGCGTCGAAGTCTGCTGCTCACTGGCAGCGCACCTCGATGAACTCGCCTGCGAAAAACTCGCCGCCGGACATCAACTGAGCGCCTGCCGATTCTCATATAAAGCAGCGGCTTTATACCGAATTGCCCATTACGGGCTGCTAGAATTTGATGAAGAGAAAGCAGCGTTATATCAGAAAGAATTAGACATTTTCTCCCGGGCACTGGCGCTCGATAACCGCTTTAGCGCAGAAAGAACCGAAATTCCCTACAAAAACGGGCAATTGGTCGGCTGGCTGATGAAGCCATTGAATTGTAGCGATGATGTCCCCGTTGTAATTGCAACCGGGGGCATAACCGGCTTTAAAGAAGAAGTCCATTATGTGATTACCCATTTTCTCGAACGGGGAATCGCGGTCTTAAATATTGACGGTCCGGGACAAGGAGAAACTTTCTACCAATATAACATCAGTGTTGAACCCGAATCAGAACAAGCCCATGAGGTGATGATTGATTACTTGCTCAATCGCGATGACGTCGGCAACGATATTGCTCTATATGGTTTATGTATGGGCGGATTATTAATGGCCAGAACCGCAGCGGTACATCAGGATAAGGTCAAAGCGATTATCTCGATGGGTGGCGGCTATGAGCTGTCAAGCTGCATCAAAGAACATCCTCAATTTGAAGCGGTATTTGCCTATCGTGGCAATATAGCCATTGCCGATGTCCATCCATTTATCGATCGTTTCGCCATGAATACACTGTCCACGACCATTGATTGTCCGCTGTTGATCATTCACAACCGCCCGGACTTTTTAATTCCGTCATCGAACGTTAAGCGCATTTATGAAGAAGCAACCACCACCGATAAACAACAGGTCTTCTTTAAAGGTGCGGAACACAATGCACATAATGCCAATGCAGAAGCTTGCGCGCTGGCTGCCGACTGGCTGGTGGAACGATTACTCAATCGTCAGGAAACCAGTGATGCTCCGGCACAAGCCAGACAAGCCGATTTAGTGGCTGGATAACCAATGAACATAGGATGAGCCTATTCGCAAGGCTCATTTTTATATATCACCAATAATCCATCACATGATGCAATATCAACTGAAATCTCATCCTAGGCATGACAAAACTGTGCTACCATATAGGCATATGATTGCATAATTGTGAGTTCAATTTAATCCCTGACTCAAACTCATCTATTCTCTTTTAAGGCATCTTGATCATGATATGGGTATTTTTACCACTGATGATTGTACCTTTTCGCTGGAAGTCATTTGATATCTCACAATGGCGCTTTACGGTTTACTATCTGTTGTATGCAATCTCTTTCATGCAATTTTATCACGCTCCCCTATCACCTTACCTCGGCAGTTTCTATCTGGGCATTCCGGCAATTTGTTATGTCTCTTTTCTGTTTCCCAATTTGCAGAACTACTATCCGGAATCAGCGGTCAGAATGCTCAGTATCATGGGACTCTCGATGGCCTTTGCTGCTTTGCTTTACAGTTTGCTCATCAACGGTACTTGGCGCTAAATCATCCGCCGTTGGATCATTCTCTGCACCTGAACCATGCTCGTCTGAACTCGATGTCAATCCGGATGTTGCCTGCGTGATTTGTTTGGGGATTTGTTGAATAAAGGTTTTGATCAATTCCTGAATCAACTGATCCGATTCATCTTTCACCCGATCCAGAGTCGCCAGTTTCAGTCTGAACAGATGAATCGATGACTTCACCTTCGCCATCTGCGCCAATTGCTTCGGCGTTAGTTTCTGCTGCTGTTTCGGTGGCTTCGGTTTAAACGCTTTTTCGATTTGTCGTAAAATCTTATTCGTATCGGTCATCAGGGAGTACTCTTCAATACAGCCTACCATTGATATTAACGATTCATCCTCACGGAATATCGGTGAAACAACGGAAATATTCACTCATTTCACTGAGTATTCCGGCTCAGAAATCACATAATCAAAGCTCGTTTTATTTTTCGAGAAGATCCTATGCTCAAAATACCTTCACGTTGGCTTTTCATCCTGTTCTTCTTACTATCGGGATGTTCCGTTCAGCTCGTTGCCGACTATGATCCACAGACGATGTTGAAAATTCAGCAAATCAATAACCAAATCGACCTGCTGTACATGCAGATGTCAGTGTTACCCGCCAAAGAACGCCGTTATGACCAATTTCAGCATCAGTACTTAAATATTGATGTCGAGATTCGGGGATTTGTCCGGTTACAGAAGTGGCGAAAAATGAATGAAGAGACGTATAAACAAGCGGAAATTCTGGCCAAGCTCTGGCAACAAGACATGGCGCAGCATCAAAAGAACGGTTATCTCTCAGATTTTCTGCTCAAACGCCACCGCGCGCAGTATCAGCGGTTGCTCGACACGATCGCTCAGGGTGAACTTGCGAAAAATACCTCACATTCCTGAACATCAATCATCACTGGCCTTGACGAACTCATGGCTATGATTCACCACTGACAAAGGAGTCCTTATGCCCTTTTCTATTGATATGATCGTCGATCAGGTTGCCGCACAATTCGGGCAGTCCCCCTTAAAATCAACCATCGAAAATACGCTCAAAGCCAGCCTGAATCAAAAACAGGGAGAATTTGAGGCACTACAGACCGCATTACAAAACGGAGAGCTGACGCAAGAAGAGTTTCAAATCGAAATCGAACGGGAAAAAGCCCTCCTGACCGCAGAGATGGAAACCCTCAAGATCATCGCTAAAGCCGAGGTCCAAAAAATAGTCAATCAGGTATTTCAGGCCATAACCAGCCAATTGAAATAACCCGGCACCGATCATTGCCCATACAAGAATCATTACAGGTACGGTCAGGCAGCACAGGTACAGGAGGATAAACCATGAGACGCGTTCGAATCACTCGTATTATTTGGGTTCCGTCCGGTTACCACATCGTCCGCCGTACCGCGAACCGGACGGCAAAACCGCGTTCAAGCTCGAAGATAGCAACCTCTCACCACACGATCTCGCAGCCGCAGCAAGCGGCTGAAGCTTTGACGCGACCAACCGAGCCGGATACGCCGCTTGTTACACCATCCGAGACGCAAGTCTCACCAGAGAGCCACGCCCAAACGGGGGGCTATCAGACAGAGACAACATCGAGTGCAATTGCTTCATTTCCCGAACAATGTAACCCTTATCGTGAGTTTTTACAGCATTTACCCCACTATTTGGATGCTATGCCAACAGACACATTTGTGACGCATTCTCCTGCACAAGCGCCTCACTTATCGCCAAGTCCATCCGGTTTACCTGAAAATACCGCTCTGCCACCCCCTCCGTTGACAG
This sequence comes from Vibrio gazogenes, assembly GCF_023920225.1. NCBI lineage: Bacteria > Pseudomonadati > Pseudomonadota > Gammaproteobacteria > Vibrionales > Vibrionaceae > Vibrio > Vibrio gazogenes. The sequence goes on from NZ_CP092587.1 coordinate 2,850,786, forward strand.
AACGCCCGAGAGAACCCCGTGACACGCCGGCACAATCCTCAGACAGCGATTCAGCGCATCAATCCGATGATGAGAATGACGATGATGAAGCTCACCGACACCTGACCAAGCACAGATGGCCTATCCCACACCTCCGCCACCTAACCGGTATCCGCCATGTGTTGCGGGCATCAGCCGTTTGTAATCCTGCATCATTACCGGCAACCACCTCAGCACCGATACACACAACTTCATCAGAAAACAGTCATTACGCATCCATTCAGCCAAGTTTCTCAACATCAGAAACTTTAGGATCACTCTGTCATGACTCAACTTGGAGAAAGAGAATGAGACAATTGCTATTTCGCTTATGTGAAGCCGCTGATGGCCGTCACTTTGCTTTCCTCACTGATCAGCCAGATGTTGAAGACTTATTCGACAACGGCTACAAAGTTGCCTATAAAAGCCACGATAGGACGACCGGTAACGGTATACTGGCGCGCTGGAAAAAAGCCTACTCGGTAAAATCAGTCAATTACGAGCAGTTGCCAGAACAAGACGGTTTACCGGATGGTGTGCAAAGTGCCTTCGATATGATGATTCGCAACTTAATTCCCGGTGTTGATATTTTCTTCTGTGATTACAATTTGGCCATTGAAGCCGATTTACCCATCTGTAACCATATGATGGAACAATACCGCTCAACTGACTTTGTACTCTTTTCCTGCGAAGAGTTGATCGGTAATGATCCCACCACCCAACCTTACATGGTCTCTTATGCTGCACCTCGCTATCAAAATGGCGGTAATACCAGTAGTCAGCATCGAATTTATTGTAAAACCGACGCTTTTGCTTTTTGCCAATCCATTCATGCCATTGTGGTTCAACGAGAAAAAGATGCCCTGAGCGGTGGACATATTCGCACTGAAGTCGATAGCTATGTTGGCGAGCCACCCGTCGAAGCCGCAGTTGCCGAACAAGTCATCAATCGATTTGTCGAAGCTCTGCCGCAATACAATAGTTCAGTCAAAGCGCTGAAGGCGCCACAGACAGAATAAGTTCTGGAGAGGGTATGAAAGCAGAACGACTGTATTATGCGGCCTTAAGTGCCGCATTAATGGCAAAGGCTGAGCCGGCACTCGCCCAACAACTGGCCTACCAACTCGCTTATCTCACCGCCAACCCGAAGTTGCAAGGACACTCGGTGAGCACGCCATCACATGATGCCGCGACGGAGCAACAGCCAGTCAATGATGCGACTCAGACACATCAAGCATTTGCTTCATCGGCTCAGCAATCACCGCAACGCTGGCCGATTAATCCGCTCAACCACGTCGATTGGCTCGGTGGCGGCCGCCTGAATGAACGCTGGCTCAAACAACAGAAGTTTGCCACTGGCAAACAACCACACACGACCACACGCACAATACGTCCACCGTCTCAAGGCATCCTACCCGCCACGTCTCCCGCAGGCGAGGAACGAGTTTTTAATCGCATCAACGATGCCATCATGCGAGCATTGGTTCAGTCTGATCCTGATGCGCAGCATAAATTTGCGGTAGCACTATTTGCCTGTCTTTGTCATTACCGCTGGCCCATACCTGACGCTGAACGTGGAATCTACTGGCTGATCATGCATTCGGTCCGTTGTTACCTTTACGGCACCCGACTACAATGGGGCAAAGCGTTCGTCGATAATACAGAGGCCAGAGAGTGCCGAAATCCGATGTATCAGATCGTGTCGGAGTGCCTAAATCATCCACAACCTGAACGCTCGCAAATCGCGCTTAAGCAAGTGATGATGCAACTGAACCTGCTGCCACCGATCCTTCAGATACAATGTTTGGATCTCGGCATTGTTTATCGGGATCCCCATGCAGCCGCAACGGATAAATGCAGCGTGTTACATGATGTGCTTAATCTATCGGCACTGAATGCAGCCTTGGGGTGGTTTTGGGGGAATGATTGTTGAGCGCTGTCATTTGGTGAACAGTCGTTTGGTGAATAGTGAATGATCGACTATGACATGCTTAAAATCATCTTTGAGCATGTCATGTCGCTGAAAGCTAAATTGTGCGTCTAACTTCGATGCTGGAGGAACAACTGTTGATTGTGTCACCCTATTTCCAACTCATCACACTATCGTAGTTCTCACAGTTCTCTACAGCATCAGATGCATTGGTGATAAAAACTTGCTGCTTCTCCGAAACCGGATAACTGAGATATTCAGAACACAAGGCACTTTGACCATTACCGACAACAACTTTCGTGCCTGCCTTCAATGTACATTTCACCAACTTATCGAGTGGTGACCATTGATAACAAATCTCATAATCTTGTCTATATGTCGCTGTATTGCCTGACGGAAATTGAAATGACCACCACTGACCAAACTGACTGTGAGGATTAGTACTATTCCATGCACGATAGACTGTAACTTTACCTGTGCTTTCATAAACTTCCCCCTGACATAACTTCCCCTTCAACGGCTCACCAATGGCCTGAGCAAGCAGCGCTGAGTCTTGAACCAACTTAAATCGGCTACTTAAATCACCAGTAATGATAGTACTACCGACACAAGATGACGGTGAAACTTGTTCGGTGTTCTTCGGTTCATTCGCACACCCCTGTATCGCAATGATCAATGCACCAATTAAAATCCTTTTCATGTAAATTCACCTATATTTGATTCATAGTCGCCAAGGCATCACAGCGTCTTTTAACCAGACTGTGCCTGTATGATTTTGCAGAAGATAAAGCATTCATATTCATATTAGTCTGTTTTGGCGCACAGAACACCGGTGCTTCTGAAATCGGAGAAGTTAATTGTGCGTCAAATTTGGAGAGCCGGAGGCTGGGAGGGATATAAAAATTGAGGTGCAGTGATTTGGTACGCAATGAGTTTATTAATTTCTGTGGCATCTGATGCACGCGCCCCAGGTACTTTTGGCGTTCCAAAAGTACCCAAAAGAACGGTTTAGTTCGTGGGCGCTGGCCGGGTCGGATTGATTCGCTCCTGCTCAAGCAATCCTGAAAAATCGTCCATGATTTTTCACCCTGAGTTCAGTGACCAAATTGACGTTTTAAGCATGTTTCACCGCACGCAAATCAACCCCTCAAAAAAAGTATCCACCGGCATAGCCGGTGGTTTTTCATATGCGCCTATAAGGCTCTCCTACTGGCTGCGCCCTAGCAGGCGCGTAGTGATCTGACATTTGCATATGACTAATTCCTGCGGCCCGTAAACGGGCTACCTGAATACGGGATCGACAATTGCTCTCCCATTTTATCCTGCTCTAGTTGGTGCTTGATGTAATTTTGTATCTTGCTCGTATTCTTACCTACCGTATCTACATAATAACCTCGGCACCAAAATTCTCGATTTCTATATTTAAACTTCAAATCCCCGAATCGTTCATAAAGCATTAAGCTACTTTTACCTTTCAAATACCCCATAAACCCTGAAACACTCATTTTGGGTGGTATTTCTAAAAGCATGTGGATAGATCCGCGCAACATTCCGCTTCAAGAATGTTCACATTTTTCCATTCACATAGTTTCCTCAATATTTCACCTATTGCTCTACGTTTTTCTCCGTAGAACACTTGCCTTCTATATTTCGGTGCAAAGACTATGTGGTATTTACAGTTCCAGCGCGTGTGCGCTAAGCTCTTTTCGTCCCCCATTGGGACCCCCTTTCAATTCTTAATTAACTCTTGTAGTTGCCAGACCACAAGACGTTTTTATCAAATTGAAAGGGGTTATATAACTGACTTATAGCTGTAAGCTTTACGGAACCCCCAGCCTAGCTGGGGGTTTTCTCTATACAAGAAAACCATTCATGGAAGAATGGTTAGGCTTTTCCGGGCAGGACGCCCGTAAAAGGCGGTTCTGGACAACGTGCGACGCCGTCAAACAAAAAGATTTTCTGGTTCGTCTTTCATCTCTGAAAGATGAACTTGCGCACCGTGCACCGATGTTTCTGAAATCGAGGAACGGATTGTGCGTCAAATTTCTGGGCCGGAGGCTGGGGAGATAAAAATAATAGGCTGCTGGTTTGGTGCGCAATCACTTTCCTCGATTTCAATGGCATCTCCGAAAGCGCCCCAGGTACTTTTGCCCAGCAGCAAAAGTACCCAAAAGTGCCTTGAGTTTGAGTTCAGCGCGTGTAATCAGGGTCGGATTGATTCGCTCCTGCTCAAGCAATCCTGAAAAATCGTCCATGATTTTTCACCCTGAGTTCAGTGACCAAATTGACGTTTTAAGCATGTTTCACCGCACGCAAATCAACCCCTCAACAAAGAAAACCATTCATGGAAGAATGGTTAGTTTTTTCCGGGCAGGACGCCCGTAAAAGGCGGTTCTGGACAACGTGTGACTTCGCCAAACAAAAAGATTTTCTGGTTCGTCTTTCATCTCTGAAAGATGAACTGGCGCACCGTGCACCGATGCTTCTGAAATCGAAAAACGTAATTGTGCGTCAAATCTGGAGAGTCGGAGGCTGGGAAAAACAAACACTGATACCGTAGCTCCCTCCAATACTTTGAAATCACTCGCAAAAAATGACAAACCAAGTCTTAGAAAAGTATGAAATTCAACAACATCACTCGCGTTTTACACTGCGACGACTCGTCAACATCCCTGATACCACTTACGCTACGCAAGCACCAAAAAAACGGTGTCGGGATTGGAACACCGATAAAACTCGATAGCACATCATATGCTGAACTTGTCTCAGTGTTTTTTTATGTGTAGCCTTGATTCGCTCAAATTATGGTGAGCTGGCAAGGCAGCGTATGCTGGCCGTACTTCGAGGCGGTTGTTCCAACCTTGTTCAGCCCACCACCTAAAGATTGGAACCTTTGCGTGGTGGGGAAATTCATATTCTCGAAGAGGCTTTCCATGTCAAAAAACAACCTCGATTTACACCTGACTGCTCGCAACTGTCTGATTGATTGTCTTGTCACCAATTCGCACCCCAGTATCGATCAAAATGAACTGCGAGAGGTGCTCCTGTACCTCAATAATCTGATTACCTTTGATGAAATGAATCTGCGGAAAGAAGAAATCATGCTTGATGAGTAAACCAGAGTCTGACGCCGGGCATGTTCGAGTGCCCGGCGGCGAGTTTCTAAGCTGCCTATGCGGCAGTGAACATGAGTACAGATAAAATCAAAAGGGGAATTATTTTCTAAGCTGCCTATGCGGCAGTGAACAGAAAAAGGCATGTGCGCCTACACCGACATGCTTTCTAAGCTGCCTATGCGGCAGTGAACCGGTGGCACATCCATGGCTATTACTGGTCTAATTTCTAAGCTGCCTATGCGGCAGTGAACAAAACCCGGTCTTCGATATGCTTGCGGAGATTTTTCTAAGCTGCCTATGCGGCAGTGAACAATGAACATATCATGAAAAAATAAACGGCAGCAAGCGGTTAGCGGCAAAAACCCTTTTTTACCTTGTTAAAATCGCCCTTCTGTATCTTGCTGTTTTTATTGATTATTTTTTAGGGGCAAAAAAAGAAGGTCTAAACAACTTAAATTTTACCCTGAGCGCATCGATCAAATTGGCTTTTTGCTATGTTTCACCCAATCCAAATCAACCACTGAACAAAGAAAACCATTCCGGGAGAATGGTTAGGCTTTTCCGGGCAGGACGCCCGTAAAAGTCGGTTCTGGACAACGTGCGACACCGTCAAATAAAAAAGATTTTCTGGTTCGTCTTTCATCTCTGAAAGATGAACTGGCGCACCGTGCTCCGATGCTTCTGAAACCGAAAAACGTAATTGTGCGTCAAAATTTGGGGCCGGAGACTACTAACCCCATGCAACAGAAAATCACGCCCCACACTTCAAGCCCCCAACACCAACCGAAACCTGAGTTTTAAGAACTCAGGGAAAAACACCGAGATCCGACACCCCCAATCACTTACAGTCATCACTGTACACCACACCATCATCGATGAATCCATCATATAAGGAGCACAGATGAACGCCCAACAACTTCTCGCCTTTTTTGCCGAACATTATGATTTTCAGCGAGCCAATCAGTATCTTGCCGATCCAGAGATCCGCGCCTTCGCGAAATCCTGGCTGACGGTCGAGCTGGGGCAGACGCTGCAACAACATCATCCGAATTCACAACTCACCTATACACCACGCTATACCGCCGGCGACAACTACCTCCACTACCAAGAAAAGGCGGATCAAATTGAAGTGTGCAGTAAACGGCAGGCTTCTTACGCTGATTTCGGTATTCGACAGGAACATAAATCCGTTTGGTATGAAGTATTCTCAATGCATGAGCAACAGTTTCGTCACGCCCGTGAGCGGCAGAGAATGCACATGAATATGGCGCGAGTTACGACCTTTCAGCGCTATTTACAAGGTGATCAAGTCTGTTTACTGAGTGTCTTGTGGGGGGCTTTTAATACCCAAGATGCCGCAATGCTGGCCGAGTTTGATCATCGCACACGCTGTACCTATGCCTTGGATTCGCAGCGGGCGGGGAGCGGGCAGGTTTCGCGGTTATGTCAGATTGATAAGCAAGCCAAACCAAGACTGATTCTGGCGGCCTATATGCCTAAGTAATATGCCAAGTCATGTTCAAACTCTGTCACGTTCAAAACCAGATCATCCGCGACTGAAATGAGGAGTGCTGCCTCAATCGAATTTCTTCGCGACTTCTGCCGCTTTATTCCCCAGCTCAGAAAAATTCGCAGTCCCTTTTTCCATCACTTGCTGAGCTTGTTCGATAACCTTGATATATTTTTCATCACCGGTGGCCAACAACTGTGACAATGCCACCCCAATCGCAGTGGTACTGATCGTATTGAGGTTGCGGAGATTATCGACAGCATCCTGAACGGCAATCGCCGTTGACTGTGCAACGGACTGTTTCGCCTTGTCAGTGGTTGCTCCTTTCGACATGGTTCCTCATCAAAGCATCGCGCTAAATCAAGATAGTGCGTCAAACTGCGACGTCACTCATCATCGCTTAACCTTGTTGTAAAATCAGGGCGCAAGCGGTGGATGTTGAAGCGTTACTGATGGCTTGCATCCCCTGTTGAATCGTCACTGCATTTTGCATATGCAATCCCATGGTATCTGACATGGCAGATTCGGTCAGTTGGTTGATCATCTCATCGACCTGTTCCAGATCGGTATTTTCCTGTTTTGCCATGATGTGTTCTCCGTGGATGAAAGAGGAACGGCTGGTTTAAAGGGGATTCGCCATTCACACGCCTTGGTTTGAATGGCTGCCCCTTTTGTTGACCAATACCAATGACTAACCTTTTTCGACGATATCTTCGGCCGCACGACCCAATACCGCAGTGCCGATAGCCGTCAGTGAGTTAATCCCCTGAACCGTTGCCGATTGCATCGTGATGCCGGCCTGTTGCTGTGCCGATGTCGCATTATGGTTGAGATTCGACATCGCCAGACTCATTGCAGTGTAGAGATTCCCCATCGCATTGGCTGGAGAACTCGCCAGTACCTGCGTATTGGTCTGAGTGATTGAATCCGTAATTTGTTCGTTCACTTTTTTAGACATAATTTCCTCGTTTATACCTGCTGCTCAGGCAATACCTGCTGAAGTTGCTGATTGATTTTTTGCATTTCCTGCTCGATCTGGGTGTGAACATCTTCAAACATCTGGTTCACTTCCTGATGAACCTTTTGGATATTTTCGCCCATCTCCAATGCCTCAAATTGATCCTGATTCTGGCGAACCATTTGCTGAATCTCTTGCATCTGGTTTTCCGTGGCTTGCTGAATCTGGTTCAGTCGCTGCTCGATATCGGTGGATGATGGTTGATGACTCATTCTTGTGTTTCCTCCGGCTGTTGTTTATTCCGTTTTAAAAACTTGAATAAGTTAAAACGCTTGGTTGTTTTGGTGTCTACCGCGGTATTGTCTGATTCACCGGCATCCGGAGATAAACGATCCGAGCCATCGACAAAAATCGCGGGCTCGGCATGTGAATCTTTTCGGGGTGGCGCTGACATCGCGGGAGACTGCGTTTGCAGCAGCCGGGCACAAGCATTGGTCACCGACGCTGCGGTTGTCATTTGTGACTGTTGTTGATTGGTGATCGCGTTATACATCGACAGCCCCAACGTATCTGCCAATGTTGTTTCCAACAGGCTGGTCGGCTGGGCGGTATATACCTGCAATGTATTGAAATGTTCAATCGTCTGCTGGGGTAACTCTTGGCGCGATTCATTTTCATAGCGGGGATTCTGCTCTTGCATCATCGTCACTCCTTGATGGTTGCTGATGATCCTGATTTGCGATGAGGAAAATCAAAGATCATGACGTGGATTGAATCAGGATCTATCACTCATATCTCTTCCCTTGCATGGCTTCGATACGGGATCGTCGTATTGGTCGCAACGATTATTTGGAAGAGTCGTACAGCACGGTGGCAATTTTTTCCCCGACGACGCCAAAGTTATCCGCACCATGGGTCACGACTTTTTGAGCCTGCTCAATGATATCGGCATACTTCAAATCGCCGGTCTCTAACATCTGACTCAATGCGGAACCTATTGCCGTGGTACTGAGCGTGTTGAGGTTACGCAGGTTGTCTGTCGCATCCGATAATGCCAGTGCAGTCGATTGAGCGACCGACTGAAACGCAGAATTGAATGCACTTTGATCCGGCTCAGGAGGGCGTACAGTGTCTTTCATCCTATGCTCCTTTTAAGTACCTTTGCCGGCGAATCCGGCAAAGGTAGTGAAAGCATGATTAATCTTTCTCAATAATGCCTTCAGCGCTACGACCAACAACCGAGCCACCGATAGACATCAATGAGTTGACGCCCTGCACTGTGGCAGCCTGCATCGTAATTTGCGCTTGCTGCTGAGCAGCCGTTGCATTATGAGCAGCCGTTCCTAACGCTTGGCCGGTTGACATCAGTAAGTTACCCATTGCCATAGCAGGTGTTTCACCAACGACTTTGGTATTGACTTGTGTGACCGAGTCAGTCACTTGTTCATTTACTGGCATTGTGATTTCCTTTTACGAGTTAATTAATAAAATGGTGTTCTGCTCATGCCACTATTGGATTTTCACCATAATCGGATATCAGGCAGAACGAGTTAACACACCATGGTGTTAACCTTTTTCAATGATGCCTTCAGCACCCCGCCCAATGACGGAAGAACCGATGGCCATCAAAGAATTGACGCCCTGCACGGTCGCGGCCTGCATGGTAATTTGAGCCTGTTGTTGAGCCGCTGTTGCATTATGTGCTGCATTACTTAATGCATGGCTGGTTGACATCAGCAGGTTGCCCATTGCCATCGCGGGAGTTTCCCCGACAACTTTTGTATTTACCTGTGTTACTGAATCGGTAATTTGTTCATTCACTGGCATAATATTCTCCTACGTTCACTGAATTAGCTTTTCTTCTTGCTACTTGGTTCTAGAATGAGCTCGACACTACGACCGACAATTGCACTACCGGTACTCAGCAATGAATTGACACCCTGTACTGTCGAGGTCTGGTGGACCAAAGTTCCCTGCTGGTTCGCGCTTACACTGCTGTGCGCTGTCAGCCCCATCGCATGGCTCGTGGAAATCAGCAGATTCCCAATCGCCGCAGCCGGTGTACTGCCAACGGCTTCCGTGTTGACTTGGGTTACCGAATCGGTAACCGCATCATTTACTGGCATAGATATGCTCCTCTTAGTCATGAAAGATGACGATTCATCTTTCAAAGCCGATTCAGGACGACGAACTTTTCAGTGCAATGGCGTAAATCAAACTCGAACTTAGTGCAGTGTTGGTTACGACAATTGTCTGTATCTGCTGCTGAACCTGAGTTGCATTCTCTGCGGCCCGGCCAAGTGAGGCTGCAACCAGATTCAACTGCGTGTTTCGTGAAACTTTGGGTGTCAATTCGCTTAATAACTTCTGAACATCAATTTCCATCTTCCAGCTTCCTGACGCCATCCTGTGTGACTGAGTTTCATATTAGAAGTAAGGCGATTGGATAACTTGGCTTAACGGATGAATAATCACGGCTGATTCAGCAATAAATCGGTGATTAATGGGCGACGAAATAATCGTGTTCCCGGCGTTGTTCTTGCCGGTACTCTCTTGGTGTACAACCGGTATAACGTTTGAACATTTTTTCAAAATGACTGAGATCGCCAAACCCGGCACTCATACACACATCGGTGATCTTGATCAGTGGATTGGTCATGATCAGACGTTGGGCTTCACGAATCCGGAGCTGACACAACATCGTTTTAAATGAAGACCCCAGATGTTCTCGGAACAGATATGATAAATGAGAGGCACTGGTATAACTGGCGGCGGCGATTTGGCTCAAAGAGATGTCTTCGTGGAAGTGTTCACTTAAAAACAGTAATGCTTTGGTTAATGCAGGATGCATATTGTTCCATGATGATTGGTCATGGTGGAGTAAATGCTCGATCAAATCTATTTTTGGCGTTGCTTTTTGACAGAGTCCTAAACGCGTCAGATCATCAGCCGTGATCTCTGTCTGATCCAATGAGGTAATTAACAATAATATATTTTGTAACTGACTAATATTGCCAGGCCACTCATATTCTTTCAGTTGTTCTTGAGCATCATCAGAAAATAAAACCTGTCGTTCAAAGCGACTCAAAATGTATTGAATATGCTGTTCAATATCTTGTTTCCTCTCACGTAATGCTGGCAAGTGAAAATTAAACTGAGGCACTGAAGAACCTAATATTTTGGCAATAAACTGCTGTTCAGAAGGTAAGTTATAAAAAGGTTCAGTACAGGAAACAATTAAACGAATTCTATTTTTTCTTAATGCATCTTGAAATGAATCTTGTGTTAATAAGAAAATCAATTCGTCTTTGAATGAGGGGTCTAATTTATCGACTTCTTCCAGATAAATAGAACCGTTCCCAATTTGCTCAATACAATGACAGAGATAGTCACGATAAGTTTGCGCATTATGAAGATTCGCGGGAACACAGATGAACGGATCTCGAGAGCGAGCACTGTGATAGTGGATGTTACATGCCACATCTTTTTTTTCACAACCCGCCTCACCGGATATGAAGACAGGAAAGTTAACTTCTGAGGCAAAGCGAATTTGTTGTTTAATCCGCTTCATTAAATTCGAATCACCAAGAATAGGATAGAAAAAATTTTTGTCGTGATTAAAAGTTACAGAAGCATGAGATGTAGATGAGTCGTATAAGTGATGTGTCTTATTTATCATTGTTTAATTCCTTTTATTTACCATTGACGTCAGAGTTTCATGCTAGACGGGACAATCTGGTTTATATTGGAATTTACAATGATCTTTACGGTTTAAATGATGTTCATAATATTTTTACACAATACACTCTCGCGCTACTGACTATTATCAATAATATTTAAATTATTAATATTTTTCATCAAATTTGTGATTAGTGATTTATTATTTAGCTAATTTATCATTAGTGATAAATTCATTAATTTAACGTTTACAGAACTATTCTTCTCTCAAGTCAATACGATCAATGTGCCTTTATGACATTGAATTAAAAGCAGTATTTATTTTGATGTAATAGATACAATAACACTTTGAATTGATCATTTTTTTATCGTTTATTCTCATCATATTAATCGCTAATATTCATAGTATTTTATCAGTGTATACTTCGTTTTGAGTAGAAAAAGGCTTTTTAATCATAACAATAGGGCTGGAATTAATATTGATAAGTCAAGCTCAGACACTGACTCGCCCACTGATTCAAGTTCGTCACCATCATCAAGTGAGTATTACACATATCATTAAAGCCAACTCAGATTTAGGTGGAAACGACCAATCAAGCTCAACACTCAATCGGTCTGAAGATATTCAATCTCACGTGAGAAATACCAGACAAAGTGAGTACGCGGTATGATGTTTCAAACACTTCAATCATACCGCCTCTCAAATTAAATCAGAAACAAAAAATCATCTGCTCTGATTCTTCTCATCCACTATTTTTCCGCCGATGCAGGCACCGGGTCGGCAAGTTTCTCGCCACGTGGTTCACCGAAAAAGAAAGTCAGCCCGGCGGAAAGGACAATCCCGACAACCGAACCGACCATTGCAGCCCAAACGGATGCATCCACACCTGTTGCAGGAATATATTGCGGAAATGTCAGGATACTGGGCAATGAAAATGAAAACACTTTGGTCTGATACAAGCCAATAATCCCACCACCGATTGCACCACCGAAACACCCAAAGATGAATGGCCGTTTACGCGGTAAAGTCACCCCATAAATCGCAGGTTCAGTAATACCGAACAAGCCGGTGGTAAATGCAGAACTGGCCAGTGCTCGGGTTTTCGTATCCCGCGATCTGAGGAAGACACCCAATGCAGCACCGGCTTGTGCCAATACCGCGGCCAGACAAAGTGGCCCGATGGTATCAGCCCCCAGCACGCTGAGGTTGTTGACCATGATCGGTACGAAGCCCCAATGCAGACCAAAAATTACGAATACCTGCCAGAAAGCACCAATCACGACTCCGGCAATCATTGGGCTAGCACTGTAAATCACCTCAAATCCGCTGGCCAATAAGTGGCTGACCCAGGTTGCCGCCGGACCGATAAGCAAGAAAGTCAAAGGCGTGGTAATCATGATACATAGCATGGGTGTAATCAGATTTGTGACAGCACTGGGAATGCGATGTTTCAAGAGTTTTTCGAGTTTACAACTCACAAACGCGGCAAAAATAATCGGCATCACTGAAGATGCATAATTCATAAATGTTACCGGAATGCCGAGGAATTCGATGCCTGCGGCATCGGGTAATTGCTGCGCGTGAAAAGCAGCGAGCATTGACGGATGAACTAATGCGCCACCAATCGCCATCGTCACAAATGGATTACCACCGAATTTCACACCGGAGGTGTATCCAAGGGCAATCGGGAAAAAGAAGAACAGTGCATCACTGGCCGCATTGAGAATCTGATAAGTACCACTACTCGTTGTCAGAACCTGTGTTGCAACGCCTAATGCCAGCAAACCTTTGAGGATTCCCGAAGCCGCCATAATACCCAGTAACGGCGTAAAAATACCGGAGACAATATCAATAAACGAACTCAGAATACTCTGTTTTTCTTTCTCGGCGGCGTCAGATGTTGCTTCCCCATCGACTGGCAGAACCCCGCCATGCTTCAGGAAAGACTGGATGGCATTGAACACATCACCGACATGGTTGCCGATCACAACCTGAAACTGGCCGCCACTTTCTACCACGGCGATCACCGCTGAGTTCTCTTGCAGCAACTCGCGATTCGTTGCCGACATATCAACCAGTTTAAATCTCAATCGAGTCGCACAATGGACCAGACTGTCAATATTTGCAGCGCCACCGACCGACTCAACGATCTCGGCAGCAAGTTTTTCATAAGCCATAAATAAGCCTCACATTATTTATCAATTCACATACCGAGGAGCAAAAAAAAACCTGAAAGAGTACGTTCACATGTCAATGAACCAACTCTTTCAGGTTTTGCCCGCTTTCACGGTAACAATCCAATATGAATACGTTTTACCTTCTCTTATTCAATCAAACAATGAAGAACAATAGCGATTGTGATACGGATCAGTTAAAGATTTAATTTCTTAGCCATTGAGCGATGTATTTATCGCGCAGAAGCCTGCCTGCTTGCCCCGTTATACTTTATATTGTGCAATCTCATGGAACAGTTGCTTTGAGAGCTTCTCTAGCTTATCCGCTTGGGCTATCCCCTGAGTTGATTCCTGCTTCAATTGGCTTGAAACAGTCTTAATCGATTCTAGCTTCTGACTGACATCCCCAGTCACATGAGACTGCTCATGTGCCGCTGAAGTAATCTGTATTGTCATCTGACTCATTTCTCCAACCGACGTATTAATCTGGTCAAGACACTGACTCGTCGAAACAACATCATCAACACACCGTCCGGTCAAATCGTAGCTGTTTTGCATCATACTCGCGACTCGATTGGTTGAACGATGAAGCTTCTCAATTTTATCTTTAATTTCCTCGGTAGATACATGTGTCCGTTGGGATAGCACCCTGACTTCATCTGCAACCACAGCAAAACCACGGCCCTGTTCACCGGCTCTGGCCGCTTCAATGGCTGCGTTCAATGCCAATAAATTCGTCTGTTCAGCAATATCGCGAATCGTGACAAGAATCGATTCAATTTGCTGACTATCTTGTTCAAGCAAGCGAATATCATGAATTGAGTTTTCCAGTTCCGTAGATAACTGTTGAATCGATGTTTCACTCTTAGACATTAATCCGACACCATCGTTACACATTCCTACACATTGGTGGCACGACCCCGATGTCAACTCGGCATTTCTGTAAACCTCTAAGGCTGAACTGGATAATTCAGAAACGGCTGTCGCAATTAAAGTAATATTTTCTTCCTGACCGGCAATCTCATTTCCCTGATGCTCCGAAGCATCCGAAATGTGATGTGATTCTTCAGTCAACTCTCGTGTAACTTGATTGATATGCTTGACCAGTGAATGAATCCGATCAATGAACGCGTTGAAATTGGCAGCAAATTCACCGACTTCATCCTGATTATCGATCGGAATTCGCTTGGATAAATCTGCATCTCCGGAAGCAATATCCATGAGCGCCTCATTCACTCGGTCAAACTTTTTGAAAATGCCGAACACAAGTAAACTTAACCCCAGAGTACCAAATAGAATTATCCCCCCCGCAATAAATAACTGCTTCATGAAATATTCATTCACAGGCTGATAGATCAATGAATCCTCAACAGTAAAAACCAGCACCCAGTCCATATCAGGAACAATAAAAGGAATCAGAGTAAAAACCCGGCCTTTTTTAGTCACCGATTTCCGAAAACTATGCTGCTCTGCTTTTACAAATAATTTTTCACCTGTTGACGTTGAGTTAAAACTAGATAGGTTCCTCATCACCAGTTCATATTTAGGATGAAAAATAATAAAACCATCCCGGTTGACGACCATCGCATCACTTCCGGTTGGAACTTTTATTTGAAAAGCTTCTTTCATAAAACGTTCTAAAGAAAACACCCCGGCTACCACACCTGAAAACTGGCCATTGATATAGAGCGGTGTGGAGAGCGACATCGAAAAAGTATTCGAATGTCCATCTGAATAAGGTAAAGAAATCAAGTCGGATCTGGTATTCAGTGCTTGTTTGACCCACTTCGTATCACCGGAAATCGACTCTCCCCCTTGGCTATATTTCACATCTCCGTTAGCATCAATTAAATACAGACTATCGAATCCCAGTTGTTTAAAGTGATGCTTAAATATTGCATCAACTTGTTGATCGGGTTGGCTGATTGAATCACGGACGATCGCCAAATTATTCTGATGATATTTAAACCAATTGGATATAACCTTTGAATGCGTTTCCAATAGACTTCTACTTTGCTCCAATACAGCTTGATTACGATTTCGTTCAAAAGTCCCATGACTTAAATAAGTTAAGATCAATGTCGTGGTAATAATAAAAAAAGTCGATGTGAAGATTATTTTTGATTTCAAATTGAATTTAACTATATGAAAGAAATTCGCATTCATCGCTCTTATCCCAATGTCGTTAAGCTGTTTACATAGGTGTCAGTTGGCACAAAAACCAACACACAATCGATAATCAAATACAATCAAGCTATTAAAAACAAATAAAAAAACCCAAACAAAAACATTCCAAAAAAGGAACTTTGTTTGGGTTTTGCCTGATTGAACAGTAACAATCCGATGTGTGGTTACTTAACCCTAATGATAATAGGCAAAGCAACTAAATTGTGTCTGAGTTTTATCACAAATGATCACAAGGTCAATAACCATCCCATAAAAAGTGATCCTAAACACCATCAGGAAGCACAAAACCAAGATTAATATCACACTTTATTTAAATTTTATGTAAAAAAAATGAGAATTGTCATCAATAAATCAGTATCCGCAGCGGGATGAGCCTACACGGGAAAAATAATAATGGTGATACCGAGTTCATCGATTCAATATGTCATCTCCAAATATCGAGAATGATTACAATACAAAAACGTCGAGAGAATTGAGATATAGGACTTACATCACAATTAATATAATTAACAATTGATATTTTTAATACAGACGCGTAATTTTTGTGAGTCAAGGATTGTAACTACGTTCTGTAGGTAGGCAAAACCTGAACCTGAATTTCTTCATCTACGAGGAGATTCAGGTTCAGGTTTTTTTTTGCCTTAATCCATCAGAATTCTATTTCTATTATGTTGTACAAACGATTGTCGCTCTATTTTCTTCAATGCAATACACCTTGCACTACAAGAATCATGTAAAGAAGGTATCACTATGAAAAATATGAAAAATCTTGCTCCGACACTAATTGCCTTGGCCTGTTCTCAGGCCATCGGTAATTATGCAACTGCTGCTACACAACCCTCGGATTCATCATCAGCAAAACGCCCCAATATTGTCTACATCATCGTCGATGACCAGCGCTACGATGCGATGGGTTTTATCAATGATGAGGCGGTTACGCCCAATATGGATAAACTGGCTAAGAATGGCGTATATTTTAAAAATGCCTTTGTGACTACATCTTTAAGTGGCCCGAGCCGAGCAAGTGTTCTGACCGGGATGTACGCTCACAATCACGGTATGGTGGACAACAATAAAAATCCGGATGTTTACAAACTTCACTATTTCCCTGAAGAACTCAAGAAAGTCGGTTACCAAACCGGTTTCTTCGGTAAGTGGCACTTTGGTGGCGTAGAAAAAGAAGGCAAACCGGGATTTGCCGGTTTTGATCGCTGGATCAGCTTTATTGGCAGTAATTCTCAAGGGAACTACTATCCGGTTGATATGCTCGGTAGACCTTCGATGCTCAATGTTGACGGCAAAGAAGTCAAACAGAAAGGTTACATTACGGATGAGTTAACCGATTACGCAATCGACTGGCTTGATCATCGTGATAAGAGTAAGCCTTTCATGCTTTATCTTGGTCACAAAGGGGTTCATGCCGACTTCCTGCCCGCACCGCGTCACTATGGAAAATTAGCCGGAAAAACATTCAAAAAACCAGATACTTATGCCAATACTGAAGAAAACTATAAAGGCAAACCGCGCTGGGTCAAAGACCAACGCAATAGCTGGCATGGCGTAGATTATCCGTATAATAGCAATCTGGATATGGATCAGTTTAAACGAAACTATTACGAAACCCTGATGTCCGTTGATGATAGTGTCGGCCGAGTTCAGCAGTATCTGAAAGACCATAATCTGGATAAAAACACCGTGATCATGGTAATGGGAGATAATGGATTCATGTTCGGAGAGCATGGCCTGATCGACAAACGCAATGCCTATGAAGAATCGATCCGTGTACCTCTGATTGCCGCAGGTCCCGGTTTTGATAAAGGCCGTGTTGTTGAAGATGTCGTTGCCAATATTGATATCGCACCGACCATTCTCGATGCCGCTCACATAAAAGTTCCGAGTAATTATGATGGTTCCAGTTTCTTACCACTCGCCTCAGGAAAAAAACCGGCAACCCCTCGGAGCAAATCGTTTGTCTATGAATATTTCTGGGAATATAAATTCCCTTATACACCAACAACATTTGCGATCCGCAATGAGCAGTATAAATATATCCAATATTACGGTTTATGGGACACCGAAGAACTCTATGATCTTCAGGCCGATCCGCATGAGAAACATAACCTGATCGATTCTCTGGACCCTAAACTCATTAACACTAAAGTAGCCTTACGCCACGAGTTGTTCCAGAAGCTAAAAAATCACCAAGGCAAAAATGTTATTCCATACAATACCAGAAAATCGCAAGGGCAAGTGTTCCGTTACAAAGCCACTGGTCAGAAAGCTGCAGACTTCCCGGATCAATGGATGCGTGATTATGATCCGAGTGACAAATACTTTGGTCTGCGACCTGATATGGTAGACAAAGCCAAGAAACTCGCACCACTTTCCGGTTCTTTAAAGCGCACGAAAGAATACATCAAGACGCACTATATGATGGACCAGAAACAAGAAGCAACTGAGAAGTAACTGAGTAAGTAACTCACCCCCAATCGCCCCTCTCCGGAATATCCGGGGAGGGGCTATTATTTATACCATCCGATGGTTTTGTGTCGCTCTCGTTCAAGGGCTCACCGACTCAAACCACGACAGTCGTCCAGCCGCTCCTTAGCCCAAGAACACTAAAAAGGACTGCCGCAGCAATCCTCCTCTCTAATGATTGAAACCACAAATATCGGTAACCTTATACCTTATTTACTTCGCTAACCGAGGATACATAACCGCGATCAAGGTTCCCGTCTGACCATTACTCAATGTCACCGAATCAATACTCACATTCGGTATATTCAGGTAATCCATTGGGTAATGACCATGTTCAACCTTTTCCTGTACCAGCACGATCGCCGTCTCATATCGAATCGCTGTATATGATGGCAGCTTTTCCCGGTAAAACTGGAGCACCTGTTCAACCGAACTCTCAGTCAGAAACGTCGCAAAAGGCAGTGTTTGATCTAAATCGTCAAAATTGATGCCATGATACTTATGGACAACCATCAGCGAACCGGGATAAATAGGCAGCGCAACTGCGCTCATCGGTGCATCTTTTATTTCAGGATTAATCCCCATCATCTGACGTAGCATTGCTCTGGATGTTTCCAACACCGGAGAGACAGCAGTTTGCTTCTGTGATGTCGGTTCAGGCGCTGTTTCGTCTTGCGCTGCAGCAATGCCGGACAGACTCAAAACCCCGAGTAAGGTGAGACTTGCGGTATATATTCGTTTTTTCATTGATTCTCCTTTACTACCATTTTATCAGTGGTCAATCATCCAATTAATTCTCTTGCACCACCATCAACGTTATGACTCAAGTACCTTGCGGATAATCGCCCGCATGTGCGGGATACAATGGCTGAAATGTACTTTGTAACCATCACACAGGTAATTTTTATTCGGAATACCATTCGAGGAGAGTGAAAAACGATGTTTCGGACACCCACCATGGCAAACTTCTTTCACCGAACACTGGAGACAATCAACGGAGATATCCTTCGATTTACTTTGAGAAAACTGGATCTGCTGCTCACTGTTGACCATTTTCAGCAGGTTATTCTGATGGATATTGCCCAGTTTGTTGTCCGGAAAAACGAAATGATCACATGAATACACATCACCGTTCGCTTCTAGTGCCAGATTTGCGCCACATTCTTCAGAAAAAACACAAATCCCTTTTCCGCCAACGAGCTGAGTCATGGTCTGTTCAAAATTCATTACAAAATACTGACCAATGTCCTTTTCCGCCCATTCGTCAAAAATCGTATTTAGAAAACGACCATAAGCTTCCGAAGGCACCGTCCACGGGGCAACCTGACACGGCTCTGAAAAGTCAGGCTTAATCAGAAACAGGCCATTCGAATCTGGCTGGCTGGCAATCCGTTCGACCAGTGGAATAAACTGCATGTAATGACTGCCAACGGCTTTCAAAGCGCGGTAGACTTCCAACGGCTCATGGACATTATGCTCACTGACAACCGTCAGTGTATTAAATTCGACTTGATATTTTTTCAATAGCTCAATGGCTTCAATCACTTTGTCATAAGTATCTTTGCCTGATTTAGACCGTCGGTAGCGATTATGATGCTCGGCGTTGCCATCAATAGAAAGGCCGATCAAAAATTGATGCCGGTGAAAAAATTTCGCCCAGCTCGGTGTCAGATTCAGGCCATTAGTCTGGAAAAAGTTATTAATCTGTTTTCCCTGCCCGTAGCACTGTTGATACGCAACCGCTTTTTCAAAAAACGCCAACCCTGCCAGCGTCGGTTCCCCACCCTGCCAGATAAAGTCGATGACAGGTGCAGACTGGGATTCAATATTGGTTTTTACATAGTTTTGCAGCGTCTCTTCATCCATTTGCCAGTTCTGCTTGCGGCTCGGATAGAGTTTCTCCTTCTCCAGATAGAAACAGTATTCGCAATCAATGTTACACACGGAACCGGTCGGCTTCGACAAGAGCTGAAAATTCTCAATCTGGTTTTGCATCACAGTGCCCTCTCGTATTCGATGAAATAGGGCCGTCGCACTAACGACAGCCCTGATTCGTTTTTTATTAATATTTATCGTTATTGAAATGTGTAGCTCTGGTTTTCACTTTCTTTCCACCCATATCTTACGGATTTAAATTCAATTTTATGCACCCCTTGCGGGACTTTGAGTGCCTTGGTGTACAACAGCCAGTCTCCGTCATCAAATCGATAACCGATAGATGCGTTCTGAGTCCGGTTCACAATCGAAAATGTCTTAAACAATGAGTTGTAATGACCAAACGGTGCTTCTGTCACTCGCTGTTTACCGTCTTTATCCAGAATCTGTTTAACCATTTCAGACTCAGGCATCAGTGACATATCCACGGCACTGCCATCCCACGCAACCAAAGCCTGACGCATGGTTTCAAGTACCGCTTTATATTTAGGGTCTTGTGCCAGATTATTCAGCTCATATGGGTCATTGACCTTGTCATACAGCTCTTCCTGAGGGCGAGGCTCAAACCAGATTTTTTGCTGTTTGTTCAGATGACCGGCTTCATTCTCCGCCTTCATCGATTGCATGATTCCCAGATTGTTACGGAAATTATTGTCATATCCACCGGGGATTTCCGTATGCTCGTTATACACATAACTATAGCGTGCGTTCCGAACACTTCGCCCATATTGAGGTACGCTATCGAAACGATCCCGCCCGGCATAGACATATTCACGTACAGTTGCGTTATCTTTCGATAAATCAACCCCGGTCATATAGTCCGGAACTTGGCTACCGGAGAACCCAAGAATGGTCGGGGCTAAATCTTCAAAAGAGACCAGACGACTTTCTGTTTGACCATTTTGTTTCCACCATAAGGGGCGATATTGCTTCGGTACATGTACCATAAATGGCACTTTCAGCCCCGAATCATAGAGATCGCGTTTATGTCGGGGAATACCATCACCGTGATCCGTCGTCACGATCAAAATGGTGTTGTCCCAGAGTCCGTCTTTCTTCAGCCCCTGAACGATCTTGCCGACCATCTGATCCATCACCTGAACATTGTCGTAATGTCGGGCAATATCACGTCTGACTCTCGGCGTGTCGGGATAATAGGGTTCAAGTTTGATATCCTTCGGATCCGTTAGCTGAATATTGTAATGGGCCCGCAATTTATCCCACCGATTAACCAACCTCTCCCATTTCTTATCCAACAGATCTTCCTTGCGGAAAATCCCTGACTCATGCGTAATCTGTGGATTGAGATGTAAGAAGAATGGCTTGCCATGAAGATCGTAATTCCGCCACGCTATCGGAGCCATAAAATCATCCATATTTTTATATGAACCATGTTGATCCCACAACGTAAATGGCCCGATATTCATTGGCCCCCCCGAAAACTGATAGTCGGTTTTGGTATCATTGTAAGTGAAATACCCGTTGGCACGGAGCAGTTCGGGGTAACCTTTGACTTGTGATTCAGGCACGCCAATATATCCACCACCGGGATAATTGGTCGTGCGCATATGCTGTAAGCCTAAAGTTTGTGGAAATCTGCCGGTAATCACACCAGCCCGACTCGGAGCGGAAACGGGAGCCATCGCATAAACCTGTTGAAAACGGACGCTCTCTTTTGCCAATGCATCAATATTCGGGGTTTTTGCGACAGAGTCCCCATAGGCACCCCACCTCGGGCTCAGATCTTCAGCCATAATCAGAACGATATTCGGTTTTTCAGACTGTTTCTGTGGTGTAAAATCAGCCGCATTGACCGTACTGCTGATACTGGCAGCTAACAATGTTAAAGCTAGGACATTTTTCTTCATTTCCTATTCTCCTGAAAGTCAGCAATTTGCATCGCCCAGAAATGAAAAAACCCAAGCAGAGATATTTCTACCTCTGCTTGGGTCTTGCCTGTCGAAACAGTAACAATCCGTGCGAATACAGTCAGCCTACTTTTCTATTGTGTAAATAGCAATTACAAGTCGTTCTATCTGTGATTGCTATCGCCTTCATTGGCGAATAAACCATGATGAATCAAGCCACCGAAATGAACAACTTCCGGCGGCAATCATCTCAGTACGCCGATAGAACTTAAAAATTAAACAGAGACTCGAGATACATCTGATCATCACCTTTATCGCTCATGGCTTCAGAAATTGCGATAGTGGTTCTACGATTGATATAATATTTCAGTTGGAATTCAAAAGCTTTATCAAGCTCATCCAGATTCACAATGATCGCCGGAGAAAATCCTTTGCCGTTTTTAGGGAGCAGCCTGTAGGTTACATTTGCAGATGCACCTAGACCTTTGGTGGCATATCCTTGGTTACGGATGATATCGCCATTTTCATTATCATCCATTTTCGAGTAAGAAAAGTTCCAAGACATACGTTGTGCCATTGCAAACTGCTTATACCCATAGAATGTATAAGTCAGCAAATTCTTATCGGTCCGCTCATAGTTAGTATCAGAATTGGAGTGATAAGAATCTTTCGTCTTCGCACCGCGGTTCCCCCAAATTCCTTTACTACCGACAAAAAGACCCGGCTGACCATTATGAACCGCCAGATAAGCACCGAAGGAATCAGCTTCACGCGAATAAATATCTGCCGTCTGATAACCGAAATCCATCCCCATAATGTCAGAATCCATATCATAGGAAGCATAAACATACAGGTTATTGTCATAGTGGCTGTCGTAAATAATTTTCCCTGCATTTTTTCTCCCTCTTTCTGACTGGTTGTTATACAAACCCGTAATAGCGACATCATTGGAGAACGATGACATCGTCGCGGTGTATTTACCATAACCCAGAAAGCCCCAGACCGAATCTTCAAAACCAACCCGGAATTGGTCAATCTTCTGATCATCATCAAAATCATCGAAACGATCAGTTACCTTATTATCATTATCAGCCCAGACTTCTTGGGCCTCCATCCGCAAATCACCGACAAACCCGATCCGATCCGTAAGGGCTGTGTAGCCCCTCATGCGCATCATCACTCTAAAATAAGCTTTCTCATAATCAGTGTGATCCGTTGATGTGTTATAACCGCCTTTTAAGAAGCCATTAAAAAACCACCGTGAATTTTTATCCAGATTTGTGAATGATTCGATTGTTGAACCCGCTTTCTTATAATTTTCGACCAGATCAGAGTCCCACGTTGTCGTGTCACTCTTTGCATAAACATTATGGCTTAACCCACATACTATCGCTATTGCTAAAATTTTAATATTTTTCATATCTTTCAAACCCCTATTAATAAAAAAACCCGCCAGACCATTATAAATAACGGTCTGGCGGGTTTTGCCTGAAATTCAGTAGCAATCCAACGCCAATAATAAATAATTATTACAAAATAAAAACCAATTGATACTTTTAATGTGACCAAACTCAATAAATATTTTTATCAATATGAAAAATAAATAAATCACACCTAAAAAAATTTATGCAAATAATAGCTATAGAAAAAAATGAGATGCACAGTCTCATTATTTTTATGATAATTAAAGTTAACTATTGGGATTAAATAATGGTGCTTTAGGTTTTGGCATATTCTCTTTAAATATCTTCGCCGCAGACACAACCTCAGTCAGAATTTTCGGTGACCGTTGTGCAAGGTTTATCGTTTCATTCGGATCTTCTTTGAGATTATACAATGTCGGCTCATTCAGCCACACAACCCCTTTTCTACCTTTGCGCTCTCCGAAGACAACTTTATAGTCTCCCATCCGAAATGCCGTAAACTGCCCCAGAACATAATAAGGCATGATCGTTCTGGCACTCTTATCCCCTTTCAACCATGTTTTACTGATATCAAACCCATCGAGATCTTTGACCGGATGATGGGTGCCTGTAAGAGACATAATCGTCGGCAGGATATCCAGCGTACTGCCGATGCCATCAACGACTTCATTTTTCAGATGACCTTTCCAGTTAACGATAAACGGCACTCTCATTCCGCCTTCATACTGGGTACCTTTCGCATCTCTCAAGTCTCCTTTTTGACCGGCCAGCCCCCATTTGTTCCACATCCACCAAGGGCCGTTATCTGAAGTGAACATCACAATGGTATTATCCGCAATCCCTTGTTTTTCCAATTGATCCATAATTTGCCCGACCGACCAGTCAATTTCCAGCAAGATGTCACCATAGCGGTTATGACCTTTCCCAACAAACTCAGGAGAACCAAACAATGGTGTATGTGTCTGGGGATAAGACATGAACATAAAAAACGGATTTTTTTGGTGCTTATGTTCGGCAATGTAGTCTTTGGCACGACTGGTAATATTTTTGGTAAAGGTTGCCTGTTTCATACCACCGGGAACCTTATAATCAATGTATTTACCGTTGATGGTATCTTTGGCCTCATAAGACATATACAAGGGCACATCCCAATATTCTTGCTTCGGCAGAATATAAGCAGGCATTCCCTTAACCCAGGCAGCATGTGCTGCTTTGGGATCATTTTTCATCAACGCATTCATTTCTAACTGATTTGGTGTGATCGTTGAATAACGGTCATTACTGGCAGGAATACCATACCACCAATCGAATCCGTGACGAGTCGGGAATGAATCGGCATTGGATCCCAGATGCCATTTACCGTACATCACAGTGTCATAGCCATTGGTCTTCAGTGAGTCAGCGATTGTCACTTCTGTTTTCGGGAAACCATCCGGATCTCCTTCAATAAAGACCCCCGGCGCGGTTGTACCATACAGGCCTGTTTTGGGCCCTAATCGTCCAGTTAACAAACCACCACGGCTGGGAGAAGAAATAGGTGAACTCACATAAAAATTGGTCCAGCGCTGACCTGTTTTGGCAAGTTTATCTAAATTTGGGGTTGGTGTTTTACTACCTTGTAAGCCAATATCTGCCCACCCCATATCGTCAGTAAATAAAATAATAACGTTGGGTTTTTCTGCCGAATGTTGACTTGCCACAGCCAAAGGAGTCATCCCAGTCATACTCGCGACGGCAACACTGACACCAATTGCAATATTTTTTATCTTCATGTTTTATGCACCTTATTTCCTTCATGTTATATCAATTTGATACCAATTCTTATTAAGAACCATTGATATATGCTCACATATTTAAACAATGAAATGGATGAAATAGAGTACAAACAGAACACTGTCAAAAAATAAAACGCATACCCAAAATACTATTTATAAAATAGTCCATCTAGCATCAATAAGTTTATCCTATGATACTTATATTATATATATGTATCTAAACGATGATGTACTCTTTTACATCCCTTTATAAAAAATTAAGCAGTGACTCAATACTATCTCATAGTTCCCTAATTATATAAATACTCAACAGTTGTACTCGAATAGCCACGAGATTATAAAAAATGATGCATGCTGTTTTTATTTATATTCTCCTCATTTTTAACATCATATTATAACGAGCGATATGTTTGTTTTATTCAAAAAAAAACCTAAATCCAATCAAATCCGGATAATAACTATCAACTAGATCTGATTGGATTTAGGTCTTGCCTGCAAAATCGCAGTAACAATCCACATTGCCAATGCATATATTTTTAAAATAACAACTATTTTAGACTAAGCAAATACAATCTACCAGACTGTGATATATATCGATAAACATAAAAGAAAGCTACAATTAATGTGATCATCCCCATGTTTTAGCCACAATTTCTTGAGTGGTCTATTGAGAAGATAAAGTTGTTCGCTTTATTTTCATAAGTAAGCAACATCCGTGTCCTAACCATGTTTACATTTTCGGCAACGACACAAACGGACAACAGCGAGCGGTTACCGATTCATGCAGCACTTCTTATATTTTTTGCCACTGCCACATGGACATAAACTATTTCTTGATACTGTCTTTGTGCTTTTGGGTAAGTGGCTCTGATTAAAGTCGATATTTTTCAATATCATAATGTCATTGACGGGTTGACCGTTAAAAATCAAACCTCGAATTTGTCCCATCGTTTCAGCAATATGACGGAAGTAATGTTTGTACCCCGCACAAAAGTAATTATGCTGAGGAAAACCGGATGGGGAGACATTAAACCGGTGTTTTGGACACCCCCCATTACAAGCAAACAGAAATTCACAATGCCTACAGTCTGGTGTGAGTGACTTTTTCTTACTTTGGCCAAACTCAATCGCCTGTTCACTATTATTCATTTCAAAAATAGAGACATCATGAATGTTGCCTAGTTTATGTTCCGGGTACACAAAGTGGTCACAATTATATAAGTCACCATTAGACTCTAGTGCAAACGCATGACCGCAGGTTTCGGCAAAGATACAAATTCCGGCAGGTTCTCCACACCAGGATGAAATGGCGTTATCAAAGGTTTGCACAAAGATCTTACCGACATCTTTCTTGACCCACTCATCAAAAATAGACGTCAAAAATTGACCGTATTGAAGGGGGGTAACCGACCAAGAGGTCACGCGTGCTTCTGTGACATCAGGAGAAACGAAACTGAGCCCGTCTGCCGTTTTCTCTTCAATTTCACGTTCTACCAACGGGATAAACTGCATATAGGTAGAACCGATTTGTTTCAAGAATTGATACACGTCTAACGCATAGTCAGCATTTGCATCACTCACAACCGTTAAGGTCGTAAAATCCACGCGATGTTTCTGTAATAACGCAACGGCTGCGATAACCTTATCAAAACTGCCTCTTTGCGCTCGATTCAGGCGATATTTATCGTGCAGATGTTGAGGGCCATCAATGGATAAACCAATCAGAAAATCATGTTTGATGAAGAATTCACACCATTCATCGTTGAGTAGAACCCCATTGGTTTGGAAAGCATGCGTGATTTGTTTCCCCGCGCCATATTTGTCACAAAACGCAATGACCTTTCTGAAAAAGTCGATCCCCATTAATGTCGGTTCACCACCTTGCCAGACAAACTGAACGTCAGCCCCGCTTTGCGCTTGAATATATTGACGAACATAAAGCTCGAGCGTCTCCTCGGTCATTTGCCATTGACTCTGATCCGGATACAACTTTTCCTTCTCCAGATAAAAACAATAGCGACAATCCAAATTACATTTTGAGCTACTCGGCTTACTCATCACATGACATTGATTGACGATTTGCATAGATTCCTCAAATTTGGTTTATGACTGTATGAAACGTAAGCAAATATTTAGCGCATAGAATAAAGCAGCAAAGACCAATACTCCGCTAAGCCCCTGTTTTTGAATGATGAATGGCCCATATGAGGAAGCGGGGGTTCCTTTAATATTCCGGCTCAGCTCAATGGATGTGAATAAACTGAATAGCATAGTGCTGATCAGTAGAAAAACGGCAATGACCACAAGTAGAGAGTTGGATGATAATAAACCGATACGACAAATGGCCGCGACAATCACTATCGACGACAACATCGTTCTCCACCATGACAATAGCGTCCGTTCATATTGAAGACCGGGCTTTTCCATAACCGCCTACCCAGCCACGATGAACAACATAAGCACGAGCGAGATCAATCCAAAAATAAGACTGACGACTTTCATTATCCACGGATAATTCAGTGGCTCTTGACTGCGCATCGCTCGCTCATTCTGGGCCCATCTTGTATAGGCCCAGCCGGCAATCACCGCAGAAAACCCACATAGCGTTACAGACAATGCGATTCTTAGTCCCGGTGTGGCTAAATCCAATGACAGTTGGTCAATTGCGATGGCCCCTGCGAGAATCGCAATCGCAGTACGAATCCAAGCAAGGTAAGTGCGTTCGTTCGCTAATGAGAAACGATAATCTGGATCGACACCATTTTTCTTCCAGCTCAT
The DNA here is from genome assembly GCF_023920225.1 of Vibrio gazogenes. Classification (NCBI taxonomy): domain Bacteria; kingdom Pseudomonadati; phylum Pseudomonadota; class Gammaproteobacteria; order Vibrionales; family Vibrionaceae; genus Vibrio; species Vibrio gazogenes. The sequence goes on from NZ_CP092587.1 coordinate 2,878,616, forward strand.
AATTAATTAATCTTACTCCTGATATTAATTTTAGAAGACTTAACATTTTCAAAACAATGCTTCAGTGTTTCCGTATACAAGATATCTAACAAATACATTTGCGAAATCCGTGTGCCGATTGAATCCCCTTGGTAAAGTTCGCCTTGTGAGCTATTTTGCAGCACGATATGCGATAATTTACCGATGGTAGAGTTCGCATTTTGCGTGATCGCGACAATGGTTGAGCCATTCTGCTGAGCGGTTTGGGCCGCTTTAATCATATCTTCGCTTTCTCCGGAGTGAGAAATCACAACGACAAAATCATCGGGTTTAGTATATTGAATTTTGTAGTACATCGTATGCTTTTCGTTAAAGCTATTGGCATCAAAACCAATCCGATTGAACTTATACCCAGCTTCAATCGCTGATAACCCTGAGCCACCCAGTCCAATAAAAAACAGACGATTGGCTTTTTCTAATGCGTCTACCGCTTGCTGCAAAGACTCGGTCACGAGCAGTGCCTTCGTATCCCGAACACTATAGTTAATGATGGATTCAACTTTCTCGACCGTGCTGTCTAAATCATCTTCAATATAAATGTCTGGAGAAATCGCCCGTTTTTCACCTTGAGAAGAAATCATCAGCTCTTTGTGCAACTGCGCCTTAAATTCTTGATAGCCTAATGCACTGTATTTCTGACAAAAACGGATGACAGAAGCATCACTCACACCCGTAGAAGTTGAAAACTCACGTGCTGATGCTCTGACAAAATAGCTTGGGTTTTCTATAATTTTATCAACGATCAAGGACTCTGCTTTTGTCATTGAAAAGCGAGAATTTTTAAGTTGCAGCAATAAAGGAGAAGGAGGCATAAAAAGTATCTCTCATGTTTCATGCAACCATCTTACCATATGGAATGTAGCATACACTACATTAGCTTAATCTCATTTACCGTCGTAAACCTTTCCCCCGATGCCAGCCTGATGATGCCGGGTTTGTCAGTAAGTGCTAATAAAGTGTCTTGACTTGAAGGCGCGGTAATGCCGAAACACGGCTCGATACAGATAAACTCACACGCGGGCTTCTTCCAAATCACAAGATAAGGCACATCGGGAAATGATAGACCTAACGCTTTCATCCCATCGTTTACAACGATGCATTGCGCTTGAGGCTCTCGGATATAAATCGCACCTCTGGAAAAATCAACATCGGACAGGGACAAAGACAACCCCATATCTAAGTGCGGCTGCGAAACAAAATCAACAAAGCCTTGATTGCCGTAGCAATAATGCTGCGGCGAATCTTCAAAGATTAAATCAACATCATGACTGACGGAAAAAGCCGGATGAAAACCGAGAGAAAATAGCAGCGCCTCTTCCTGATCATTAACCACATCAAAGCGAACTTTGACGGTGTCTTTATCTAAGGTGTAACTCACGGATAAATCAAAACAATATGGGTAAACCAAGCGACTTTGTTCGCTATCGCGCAACCCTAAAACGACACGCTGCGAATCATGTGTTCTCAATTCAAACCGTGAGTTTCGGGCAAACCCATGGCGGGGCAGTGCATAAGTCTGCCCTTTCGCTTGATACTGACCGTTAGGCAGGTTACCAACAATCGGAAAGAGAATCGGCGCTCGACCCTGCCATGCCTCTCCCTGCCACAAAAGCTCTTCATGACGGGTCTTGGACCAGATAGATACAAGTTCAGCACCCAACTGATTTATGCTGACACGCAGACACTCATTTTCGATACCGTAGGTCATTGCCATTAGTCATATCTCATGGCTAGATTGAGCTGATAAATGGCTTTTTTAAGTAACTCATCCTGATACAAAATTCTGGCTAGCTCATAGACACGTTCAGGCGTGATTTGCCCGTTGTCATCAATGTGTGCTAATAAGTTTTGCTTATCTTGTGCTGGGTTATCGGAAATATGTCCAAGGACTTCTAATCCTTCAGCGACACAATGATGGCTTAGATTATAATTTTGATAAGCAGAAAGCTGATACTGCTCAAATTGAAGCTTTTCTTGGCGAATGTTCTGAAGTGTTAGGTCCTCCAGAGCGTAGCGTTGATATAGCTCCTCAGGCGCTTCATTCTCAATCAACAAGGCTTTAATTTTCTCCAGCAGAGACAACGCTAACTCATCATTATCAAGCGGATGAATTTGCTCCGGATCCGCGTCAATATCAAATAGCTTGTCACCAAATCGATATGAATTGGTGTAATTAACCGACGTTGGAATTCTCAACACTGGCGTCTCATTGGTAAACGCAAATCCGTCACACAATGTCGCCCCTTTTAACTGCGCTTGAGTAAAACGACTATCAATTGCCGTTGGCATCAAGGTGTACTCATACTGAGAATTGTGACGTTCTTTCGGTGAACGCATATAAACGTATTGACCATCCGTAATGTTGAGGTGAGCGCCATAATAACCGTATAACGCATGTGAACGGATGGGCTGATTATCACGTAATGCAGAATAAAAAGAACGGCCATGCATATGCGGGGGAACGTCATGACCAAAGAAATCCAGTAATGTGGCAGGTATATCAATCAATTGCCCCAAGAAGTCTGTTTTCACATCTTTCAACTTCAAACGTGGATCCCAATAGAAAAATGGCGTATGTGCGACTTCTTCGTATAAAGGCATGATGTTTTTGCCCCACCAGTCATGCTCTCCTAACAAGAATCCATGATCAGTACAAACCATCAACATGGTATCGTCCCAAAGCTGATTGTCGTCAAACATATCTAAGACTTTACCAAGATAGTCATCACACATCGTCAGTAATGCTTTATAGAATTTTTGAATCAGTTGTTGTTTCTCTGCTGAATCCGTATTGGCGTTGTAGTACATCCAACCATTAAAGTCAGACTGGGTACATCCATACATCTGTAGATATTTTTCCGGCACAAAGAAGGGTTCATGAGGATCGAAACATTCGAGTTGTAAGAACCAATTGTCTTGATCCAAGTTAGTCCTGATGAAGGACAATCCCTCTTCAATCGTCCGGCTTAGCGTGTGCTCCAACTCGGTTTTCATGTACTCACGATTGATCATATCTTGCGCAATGCGTCTTTTGCGTCGCTCTACAACAACTTGCTGCTCTTGCCCTTCGGCATCATAGACAACGTCAGGTTTCTCAACGTGCCCTTTCCAAGCGTCACCTTCCTGACCACGAATGAATTCAAAAGTCGTATAACGCGTATGGTAAGTTGCCCCACCATCACGCCAATAATGTTTATGATCAGTAACGAGATGCGTATGAATTTTATTTTTAGATAAATATTCAGGCATTGAGAAATCAAAAGGTTCGATAGGCCCCCAGCTACGATGAAGGAAATTGTACCTGCCAGTGTGCAGGTCCCTTCTCGCAGGCATACACGGCATGCTGCCAACGAAAAACTTATCAAACTGAACGGTTTTTTTCGCTAAACGTTCAAAGTTCGGTGTAATGGCATCACCACCATATGTTGATAGATGATGACGAGTTAACGTATCAAACATTAATACAACTGCTTTCATTTTTTTCCCTTGCTCATCTCAATGAAAAGAATGAAAAGGATGGTGCGGTATACACCATCCGTCTCACTAAGCGCTGTGAATCATATATTCATCAAGTTGATTTTTAATAACGGTCACCTGAGGGCCAAATATAACTTGAATCCCAGTATCTTGAATGACGGTCGCTAATGCGCCATAAGATTTAAATTTCTCATCCTGTACAAGGCTTGCGTCTTTTACATTGACACGGAGTCGTGTCGCACAGCAATCTAAATCCAGAATGTTGTCTTTGCCACCGAATGCCTGAATGATGCCTTTTAGTTTCTCGTCACCCGTTACAGAAGCACTCCCTTCACTAGCATCGTCTTCTACATCATCTCGGCGTCCCGGTGTATTCAGATCTTTCCAAGTAATCAATGTTCTAAAGACTAAGTAATAGTATGCGAACATGAAGGCACCGACAGGGAACATCAGTAAATAGTTCGTTTTATCATTGCCTTGCATAATACCGAACAGCGTAAAGTCAATTGCGCCACCAGAGAATGTCATCCCCACGGTGATATCAAGCATATGACAAAGCATGAATGCTAAACCAACACCGATAACGTGGAACACATATAGAATTGGAGCGGTAAATAAGAAGATGAATTCCAGTGGCTCAGTGATACCAGTAATAAAAGAAGTCAGTGCAGCTGACAATAAAATCCCAGCGACTTTCTTACGATTTTCCGGTTTTGCACAATGGTACATAGCCAAAGCGGCACCTGGCATACCAAACATAAAGTCAGCAAAACGTCCTGACATGAACCGAGAAACACCTTCAAAATATTTCACTGTATGAGGGTCTGCGAGCTGAGCAAAGAAGATGTTCTGTGTCCCTTGCACCAATTGACCATTCACAACCGCTTCACCACCGACACTGGTAAACCAGAACGGCATATAGAAAATATGGTGAAGACCTAAAGGAAGCAGTGTTTTCAGGATTGCACCAAATGCAAACGTTCCTACATAACCCGTTGTTTCAACTAAGCTTCCCAGACCTGAAATACCTTGCTGAAAAAACGGCCAGAAGAAGTATAAGAACACACCGAGAAAAATAGACGCAAATGAAGCGACGATAGGAACAAAACGTGAGCCACTAAAAAATGCTAATAAAGAATGGAGTTCGGCTTTGTAGTATTTCCCATGAACAACGGCAACCAATATACCGCATAAAATACCCCCTAAAACACCGGTTTGTAAGGTCTGAGTCCCTAACACCATAGCTTGACCGGCTTCTTTTAAGTTTGAAGCTTCTAAGGTCCCGGTAATGGTTAGCATCGCATTGATTGTCACATTCATAATCAAAAATGCTAATACAGCAGCCAGCCCGGCTGTACCTTTATCCGATTTTGCTAAACCAACAGCCACACCGACACAAAACAATAGCGACAAGTTGCCAAATACGACAGCTCCCGCACTTCTCATCAGTATAAACAGAGACTGCAAAAATTGAATATCCAACATTGGATACATTTCGATGGTATGTGGATTCGAAAATACGCCGCCTATCCCGAGGAGTAGACCAGCAGCAGGCAGAACTGCAATAGGAAGCATAAATGCCTTCCCCAAGTTCTGCGCTTTTGAAAACAATTTTGAGTTTTTCATATCAGACCTTTTGCTTCGTTATGTTTTTTTTCTCTTTATGAATAATACGTCAAAAAGTAGCGAGTGCTACATTTTGTAATCAAAAAAGTGACGATTGCTACATTTATTTTTATAATATTATCAGTAGCGATCAGCCGCGCTCGATGAGAAACCACATAAAAATATAATAATAATCAATATGTTAGGATAAAAATTTGCATGGAATTATATGATGATGGTAAATAAACATTTAGATAGGAAATCGGAGCGATACTGCTACATCAACGATGAAGCTGGCGACACGATGTGCAAACGAGGCTCGATAAAGGGAAAACGCTCAAGAGTCATGAGCGTCTTCTTTTCATTTTTTGTATTGATCATAGGGGCTTTGCCTGACGTTATGACACATTTTTAACCTCAATCATATTGCTGTCTGTTTGGGCTGTATTGTCGATTAATCCGTCAATTTTTCTCATTTTTTCAAGCTGAGCCTGAAGTTTCAATGACAACTCACTCAGCTCCGAGGCAGAGATGGATGTCTCTTCCGCAGATGTTGCCGTCGAGTGGACCACCTCATCAATTTCTGACATACCCTGATTGACCTGACTCAATCCGGTCGCCTGACTTTGCGATGCATTATCGATCTCTTCGATGGTGTCGGTGATAGTTGCCACATGCTTAACAATCTCACCCAATGCACTCACACATTTTTGTGATATTGCATTACCCTTCTCGATATTTCCTACTGATATCTGAATATACTCCGCCGACTCACTCGCAGCGGTTGAACTGCGCTCAGCAAGCTTTCTGACTTCATCGGCTACCACAGCAAAACCGCGCCCCATTTCGCCGGCCCGAGCAGCCTCAATGGAAGCATTCAGTGCCAGTAGATTAGTCTGAGATGCAATATCATCAATGACATTAATAATTTCACTAATCGCATCGCTTGAGCGATTAATTTCCTGCATCGCTTGCTCAAGTTCTCTTATTTCATCGGAGGCCATGGTCGCCGCTCGCTGTGCTTCGGTCGAGACAGCACTAGCTCTTGATGCACGCTCGGCATTGTCATTAGCCTGAGTAAGAATTTCATTAAGCGAGCTACCGATTTGGGTAACAGAGGCCGCTTGCTGAGTTGACCCGACGGTCAGCGCATGGCTGGCATCATTCAGGTTCTTTGCCCCTAATGTAAGGTTTTCACTGATAGCATCCACATCTTTGTACACGGATTTTAGCGCAACCTTTTCTGATATTTCCTGTACATATTCAACATGGCCTATCTTGTTGCCATTTAATCCATTGATGTAAAAAGTGTCGACACGAAAATATTTGTCCCATTGGTGAAAGGATGTGGTCTGTTTGCCTTTTCTTAAACAGTTCACCCCACAGTCTTCGGTGTTACAGATATTTGCTCCCCAGTTTGAACAGTGCATTCCAAGTACGTCCCCACGTTTGACTCCCAGAGGATCGGTAGCAGCGCGATTGACAAACGTCCACTTCATATCCATATCAGTGACAGAGAGTGGATTTGGGATAGTATCGAGGATCTGCTCATAAAAATTGAATTTCTCTTTTGCTAAACGTTCCATCTTCATTAGGCAACCGAGCACCCCCGCTATCGCTACAACCAAAATCAGCAGGTTGGTGTTTTCTATTGCGAATAGTAAAGCGACAACTATAGATGCGATGCAGATACCTAATGCTAGACGGTAGTATTTGTTCATATGCTTTCCTCTATCCCCGATTCTCTCAATCATTGTCGATTAAATTGTAGGCCACATTAAGAGCAAAATCACTGGAGGCAGAGACGCACACTGACATTCCTAACCGTGGTCACAAATCCAATATCGGGCACCTCGCTTTTACGGGCAACAAATACTATGCTAGTTATCAGTTAAACCCATTGATTTAGTTTGTATCGTGGGTTACTCCTCCCCCAAAAGTAATCCCCAACGAGACGAAGTATGTGGTTGGTCCCGAACCAGCTCAGTTCAGAGAACATCAGCGCACAACAAACCTTCTTCATTTCCCGGTGACTCTCGGGAGAATCTTTCCTTAAACCCTTGGTAAGATTAGTGTAGTGTGGGAATCAATTTGTTATCAAACCGTTTAATGATAAGCAGGCACCTATGACTCCGACCGAAACGCTCAATACTTTAAACCACAGCTACCTCGCAATTCATCGCAAGAAAGAGGATCTGTTCTGGTCAACCTATATGGGAACCAGTGATGCCCACGACCAATCCGCCCAAGCACAAACCGAATGGACCAATTATCTCAGTAACCCACAGAAAATTGCTGACCTAAAACAAGCGATTACTGAAGCGGAAAAGCTGATTGACCCGCAGGAACGAGAATCAACACTGATCGGGTTGCAGGGCTGGCTGGCGATGTTTCAGGCGCACGCTATCGAAACTCCGGAAGGCAATCAACTGAAAGAAAAACTCATCAATTTTGAAGCAGACCTGTTTGAGAAAAAGCAGCAACATGTCATGACTTATCACGATGAAAAGGGCAATGAGGTTGAAGGGTCATTGCCTGTACTCAGTTCCGTGATCCGCACGAATGATAATGAGCAAGTGCGTCAGTCTGCGCATCAGGCGTTAATGGATCTGGAACAGTGGCTACTACATAACGGATTTTTGGATCTGGTGAAACTGAGAAATCAATTTGCCCGCACTCTCGGCTTTGATTCTTTCTTTGATTACTCGGTAGTAAAAACTGAGCAGATGACTTCCGAGCAGTTGTTTACCATTCTGGATGATTTTGAACAGCGTACCCGACCAAACCACCAGAACAGTCTGGATAACCTTGCTAAAGAGAAAGGCGAACAGGCATTACAGGCACATAATTTCCCGTTTTCTTTTGCCGGAGATGTCATGCGACAATTGGACCCTTATGTCCCCTTTTCTCAGTCACTTCGTCGTTGGGTGGAATCATTCGGTCGTCTGAATATTGACTATTCCGGTGCGGAGTTAACCCTTGATCTGCTTGATCGTAAAGGAAAATACCAGAATGGCTTCTGCCACGGTCCAATTCCATCTTTTATCGATCAAGGGAACTGGATTGCGGCACAGGTGAATTTTACCAGTAACGCCAAACCGGATCAGGTCGGTAGCGGTTACGACGGCATAAACACCCTGTTCCACGAAGGAGGCCACGCCGCCCATTTTGCCAATGTAAAAATGAACTCGCCCTGCTTTTCTCAGGAATTTGCCCCGACCTCAATGGCTTACGCTGAAACTCAGTCGATGTTCTGTGACAGTTTGCTGACCGATGCCGACTGGTTAAAACAGTATGCGAAAAACGCCGCTGGCGAAGCAGTACCGGATACCATCATCAAACAGATGATTGATAGCCGTCAGCCTTTTAAAGCCTACACAGAACGAAGCATTCTGGTTGTACCATACTTTGAACGGGCACTGTATCAGTTAAGCGATGACGAACTAACGCCTGAAACAGTGACCAAACTGGCGCGAAATATGGAACAGCGCATTTTAGGATTGGCATGTAGTCCCAGACCGTTAATGGCAATCCCACATCTTTTATCGGATGAGTCAGCATGTTCGTATCAGGGCTATTTGCTGGCACATATGGCGGTGTATCAGACCCGAGCATATTTTACCCGAACATTGGGTTACTTGACTGACAATACGGAAATTGGTCCTTTACTTGCGAAACACTACTGGTCTAGAGGCAATCATCTTTCACATAATCAGACCATTGAGAGCCTGACTGGAGAACGATTTAATGCCAAATATCTCGCCGACGCATGTAACCTTTCAGCAGAAGACGCATGGAAAATAGAGCAACAGAAAATTGCCGACTTATCTTCCCGGAAGCGATCTGACGTCGCACCGCTCAATGCCAGAATAAAAGTCGTGGATGGTGATACAGTAATCAGTGACAACTTGGTATCTGACGAAGATTTGTGTCGTCGGTTTGAAACTTATATTGCTGAGGAATACGGTTGTTAGTGAATTGAATCTGGCTAAATTCTTTGTCAAAAAATAGGAAAATGGGCCGATAGATAGTGATACCTTTCCCTTCATCTATCCGGCCGATTTTTTATTTGAGTATCATGTGGCTAAGTCGGGTCATATCGCGTACACAAGTTTTGCGATTTTCATCCTTAGGGTAAATAAAAATAAAAATAAACCTATCTTTAATCTTTTAAACCTGTATAGTCGACCTTGCTCTGACAAAGAGTTGTTTCAAGATAAAAAATATAAAGTAAGTTTTCAGCGTTATCCCTAGCAAGTTTTTCTCTGTATCTCCCTTAATTCTCTATCCCAAAAATAATGCTTATGTTCAGTGCACCTTAATTTTAATTTAATAAGGGGCATAATATGTCTAATCAAGTCATTGGTACAGTAAAGTGGTTTAATGAAACGAAAGGTTTCGGTTTCATTTCTCAAAATAATGGTGACGATCTTTTTGTTCACTTCCGAAGCATCGTTGGTGATGGGTTTAAAAAACTCATTGAAGGCGACAAGGTTTCTTTTACCGTAGGTAGAGGACCTAAAGGTTTTCAAGCAGAAAATGTAACGACACTTCAGTAGTCTTACAAGTTTTGTCTTCCTTATCACGCCTAGAAAGTGATAAGGAAGTAGTCGCTCTGACCAAGCGTTGTTTCAGATAAAAAGTATAAAGCCAGTTTTTCCAGTGTCATCTTTAGCATGTTTCTCTGCAATCACCCTTCATTCTCTATCATAAAATAACACATGTTCAGTGTACCTTAACGCTTAAATAAATAAGGGCATCATATGTCTAATAAAAATACCAATTCGATAAATATTTCTGATAAAAAAATTAAAACAAAGAAAATTTCACATAATAAGAATTCAGTAAACAACCTACTTCAAAGAATAGCAGGTGGTCAAAGCGGTGTAGTTTTAGAGGTGTTATTTTGAATAATAATGGCAGAAAGAAAATTTGGTTTAAGCTTAAAAAAGAAAGATCAAACAATGAAAATCAAGTCAATGACTGATGTTTGCTTTGAATATAAAGCTCATTGTACAAACTAGAAAAAATAAGCTCACACCATGGGTTTTAAAAGGCTGAATTATCAGTCTCTCTTTCGTTGTTCTGATAGACTTTAGAACATCAATATTAAAGAAGGCAGCGTATCGATGAGATCGCTGCCTTTTTAGTGTGCGACTTTAATATGCTTCGACAATTGTTGTCGTATGATTTTGGTGAGGTTGGAAAATAAAGTCTCATACTGGGAAAGTCCCAAGTTTCGTTAAGCCAGTTCTGGCATTCCTCCTCAGAATTTTCGCCTTCGGTTATTGAAATACTTAAGCTAAATGTAAATCCGTCAACAATTCTTCCGACACCGTTAAAGTGAGTAATGGCATCGAGATTACCCCTGTGTTTTTCCGAAACCATGCCAGTAAATAGGCCATCCATCTTTCACGCCATAATTGTTAACAAGTGACGCAATAAGAACTAGAAGAACACTACCAACAAGCACGGGTGTAAATAAGAATGAAAGACCCACAACAGATTTTCCTGCAAGAATAATTACGATTGGATTTGCGCCAGCCGGTGGGTGTACCGCACGTAAAAACTGCATTGCCATTATTGCCACGCCTACCGCAACCGACATAACGATGTAGGAATCACCCAAACCATATAAGGCAGCCAGGCCGACAGAAGCTGTTATAAGATGTCCACCGATCACGTTACGAGGTTGAGCAAGCGGCGATGTCGGGGCAGCGAACAAAATTACGCATGTGGCACCAAATGGAGCCATTAACCAAGGAACACCTGAGTATTGACCTAGTAGACACAAACATAGAATGCCGAGAGTTCCTCCAACAAGACCTTTAGAAAGCTGGAGAAGAGATGGACGTGGAGGTAACGAACCGCCACCTTTTAGTTTATTCATCATAAATTCCTTAAAATAAAGATCTCAATGGAAAATGTGTTACATTGGTTTGGTACAGATCTGTACCAACGAGTTAAAATGATACAGATCTGTACACTCAATACAACCAATTTATTTACTATTTGGAAAATTATTTTATGAGCACCAAAGATCACATCCTCGATACCGCTGAGTCATTGTTTAATAAGAATGGTTATACTGCCGTTGGAGTAGACCTGATTCGAGATACCGCAGGCGTATCAAAAACATCCATGTACCGGCACTTCGGTTCGAAAAACAAACTTATCGTCGCGGTACTTACTCGAAGACATCTAAGGTTCGAAGAGAAACTTGGTGGAGTCATTACCCCCAACATGAACATTGAGGAAAAACTGGAGGCTTTAATCGATTGGCATTTTAAGTGGTTCGGAACCACTGATTTTCACGGATGCATGTTTATGCATGCCATGTCTGAATTTAAAGAGTCAGACGATTCGATAGCCAATTCAGCACTAATGCATAAAAAATGGCTCAAAGGGCTGATCAAAGAAATAATATCCAGTAACCCAGAATTGAATGAGAAGCAAATTGAGTCTAAATCTGAAGCGATCATGACGTTTGTAGAAGGCATGATTATGCGTGCCGAATCTAGCGACATAACCGAATTTAGGCTGATTTATAGAATAGCGATACAAACGCTATCCAAAACGAATTTTTAAAAAGGAGGACAACAATGTCATTGACGAGTGGAACACATCATATTGGCTGAGCAGTTTCAAAACTTGAAGAAAGCGCTGAATTTTTACCAAACTATTAGAATGGAAAGAAGTTAAGCGTCGTGAAGACTATCCCGCAATTTCAATCAGGCATAATTAAATCTCCGTGGGTATCATTTCTGTGATTTCTAAGTTGGAGTGTCAAAGACAATGAGCGTGATGAAACGTCATGAACGACAGATAAAGAAAGTGTGCGATTTTATAGATGGTAACCTAGATGACGAGTTTTCGCTTGAGCAGCTAAGTGCTGTAGCAGCCAGTTCAAAGTACCACTTTCACCGTATCTTTAAGTCGTTTATGGGGATCAGTGCGATGCAATATGTGTTGCTGGCACGAATGAAACGCGCTTCTTTCAGGTTAGCGTTCGAGTCAGAGTACAGTGTTACTGATATCGCTTTTGAAGCCCGCTTCGAAAGCCTAGAAGCCTTTTCCCGTGCTTTTTCTAGGATATTTGGACAATCACCTTCCCAATTTAGAAATCAGCCTGAGTGGCGCTCTTGGCACTCAAAGTATGAATATCGTCCACCGATAACAGGAGAAAGTGTAATGGATGTTCAAATCGTAGATTTCGAAAAAAGAAAAGTGGCATTGATTGAACATAAAGGTAGCCCGCGACTGATATACGAGACGGTAGCCAAGTTCATAAATTGGAGAAAATCAACAGGTTTGTCTCCAATCAAAACCAGCGAAACATTTGGAATTCCTCACTCTGACCCAAGCGATACGCCAGATGATGAGTTCCAGTTTGATGTCTGTGGCTCACACGAAGGAGAGGTTCCAGCAAACGCCTATGGTGTTAAAACTGGAATAATACCAAGTGGCAAGTGCGCCATGGCGATCCATAAGGGAAGCCATGACAGTATTGGCAACACCGTGTATCACTTGTATCAAAAATGGCTGCCAGATAGCGGCGAAGAATTGAGAGACTTCCCTTGTTTCTTCCGTTACTTAAATTTTATTCATGAAGTAGAAGAATGTGAGTTGTTAACGGAGATCTATCTACCGATTAAATAGTAAGCAGATATGAGCGGTGGTCAGCATATTGATACAAAAACAAACCACCGCCGATTTGTTACGCGTTGCTTGGTTTTGGGAATAAATAAGCATCGTCATTCCGCTGCTTAACATAACCATAAGTATTGAAAACCAGTCGTGAAAGTTATCAGCCCAAAATTTCGCCGGAACACAATGGGGCATCAACATTGAAGAAAAGGCAGCGTATCGATGAGAGCGCAGCCTTTTTAGTATGATACTTTAACACTCAATATGAGACTTTACTCTTATCACACATTTCTTTGAGCCAACGTCTATACCGAGTCTCCGACGCCGCATATTTATTTTTTGCCATAAAAAACCGCTATCCCATGCAGATAAAACAAGCATAAGGACAACGGTTTGAGTATGCAACTCTATTACTTATCTTCTGTGAAGATCTATATCAGCGTTTCACTTCTATGAATCAACAGGATTTTTCTGAAAGTCTATCAAATCTGTACGTTTTACCGATTTTATTGATTTGTTTTGGATCTAGAACAAATTGCTCATCGTTATAACGACAATAAACGACCCAATGCCAAGTGTACTCGAACTCACGATAGTTGATCGCTAAAATAGCCAAATCGGGAAGTGAATTCATACTCTTGAACTTTCTACGGCGACCACTATTTCAAGATTAAATACAGCGTCTAATTTCCTTAAATCAGACGCTGTTGTATAGAAAACGTCATCATTTCCAAGAGTTAAAACATCGAATGCAATTTCCTTAACTGTTTGGTATTTTGTACTCGCCAATATTGCGATACATGCATCACCCACTTGCTAATCCAATTCTTCTGTTGAAGCTGTCATTTTTACCACTTTATAAAACTTAACCCCCAAATCTCGGTCTAATTCAACATGATAATCTTTATTGACTTCATCACAGTTTTCATCCTTTGATATATCACCAAATAAAACATAATTTAAACCTCCATCTCGCTGTGATGACCCGAATATGATGCCATGAAAGAACCCATTCTTATAATTGCGAATAGTTTCCGCAAACATCTGGGTCTCTATATAACTTATATCGGTTGCCCTGAATGGTCTAGAAATCAGTTCATGGATAGACCCCAATAGATATCTGTTTTGAAAGGATTTGTCATTTATTGGATCATCAAGAATATTAGCGTCTTTGGGGAGCATTTTATCCAGAAGGGTAAAATCAAAAAAGTTGAGGTCTTTGGTGCTCACGAATTCCCCGATTGCAATGGTGTCATTAACATAGGGACGAAGCTCTGCTATCGCTGTTTGAGGATCACTTGCAGTATACATAAAGGATATTCCTGAAGGACTCATTCGATTGTTTGCAGCAAGAAAGTCTGGCGGTGCACCAAGTTCTACCTCTGGATTTGAAGAGATAGCTCTTTTGTGAGAATCATCCTTGGCTAGACGTCCCCGATAGAAAATATTTCCTTTTTTTATTGTTTTCAACGCTGAGTTGAATTCTTCATTTTTCTCCACAGAATACATACATGCTCCAATCAAATCTTCATAAAATCGAGAGGCACCTGTATGGGTGAAACGGCGGATATGCTTAAGCTCTCTGGAAAAATTATTCCATTGCTCAATGGATTCTTTTTCGCATTCTTCTTTAAATACATCATCCACAATACTTATATAGCGCCCTTCTAATTGGAAATAAGACCCATTTTCCTGACACAGCAAGTGAGCGAGTTTTTTGAGTACTTGCTCATTATCATAAGTAAAGCGCTTCAAAACTTGATTAAGCGATATAGCTTCAGACATTTCGTCTTTAATTAGTTTATAATGGTTTTTGAGTTTACGTGTTAGCGTAAACACGAAATCCTCTAAAAGAATGCCATTGCATTTATCTTTCGAGCATATCAGACAATGTTTTTCAGAAAAAAAATCTCTATTTCGTGTATTAAAATAGTACGCTTTTTGGTTGCATTCTCCACAGATAACACCAACAGAGTCTCTAATCTCATTCAAATTATGTTCATACATTATATTTCTTAATCTCTTCATGGTGCTACAAATACTCCTATCGTATTAAAATACCATGATATCAAGGTTTTTCCCTTCATCGTCCTAGACAACTTTGGGTCGTCATTGAGTATCTTAATTAGTTTAATACGAATACTTTTTATATGGAAAAGAGCTTTAGTGAGGTGAATGCTTGGAGGCACATACGTGCTAGATGTTTGGAATCAATCTGACACGTATATGAACAATTTTATTTGAGCAACGGCAGTGTATAGATTATTGATTACCGCCATTTCAGGATGACACTTTAATACTCAGTATGAATCTTTATTAAACTAAACTATAAATAAAAAGTTTAAAATAGAGCATAATCAATACTCTTTAAATTGACAAAGTTAGAGTGATAGCTAAACTAATAATTAGATAAAAGGGATTTCATATGACTAGTCAATATCATTTAATTGCAACCAGCAGCGACCTGAACATCGGGAATGTAAATACTTTTCCAAACGAAGATGGGGAGCTTTCATACTCCGTCGATAAAACAAACTCTTATAAAGGGGTAAGCTTGTTGTTTGATCCTGTCGGAAATCCAATTTTTGAAGTTAATGCTTTTATATTAAGTAGGAGAATCATTGAAGGGTTAAAGGACACTAAACCCAGCTCGTTTGCCATGTTGTCTTACTTTCGTTTTCTAGATGCAAACAATATTAAGTGGGATGAATCGAATCATCATCTGAAACGTTATCCAATTTTCCTTTTCAGAAATAATCTTGAGAACCAGATTGCAAAAGGAAATTATTCACGAGAAACAGCTAAAGCATTCCTGTCGGTTGTAAGACGCTTTTATATGTTTTGCTACCGTCACGGATACATTTCCGAATTGCCATTCGATATACAAGGTGTGACCAAATATGGACAAAACATTACTGATTGCTCGATCCGCGGAGGATATAGCGGAACAAAATTAAGACCATTGGATGATCTCGACATTAGCCATGTCAGGAAAAACTGGGAAAACAATGGGCTATCTTATGAATTTCGTTTAGCAGTTTCTCTCTCCATTACGACAGGGTTAAGAGCAGTAGAAATATCAGATATCAAAAGAGATCACTTTTGTATACCCAAAGGCTTTGACGGAAAAACATTAACAGGAATACGTATCGGGCCAAGTAATGACTGTAAGACGAAATATGATTTAAATCGTGAAATATCTATGCCCGTATGGTTGATGAAAGCTTTCAACAGTTATCATGAAACAAGTAGGTACAAAAACCGGGCAACACTGTTTTATCAAGCAACAGGTAGCACCAACATTCCCGCATTATTGACTAAATCAGGAAATCCATTTAACACACAGATGCTTAATGTCTTGTGGGGTAAGCTACGTAAAGCCATTCGTCAACATGACAACAAACATTTCTCTCATCGTTTGCATGATTTACGGGCAACTTTTGGTGCCAATAAACTAGAAACATTACTAAATCTTGGTTCGCTGACAACAACTCAAGCACTAGCCCAACTAAAAAGTGAGATGGGTCATAAAGATCTCGCTACAACCATGAGATACCTGACCTATTGGGAAGGCAATCCTGAAAAAAATATGGTTCCGGAAGTAATGACCAATATACTTGATGGTATGACACAGCAGTTATGAAGAAAGATCAAATTAATAACAAAGCATTTAAGCATCGATACCGTTCTATACCGATTAAAGATATGTTAGTTGATAATACTGTTGAAAATATAACTCAGTATGAACAAATTTGGAAAAATGGTAGTGGTATCAACCGTAAGATTAACTTCAAAGAGTTAGAAAAGTACGCTTCATCTGAGCACATTAAATGGTTGATTACAAGATTTGAATCTTCAGGTTGGTCTGAAGCAAGTAAAGTATCGAACTATGGTTATATTAAAAGAGTATTCACTTGGAAGTATTCAATTAATGGTTCGAAAGATAATATCTGTTTTTCAACAGATATTTGTTCGGATTTTATTCGCTCAAACTATCTCTCTATGTTAGCTAATGGTGTTGGTGTAAAAGGCGAACCTATTTCAGGGAAAAGCCTTGGTTCTCTAGCTGCCAAACTTTCTTGTACTTTGACTAAACTGGGGCTTAGAGCGATACCTAAAGAGAAAAGAAATTTAAACACAAGTAGCGCTAAACTGGATAGTGATAACTACTCAAGTTATGAACTGAAACGTGTTGGGAGAGTGCTTCTTAAAGATCATAAGCTATTACTTAATAAATATACCAATGAACCATTAACAGAAAAATCTAAACAAATAACCTTTAATCGATTAATTTATAATGCAATATTCTTAACTATTTATTATCTCGGTACAGGTCAGATGGAAACCATCAATATGTATATTGATGATAATTTTAGAATAGATAATCTTGGCAATAATCGCATATCCATCATTGGAATAAAAGGTAGAAACAATTACAAAGAAAATGAATATTCTTTTATACCAAAAAAAAGTTGTAAGTCGTTCTTCGATTCGCATCTATCTTTTTCTAAAACGCACATTAATAGATTAGATTCAAATAAACATTTTTTGTTTAAAAAATTTGATGGTAATAGCCCTTCTTCAAATAATTTATACTACTACGTAAAGTATTTACGTAGTACATATGAAGAACTTGAAATATTATATAATCAGAACTCAGCATTTTCTCTTAACTGTGAATCCTTAAAATCAACGATAAAAGAACGGATGGAAGTTGAAAAAGGTCGTCTTCATGCTTCACTAGCTACGAGAAATTCACCTAGTACTTTTGATGCAGCAAAATATAGTAAGACAACTGAAACGGATGCTAAAAGGCAACTAGCCATCGGGGTGACTACCCTTCAGTACTTAGGTGAAAATCCATCAGGAGGAACAAAAGTAGCCATTGCACGAACTAAAGAACTAATCGGTGAAGTCTTAACGCCAGAAGAATTTAATCTTCTTAAAAGGAAAACAGAAAGTCATGTAGAACGGATAGCAAACGGTGGGTTTTGTAAAGGGAATGAATCCCCACAACGAAATGAATTTCAAAAAAATATGAATAAAAATGAGCTTCTCAGTGATGATGATAAATCACATATGGGATGTGGATTCGTTGTGAAGTGTTTCTCCTGCAAAAACTTTGGTGTGGTTGATGATAGTAATGATATCTGGCGTTTACTATCCTTTGAGCAACGACTAAATGAGGCAATGACACTACATAAAGATCTTTCTCACTTCATTCAAAACTATGGCGAGATTAAGCTAAATATTGTTGAGTTAAAAAAACGCTTTAAAAAGTCCCACCTTAAAGCAGCAGAAATGAAATTAAAACGAGAAATCCATCCTCTTTGGGATGAAAACTCTATTGAAGACATTCTAAGGGGATAATATGTATAGCGTTGCTTTAAATCACACCGATTTTGACGTGTATTCTTTACCCGATGGTGACTATCCAATGCCTGCAGATGATACAGTGGTCAGTCTCGATAAAAGTTTTTCTCCGGTTTCTTATTTCAAAGATGAAAAATGGGATTTCAATGATTTTTTCAATACTAATGGTGCACCAAAATCACAATATATATTCAGATTTCCTAAAGGAAAACACAATGCAAAGCTGCTTCTTGAACTCAAACAACGAGCGTATTTTTTAGTTTGGGGTGGGAAAGGAAGGCTGCTTGATGTAGGAAATCCATTTCGAAAAATTGAATCATGTTTCAATATCATAAGATACACAGAAAAAATCTTACGATGTTTTAAAAACACGCAAATAAATCACCTTTCAATGCTAAGTAATGAACTGGTTTTTAATCAGGTATTACAAGAGTTGTCGGTAAAATCTGAAGCAGTTTCATTACTAACACTGAAACAGTTAAACATATTAAGTAGCCTAAATAGTTATTTCCCCGAAAATCGTCATTACGAGCTAGGTATTCCTGAAGGGAAAACAATCAATCAGGTTGCAAAAAAATATTCTTTAACAGGGAAAGGGCATTATCCGACAGTTATTCCTGTGATTTATGAGCAATTAATGGGGCATCTAATCAATGATGTAGAAGCTGCTTTTCTTGATCTTGATATATTGAATAATGTTAAAAAATTTGCTCAAAACAAGAACATCACAGAACGAAAAGCCGTAGAAACTTTTAAAGTATACGAGAGTGCTTGTTTTGTTACTTGTAGTGCTTTCACTGGTATGCGGATTAGCGAATTACAATGTATTACTCACGATTCATACAAAGAGATCGAGGTTGAAGGTATTACCCTGCCAACTCTTCGCTCATGGACTAGGAAACTAGAAAAAATATCGCGAGAAGATGTATGGGCCTGTTCGCCAATATGCCAAAAAGCTTTGTCTGTACTAAGAGAGTTAAATAGCGACCATCGTTCTGAAAAAAATAACATTCATATCAGTCCACGGTTTTCTTTCGAGAGCCAAGCCAAAACAGGTAACAATATAAAGTGCTCAAAAAAGGAAGTTTTACTCAATACAAAGGGTTTGAGTGATTTATTTAAATTCTATTCAAACCATATAAATATTCAGTATATACCTTCAACAATGAATGAAGCTTATTCGCTACTAAATCCGGTTATATCTGAACGATATGAACCGCGTAAGCAGAGAGAAGATGAAACGATTTATTGGCACTTTTCATCTCACTCACTTCGACGTTCGTTTGCTCATTTCGTTGTAGGTAATGGTCTGGTTTCGCTTGCCTCATTGAAACAGCAATTTAAACATATCCACTTGTCTATGACCGCCATTTATGCCAGCCACAGTGACGTATTAACACTACTTGGTATAGAGAACCAAGCCAGTATTAAAAGAGATATTGAGCAAGCGGAGGAAGTTGCTCATATCAAATACTTAAAAGATATGGTTGAGCATCCAGAGGAACAATCAGGTGGTTTTATGAAAGCGTTTGAAGGTGATCCAAGGGTAATGACTGAGAAAGAATTTGAAGCTCTTGCCAAGAAAACAAAAGGAGCAAATAAAACCACTGGTTATGGCCGTTGTTTTGCTGGAGTAAAATGCAAATTAGCGCATATTTTTGAACCATCGAACTGTGTTGCTGAAGATTGTGAAAATCTAAATATCAATAAGGAAGAAGCATTCCGGTGGCAAAAAAGGCACCGTTCACTTTGTTTCAACATTGAAAAAATGAAAAAGCTTGGACTATTTAATCGAAATACATTGGCTCGTGAGTTAACAGATATACGTGCTGCTGAGAAAGTTATGTTTGAGCATGGTATTGATTTTAACCGATTCGAGTTAGGGAGTCTTTAATGTCACGAGTAAAAGAAAAACTGTTAAAAGCTCTGGATGAGTTAAGAGGTGAAGGTAGAAAAATCAGTCCCTTCGCTGTAGAAAAACGCGCAGGTGTCGCCAATGGTTCATCAAAATACCATCCTGATGTGTTGGATGTTATCTTAGCTGAAAAGGCAAAGGCAACGCTCTCTAGCGAATCAAAAGCCCCAAAAAATGCACTTAAGTCAAAACAAGAGAAAGCTCAACTAACGAAAGCAAAAGAGCAAATCGAAAAGTTAAAATCGGACAATGCTGCTCAAAAGATAGAACTTGAGGCTTCGACTAATGCTATAGCTCAGCTCACATGGGAGCTACACCGTTATAAAACCAAAACAAATCAAGACCATGTTATACCACTCAAATCGTAATGGTTACATTCGATATACAGATAATTTCATAATACCTGAGTGACAAAAATGAACAAATCTAAAACAGAAATGCCTCTAATCATTTTGGTATTGCCTCTCCGGCATCATTTCTCCTCGAATATTTGACCTAATTTGCCTAATGTTAAAGCGTGAACGAGACATTGTTGATCATTACATTGTTGGCAATTTACAACTTAATAGGCTGTTGCATGGAGGGGAAAATGAAGACAATGACTATCGAATGGCAGCGTTTGGTTGATAGCGATGGACAAACGTGCGAGCGGTGTTCTAGTACTGGTGACGCAACAGATGTTGCATTCGGCAAACTTAAGCGCTGTATGGCAGAAGTTGGTATCGAAGTGCTCATGGAAAAGCGTTCTATCAGCCAAACAGTTTTCGAGGAAAAGCCACTAGAATCTAACAAAATTTTGATCGATGGTCGAACCATCGAAGAATGGGTCGGTGCAACTTCAGGACAAAATACTTGTTGTGGTCCTTGTGGCGATAATGAATGCCGGACCATTAATATTGGAAACCAGATGTATGAAGCAGTTCCCGAGAATATGATTATTCGCGCGGGATTTCTAGCCGCTGCTGAAAAATTGAAATAACTACCCCAATGACCCACAGGCTTGATATCAAGCAGCTAAAACTAATGTGTTTGACATGGTTGCGTAACGCATATCTGCCCCAAAACGTGTTTCGACTGCTACAAGCTATCATTACCAAACCTAATATGAATCTTCAATATAGCTTTATGCTTAGATTGTAGAATGACAGTTCTTTTTTAATAACAAGTGACTATTCAGATAAATCCAATGGCATGTATTGCGATTACTTAGCCCTGTTGAGTCAATGTGATTGTTTTTTAAGTCTAAGTTGCTAGTTTGAATCGTTTTAGATTGATGTGCATCTGATTTAGTAGCACAATATTCAAGTTTAAGTCGTAGACAAAGAGTTGTGCAAAAGACAATCAAAGTGGATGGAATGAGAAAAGTTACAAACACAACATGGGATGGTCTTCCATTTCATGACTTTAGAAATAGATTTTTCGTGGAAGTCTGGAAAGAAATTTTATATGTAAATACACCATCATTTTATCAGTCAAAAACGATGAATGTTATGTCGGGAGCTGAGGAAATTATAGAGGCAGTTGACGATTATTTGGTGGATGAGAAAAACGGTAATTTTTTATTAACAATTTTAAGCGATTATAAGAATGTCCTCAAGAGTGATAATATAGCAAGGATTTTATTTACAAACCTTTATCCTTTATTAATTAATAAAACGGATTTAAACAAAGAATCATTAAGCAATCATAGAGCAATGGAAATTAAAACGATTGTGAGTTTGGTTCTAAATAAAGAAGATGAATATTACAATGAACTTAAAAAGCAACTAAAAGCTAGTGTTTTATCTGCTGTAGATTTAACGAAGAAAGCTAGAGTTATGGAGGAGATTTATAAGTTGACCAAGATGTATATAGGTCATTTACTTTGGAAAGGTTACTCTCCTACATATCTCTATAACCGTATGGAATATCTAACAAGAATAACAAACTATGGTTCTAGAGACTTTTCAGCTCAATTAAATAGCTGCCTTGATAAATTAACAGTTAGAGTAAGTGACTATAATGTATATTTCTTAGTAGCTCCTTTAAGTAAGTACCTTATCGAAACGAAAAATATTCTTGGTGTTGAATTTGTAGACCGTAAACAATTCATTACTGATGATAACTATAAAAAAATATCACAGGGCTTTGAATCTTCAGTTGTTGCAAAAGTCGTGGTTAATACTACTGATTATGTATCAGCTGCCTGGCAGGCAAATGAGATTCTTGATAAAGCTATAGATTTTTTAGGTATTGAAAAACCGCAACATAATTTCAAGTATTCCCCTGTTTGTTTGACTGAGTTTAATTCAGGGGCTCATGTTCATAAGCAAACAATTAACATTGGCAGGTTAAAGCAATTCATAACAAGCAAAGATACAGGTGCTTTAGAGTCTATCCCTCAGTCTATCAAGTTCTCATTCCGTGAATCAATAAAATTAGAACGATATGACGTATTAACTAGATCATTAAGGTATTTGCGAGTAGCTAAGGAATCAACGTCTTTAGAGCAGAAGTTGTTAAGTTTATGGATTGCTCTTGAATGCATATTTGAAAGTACGGAAGGTAACATAATTTCAGGTATTACTAATTATGTACCTCTATTTTACAGCTCTCAAAGCCTTGATATTAGATTAAATTACGCAAAGTCATTACTAGAAACACGTTTGTTTTATTTACCTACAAGTTGGAAAAATCTTGTAAAAAACAACGAAAGTAAGTTTAATCAGCTTAGCCTTACAGAATTCTTTGATATCATGAAAATTGAAAAAAATAGACATAGTGTTTATTCAGATTTGACGAAATTAGGTGAAGAATTTGTTGTCTTTAGAGTTATTCATATTTTTGATTGTTTTAAATCATCAGCAGCCTGCGAGAAAAGAATAACAGACACTAAAGTAGATGTAGAAAAACAACTTCATAGAATTTACAAAGTTAGAAATAAGTTGACGCATCGAGCTTTTTATGGACACGTTCGACCTCAGCTTGTTGATAACCTTTTGGGCTACTTACTAAGTGCGTACAATACTTTGATTTTAGGCTGCATATATGACGACATACCTGATTTCAAGTCGCAAGACTTATTTAATGTGTACAAGTCTGCTTATGGAGCCATGATTCATAATATGAAAGGGACAAAAAAGGACTTACCTCAAATTAAGCATCATGATTTCATTGTTACAGAACAGTTTTAATTTAGATATTAATGGTTAAGAACCCTGAAGCCAACAGCACTCAATACAATGTTGCAACAGGCCGATGTCTATAACGAGTTGGTTAGGTGAAACAAATAGCTCTGTTGTTGTAGGCATTGCTAGTTATTTGCGATACCCACGGTAATCCTAAGAAAGCTAAATTAGTAGATGCCCTGACACAAAACTGTCCATCTCTGATTCAGCCCAACCGTTCGGCCAAACCATGATAGTTTGCGTAAGCTGCCAGATAATGCATGAATTAACACGCTCCCTAAGATAACGTTATATCCCCTCGGCGAACGAGCATGCAGAAACGCGAGTAGTCATGGCTATAAACGAATACCCTATGAGGGACGCTAGATCCGCTCATAAATGAATCGAATGCTGAAAGAGTGGCTTTCGGTAACGATGATGGATCAACAACTTTCCAGGGAACGTCTGGCAGTTCGAATTCTTCTAATGTCGGCAATAAGTTTAAGTATGGGTCAGTCATGCATTTTATCCCTGCTTATAGTGTAAGATTAATCAGTAGTGCTTAAATTTATTTGGTTTAGGTTCTAGATGATTTCAATTCAATGGATTCTCGCCACTGCCGTGATTCCTTAACACTACGCTCAAGGTGATCGTCACTTTTAAGATGCAAACCGTTTCGTCGGTTACGAGCGACACGGTACAAGATAGCTCTGCGTTCTTTCTCGGTCATAACACCTCCCATCCACCAATTTGCCAGTATGATTCTATTTTTGCTATTCCTATGTTTATGAAAGTCAGTTTTGAACTTCCTAACATAACAAAGTTCACAAAGGTAATTTGTTCAACTCTCCGTATTTATCATTGATAAGATAAGCCACTTCTCTATTGCGCGCATCCTTAGATAGTAGCAACTCAGCAATAGTTAGTAATGCCA
This sequence comes from Vibrio gazogenes, assembly GCF_023920225.1. Classification (NCBI taxonomy): domain Bacteria; kingdom Pseudomonadati; phylum Pseudomonadota; class Gammaproteobacteria; order Vibrionales; family Vibrionaceae; genus Vibrio; species Vibrio gazogenes. The sequence goes on from NZ_CP092587.1 coordinate 2,902,752, forward strand.
ACGCAGGTTGACCAATTTTTAAAGACTTGCCCCAAAATGGCTTTATTACTTTAAGAGGTGGTAACTCTTTATGTCCGATAGAGTACTTGACCGGTTGATGTCGGCTAAACAATAGTAGCTCGTGAGGGTGGTTATATTTTGTAAGCTGAGTCGCGGCCACTTCTCCCCCCCAAACATCTCCTGGCTGCAATAAGATATCTTTCCAATTGTCAACAGGAGGATAAGTCGTCACCTGATGATAGCGAGCTAAAATGTGACCATAGCTTTTCAACCATTCATAACGCAGCTCTGGCTCATTTAAAAATCTTCTTTGGCGTTTACTCTTTGCTATATGGTTGTTTTCAATAAGGTACTTCATTGCCTTTGTAACCATACCAACCGAAATGTCTGCTTTAGATGCAATATTCGCATAGGTCTCATTGATAAGGTCTTTTTCAGCGAAAAGAGCAAATAAGCACTTCATGATACCGATAGTCATAAACTGGTGAGATTTATTTTGTTTTATCGGAGGTCTATTGCCAATGAATATGCATATGTCACCAGTCATTACTCTTACGTTTCCGGAGTCATCGGCATAGTTGATATTTGAGTCATGGCATAACTGCCTAAGATAATCGCTAAGGTGATTACAGAAAAGTATGTCGTTAGCTTTTGGTCGTCGTTTTAAATAGCTTTTAATACTTTCTTTACGATGTATATGAGCATAAAAAATATTAAAAGTTATCGGCTGACCATTAACTGTCATTTTAAGCTGCGGCCTACCACCCATTTCTCCAAGCGTATAGACAGCGTTGAATTCTGACGGTAAGCCAATAAGATTGGGTTCGTTATGAAGTTGCATCATCGTAAATACACGCCTTATACATTTTTCATGATTCATGAAAAAAATAAAACCATAGAGTTTTATAGCTTAAAAACTTAAGATTTTCGAGAAAAATGAAAAAAACAGTAAATTTAACCAAAAAAATTTCATTAAAATCAATAAGTAGGATTAAAAACATACATTCACTACGCATTTCTTGAAAGTATGAATACAACAATAGGAGGAATGATATTTTTATTATAATAATCAATATATTAGTTATATTTTGGGGTCATTTTTTGTCATGCAAAACCCACTTTATTTGAGAACCATTAATATTGACATTTATAATTTAAAATCAATTACTTATGAAATTATGAGTACTTGGGAAAAGGGTTAATTCAAACTTTCAGTACGTACTTTCAAACTTTCAGTACGCCTATTTTTATTATGTTGAGCAATAAACTACCGCTGAGCTGAAAAAGAAGGCTAAAACTCTTCATAACCCAAAGAGCTCAGACAGAGACTTTAACGGTTGCCCATGTACTCAATACTATCTATCATTACCCCAGACCAAGCATACGCCCCTTGGTCTTAAAATATGAGGCATACTTTGTATGTGGGTCCGCGCAGCACTGGTCACAGTCAGTTCGTAAGGAACAAAAGGTGGCATTGAGATGGCAGCGGCATCTCTAACTTTTAGCTGTAAAATTCTTAATGGAGTCGTTCTTGGTTCCATCTTCCAATTTATTCACTTATCCGCTTTGGTTGAAACGTTTCTGCCCCAAAACTGTTTATCTCAAGATTCCTGACCACTTTCTCATGTCAGTTCTTGACCTACATATACTAATAGCAGATTATGAGCCTAGTTGAGCACTTATGATTATACAGACATGTTCTGCAATTTATGAGTGAAAGGAAGAATAAGACTTATAGAACAGTATGTTGCTGCTATGGTGTCTGTATTTTCTGAAAATATTATAAAGACAATGTCTGCTGAAAAAGCACTGTTAAGCATATCAGTAATATTCGATAAGGAATTGTAGTTTGACTGACCCAAGAATAAGACCTGATGTATCAAAGTTTCTTGTTCATTTAACTAGGAATTCAGGAGGAAATTCAGCAGAAGATAATTTAATAAACATTTTGAACTCTAAGGTAATAGAAGCAAGGAATCACCATTGTTTATTTAGTCCAAAATTGAATAATATGAGATTGTCAGAAAGGCTAAAGAAATCTTTTAATACAGTGTGTTTTACTGAAACGCCGTTAGACCAAATTAAAAAATTAGCTGCTGAAGATTTTCCTAGAAAAATACGCCTAAAGCCTTACGGTCTCGTGTTTTGGCGAGAAGATATGCTTGATTATGGAGCTAATCCGGCTGTATATCTAAATGGATATGGTAGCTCTTTACGTAATTATTTATTGTCTGAATTTGATAGCCACTTTAATGATATTTCTTCTATCAAGACCTTGAAATGTAAGCAAGAATTTTATAACGAAATTATTAGCTACTATTCTCTTATAAATGTTATGAGTGAACGTCATGATTTTTCTTGGGAAAGAGAGTGGAGGCATAATGGTAATTTTAAATTCAAATATCATGACTTGGTAGCTATAGTTGCAGATGATCCAGATAATTTCTTAGAAAAGTGCGTCAAAGTTTTGAATAAGAGAAAAATGTCGTACCTAAAACGAACCCCAATTATTTCTGCACATTGGTCATATGAGGATGTAGTTGAAGAAATGGCAATTAAAATTTGGCAAAAGAATGCTTAACAAGAGCAAGCATCAGACTAACTAATCGCTTTGGCTCTTAGTTAGCTGCTGTTGCAAGCGTTGTGTAAAGGAGTAATTCAGCAATGTCTCTAGAGTTTTATGATGAGTTACTCAAAAGTGAGCGTTTCTGTGAAAGCTTGGGGCGATTGTTATTGATATCTGGAAAGTTGGAATCGGCATTAAAGTCAATTGTTCTCGCGAGTAGTATTAAAGTGCGATACAACCTTAGCCGAGCTATGTTAGGTCAGCTTGTTGGGAGCTGTAAAGAACATGAATTGGCTACTGAGGAACTTAGTGAAGTTTTGGAGTTTATACTGGTTCGCCGGAACTACCTTACTCATAATCTTTACCCTTTGTTCAACGATGAAATTGAATACACATTATTGCCTAAAGATAACTTACACCCTGATGATGCTGAGTATTATTTCCCTAAGTGCGTTGAAGAGTTAATAGAATATATAGAATTTGCAATCGACTATATCAACGATATGGAATTAAAACATAACAAGAGCTAAAGACTTCAACATACTTTCCCTAATCCGACAGAACAGCTTTAGAACATCAGATCTAACGAGCTTCTGTCCATCTTCGAGTCAGCTTGATCTGACTCATTTGTGCCCCTTTATGCGCTAGATCTTTGACTCATTCACATCCTGTTCATTCACTTTTGCCCTAGTAAAAGTTATCCATTCTTCTAGTGCTGTTCGCTGTGAATCCCCGTGATGTACTACGGGGTACTTTCAACGGTCACATGAAGTCTGAGTGGTTATTGGAATTAAAGTCGTTGAGTGTACAATGAAATTACACTGGTAATAATAAGACATTAGGGATGGTAATTGTATGAATCAACGAATAATTAAAGCTATAAATACGTCAGTTGCAGAAGGCAACATACAGCAACTTACTCTATGGATAGCGGAAGATGATTGGCGTAATTATGCAAAGGCATTCGGAGCATCATATAATTCAATAAGATTAGCGAATCTTATTGAAGAAGCACATCCTAGGCTATCTTCTTCAGCATTTCGCGCTGGAGGGCATGGTGAAAAAATTAATGCATTGTATTTGGCGAAATGGCTAGTTTTAGCTGCTTCTACGGTTGGGGCAGAACTTGCATATTCGTCTTTGCTAGAACTTGAATCTTCATCAGATGTTGTTATTTATAATCTGTCACTAATTAGTGGAGTTGATTTTAAAGGGAAAGCAGAATTAATAGATGGTATTTATTTTTGTAATTTTGAAAATTTACCCAATACAATCAAGGAAAATGTAAATAACAAATTAATGAAATTATCTTCAAGTCTTTCATCTAGTGGTGGAGTTCACCCTCCCTATACATTTTTATGTCAACCTATGGAAAGCACACTACTTTCAAATGGTCTTAGTGATTCTAATATTAATACTATTCAAGGTTACGTAAATAAAGAATTTTTAATAACTAATTTTCTATCTTTATTCGCTTCTGATCACGCTCCCTGCGTTGAATTACGTTGGTGTATTTTGGAAGACACTACACCTCTTTCTGGCATAATAGACACACATTCGACTCAATACTTAGAGGTGATTAAGCCTAAACATTATGATTCATGGAATGGTATTGACGCTGAACAAATTACTCATTTATTGGAAAAATACTTATCTATGAATGAGAAACTTAGATTGCCTTTAGATATTTCTTTAGCTCGTCGCAGTCAGGCTATGAACACTTGGAATGAAACAAATAAAGCTATTGATTTAGGTATTGCCCTTGAGTCGATATTAACAAAACCAGATACTAATGGAGAGCTAACTCTCCAGATAAAAATTATTGGTTCCAAGTTGGCTTCTTATGACCTTGAGAAGCGGAAAGAAATATCTTCTCTATTAAATGCAGCATACAGTATACGCTCCTCTGCTGTTCATGATGGGATTCTTAAAGATTCTTACAAGGTTAACGGTCGAGGTAAATTAAGTCCTAGTATTATTATGGGTGAAACTTTTCCTATTCTGAGGGATTGTTTGGTGAATATTATTGAAAAAAATGGATTAACTAAAGATGACTATGAGGAATTGTTTTTGTCGTAATTTTAGCTCTATATATATTTTATATTCAGTCAGCTTCTGCATGGTTAGATCATAAGTTCGGGAGATATTATGGATTATGCTAATTTTCGCGAAGAATGCTTCGTTTTTGATTCGGATGGTGAGTGTTCGTATGTGAGCAGTACGTTGGCAACCTCTAAACCGCAATTTAAAATTATTGGTGTTGATAGATGGTTGCTAATATTAAAAGAAACGTCTAACACCTCCGTACTTAAAAAAATACCCAAAGTTCATATAGTTAATTATGATGAAGACGCTTTAAAAGAATCAAATCCAGAATTCTTCGTTTAACTTTGTTATCCAAGCCTTTAGTTGAGTAATCAATCCAATTAAGTATGGCCTGTTATAGATAAGGTTCAAATTGTCAGTGCACTTTTGACTTCCCTACCGCAGTTCTGGTCAGCTAAATTTACAATACTTGACCTAATCCGAATTTTCTAACTTACGTGTTATTGTTAAACTCACTTTTGTCCAAAAGTGATTTAGGAAGGGGCGAAATGACTGAATAATCAAAATTTCATTCAAAGAGCAATGTGCAATCAGCTAAAATGCAGAAAAGTTAGAGAAAATTGGTTCAGAAAGCATCTAAAAAATTAGTGCTACTCAGCCAGAAAGATTCTACATATTCAAGCATTTTTAGAGCAAAAATCATAAAAGTTAGAGTATCGCTGCTTAGCCCTTTCGCTATAAGGATTTTCTAACTTTACTCTAACTTTTAAGTTATATTTATTTTATTCCTCTCCTACAATTTATTCTTCTCCGGTATCACCCCTTACTCAACGGTAACCGCTTTTGCTAGGTTACGCGGCTGATCGACGTCGGTGCCTTTAATCAGGGCAACGTGATAAGACAGGAGCTGCATTGGCACCGTGTAGAATATTGGAGCAGTGACTTCATGGACGTGGGGCATCTTGATGATTTTCATGCCTTCACTCTCTTCAAAACCGGCTTTCTCGTCAGCGAAAACATAGAGTAATCCGCCACGCGCGCGAACTTCTTCAACATTCGATTTCAGCTTTTCCAACAAATCGTTATTCGGTGCAATCACAACCACTGGCATATCGGCATCGATCAATGCGAGCGGGCCATGTTTTAACTCCCCGGCAGCATAAGCTTCCGCATGAATATAAGAGATTTCTTTGAGCTTTAATGCGGCTTCCATGGCAATCGGATAATACTCGCCACGTCCTAAGAATAGGGTGTGATTCTTATCCGCAAAATCTTCCGCCAACGCTTCAATCGCCTTATCAAAGGCTAAAGCGCTTTCAATCTGAACCGGTAATTCGTGGATCGCATGCACAATGTCGGCTTCTTTTTCAGCATCGATATGGCCTTTCTGACGTCCCAATCCGACAACCAACATCAGCATCGCTGTCAACTGAGTGGTGAAGGCTTTGGTGGATGCAACACCGATTTCAGTGCCGGCACGCGTCATAAATGCAAAATCGGATTCACGAACCAAAGAAGAGCCGGATACATTACAAATCGTCATTGCAGCCATATAGCCTTTTTCTTTCGCGATGCGTAAAGCTGCCAAAGTATCAGCGGTTTCACCGGACTGAGATAAAGTGATCAGCAAGCTGTTCGGACGAACAACAAAATTACGGTATCGGAACTCTGATGCAATCTCGACATCACAACTGACCCCCGCCAATGACTCAAACCAATATCGGGCTGCCATTCCAGAGTTATATGAGGTGCCACAAGCAATGATCTGCACGTGTTCAACTTTGTTCAGGATCTCTTTCGCACTGCTGCCAATACTGTCGATGATGACCGAGTTATGCGTCACCCGTCCTTCCATTGTCTGTTTCAGCGCGTTCGGTTGTTCAAAAATTTCTTTTTGCATAAAGTGGCGATATTGACCTTTATCACTCGCATCATGTTCAGCACTCGATTCGATGATCTCACGTTCAACCTGATTGCCTTGTCCATCAAAAACGGTAACGCTTCTGCGAGTAATCTCAGCGACATCCCCTTCTTCAAGGTACATAAAGCGGCGTGTGACACTTAACAAGGCCAGTTGATCTGAAGCCAAGAAGTTTTCACCGACACCAAACCCAATCACAATCGGACTACCTGAGCGCGCTACAACCAAACGGCTTGGATCACGTCGATCAAGCACAACAGTGCCATAAGCGCCTTCGAGCTGCTTGGCAGTTTTTTGCAGCGCTTCAACCAGTGATTTACTTTGGCGTAATTCCCATTCAACTAAATGGGCAATCACTTCAGTGTCGGTCTGAGACTCAAAAACATACCCGCGACTTTGAAGCAGTTCTCGCAGGGCTTCATGGTTTTCAATAATACCATTGTGCACCACGGCAATATCACCGGAAGCATGTGGATGAGCATTGATTTCAGAAGGCTCGCCATGCGTCGCCCAGCGTGTATGGGCAATACCGGTTCCACCGCGCACATCGGCAGCATTGACGGCATCGGCCAACGCCTGCACTTTACCAAGGCGGCGAATCCGGGTGCAGTGGTTGTCTGCATCAACAATCGCAACCCCAGCTGAATCATAACCACGGTATTCCAGACGACGTAACCCTTCGACCAATATTTCTGCGATATCACGCTGTGCCACAGCACCAACAATTCCACACATAATTTATGACTCCACTTAAATCTCAATATATCCAGCCCCGACAGAAAAGCCTCGATTCAGGCACTTTCCTGTCCGAACCCTTTAATTCATTTGACTTTGTATCACTCTCACCTGGTTAGCTTCGATCATTGCCACTTGCTCATCGGTAATCTTGCTATCGGTGACCAGTACATCGATCTGATCCCACCCCAGTTCCAGATTTGGGATCTTACGACCAATTTTGTCCGATTCAGCCATCACAACAACTTCCCGGGAAACTTCCGCCATGACCCGGCTCAGCCCCGTCAGTTCATTAAATGTCGTTGTTCCCCGAGACAAATCAATCCCGTCACATCCGATGAACAACTGGTCAAAATCGTAAGAACGTAACACGGACTCGGCAACCTGCCCCTGAAAGGATTCAGAGTGCGGATCCCAAGTGCCCCCGGTCATTAATAGTGTCGGTTCGTTTTCCAGTTCATGAAGCGCATTGGCAACCTGAAGCGTGTTCGTCATCACAACTAAGCCACGTTTTTCATTTAATTGTTGGATTAACGCTGTGGTTGTACCTCCGCTATCGATTACGATCCGGTGATGATCCCGAATCAATTTTGCGGCTTCCTGAGCAAGCGATATCTTTTGAATCGAAACATTTTTATCAAATTCATCAGCAACAACTTCTTTCGGCAACGAAATCGCACCACCATAACGTCTGAGTAACAGCCCATTTTTTTCTAGAGATGAGAGGTCCTTGCGAATCGTGACCTCAGAGGTATGAAATCGTTCGGAAAGCAGCTCGACGCTCACCTCCCCCATCTGATTGACGAGTTGAACAATTTCATGACGTCTGACTTGCGTATTTCGTTTCAGCATAGATTAAAAGATAATTAAGTTTCGATATGAAATATATAGTAATCAATTCGAAACATTTTTGTCTATTTATTTCGATAATAAAAATTAATCTTTCATGCTAAAACATTGTCCTAAGACAACTCTTAGACCGTGATATTCCATTCATTCAGTGTTAGAATTCTGCTCGGCAAAAGTAAGAAAATTACAAAATTGAATGTGTACTTACTGAAAAACCACCTCGCGATGGCGAAAATACCAGAGCCTTGCGCGGTTTTTACGCAAAACAAGCGGTTGTGTGTAGTTATAAAATAACCGTTTTGTTGAAAGAGTTTCAGCTTTAAAGTGTATTTGACAGCGAGAAATAATCCGGCACTTCAAGAGAAAAAGACAAGGGCCACTGACTGCACTTTACGGCACTCATTATCTTTCAAATTGATACAATTATCGGAGAGTATTTTCCATGAAGAAGACCAAAATCGTTTGTACGATTGGCCCTAAAACTGAATCCGTAGAGAAGCTAACAGAACTTGTCAACGCAGGCATGAACGTCATGCGTCTCAACTTCTCTCACGGTGACTACGAAGAGCATGGAACTCGCATTGTGAACTTTCGTCAGGTGATGAAAAACCTTGACAAGACATTGGCAATTCTACTGGATACCAAAGGACCGGAAATCCGTACTACGAAGCTAGAAAATGGTCAAGATGTCGATCTCGTCGCAGGACAAACGTTTACGTTTACAACAGATACAACCGTTGTCGGTAACCAAGAGCGGGCAGCTGTGACTTACTCAGGTTTTGCACAAGATTTAAGTGTGGGTAATACCATCTTGGTCGATGACGGCCTGCTCGAAATGAAAGTGCTTGAAAAAACAGAAACTGAAGTGACTTGTCAGGTACTCAACAATGGTGCTTTAGGTGAAAACAAAGGGGTTAATTTACCGGGTGTTTCAGTCAAACTACCAGCGCTTTCAGACAAAGATAAATCTGACCTGAAATTCGGTTGTGAGCAAGGTGTTGATTTCGTTGCCGCTTCATTTATCCGTAAGGCAGACGATGTCCGTGAAATCCGTGAACACCTTGCTGCACACGGCGGACAAGATATTCAGATCATCTCTAAAATTGAGAACCAAGAAGGTGTCGATAATTTCGATGAGATTCTCGAACTTTCTGACGGTATCATGGTTGCTCGTGGCGATCTGGGTGTTGAAATCCCAGCAGAAGAAGTCATTTTTGCTCAAAAGATGATGATCGAAAAATGTAATCGAGCCAGAAAAGTGGTTATCACTGCCACGCAAATGCTGGATTCAATGATTAAAAACCCACGTCCGACTCGCGCAGAAGCAGGCGACGTTGCAAACGCAATCATGGATGGGACTGATGCGGTCATGCTTTCCGGTGAAACTGCAAAAGGTAAATATCCGGTAGAAGCTGTACGTATGATGGCGCAGATTGCAACTCGGACAGACCTTGCACAGAAAGCTGAGCTTGGTTCTCGTTTAGACAGCCCTCGCCTGAGAATTACAGAAGCCGTATGTAAAGGTGCGGTTGATACAGCAGAAAAACTGGCTGCACCACTGATCGTGGTTGCCACTGAAGGCGGTAAATCAGCACGTTCTGTCAGAAAATACTTCCCGACAGCACACATCATCGCTTTGACGACTAACCAGAAAACTGCAGCGCAATTAGTCTTAACGAAAGGTGTCACACCGATTGTCGTTGATTCAATCGCGAGTACAGATGACTTCTATATCTCTGGTAAAAAATTAGCGCTAGAAACAGATCTAGGCCGTAAGGGAGATATCGTGGTGATGGTTTCTGGTGCACTCGTTGCTTCAGGCACGACCAACACTGCATCGGTTCATGTACTGTAATTGTAGATTCTACTGAAAAAGCAATAAACAAACGGGGCGCAGAAGCGCCCCGTTTTCTTTGACTTTCGTCTAACTTACCAACCGAAAAATTCTTTATTATGTGTATTCAACAACAACACCATCGGTAAAAAGTACAACGCACTCAATTTTATACCGAGGATCACTAAAGAACTGATCGTTAATCTCACCAGAAAATGATTCAACATACCACTTAGCCTCATTTGCCCAGTAATTTGATTTCCTTATAGTTTTCTTTTACTTCTCTTTAGATGGGTAAAATTGTTATTCCGGTCAACGCTGGGGCGACAATTCAAGAAGAGTGGTAGTATACCAATTCTGACAGATTGCTCAATATTCAACCAACATTAAACTTTCGTCTAAGTACGATAAAGTTAACCAACCCGGTTAATTCAATCGATATAACACATCAACGCTGTCACTGATCACTATCGTCTTGTCCTGATAGTCCTGAAAACCTTCTTTCTGGTTCATAGACACAGCACGCATCATCATCGGTTTCGCTTGCTGGGAGTGGTAATCAACTTGCCACACCGGGCCGAGTGTACGTTTAAATCCTTTCGCGATCGAGAGTGCTTTGGTTGACGCATCCTGAATGGCTTTGTCTCTCGCCTGTGCCTGATACTTTTGATGATCTTTCACCTGTAGCGTAATCCGATCAATCCGGTTAATACCGGATTCCAACGCGGCATCAAGATATTCATTCAGCTTATCTAGTTGTTCAACGGATACGGTGATACTGCGACTTGCCCGATAGCCGACCAATTCAGGCTTTCCTTCGTCAGGATAATGATACTGGGGAGCAAGCGATAAATTAGAACTGGAAATTTGTTCGGCTTTGGCCCCCAATCCCTGCAATTGTTCTGAGAATTGACGCACAACCGAATCGACACTCTCTTTCGCCTGTTCAGCATTGAGTGTCGATTGCTCAACCTGAACAGAAAAGACCGCGCTATCCGGCACCACTGTCACTTCACCAAATCCGGTTACAGATATATGTGGGAAGTTCACTTCCGCTGCATAACTGTGTAGACAAAACATCATTAAACTCAGGATCATCAACCGCATAATCTTTACTCCCACATAAGCATATTAAGGGTTATTGCCAAATCGCAGAATTCATACGCTGAATCCTTATTTTGAAATCACTTAAGTATTCAATCATAGGATAGTTTGATTGTAATTAGATCTGATTGTGACAAAAATTACAAAACGCTAACGACAGGCTAAAATAGCAACAAATTGTTCCGATGACTGAATATATGGCGTCTCTTTTACTTTGAATGGATCACAATCATCATCAGTCGATTCACTGCCGGAAGAAAGAGTAACGCCAAAACATTGATACCATATTTTAGTCATAAAAAAAGCGGTGTATGACGACACCGCTTCACTCAGGAAAGTGTTAATCGACTTGATTAACTTTGTTCAAATGAACGCTCATTTGTGGGAATGGAATTTCAATACCATTCGCGTCAAGAGCTTCCTTAATATTCAGCATTAAATCGAAATAAACAGGCCAATAATCAGCAGTTTTCACCCAAGGGCGAACGACAAAGTTTACCGATGAATCCGCTAAAGTATGAACACCGATGGTTATATCCGGGTCTTTCAAAATACGCTCATCACGTTCAACCGTTTCACGCAGAATTCGTTTGGTTTCCTGTAAATCAGCGGAATAGGAAACGCCGATCATCAGGTCAATTCTCCGTGTCGCATGGCGTGAATAGTTGGTGATCGCCCCACCGATAACAGAAGAATTCGGGACAACAACCATTTTATTGTCCGGTGTTTTCAATATCGTTTGAAAGATTTGAATGCTTTCAACTGAGCCGGCGACACCAGCCACTTCAACATAGTCACCGGATTTAAATGGGCGGAATGCCACAATCAAGATACCGGCGGCAAAGTTTGAGAGAGAACCCTGTAGCGCCAAACCGACAGCTAAACCCGCAGCACCAATGACGGCAACCACCGATGCGGTTTGTACCCCGATTCGTCCTAGTGCAGCAATCAGAACGATCACAAATAATAAATAACGCACCAAACCATGGATAAATTCGACAACAGCCGGATCCATATCCTTTTTACGCAAAACCTTCGCAACACTACCGGCAATGACTTTGACGAAAATGTTCCCGAAGAACAGAATCAGAATCGCTGCGATAATATTTACACCGTACTGCAGTAAGATATCCGAATTATTTTCTAACCATCCATTTATCCGGGATAGACTATCAGACAAAGGTATTGCTCCATTCACGAGCGATTCTCCAGCCATCTATATTGCCTCTTTTTATTGTCAAACTATTTATTTTTTACGAAATTAACTAGGGGCTGTTGACCTTTCATGGTTGAATTTTGTTCAATCTGAACGGGTATTGATCGCGGCGCGGGGCATGCCGCTTAGCTATCCTAAGCAAATGACCCGTAACAAAGAGCAAGACACGTTCAGATGAACCCTCTGGGCAGCATTTGTCGCTCATTTATCCAGCGTTAGGTCATAGTTCATGTAGATCGCTACACTTCACATGACCTGCCTTGACTAAATGCACGACAAATTGCTGCAAAAACCATCACGAAAGGTCAACAGCCCCTAACAAACAGGTTATATCTACATCATCTGATTATATCAGCTATAAAAAAACCCGCTCATCAGAACGGGTTTTCTAACAATAATTTGATATAAATTCAAATTATAATACGTCGATCGCATTCAAATCTGAAAATGCTTTTTCAAGACGAGCCACCATAGAAGCTTGACCAGCACGTAACCAAACACGTGGATCATAGTATTTCTTATTCGGTGCATCTTCACCACTTGGGTTACCGATTTGGCCTTGCAGATAATCGTGGTTGTCGGCTTCATACTGACGGATACCGTCCCATGTCGCCCACTGTGTATCAGTATCGATGTTCATTTTGATAACACCGTAGCCGATTGATTCTTGGATTTCTGCTTCGCTAGAACCAGAACCGCCATGGAAAACAAAGTTCAGCGAGTTTTCAGGCAGACTGAATTTCTCAGAAACATATTTCTGAGAATCACGTAGAATTGTTGGCGTCAGAACAACGTTACCTGGTTTGTAAACACCGTGAACGTTACCGAAAGAAGCGGCAATCGTGAAACGATGGCTAACTGCGTTCAGTTTTTCGTATGCATAGGCAACATCTTCAGGAGACGTGTACAGCTCAGAAGTATCCATATCTGAGTTATCAACGCCATCTTCTTCACCGCCAGTACAACCCAATTCGATTTCAAGCGTCATGTTCATTTTTGCCATGCGCGCTAAGTACTTGGTAGAAATCTCAATGTTTTCTTCCAGCGTTTCTTCTGACAAATCAATCATGTGAGAAGAGAACAGTGGTTTACCTGTTTCAGCGAAGAATTTTTCACCGGCATCCAGCAGACCATCGATCCATGGCAGGAGTTTCTTCGCAGCATGGTCAGTATGCAGAATGACAGGAACGCCATAAGCTTCAGCAACCGTATGGACATATTTTGCACCAGCAATCGCACCCAGAACCTGCGTTTGCTGACCTTCAAGTTTCAGACCTTTACCGGCAAAGAAACCTGCGCCACCGTTAGAGAACTGAACGATAACCGGAGACTTAACTTTTGCAGCAGCTTCAAGTACCGCATTCACAGAATCAGTACCAACACAGTTCACTGCTGGTAATGCGAATTTATTTTCTTTCGCTACTTGAAAGACTTTTTGAACATCATCGCCAGAAATGACTCCTGGTTTTACAAAATCGAAGACCTTAGACATGGATTTGATCCTATTCTCTGTCGTTTAAAATAAAACAATTCAATAAATTACAAATATATGCTGTAAATGTTTCCCTATCATGGCAACTATTCTAGCAAATAACCATCGTTCTTGCACAATCGCTGCCGAAGGCAAACTGAAAGCGGGAGTCTTGTTCTCTCCCGCTTCATATCATTATGCTTTTGCGCGAGCTTCCAGCATTTCAACCGCAGGTAGAACCTTGCCTTCAACAAACTCAAGGAATGCACCACCACCAGTCGAGATATATGATACATCGCCTTTAATCCCGAATTTATCGATTGCAGCAAGCGTATCACCACCCCCTGCAACAGAGAATCCATCTGAATCCGCGATCGCTTGAGAGATACCTTTTGTACCGGCTTCAAAGTTCTTGAATTCGAATACACCGACAGGACCATTCCAAAGAATTGTTTTTGCTTCTTTCAGAATTTTTGCCAGTGCCGCTGTTGAATCAGGACCTAAGTCGAAAATCATGTCATCATCTTGAACTTCAGAAACATCTTTGATTTCTGCTTCTGCATTTTCGTCAAATGCTTTTGCACAAGCGACATCAGTTGCAACCGGGATTGCACACTCGTCCATTAATTTTTTCGCAGTATCAACCAGGTCCGCTTCATAAAGTGACTTACCAACATTATTGCCAGCTGCGGCAATGAAAGTATTCGCAATACCACCACCGACAACCAATTGGTCAGCAATTTTTGATAAAGATTCAAGCACTGTCAGTTTTGTGGAAACTTTTGAACCACCAACAATGGCTACCATCGGGCGAGCCGGGTTGTCCATTGCTTTACCCAAAGCATCCAGTTCATTTGCCAGTAAAGGACCTGCACATGCAATCGGAGCGTGCATACCCACACCGTGAGTCGATGCCTGAGCGCGGTGAGCCGTACCGAATGCATCCATCACAAATACATCACACAAAGATGCATATTGCTTAGATAGGGCTTCGTCATTCTTCTTCTCGCCTTTGTTAAAGCGAACATTTTCAAGTACAACTAATTCACCGGTATTGAGTGTTAGGCCATTGAGGTAATCTTTGGCGAGCTTCACTTCACAATCCAGTGCGTCTTGTAAGTAGTTCACAACCGGTTGGAGTGAAAATTCTTCAGCGTATTCACCTTCAGTCGGACGGCCGAGGTGAGATGTCACCATGACTTTTGCGCCAGCCGCAATACAGTGTTTAATTGTTGGCAATGATGCCAAGATCCGTGCATCTGATGTTACTTTGCCATCCTTTACCGGCACATTCAGATCGGCACGAATAAATACGCGTTTACCTGCTAAATCCAGGTCAGTCATCTTGATTACAGACATGGTTGTCCCCTCAAATTGCAATATTGGAAAATATTTTGACAGTTCCGCAACCCTGCCGAACCATCGTTTATCTTGATACTGTATTCACCCGCAGAAGATCATCTTATTTATTTCACTCTAAAAAATAAATACATCTTCGTTCTCGTAAACTTCTACTGTAGTGAATCCATTGCCAAAGCCGTATCCAACATACGGTTTGCAAAGCCCCATTCGTTATCGCACCAGACTAGCATTTTTACCAAACGTCCGTTACTAACTCTTGTTTGTGAACCATCAACAATGGCGCTATGCGCATCATGATTGAAATCGGTCGAAACAAGTGGCGCTTCAGTATAGTCAACAATGCCCCGTAATGTACACTGAGAAGCATCAATTATGGTTTGATTTACGTCATTAACTTTAACATTTGTATTGATTGTGACACTTAAGTCCATCGCGGTTACGTTGACTGTCGGCACCCGCACCGAAATCGCTTCAAACTTATTCAAAAACTTGGGAAAAATTCGCTCGATCCCTTTATGTAACTTGGTGTCTACCGGAATAATCGACTGACTGGCCGCCCGGGTTCGACGCAGATCATGATGATAAGCATCAATCACGGGTTGGTCGTTCATCGAAGAATGAATCGTGGTAATCGTGCCGGAATCAATACCAAAATTTTCATCCAGTACCTTGATAATCGGCACAATACAGTTGGTCGTACACGAGCCATTTGAAACGATGCGATGCTCTGCTTTTAACGAATCATGGTTGACCCCGTAGATAATCGTGTTATCTAAATTATGTCCACCGGGGTGTGAAAAAAGAACCTGCCGCGCACCGGCTTCCAAATGGGCGAGACCATCATCCCGACTGCCAAAAACACCGGTACAATCGAGTACAATATCAATGTCCAGATTACACCACGGCAGGAGTTTCGGCTCAGACAAGTGAAGAATCCGGATCGCATCAGAACCACCATCGTCATGGCTAATATATAAATGTTCTTGATCGTAGCGAACCTTTTTAAAAAAGCGACCATGACTCGAATCATACTGAAGAAGATGAGCCATCGCGTCAGGTTGTGCCAATTCATTGACGGCCACGACTTCAATTTGCTGATTCTTGCCACTTTCATAGACAGCCCGCAAAATATTCCGGCCAATTCGGCCAAAACCATTGATGGCGATTCTTAGCATTCTTCTCTCACCTTATTGTTCTTCTTCATTTTAAATTAGATTGACGATAGTAGCGGATTGTACAAAAAAATAACATTGGTAATCGCCTTCTATCACCGCATGACGCCAAATACAGATAGACTTGCTGGACACATCCAGCATGACAGACCAATCATCCGACCAAAAAATGCCGGACATCTGGTCCGGCATTCAATAGATGATCAACAACTGTACTTATCTTTACCCTAAAGACAGTGCCACTTCCACGACATTGTCCACGGTAAAGCCGAACAATTTGAACAGTTCGCCAGCCGGTGCTGACTCACCAAAGCTGTTCATACCGACAATGCGACCATTGAGGCCGACATACTTGTACCAGTAATCCGCAATACCCGCTTCAATCGCAACGCGAGCAGTCACTGAGGCTGGTAGTACCGCTTCACGGTAAGCGGCATTCTGACGGTCAAATGCATCGGTTGACGGCATGGAAACCACACGAACCTGCTTGCCCTTCGCGGTCAGTTCCGCTGCTGCTTGAACGGCTAAATCAACTTCAGAGCCGGTCGCGATCAGAATTAAATCCGGTGTGCCCTGACAATCTTTCAGGATGTAGCCACCTTTGGCGATGTTTGCTACCTGTTCTGCATCACGCGCTTGTTGCGCCAGATTCTGACGAGAGAAAATCAGTGCCGTCGGGGCATCTTTGCGTTCAATCGCCAGCTTCCAAGCCATCGCGGATTCAACCTGGTCACAAGGACGCCATGTACTCATGTTCGGCGTCAGACGCAGTGAAGCAATTTGTTCAACCGGCTGGTGGGTCGGCCCGTCTTCACCCAAACCAATTGAATCATGGGTGTAAACCTGAATGTTCTGCACTTTCATCAGCGCAGCCATCCGCATGGCATTGCGCGCGTATTCCATAAACATCAGGAAAGTCGCGCCGTAAGGAATGAAACCGCCATGCAACGCAATCCCGTTGATGATAGCCGTCATCCCAAATTCACGGACACCGTAATGAATATAGTTGCCGGACGCATCATCTGGCGTCAGTGACTTCGAGCCAGACCACATGGTCAGGTTAGAAGGCGCGAGGTCAGCCGAGCCGCCCATGAATTCAGGCAGTAACTTGCCGAAGGCTTCCAAAGCATTTTGAGACGCTTTACGAGAAGCGATTGTGGCCGGATTGGCTTGCAATTGTGCAATGATTTGGTTGGCTTGTGTTTCCCAGTCTGCTGGCAGTTCACCATTGACCCGACGCTTGAATTCAGCCGCCAGCTCAGGGTAAGCCGCCTGATACGCTGCGAACTTCTCATCCCATGCGGCTTCTTTTGCTGCGCCGGATTCTTTCGCATCCCACTGCGCATAAATGTCAGCCGGAATCTCAAACGGGCCATATTCCCAACCCAGTTGCTCACGTGTTGCTTTGATTTCATCCGCACCCAGTGGTGCGCCGTGGCAATCATGAGAGCCGGATTTGTTGGGTGAGCCAAAACCAATCACAGTTTTGGTACAAATCAATGTCGGACGTGACGTTTCCGCTTTGGCTGCGGTAATCGCCGCTTCAATCGCCGCAGCATCATGTCCGTCTACCGCCGGAATAACATGCCAGCCGTACGCTTCAAAGCGTTTCGCCGTGTCATCTGTGAACCAACCGTCCACATCACCGTCAATCGAAATGCCGTTGTCATCCCAAAACGCAATCAGCTTGCCCAGACCCAAAGTACCGGCCAAAGAGCACGCTTCATGAGAAATCCCTTCCATCAAACAGCCATCACCGAGGAAAGCATAAGTGTGATGGTCAACGATATTATGCTGGTCACGGTTAAACTGCGCGGCGAGCGCTTTCTCCGCAATTGCCATACCAACCGCGTTGGTGATGCCTTGTCCGAGTGGCCCGGTTGTGGTTTCAATGCCCGGTGCATAACCGTACTCCGGGTGGCCCGGTGTTTTCGAATGCAACTGACGGAAGTTCTTCAGGTCGTCAATCGACAGATCATACCCCGTCAAATGCAACAGTGAATAAATCAGCATCGAGCCGTGGCCGTTAGAGAGCACGAAACGGTCGCGGTCAGCCCAATTCGGGTTTTGTGGATTGTGGTTCAGGTGAGAGCGCCACAGCACTTCAGCGATATCCGCCATCCCCATCGGGGCGCCGGGGTGACCTGAGTTGGCTTGTTGAACACCATCCATACTTAAAGCGCGGATTGCATTCGCGAGACGTTTTTGGGAAGACATGTCAGCTCCTGAAAGTCATAAAGCAAAAAATGAATGTAGATTACGACGAAATAACACCGTATTTGCAAAATACCATATTAAAAAAAGCACTATATTGTCGCAAAGCCCTTTACTTGGCGCAATCGATTTACTGTGCCGATAAGTGCGCGATCTATCGCAGATTTATCGGTTATTTTCCCGAAATGAAAAACACTGTCATTTCCAATAAGCATCATGATGTTTATTAATCATAAAAAAAAAAGCTTGTAATTCCATTGACGCAGAATAGAATAGACGTCTAGATGTAAAAACATCTCTTGCGTTTAGCGCTTGTTTGCAAATAATTTCGAGTAAGTGTTCAGTACGACTTGCTCATCATCTGAGTGGAGTTCTCATGACAAAGCATCTGTTTACTTCTGAATCCGTATCAGAAGGACATCCTGATAAAATTGCCGATCAAATTTCCGATGCCGTACTTGATGCGATTTTAGAACAAGACCCAAAAGCGCGTGTTGCCTGTGAAACCTATGTCAAAACAGGCATGGTCATGGTTGGTGGCGAAATCACGACATCAGCTTGGGTAGATATTGAAGAATTAACCCGAACCACTGTTCGTGAAATTGGCTATACCCATTCAGATATGGGATTCGATGCGGACTCTTGCGCAGTTTTAAATACCATCGGCAAACAGTCTCCGGATATTAATCAAGGTGTCGATCGCGCCGACCCGAAAGAACAAGGCGCCGGTGACCAAGGTATTATGTTCGGTTATGCAACCAACGAAACTGATGTCCTGATGCCAGCCCCGATCACTTACGCTCACCGCTTGGTTCAACGTCAGTCAGAAGTGCGTAAAAACGGCACACTGCCATGGTTACGTCCGGATGCAAAATCTCAGGTAACTTTCCAATATAACGACGGCAAAATTGCCGGAATCGATGCCGTGGTATTATCCACGCAACACAGTGACTCCATTTCAACCGAGTCATTGAGAGAAGCGGTGATGGAAGAGATCATCAAACCGACGCTGCCAGCTGAATGGTTAAACAAAGAAACCAAATACTTTATCAACCCTACCGGTCGTTTTGTTATCGGTGGTCCAATGGGTGACTGTGGTCTGACTGGTCGGAAGATCATCGTTGATACATACGGTGGTGCAGCACGTCACGGTGGCGGTGCCTTCTCCGGAAAAGATCCATCTAAAGTTGACCGTTCAGCCGCCTACGCAGCGCGTTATGTTGCCAAAAACATCGTTGCAGCCGGTCTGGCTGATCGTTGTGAGATTCAACTATCTTACGCGATTGGTGTTGCGGATCCGACCTCAATCATGATTGAAACATTCGGCACAGAAAAAGTTGCACACGATATCATCATTGAAGCCGTTCGTCAGTTCTTCGACCTTCGTCCATACGGACTTCAGGAAATGTTGAATCTGCTTCAGCCGATCTATAAAAAGACTGCTGCTTATGGTCACTTCGGTCGAAATGAATTCCCATGGGAAGCAACCGATAAAGCTGCATTACTACGGGACTTCGCCGGCCTCAAATAAGTCAGCCTGTTCATCAACAGCATTATCTTGAATTCATAGCCCTCCACTCGGAGGGCTTGCTTCTATATACAGAAACCGACATGATAAATAACTTGGATTGCATCATTAAATGCAATCAGTTTCATACAAATTTGCTGTGAGCTAAAAATTGCTTTTAACCGAAAAGAAGAGCCAAACAGATAAGGTAGAACAACGTGTCAGCCTCACCAATATCAGCTGAACTTCATACCCAAGTCACCGCTCGGATCTTGTCTTGTATTGAGCAAGCATCGCACTACTTTCAACACCCCTTCCCGCAACCAAGTCTTAGCTATCAACTGCGTGGTAAAGCGGCCGGAAAAGCTTATTGTCATCGCTGGGAAATCCGTCTGAACCCGGTGCTGCTGGTTGAAAATCAAAGCGAGTTTTTACAACAAGTGATTCCTCACGAGATAGCTCACTTGCTGGTTCACCACCTATATGGACGAGTAAGACCACACGGTTCAGAATGGCAATCGGTGATGACACAGGTTTTCAGTTTGCCCCCTCAGACAACCCACCAATTTGATACACGTTCCGTAGCCGGAGAAACCTTCGCATACCATTGCCAATGTCAGCAATTTTCGTTGTCGATTCGTCGTCACCGGAAAGTACAGCGTCAGCAAGTCATCTATCGTTGTACACAATGCCACCAGCCACTGAGATATAATGGCACCGGATATGAATGACAAACGAGGTTTTTCCCTTTTGTTTTCAATGATCCCTCTTGTAATTTCAGTTTGCAGCGCCCATCTTATACCCAATAAAAGCGACAGGCCTTGATTGATAGGAAGCTTGGATTGATGGGAAGCTTGTTGAGAACCATCCTGTTCACAGATCGGTTTAAAGAAAGTCGGTTTAGAGAAAATTGTCTGAGAAAAAATCGATTGAGAAAAAGTCCGGTTCAGGAAATGTTGATTTAGGAAAATTTATGAGAATGCCCCGTATTTATCATCCGGAGAAAATCTCCCCCGCTCGTCTGGTGACATTAAGCGAAGATGCGGCCGGTCATGTCGGACGTGTACTGAGAATGCAAACAGGGCAGGAAATCTTATTATTTGATGGTAATGGCTCAGAATATCCGGCCGTGTTGACCGAAATCAGTAAAAAAGCAGTCACCGTGCAAGTCGGAGACGCTGTTGTTCGCGACAATGAATCCCCGCTGCACCTTCATCTGGGTCAGGTCATTTCTCGCGGAGACAAAATGGAATTTACCATTCAAAAATCCGTGGAGCTCGGCGTCAATACCATCACCCCTCTGCTGTCAGAACGATGTGGTGTCAAACTGGATCAAAAACGCTTTGAGAAAAAATTGCAGCAATGGCAAAAGATTGTGATTGCGGCCTGTGAACAATGCGGACGTAATACGATTCCTGAGATCAGACCGATCATGTCACTGGCAGATTGGTGCAGTGAAGAGACAGACTCACTCAAACTGAACCTTCATCCTCGTGCATCGTATTCAATCAACACCCTACCGGCACCAAACAAAGGCATTCGTCTGCTCATCGGTCCGGAAGGGGGACTGTCCGCTGAAGAAATTCAGATGACGAAAAATTATCAATTTGAAGAAATATTACTCGGTCCCCGCGTGCTCAG
This sequence comes from Vibrio gazogenes, assembly GCF_023920225.1. Taxonomy (NCBI): domain Bacteria; kingdom Pseudomonadati; phylum Pseudomonadota; class Gammaproteobacteria; order Vibrionales; family Vibrionaceae; genus Vibrio; species Vibrio gazogenes. Next base: position 2,924,390 of record NZ_CP092587.1, read on the forward strand.
AACAGAAACGGCAGCCTTAACGGCGATCACCGCACTACAGGTGCGTTTTGGTGACCTTGGCTAAGAGCCAACTCAAGACTTGGAGAATAAAGAATGATTAAACTAGGCGTTGTGATGGATCCAATTGAAGGGATCAACATCAAAAAAGATACCACCTTTGCGATGATGCTTGAAGCACAGCGTCGTGGCTATGAAGTTCACTACATCAAAATGGATGGACTGCATTTAGATCAAGGCGTCGCTTATGCCGACACCCAAATTGTGCGTCTTCAGGAAGATCCGAGCCACTGGTTTGATATTCAGTCAAGCCAAAGCATTGCGCTGTCTGAGCTGGATGCGGTGCTGATGCGTAAAGATCCGCCATTCGATACTGAATATATCTACGCCACCTATATTCTGGAAAGAGCAGAAGAACAAGGTACTCTGATTGTCAATAAACCGCAGAGTCTGCGTGATTGCAATGAGAAGCTGTTTACGGCTTGGTTCCCGGAATTGACACCGACCACCATCGTGACCCGCAAAGCGGAGAAGATCCGCGCATTTCAGCAGCAGCACGGCGATATTATTCTCAAGCCGTTAGATGGGATGGGTGGCGCGTCGATCTTCCGAGTGAAATCAGGTGATCCGAACCTTTCCGTCATTATTGAAACGTTAACCAACCAAGGCCAAAATTACTGTATGGCACAAACTTTCGTGCCGGACATCAGCAATGGTGATAAACGTATCCTTGTCGTAGACGGAGAGCCAATGCCGTATTGTCTGGCCAGAATTCCACCCGAGGGTGAAACGCGAGGCAATCTGGCAGCCGGAGGCACTGGAGAAGCCCGGCCACTGACAGAAACGGATCGTCAGATCGCTGAAAAAATAGCACCGGCACTGAAGGAAAAAGGGCTAATTTTTGTCGGTCTCGATGTGATCGGTGATAAACTCACCGAAATCAATGTCACCAGCCCAACCTGTGTTCGGGAAATTGAAGCAAAATACAATATTTCAATTACAGGAAAGCTCATGGACGCTATCGAACGACGCGTAAAAGCATAAATGGTGTCAGAATTTCTCTCTGAATAATGAGGGCTCATCCGATGAATTTAACCAATCATTTTCTTGTGGCAATGCCGGGAATGCAGGATCCTTATTTCAAAAATAGTGTGATTTACATTTGTGAACACAATGAAGAAGGTGCCATGGGGCTGATGATTAATGCCCCTATCGATATCACAGTAGAAACCATGCTGAAACAGGTCGAGATTGACCCGCTTTATCCGCAGGAAAAAACCTATAGTCTGAATAGCCCTGTCTTTAATGGTGGGCCGATTTCTTCTGATCGGGGCTTTATTTTGCACCGCCCCCAAGATCACTATGAATCCAGCCTGCAAATGACGGATGAGCTGAGTGTCACAACCTCAAAAGATATTCTGGCTGTGCTCGGCACTGATGCCGAACCCAGTCATTATCTGGTTGCTCTTGGCTATTCCGGTTGGGAAGCCGGACAACTGGAGAGTGAATTGGCTGACAATTCCTGGCTGACCATTGAAGCCGATCCGGAAGTCATTTTTAACACACCGATTCATGAGAAATGGAATCGGGCGGTCAAGAAACTGGGCATTACCCCAGCACAGCTATCGACGATGGCGGGACACGCTTAACCCCGTCGTGGCTGAAGCGCATCAACAGAGTGAAAATAAATATGTCCAGAACAATCATGGCCTTTGACTACGGCACAAAAAGTATCGGCAGTGCGATCGGGCAGGAAATTACCGGTACCGCATCCCCTCTGAAGGCTTTTCCGGCGAAAGACGGGATTCCCAGATGGGAGGATATAGAGAAGCAGATTCAGGAATGGAAACCGGACCTGCTTATCGTCGGTTTGCCGACTGATTTACAAGGCAAAGATTTGGAGACCATCACACCCCGAGCCAAAAAATTTGCCAACCGCCTACATGGTCGTTTCGGTTTACCGGTTGAACTGCATGATGAACGTTTATCTACGACAGAAGCCCGCAGCACACTGTTTGAACAAGGCGGCTTTCGGGCGCTGAAAAAAGGCAATATAGACTGTCAATCAGCCGTTATCATTCTGGAAAGCTGGTTTGAAACCCAGTGGGGGTGAGCCCCTCACTGGTTCTCTATCTTTCATTTCTCTAGCGCCTTCCCGAGATTCAATAACCGCTGCCGATCTTGCATCATGGTTCTCATCCCACGCTCGGCTCCTGCCTGCATGACCGATTCAATCTGAGGCAGTCGATTTTCCCGGATCAAATTCCGCACCGCTGAAGTCGCTATCAACACTTCATAACAGCCGACCCGACCGCCCCCGACTTTGGGCAATAAGCGCTGGGCAATCACTGCCTGTAGCGATTCGGCCAGCACAGTACGAACCCGGCTCTGCTCATCTGCGGGAAACACATCAATCATCCGATCAATTGATTGTGCAGCACTACGGGTATGCAGTGTTGCCAACACCAAATGTCCGGTTTCTGCTGCGGTCAAGGCCAAGCGAATCGTTTCCGGATCGCGCAATTCACCGATCAGCAACACATCCGGATCAGCCCGTAATGCAGCGCGCAGCGCCTCGGCAAAAGACGCACTATCGCGCCCGATTTCCCGGTGATGCACCAAAGACTGCTGAGAGTGATGGACAAACTCAACCGGATCTTCAATCGTCACAATATGCTTCTCATCTCGGCGGTTAATTGCATCGACCATTGCAGCTAAGGTTGTTGATTTGCCGGAACCGGTCGCCCCGGTAACCAATACCAACCCCTGACGATAACGACAAATATCGGCAAGAATATCCGGTGATTCAAGGGATTGGAGCGTCGGAATATCACTCGGAATATAGCGCATTACCGCAGCATAGCCACGGCTTTGCACAAAACGATGAACCCGAAAACGACCATACTCACTCTGATAACACCAGTCCGCTTCTTGGGTAAGCTGAAACAGCTCTCGCTGTGCGACGGTCATCATCGATTCGGTCAGAGACAGGATCGTCTGGCTGGATAAAGTTTCACATGCCACCTTTCTCAATCCACCATCAATTCGTAACATCGGCGGATGATTTGCAGAAAGATGTAGATCAGAGGCGTTCTGTTTTACACTAAGAGCCAGTAACGTTGATATATCCATGAGTTGATTCTGCCATTCTGTTTTTCATCGGGAAAATACATCAATTTAGTATTTATCTGTTGATGGTGTTCTGCTTACAATGAACGGTTTACAATGAACCTTCTACAACTACCTGTTTAGACAAATAACTATGAGTACGATTGCACAAAACATTCAACATATCATGTCAGACATCGAGCGGGTTCAGGAAAAGTGTGGACGTACTCGAAATTCTGTTCTTTTGCTGGCGGTCAGCAAAACCAAACCGGTCGAAGCGATTGATGAGGCAATTCAAGCCGGTCAGCTTGCTTTCGGTGAAAACTATGTGCAGGAAGGGGTCGAAAAAGTACAGTATTTCGCCCGACACGCACAGGACAAACCTTTAGAATGGCACTTTATCGGCCCGATACAGTCCAATAAAACACGTCAGGTTGCAGAGCACTTTGCATGGGTTCATACCATTGATCGAGAGAAAATCGCCCAACGTCTCAACGATCAAAGGCCAGCTGACATGCCACCGCTTCAGGTGCTGATTCAGGTCAATACCAGCGGGGAAGAGTCAAAATCCGGAGCTGGGGAGCAAGAGATTTTTCAGTTGGCTGCATTGATTTCTGCGCTGCCAAACCTCACCTTAAGAGGATTAATGTCGATTCCGGAAAACGTGCCGGACTATGATGCTCAACTGGCTGCGTTTAAAAAATTGACTACATTGAAAGTGAAACTACAAGAAATCTATCCCGAAGTGGATACGCTTTCCATGGGAATGAGTGGAGATATGGAAGCTGCGATTGCAGCGGGTAGTACCATCGTCAGAATCGGAACCGCTATTTTTGGTGCCCGAGATTATTCGAATATCTGACGCCAAAAAACTAAGGAAAACTATCTATGGAACAAAGACAGATCGCCTTCATCGGTGCCGGAAATATGGCAAAAGCGATCATTGCGGGCTTAGTTGGTAGCGGATACCCCGCGACACAAATCACGGCAACAGCGCCGACAGATCGGCATTTGCTACCACTGGCGAACGATTATGGTATCCGAACATCACACGATAGCCATCAAGTCGTCCAGCAAGCAGATGTGGTCATTCTTGCAGTGAAGCCTCAATTGATGGCTGATGTTTGCCGTCATTTTCAGGATATTGATTTGTCCCAAAAGCTAGTAATTTCTATTGCAGCCGGCATCACTTGTCAGCGTTTGAGTGATATGCTCAACACGCCGAATCTCAACCTAATTCGGGTTATGCCCAATACGCCATCCCTGATCAATCAGGGTATGAGCGGATTATTTGCCTCCGCATCAGTAACGGAGACGGATCAAGCGTTTACAACCGAACTGTTTCAATCCGTCGGAGAGGTTTGTTGGATCAACCATGAATCTCAGATGAATGGGATTATTGCCGCAGCCGGTAGCGCACCCGCTTATTTCTTCCTATTCATGGAAGCCATGCAACAAGAAGCGATCGCCCAAGGATTTGATGCCGAGACAGCCCGTCTGCTGGTTCAACAAAGTGCAGTCGGTGCAGCAGCAATGGTCAAAGCAAATCCGGACACCGACTTCACAGCACTCAGAGAGCAGGTCACTTCAAAAGGCGGGACGACCGCTGAAGCAATCCGAACCTTCAATGAACATGATCTCGCTGAAGTGGTTGCACAAGCAATGCAAGCTGCGGTAAAACGAGCCGAAGCGATGGAAAAACAATTTTAATCATCATGACGGATAGACCGAGACGGCATATCCACGAATTAAGGGCAACTTATGAATTCAATGAGTTTTCTAATCTCTACCCTGTTTAACCTGTACATCATGGTCGTACTGATGCGTCTCTGGCTTCAGGCCGCTCGCGCAGATTTTTATAATCCGTTTTCCCAGTTTGTGGTGAAAGCAACACAGCCGGTCGTCGGTCCGCTGCGCCGTATTATTCCGTCAATTGGTAGCCTTGATCTGGCAACGGTATTATTTGCCTATGTGCTGTGTGTCCTGAAATTTACCATACTGGTGATGCTCGCTTCCGGTGGTGCGGCAGGATTCAATACCTACTTTTTATTTCTGGGGCTTCTTGCACTAATAAAAGCAGCGGGTGGATTGTTGTTCTGGGTATTGTTGATCCGTGCTATTCTGAGCTGGGTCAGTCAAGGCAGAAGCCCGATAGAATATGTCTTCATCCAAGTCACTGAACCTTTCCTGATGCCGATCAGAAAAATCTTGCCTGATTTAGGGGGCATTGATTTGAGCGTACTGGTCGTCTTTATTCTGTTGCAGTTCATGAACATCATGGTCGGTGACTTTATCGGTCCGTTATGGCATCAGCTATAATGCCCGCCATCTGTCAGGAAGAGCTGGATATAATCCTGAGGCTATATATCCAGCCCAAAGCCAGTCGTGACAATATTGTGGGATTACATGGCGATGAACTCAAAATCGCCATTACTGCCCCACCGGTCGATGGCAAAGCCAATGCCCATCTGATTAAGTTTTTGTCCAAACAATTTAAAGTCGCGAAAAGTAGTATTGAGATTGAAAAAGGCGAGCTGGGCAGACATAAACAAGTCCGGATTCACTCCCCAAGCCAAATTCCTCAGATGATCCAATCTTTGTTGTAACCTTACCGAGCCCGCCGACTGCGCAACATCCAGTCCCGCGATCAAATCATGGTGTCACATCAGCTGTCACATTCACGACAGCAATGCAATAACAATATGCATTACAACACATAAATAAATTGTTCGTATACGAACATAGTAGTACACTCTTCAGAGAGAAATAAACACCATTCACTGTGACTCTATGAGGTAATGACGTTATGCAACGCATAAAAGACCTTCGTCAATATATTGAAAAACTGGAACAACTCGAAGACATCCGTCACGTAGACAGAGCTGTTGATCCCCATCTTGAAATGGCTGCGATTACACGACGCGGCTACGATCTTCACGCCCCTGCCCCACTCTTCAGCAATATTCTCGGTACTGATAAAGGCATGAGAGCGATGGGTGCACCGGCGGCAATCAGCTCAGTTGCAGGTAAACCGGCTGCGCGTGTCGCCCTCTCTGTCGGATTGTCTGAAGATGCTTCGTGGCAAGAGATTGTCGAATGTCTGGCGACATCAACCAAAGCAGAAGGTATTCCACCGAATATCGTCGCAACCGCCCCCTGTAAACAGAATATTCTGCACGGTGCCGATGCAAGCCTTGACCGATTCCCGATTCCTTATCTTCATGAAGGTGATGGTGGCCCTTACTGCAATACATGGGGCACGATTGTGGCGCGTACACCTGATGGCAAATGGACCAACTGGTCAATCGCCCGAATTCAGAAGTTAGATGCACATCGCATGACTGGGCTGATCGTGCTGCCACAACACATTGCCTGTGTATGGGAAGAATGGCGTAAAATTGGTAAGCCGATGCCTTACGCATTGGTGCAGGGGTGTGAGCCAGCTTTACCTATCGTCTCATCGATGCCACTCGACGATTACGAAAATGAAAGTGACTACCTCGGGGGACACTTTGGCGAGGCGATAGATGTTGTACGGTGTGAAACCATCGATCTTGAAGTGCCGGCAAGTGCTGAAATCGTCATTGAAGGACATATTTCGATTGAACGAGAATGTGAAGAAGGCCCGTTTGGCGAATATCCGGGTTATATGGTGACCGAAACCAGTATGCAGCCGGTCTATCATGTTGAGTGTATTACTTATCGTGATGATGCAATCTGGCCATTCATCCCGGAAGGCCGCCCGATTGACGAATTCCATACTGCTGTCGGGGTCGCAATGAGTGCAGAAGTACTCTCAATGTTACGTGAAGCCGATTTACCGGTAACGACCGTCTGGTCACCGCTGGAAACAGCCAACCATTGGCTATTTGTCACCGTCCCCTGTGACTGGCGTGACAAGCTGCCCGGTGTGAACAGTGAAGCATTCGCCCATCAAATTGCACAAAAGATCTGGCAGACGAAGTACGGAGCAAACTGTCCGGTTATCTATGTACTGGATGATGATATTGATCCGACCGATCCGGCCGATTACCTCTGGGCACTACCGACGCGGACACATCCCACCAAACGTCGCGTGATTGATCATGGTCCGATTCTGCCGTTACTGGCCTGTTATACCGATGAAGAGTGTCAGGAGCATACTGGAGATCGCGTCGTGCATGACTGCCTGCAACCCGCACCGGATCGCGGACGCCTGCGCCATAGTTCATTTGAAGGGGCTTATCCGGAAGAGATTCAAGCGCGTGTTATCGAGCTATGGGATCAGTAAAGCAATTGAGCAAAACAAAACGAATTGAGCAAAACAAAAGCAACTAATCAAAAACAACAGCTTTGAAAAGCGCCGAAGCATTCGTCACTCAACGATTTGGGGGACTGCAAATATGAATTGGGACTTTTCAGAGCTCAACGCTCCAATCAGTGATTCGGTCAGTCTTTGTCCTGATCCGCAGACGGAAAAGAGGCTTCATGGAAACCTTCGTCCCGGTAGGTTCGGGCGGTCTCCTTAAACTGCTGTTCAATAGCCAGAAAAGCCACCACTATCTCGGGTTCAAAATGTGTTCCTTTGCCTTTTTTGATAATGCTGACCGCTTTTTCATGAGAAAATGCCGGTTTGTAGACCCGTTCAGAAATCAGTGCATCGTAAACATCAGCGAGCGCCATCAAACGAGCGCTAAGCGGAATCTCATATTCTTTCAGTCCCTGCGGATAACCCGTGCCGTCCCATTTTTCCTGATGACTCATGGCAATTTCCTTGGCAAATTGCAGAAAATCACATTTGAAATCAATCGCTGACTCCACAGAAACAATCACATTCCGCCCAATCTCAGTATGTGTTTTCATGATCTCGAATTCATCTTCCGTCAGTTTGCCCGCCTTCAAGAGAATCGCATCAGGGATCCCCACTTTACCAATGTCATGTAAAGGTGCGGACTTAAACAAATTCTCAATCGTCTCGGGGGTCAACTGTTCGACATAAAGCCCCTGCCGGACGAGTTCTTCCGCCAGATATTTAATGTAACGTTGGGTTCTACGGATGTGATTACCGGTTTCGTTATCTCGGGTTTCAGCCAGTGAGGCCATCGCTTCAATCGTTGCATTCTGCAAGCTTTCCAAATGATGAGTACGCTCTCGAACCCGTTGTTCCAAAATACGGTTTTGGTTCGCAAGCTCTGACATTGCCTGTTTCAGACGTAGATGTGTATGCACTCTGGCAAGCAGAATCGGTGGGCTGATCGGCTTGAGAATATAGTCAACGGCACCGACATCAAATCCCTGTTGTTCGTCTGCTATCTGTGACTTCGCCGTTAAAAAGATCACCGGAATCGCCTGTGTTCGATCATCCGACTTCAGACGGCGACACACTTCATAGCCATCCATTTCCGGCATCATGATATCGAGCAGCACAATATCAGGCAGATGTTTCTGACACACGGTGATCGCCTGTTCACCTCTGGTTGTAATCAAAACATGAAAATAGGGCTTTAAAACTTCGCCTAACAAAGCACGATTCTCAGCATTGTCATCAACAATTAATACCGTATTTTTTTCATCATCCATTCTCTCCCCCTGTCACCGCTGAAAGATCAAGTGGATAAATACTGACTGCTTTTCTGAGCGTTTCACTTGCCGCTTCAAAATCACAGTCGTGAATATACTGGCAACAGGCGTCAAACGACGCGGATGTTAATACCGCTTTGAGGAACGGATAATGCTCATCAAGATACTCAACTGCCTCATTATCATATGCTGCTAAAAGAGAGGCTAACTGCTCAATCACCGCGATGTGTGCTGGTGTCAGAGAACCACCCGGCTGCTCTGTCGGCTCCGGGCGCTTGAGTGTCTGACATAATGCAGGAACCAACTGTGCGATGTGTTTTTCAGCTTCACACAATATCGCAGCCAGCGCCTCATCATCTTGTTCATGCTTAATTGCCATTTCAATCCGGGCTGCAATATCGGAAAGCAGCATCAGCCCGAGGTTAGCAGCAGATCCTTTCAAGGTATGTGCCATTAGCGTCGCTTGCGTCCGATCCTCCTGCTCTAGCGCAGTTTGAATACGCGGAACGATATCATGTTCTTTATCGATCAACTGAGAGAGCAACCGCTGATAAAGCTGCTCATTGCCAGCCAATCTCATCAGCCCATTGCGGTAATCTAAAAAAGAGAGGTCACCGAGCTGAGGCGGAGATGATTGCGTTAAGGCGGACGTGTCAGCCGAAGCTTGCTCTAGCGCCTGCGGAACATCAGTTGCAGCAGACTTTTCGCTATGACACCATTTTTTAATGGTACTCAACAGGACATTTGGATCAATGGGTTTAGAAATATGATCATTCATTCCCAAACCGAAACACCGCTCCCGCTCCTCAACCATCACATGTGCCGTCATCGCAATCAGCGGAATGTCATCATAAGCAGGAATACTGCGAATATGCTCACTGGCTTCATAGCCGTCCATCACCGGCATTTGCAGATCCATAAAGATCACATCAAATCCTGCCCCCTCATTCAGAGACTCTGCGAGCAGCGAGAGCGCTTCCCGGCCATGGCTTGCAACCGTCACATCCATCCCCCACCCCGCCATCAACTCCTGTGCAATCTGTTGGTTGATTTCATTATCCTCAACCAGCAATACCCGTATCCCGGTCAGATCATCCTGAGGTCTGACACAATGATCTACCGATGAACGACGGGATGGATGTTCTGAAGACCCAAACAGTGTCACCAGTAAATCAAACAATTTCGATTGCCCGACAGGCTTAGACAGATAACCGGATAATTGCAGCTCTTCGGTAACATGGGCAAGTTCATCTTTATCATAGGCTGTCACCATGACAATATGAGGCTGATATTCTAACGGCACGGTCTGGCGAATCTTGCGACAGGCCTCAATGCCATCCATGTCCGGCATATTCCAGTCCATCAAGACCAAATTGATCGGTTTCCCTTCAGCTATCGAGGCATCAATTTGTGCCAGCGCTTTATCAGCATGATTCACTAATGTCGGCGGATGCGATAGCACATCGAGCATATCGCCCATGATCATTAAGGCATGATCATTGTCATCAACCACCAGCGCCCGAATACCATCCAGCGTATTGGGCAACCCATCAGAAACAGTCCGAGCCCCCTGCTCTGCTTTCAGCCAGACATCAAAAATAAAGTGACTCCCTTGCCCCAACTCACTTTCAACCCGAATCGTACCGCCCATCAACTCAACCAAACGCTGACAGATAGATAACCCCAAACCCGTACCGCCATACTTGCGAGTCGTACTGCCGTCAGCCTGAGTAAATACGGTAAATAATTGTTCTATATGCTCAGGCGTCATGCCAATCCCTGTATCGGAAACGATAAACTCCAACTGAATTTGCTCCGCTTGGCGCTTCACTTCTCTCACAGAAACTGAGATCTCCCCCTGTTCAGTAAATTTCACCGCATTGTTAACCAGATTAATAATCACCTGCCCCAATCGCAGCGGATCACCATACAACTTTTTCGGCAATCCTCGCGGCACGGAGAATAGGAGTTCTAATCCTTTATCAAATGCTTTCTGACCGTTTAGTATGGATACATTGTGAAAGATATCGTCCAGTTCAAAACTGACATTCTCAATGGTCAGCTTCCCAGCCTCAATTTTACTGAAATCCAGAATATCATTAATAATCCCCAATAAGAGTGAGGCGGAATTATGGATTTTAGACAGATAATCATGCTGTTTGGTCGTTAAGTTGGTCTTTAAAGCTAAATGAGACATGCCGATAATTGCGTTCATCGGGGTTCTGATTTCATGGCTCATATTGGCCAGAAACATCGATTTAACTTTCAGTGCCTCTTCTGCTTTTTCACGCGCGTCATACAACTCATTTTCGACCACCTTACGCGCAGAAACATCACGTAAAAATAAAGCCGCCTGACAACGCTCGTTGAGGACAAAAATCGTCACCCCCAAATCCACCGGAATCATCACACCAGACTTGGTATACGTTTCAATCTCGAAAAACTCACCATACACTTTTGCCTGATCTTGAATGGCGAGAGGAGGCTGTAAGATCTCCGCCAACGAATCCGGCATTACTATCTTCAGCAATGTAATACAATTCTGCCCTAAAACATCTTGGCTTTGATATTGATAAACCGCTTCGGCCGTTTGATTCCATAACAGAATGCTGCCCTGTTCATCGATGATCACCACGCTCGATGGTGCACCGTCAACAATCGTCCGGGCAAAGACTTCACTGTCTTGTAAATCCTGTGTTCGCCGTGCGATTTCTTGCTCTAATCCAACCTGATGTTGTGCCAGTTGCTGATTTTTATGCTGAAGTTCATTCATCAGCTCATCACGACTCTTCTCTCGTAATTGATCTGCCAATTGTTCGAATTCAAACTCTGTCGGCAGATAATTCGCAACACATGGCACCACCCAACTGATCGCCTGACTATCCTGTTCAATTATCAGCCCGGGGACAGTCAATGTTCTCGATTCGACAGATTCAGGAATCGAACAGCTCACTGTAATCCGATCCTGCTGAAAGACAAAATCAATGACGCACTCCCCGAAAGCCTCAAGCAACCGCAACACAAATTCAGCACTCATCAGCATGAAATAATCCTGCTGTTCGGGACTAAAACGGTAGCAACGGAAGATCGCCTGAAATTTGTGTCGGATCACCAGTTTACTGATGTTGTCGTGATAAACAGGGCAGTGGATCGATTCATTCATACGTTGTACTCCAGCACGATCACGGTAATATCATCATGTGGTTTACCGAAATGTTCGACCAAAAATGAAGCAAACTGCTGAAGTGGGCGATACTGAGCAAAATGACATAGGCCTAGATCTAAATTTTCCTTAATCCCATCGGTGGTCAATAAGAAACGTTCATTGTCGCCAAATGGGCCTTGGAACACATTCAATGTCGGGATCATCTCACCGACAACCCCCGGCTGAGAAAAATAAGTACGCCAGTCATCACCACACTTTCTCATCAATGTATTTCCGACACCAACCCCCTGAAAACATCGCGTCTGAAGGTTAAAAAAAACCAATGTCACGGCAGCGCCCAAACTGCCATGAAAATGATCATGCATCTGCTCAAGTAACTGCGGGAGTTCATCCGCTGACTGGGTATGAAAGCTAGTGTCGGCATGAAAACGAGCGTCGAGATAACCTTCCATCTCTCGAGCCAAATGAGCGGCTTGCGGCCCATGTCCTAACACATCAATAATCGCAACCATCAAACCCCAGTCATTTTCTCGCACGAACACACCATCTCCGGACTCAGACTCTCCCAAATAAGGAACGCAGTGAGAATACCATTCAAACGGCATCGTCATTCCCCCATTTGATGACACTCACAATGGTTCCGCGCTTCTCGGTGTCAGACGCTTCGGTAAATGACTGGATCTCAAATTGATCCACCATTCTTTGCACGCCCGGCAACCCCATTCCTAAAGAACCGCCGGTCGAAAAATGCTCCGCCATCGCCTGTTCAATATGTGCAATTCCCGGCCCGAAATCCCGGGCAATGACCCGCATACCGTGTTGCGTTTTTCGTTCAAACTTGCGCAGTATTTCGGCCAGTTCGATACGCCCACTTCCAGCATACTTAACAATATTCGTTGCCAACTCAGAAACAATCGTGGCGATTTCACTTGTCGCTGTCGGAGAAAAATCAAGCTGCTGGGCAAATGTAAATGTCCCCATCACCGCCATCATGACATCCGCTTCACAATCAATCGTATAAACATCACCCAGCGCTTTTACCGATACCGGTTCATCCATTCCAGCGCTCCTGTGACTCCCGGAGCAATACAAGCCCTTGCTCCAAATCTGCAGCACAACATAATGCCGACGTATCAACCCCCAGACTCATCAATCCCATCACAATGCCCGGTCTGAAACCGACAAAGATACATTGCCGCCCCATGACCTGAACATTCAGGGATATCTGGATCAATGCTTCAATATCTTGTCGATCCAACGTTTTTACGTCAGACATATCAATCAAGACACCGTGGAGATAATTTTCAGCAAGTTGACTCAAAAGTTCATGGCAAAAATCAGCCAGAATACCCGCCGAAAGATCCGCCTGTATAGAGGCAACAAGTGCATGTTTGAGCTGACTAATCGCAATCGATTCTCGCATGACTGCGCTCCTGAATTATTCCGAAAACTGATTCAACGATGTCACATTAAGACCAATCATCTGAAAAGCGTATTCAAGCGCATCCCTGAGTGTCGCATTGGCTTGCACCTCTCCGACATTAACGCCCAACTGAACCATGGTCTGAGCAATCGAAGGAGAAACCCCCGATACCAAACAGGTACACCCCATGAGTTTGGTTGCTTTGGTGATTTTAATGAAATGGTTGGCAACTGCGGTATCGACAACCGCCACCCCGGAAATATCCATGATGAAGATCTTGGCCCGGTTCACGGAAATCTTATTCAAAACCGCAGCCATAATATCTTGGGCTCGTTTGGAATCGATAATGCCCACCAGCGGCAGCATCAGAATATCCTGCCAAATCATTGTGACGGGTGTTGACATTGCCATCAGCGCCTTACTCTGTTCGGAAAAACGTTTATTCGTCAGGCGAGAATAAGTCTCAACGACAATCGTAGTATCCATATGGAGCAATTTCATAAATGCGGTCACATAAGCGTTATATGTTTCCGTTTCCATCGAATCATCGTATAACTGCTGGGTAAAAATCAGCATTGAGGTATTCATGCCGGCAAAATAGATCGGGAGCGGTAAACCAACGCGAGCATGAACTTCTCCCACCTCTCGGCGCTCCTGAACATAGTCGTCGTCAATATTCGCTTTGAAAAAGGAGGTCCAGTAGCGAACCTGTGAATCCTGAACATAGCGTAATCTTCCGGGGTCACCGAAAAATTGAGCATATTCAGGGAGTTTTTCCAGCCAGATATAAAAACATTTAACATATTCACCCAGCTTCGGGATCATCATCTGCCCGAACTGGCGAATGAGATCTAAATCCTCATCCGTTACGTCATGCAAGCGCAATAACGATTGCGCGTCTTTCATCTGAGTAAGTTGAACATCCGGTGACATACGTAGACTCCCTTGCTCATCAGTATTCTTCTATCCTGTATTCGTTCAACACAGCCCTTAACCACAGGTAGAGTCACATGTACAGACTTTAATCATAGTCGATAAATTCATCCCCCAAATACAAATGGGCCACATGTCACCAAAAAAATAGGTTACATATAAAAAAATAGGTCACATATAAATTGACTCATCCTACCACTCGATATTTTTTTGATATTCTGTCACATTGATTACTAATAATTCACATGAATAATTACACTAATATCAATAAAGTGATGTATATTTTTTAAGCTCTCCCAATAAGAAAATTATTTTCATAAATTGATAGAACTTATAGAGAAAAACCTTCGATAAAAAATAATGCCCTTGATACAATTTAAATCGAAACAATAATGAAACATTATTTTAAAAAACAAAGAGCGTTTATTATGAAATTAAAAACAACCGTTGGCTTAATGAGTTTATATTTAATTTGCCAGCCAGCTTTTTCGGCAATTCCTTATCATGGCTATCAGTATGATTACACCCAACCGAATGGCGATGTCATTACGCTTACGCTTGAAGGTAATGATGATTATGCCGAGCAGAGAACCCCTTCAGGTCAGCTTGTCATTTTTGACAAGCAATTGGGCGGCCTCGCTTACGCGAAGGTCTCTGATGACGGTACAACCCTTGTTTCTAAAGGAGAATTAGTCACTCAAGCAAAAGAGCAGCTAGAACAAAATCTGAGAAGCAGTCTTCACGCCACCATTCTTTCTCAGACTGAACAGCAGCCCGGTTTGTCCGCCAAAGCGAGAGCAAAATTAGCCCAAGAGAACCGCGATAAATTATTACATATCCCGGAAGATGTCAGTCGAATTGCGACATCTCTTGTCCAAACGGCCGATTCATCCAGTCATATTACGGGTAATGTTCGCGGGTTAACCATATTAATTGATTTCCCGGATGATCGTCGAGAAATTAGCCGTTCAGACGTCAACAGTTTTTTAAATGATTTAAATTATAAAGGATACGGAAATTTTCAATCCATTCGTGGTTATTTCCGTTCTGTATCGGGTGGCAAGCTGGATTATACCAATACAGTCAGTACTTATTATACGGCTAAACACAACAAATCTTACTATACCGACCCCAATCTTGAGTTCGGTGTCCGGGCACAAGAACTGATTCATGAAGCATTAGAGTGGATGGAATATCAACAAGGATTTGATTTCTCCACCCTGACGACCGATCGCTGGGGCCGTATCAGAGGGCTTAACTTTTTCTACGCCGGTAATTCGAACAGTTCCTGGTCAACGGGTCTGTGGCCACACATGGGTGGCGTGAACCCACAATTCTGTGCTGATGGTGTTTGTACTAATGCGTCACAAATATCCGACATGGGAAGCAGCTTATCGATCGGTACTTTCGCACATGAATCAGGACACCTGATCGCAGACTGGCCCGATCTTTACGACTACGACGGCAGCTCAAACGGTTCTGTTGCGCAGTACGGTATCATGGGTTACGGCAGTACCAATGCCCGCTCCATGCTACACCCGGTGCCACCGGTTGCGCCACTGCGTGATAAGGCTGGCTGGGAAACCGTCATTGAATTAAACCCAGCGGTCGATCCGAATGCACCGACTGGCCGTATCTCTGCAACATCCGGCAGCAATACATCCTACAAGTGGTCTAACCCGGACAATCCGGCTGAATCCTTCTACATGGAAGCGATTTATCAAAGCGGACAAAATACCGAGCAACTGGGTAGCGGGCTGGCGATCTGGCACGTCGATCCGAAAGGCAATAACTCCGACGAATGGCATCCTTACATTCAAATGGAACATGCGGACGGCAACCGTGATCCGGAATACTTGCGTAACCGCGGCGATGAGTACGATGTTTATGGTCAATACGGTGAGTTCTCTGCAATCTATCCGAATGATTTGACATCTCGGGGAACAAACTCATTATGGTGGAATGGCCGTGATTCAGGCCTGAGCATCAGTGATATTTCCCAACCGGCGCAAACAATCTCGTTTGCTATTTCAAAAGACGGCAATGGCGGTGGCGATAATGGTGGTGGCTCTTCAACCGAAACCCAAGTGTATACCAACACCATTACGCAAGGCGGATACACTGCCGAACCGAACAACCAAGCATTCCGCTATGAAGGCGGCACCATCAACGCGACATTGGTCGGCCCTGACGGTACAGACTTCGACCTGAAACTGATGCGCTGGGATGGCAATAACTGGCAACAAGTTGCAGCGTCTGAAGAACCCGCATCCAGAGAGCAGATCACTTACACTGCTGATGCGAATTTCTACTACTTTCAGGTTTATGCATACAGCGGTTCAGGCCAGTACAACCTGACCATCTCGCTCACTCACTAATCACAACAATCGGATAATATAACCCCATCAAAACGCGGTGTTCAGCACCGCGTTTTTTATTCGCACACCCCGACGAATCAGCTATGATCATCACATCATCGATGATTCCGGTGATTCACACCGAGCAAAGAATAAACACACACAATCAAAAGGAACGGTTATGAAAAAATTGCTGCTGATGTTGGTGACTTTCACATTAACGGGTTGTCTTGGGATGCCCGAAACCGTTCAACCCGTCTCTAATTTCAATGTTCAACATTATTTGGGCAAATGGTATGAAATTGCCCGTTTAGATCATTCATTCGAAGAAGGTCTCACCCATGTCACCGCAGAATATACACCCAAAGATGACGGTGGCATTACGGTGCTGAACCGCGGCTTTTCCGCGGCTGACAACAAGTGGGAAGAAGCCCAAGGGAAAGCCTATTTTGTCAATAGTGACTCAGAAGGCTATTTGAAAGTCTCATTTTTTGGCCCTTTTTACGGCTCCTACGTCATCTTTGCCCTCGATGACGACTATCGCTATGCCTTTATCTCCGGCCCGGACACCGATTACCTGTGGTTATTGTCCCGCACCCCAACCGTTGATCAACAAGTGATCGAGCAGTTTATTCACATGGCGAAAGCTCGCGGTTTTGATACCGATCGTTTAATTTTTGTGGATCAACAATAAAAACGTTGTCATTACAGGGATGTTTGCAATGAAGTGCTATTTTCATCTCGCCATCATGGTCTTTCTTTCCAGTGGCGCGAGTATACCGCTCAAGAAAGGCCGTTATATGTAATCAGAAGTCAGGAGAGAAGAACGTTCACTACTTTTATACCTTATTGTTCACTATATTCAATATGGTGCATTTAATTTTAAATGTTAAAAGGAGTTTGAACGTGACGAACAGAACCGACATTACAAGAAACAACTTTTTTGCGTGGTCCTTATACACTGCCTATCGCAATCCGATGACAATAGGCAATTGGGTTGCCGCAGAGTGGCCCGGTAAACCAATTGCCAATGCACAAGATATGCAACTCGATATCGATTTTCGAATCGACATGTTGATTGAAGCTTTAAATATTGCGATTGCCGGCACCGCCAACTGCAACGGCTGGGTACGTTATTTTGTCGTACCTGAATTTTTTTTCCACAGCGCTCACGGCCCCTACCCGGGTCTCACGATCAATAATCAATCCGCCTTTGAATACATGACGAATCAGCTCACGACACGTATCAAAGAGACCCTGACTCATTCTCCAGATAGTAACCGTGATTGGGTGATCTGCACGGGTGGCGTCTTGACAACTCATGTCACAGATATAAAGCATTTCTTAGCCGGTGCGGAAGTCCAACATCGTTTGACGACACTGAATGCGGCTTATGCCCATGCGGTGCAGCGAAACGCGGTATCCAAACCAACATCACATATCGGTTTGATGCGCCTTAAATCATTCGAGGCTACCACCCAAAACAACACTCAGTTTGATGAGTTAAACGCGCTGGTAAATCAATATCGCCAAGACCCGCTTTGCACTGTGCGTAATCGTGCCGGCATTCTCGTCTATAACGGCAATTCCACTGGAGACATCATACGCTACAGCGTTGAAAAACAGAGTGAATCAACTGTTGACCTCACTTTAGGCGTCCTTCAGAACGGGAAGATTGACACGGGCGGGCAGATTACCGAATGGCTGGCGAACTATCCCCCCGTCAGTATTATTAACGGAGACAATCAGGGAACAGGCACCGGTCTTTACCGCAACCCCGGTGCCCGAATGCCGATTGTTTCTTATCATCAGAACGTTGAACTGGGAGCTGAAATTTGCCTCGATCACCGATTGCAACGCTTACGCCGCACCGTAAACATGACAGGCAACAGCCCGCTCGACATTCAGCTTGTCCCTTCAGGCGGAATGCAACTGCTGGACTATAGCATTGCCAGTGGAAGCAGCGGGGCGATCTTTAACGCCGACGGCTGCGATTATATTCTCGATCAATACAACAGCGACGGTAAACCTGTCATCACCAACAAAGGGAAACCCAGCAGCGGTACCACCAAACAGGTCATTACCGGGGTTTATACGGCTTCAGCCCAAACTCGCTCTGAAGGGTCTGATGACACGCCCTATTTCAGTCATAGCCAACTGGCCTATCGTACAACCGATGCCGGCCCCAGCGATTATATTAACCCCGAGAGCACCGATAATCCCGGCGGCATGACCTACACCGGTGATTCCTCTCATCCGGCCAATCCATACCTTGACCTCTACAACTCCCCTGTTGTTTACGTGGTGACTTCCTCAAATCATGACGTTGATGATTATTTCACCGCTGGTTTGGGAGAAGTACATCAATATTCTTTGCCGATCTGATTGTTCCCTGAATGCGTATCACGGGCCCTTCCTATTGAGCAATGACACATGGCAAATTACACCAGCGGACGGCGAACGCCGCCGCTGAGTTTGGTGATGAGAACAATTTCACGAATTGGCATGTCAGAAAGATGAATCAGGTAACGCTTGATACATTCAATGACTGAGGCTTTAGCGCGAGAATCTTGACTCAAGTACGTCATCACATAAAGATGTACTCAACGAAAGCACTTCAATGGATGCATTCAACGTCCGTTGTTTGCGATTTGGAATGAAGAATTAAATGTAAGTTCATGGGAATCATTGGGTTTAGCGTTAGGCCCGCGAATAAATAAGGCTACAAGGATGCGAAAATCAGATCGACTCTTTCAGTTAGCGAATATTTTACGTAAGCACCAACCCATTACGGCAAAACAATTGGCTGAAAAATTGCTGGTGTCTGAAAGAACAATCTATCGCTATATTGATGATTTATCTTTATCTGGAATCCCCATCTATGGGGAACCGGGTGTCGGATACCGATTGTCTGAGGGATTCGAACTACCACCATTGCAATTATCATCGGGTGAGTTGGAGGCACTGGTCACCGGGGTAAGTTTAACTGCATCTTTAACGGGAAAAAATCTTGCTGCGTCAGCACATTCACTATTATCAAAGATCGAAGCGGCACTGCCGAATGAATTAAAGCTGATTTCAAACGAAGATAGAGTGGTCAGAGTGCCCGTAAGCAACCATCGTGAATCTGAAGCGTATCAGGTGTGGGAAAAAGCTCATTCAGCGATAGAGAAAAAACGTTGGTTGAACATTGTCTATCACTCTCTTGCAGAGGTTGTCACATCGAGAACCGTATTTCCTTTGGGGCTATTCTATTGGGGTGGCAGATGGACGCTGGGCGTTTGGTGTGCGATGCGTGGCGAATACCGAGACTTTAGGATTGATCGCATTATCAAGTTAGAACATGGTGAATATCCGGGTGCCTTGCCAGAAGGTGTTTCTCTATCAGCCTACATTGAATTAAAAAATACAAAAGTAGACTGACACAACGCTGTCAGTAGTAAAGCCTTAGAGTAGCCATTCAACAAACAACTGAGGCATGAACATGATAAAAAATAGTAACATTGATCGCATTGGTGGCATGGAGTTCGCGACTTTCAAACTTAAAGAAGGTGTGAAAGAAAGCACACTCGTAGCACTATCAAATCGACTCGAGCTAGAGTTTCTTAGCCAGCAAGAAGAACTGATCATGCATTTTCTAGTCCGTGGCGAAAACGGCATTTATGCTGATGTGGCTATCGCCAGTTCACAGGAAAAGGCTGAGGCGTATTGCCAGCAGTGGTTAAGTAACACCGTGGCGATGGAATACTTGGAGCTTATCGATACAGAGTCGGTAAATATGACGTTCTGGACCAGAATTAACTAAAGGACGAACAACAAACACAACCGTGACCGCTTTTTAGCCTCGTGCTTTTAAGCGGTCACGTCTCTTTTAACCTCACTCGATTCGGACTTGTCCATCATTTAGGGCAACGTTAAAGTAAGTCACTATCTGATAGTTCATGACATGGGAAAAGAGAATTGTGTCGCAAAGTGACCCTGCGAGCCTCGCCACTGCCAACAAAATCGCTCACGATACCAACATTGAATCACAGCAAGGTATCATCATGATAAAACTGGCAATGTTCAGCAGAAACAACACCGCTCGACGCGGGAATGGTTTGTTTTACCCACGGCTCATAGTAGGATAGCCACGATGAAAACAGCACTCGATCACCTCCCTGAGCGGAAACAACAAGAACTTCACACCATCACCACTGTATTGCGCGATACGCTGGATGATTTTCTGCGCAACAAAAACGGCAGCAAGGCTGAATTTCGCATTCTTAAAATTATCTTGTTCGGCAGCCATGCCAAAGGGACTTGGGTTAGTGATCGGCCCAACGGTTATATCAGTGACTACGACATTCTGGTGATCGTCAACCGCTCGGCATTGGTCGAAGAATACGCGGTGTGGCACAGTGCCGAAGAGCAGATCGCGCGTCGGGTCACCTCTGCCCCGCTCGGCCTGATCGTCCACACACTCAATGAAGTCCATCAGCAACTCCAGCAAGGTCATTACTTCTTTGCTGATATTCGTGAACAAGGCATTGAACTGTTCAACGCCGATAAACGGGAACTGCCCACGCCGGGGAATTTAAGTGAGGCCGAGCGAGTTGCAATTGCCAGTAAGCATTTTCAACACTGGATGAAAAGCGCTCAGTCTTTTTTGATCGATTTCGGCCACTGTATCGATCGTCAGGATTTCACAAAAGCGGCTTTTGAACTCCACCAAGCAGCCGAACGCCTGTTCGCCTGCACCCTGTTAGTGTGTACCAACTACCTGCCCAAAACCCACAATCTCGAAAGCCTGCGCTCAATGTGCGCCCAGCAAGATCCGGCCTTTGCCGAACTGTTCCCGATGGACAGCAAATTCCACCGCCGCAGCTTCCAGCGCCTCAAACGCGCCTACATCGATGCCCGCTATTCCGAGCATTACGAAATCAACGCAGAAGAATTGGTCTATTTGCAGTGTGAAGTGGAGAAATTGCGGGAGATAACGGAACAGGTTTGTCGGGGGAGGGTTGAGGTTTAACGATATGGAGCAGATGCTCCATATTATGTGGTTATAAGAATCTCCATTTATGTCGTACGACATAATTAGCACTTATTCACTTAAATATACATTTGGCCCAGTGAATTGAATATGTTCACAATGGAAAGATATTTCTACATCACCATCTTCACTAAAAAGATGAATTTTATTTTGATCCCCAAGACTTATTTCAACATTACAAACCATTGAACATTTTATGTTTTTAACTAAGAGATTATAAACACCACTACAATTAATACCACACTGACAACGATTAAAATTTCCCCATTTTTTAGGAGGAAGATCAGGAACCTGCCCTATTAAATCAAATCGAATAATAATTGTAGGTCCATCTCGTTTCACACAAAAGTCCATAAGATCAATTTTTTCAACCTTGACTGGATTTGAAAATACTTTACTCAATAAAATTGTTCCATCTAATTCATTCCAATACATTTTTTACCTTCTAAATTCATAATGAGGCAAAGTTCCACTAACTTTACCTGTTCTAGTATTTTCTATTGGTCGAACATTAAAGTGAGAACCTTGGTCACCAACACCATTTTCTCCAAAGTAATGGCCAGCAGAATGATCCTGAATAATTACTTTTGAGCCATCACTTCTAGTAAATTGATACTCTCGAGTCCAGATAGGCTGTCCATCTTCTCCAAGTATTGATTTACCTGAAGAGTCCGTCATTTTCACTTGATTATATTGACTCATTCGGCCAGTTTTCTCATTTAATACCTTATCAGGAGTTTGGTTTACTGGGATTCCTGAATCCCTTTTAGCTTGTTTGAATGCACCTTTCCGACTAGTTTGACACCCAGCCAACCCCAGCGGATCCACCCATTCCATCGGGTTATGCACATACCCCTGTGGCCTCAATCCACCTGCAAATCCAATAGGATCGGGGCTGAGATACTGGCCACTATCTGCATCGTAGTAACGATTGAGGTTGTAGTAAAGTCTGCTTTCTTTATCTTCGATCTGCCCCTGATAACGCAGGTCACAGGTCAGCGCTTCGTTGGCGGCATCTTCTCGGACTAACTCTTGCGGCGTCCCGGCATGGTCGGTAACACTGCACACAAAACCTCAGAAATCCAGCCGGGAGTTCACCTCTGATAGGGTAATTTTATCCGGGATACTGGTGTTTTTATCTCTTCGGGTAACTACCTGTGAAGTCAACAATTCTTATAAATCAGGAAGAACATTCACGGATGAATGTTCAGGTTTTTCAGCACAGGGAGGTGCTTAAAAACCGGTTCCGGCCAGCGTTCAAAACAGTCAAAAATTCAAAGCAGTTTTGGTTCCTTTTCCTGCGTGAAAAGGAACTGGGGCGCGTGAACCACAAGCCACCTGAATCTGGAAAACCAATCGCGCACCACACGCTCCCATTCCAGTTGGGCTCTTCCGGAAAAAACAACATCTAGAGAGAAGCCCCACGGCGACCCCGGGTATTCATCTCAAGGGCAAGTGGCTGCGCGAGGCCGGGTTTGAGACCGGCCCCCCCCCGTCACCGTTAAGATCGCCGGGGATTGTATTGTGCTCGTCCCCGACAGCCCGCAGGAGCGGGCATTGCGGACGCAACTGGGCAGTTAAAAGCGACGCCGGGATGATGAATAAAAAGCAGGAAGGACCGAGAGGGATTCTTCCTGCTTTATTTTTCTAAGAAGTCGGGATTTCAACAGAAAAGTCAAACCCGATTAATCCAGCTTCTTCAACACGCTGTTTAAATTTGTCTGTCACAAAAACACGACTAATATCTTCTTCAATCGAGAACAGATATTCATCAGTTATATTCTCAGCAGTGAGAACAGGTTTTTCTATCATTAATCCATTTGGATATTCACGATAAACTGATTTTTCTTTATCAAAGCAACCTTTAAGAGGATTTGTGGGATAATAACCAAAAAATTTTTTCTTTTTACTTTCAGTAATAACCGGGAGTATTTCACCACGTGGTTTTAAAATATCACTCAGCTGATCTAATGCCACATCACTCATGACAAAAAATGGATTTAATGCACCACTAAAATCAAACTGATAGTTTTTCTTCCCAGCATCATTTTTACGTAATTCAAGTTTAATTTCACTATATTCATCTCTAAATGGATGCCACCAATTATCCCTTGAGATCCCCATTATACTTTCCTCACCTATTGGATAATCCTGAATAAAAGAACAAGTATTTTTTGAGGTGGACCTTAGTAAATAGATTTTTTTAATCATAATATTGTATACCAACTTGAGTCTCGTTCAGCATTAGAAAGAATATTCTTAATATTTTTTAATTCATCAAGAACACCTTGTTTTCCACCAATTTTATCAGCATCCGATATACGATTGTTTACAGCAGTTATATAATCATTAGGGTGCTTACCATTATGTAAAATTCCTGACATATTACTGGTATTGTTCCTATTCGGTAGAAAAACTCCGTTATCTGTACCATTTACATCGATTTTATGTTTTTTCAGAACATCCCTTGCTGGCTGAGCACCTTTTGCAGTCTCTGGGACAATATGATGCGCCGCGGAGTCTTTTGGCCTTGGTGTACCATTGTCTTCCATTGCTTTAGATAATTGACAACTCGTCAACCCCAACGGATCCACCCATTCCATCGGGTTATCCACATACCCCTGCGGCCTCAATCCCCCCGCAAATCCTATCGGGTCGGGGCTAAGATACTGCCCACTGTCTGCATCGTAGTAACGATTGAGGTTGTAGTAAAGCCCGGATTCCCGATCTTCGATCTGCCCCTGATAACGCAGGTCACAGGTCAGCGCTTCGTTGGCCGCATCTTCAAGATAACCGCATTGAATTTTGAGGTTAAACTGTTGCTGCTGGAATTTACCCCATAGCGCCTGCTCACCGCGCCATTCGATATCGCCGTCTTCTCGGACTAACTCTTGCGGCGTTCCCGCGTGGTCAGTGACGATATAGTGCAGATCTTGGCGGTTGCTGTTGTGGCGGGTGGTGATATGGAACGATTACTCCATATCGGATTTCCTAAATGGGTTTGATCCAGACTTTTGAACAGTCTCTCTCGAAATTTTTCATTGTATAATCACTACCACCGAACATCTTCATATGCCTCAACATTTCTTATTGTTAAATACTTACAGATACATTCAATTTCAAATGTATCAGTTATTAATTTAATACTTTTCTCCGAATCCAGACCTGAGCCTGAAATAAAAAAATCGTCAATCCATCCCAGACCTGCTCCATTGTATTTAAGGTTTACAATATGACCAAAATCAATAACCACATGAATTGCGTTGAATTCTTTTTCCATCCACTTCTTTGGGTAAGACTCTGGAATTTTATTACAATTAAGTGAAATTTTCACATCACTACCAGCTATCAAAATAGAAGATAGTTCTGGTTTTCCTAGTTCAAAACCAAGAGGAAACATTGAATCAATCATTTTCCTATTTGTTGCAAACTCATACCACATAATTTATCCCAATCTAAAAGTTATAATGACCATGTGTTCCTGGAAAATTTGAAGTGTTCAACACTTCGCCTGTATGTTGATCAACTTGCCTTACATTAAAATGAGGTTCTAAACCATGCAAAGGAGTAACTTTCGTATGACCTAGACTGTGCTCCTGAATAACAACATGCTCTCCATTCATATTCGTATAATGGTACTCCCTTGCCCGAACAGGTAATCCATTTTTATCTAGAACTTTTTCACCATAGCCATTGAGTAAATCAACATGTTCCACCTTAGGCTGTTGGCTCATTGGAACACCAGCATCTCGTTTTGCTTGCCTCAATGCATCCTTTCGACTTTCCGCTTCATATGTGGTTTTTTTATTCTTACATCCCGTCAACCCCAACGGATCCACCCACTCCATCGGGTTATGCACATACCCCTGTGGTCTTAACCCGCCCGCAAACCCAATGGGATCAGGACTGAGATACTGGCCACTGTCTGCATCGTAGTAACGATTGAGGTTGACCTGTACATGATTTATTTAGATTTTTAGAAAATATCTTAAATAGAGATATAAGCTCATCAATTGATGAAACTCATTCTCATTATAAATACAGATATATTCATTGTACTTATCTGTCTACAATTTAAACTCTATTATCATTTTTTACCTTAATGGATTTTTATATAATGGAACTCATGTGCAAATATTTGTGTCATAATACATCCTGAGCTTAGCAATCATTGTGTCTAGCTCAGATATGGATATATATATTTCCTTTATTTCTTCATCATGAATAATATCATCAACATTAGCTCCTAATATTCTGATAAACTCTCCATTGCTGACTGAAAAAATGTAACAGCTATTATTTTCAATTTCACCAAATCTACAGGAATAAATATAGTTATTATCTTCATCAATGTCTTCCGGAAATGTAATGCTATACAATTCTTTATATGCATCAAATTTGTTTTTTTTAAATAAATCGTTGTTGATAGGTTTAGTTAGTAATGATGATTCATTCTTCTGAAAAAAAATATAGAGTTCACTGTTTAATGTAGTGTTAACTAATTCTTTTGGGAAAACATTTCCAGATATGGATAAATAAAATAAACCAGATATAAATCCATTTGATGACCAATCATCAATGATATCAATCATAAACGAAAATTTATGAGGATCACCAATCACCATATTATTACCATCCTTTCCTTTTCAAATTAAAATGCCTAATCATATCATTGCCAACTTGTCCGCTTGTTAAATTTGGTCTGGGCGATATCTGTCCTGTTGACCCATTCCAGTGCCATGAACCGTCATTTGTTGACGCGAATCTATGTATGTTACCTTCAGAATCAAGAGCGAATCTGCTTCCATTTTTTCCTTGAACACTGTTTTCGAATAGTTCTAATGAATTTCGTGGTTCAATACCTGCTTTCAAGCTATTACCTGTACCACCTAAAGTATGTTTAGGATTGGATCGATAATTTAATCCATTAGCCGCTAGGGTTGTTTCTGGAACAGGAGATGAGCACCCAGCTAACCCCAACGGATCCACCCACTCCATCGGGTTATGCACATACCCCTGTGGCCTCATCCCACCCGCAAATCCTATGGGATCAGGGCTGAGGTATTGCCCGCTGTCTGCATCGTAGTAACGATTGAGGTTGTAGTAAAGCCCAGATTCCCGATCTTCGATCTGGCCCTGATAACGCAGGTCACAGGTCAGCGCTTCGTTGGCGGCATCTTCAAGATAACCCCGTTGGATTTTGAGGTTAAACTGTTGCTGCTGGTATTTACCCCATAGCGCCTGCTCACCGCGCCATTCAATTTCACCGTCTTCTCGGACTAACTCTTGCGGCGTCCCGGCATGGTCAGTAACGATATAGTGCAGATCTTGGCGGTTGCTATTGTGGCGGGTGGTCACCTGCGCCATCGGGCGAAAAGAGCCCGGCTCGTAGAGATATTCGGTGCTGGTCAGCGCCGTACCGTCGGCGGTGATTTGGCTTTGTTGTACCAGCGTGCTGCCGTCCCACAGATAATGGGTCTGTTGCTGAGTTTGCAGACACTCTTTGGCAATGCGTCGCCCGAATGGGTCATAACGGTAACGGTAACGTCGCCCGTCCGGTAGCTCGATATGAGTCAGGCGGTCTTCATCATTCCAGATAAATGCTGTGCTCTGCGGGCGGAAGCCGTCTTTCGATTCGCTTTTCTCTATTACCCGACCGCATTGATCGTAACGATAGGTAAAACGCCCGACTTTCGTCACCCGTCCCGCTTTATCATAATCACGTTTCTGGCGCTTCATCCGTTCGTCAGCCAGTGACACCACATTGTCACCGTACTCGCTGCCGAAACCTTCTTCATTGAGATTCAGCTCGCTGTCATATCCGAACAGATGGACGAACCCGGCTTTGGTCTCCCACGATTTACGCTGGCGTACTGCGGTAATCTGACTGTTGGGGTTAAGGGTGAATTCGGCACTGCCGCGATGGCTATCCTCAATCCCCGTTAATCGATCTAAGGCATCATAGCGATACCGGCGTAGCGATTGATTGCCGAGTTGCTGCCCAAGCAATAATCCGGTCGCACTCCACTCATGTTGCAGATTAAACCCGGTATCCGTCTGGCGGGATTGCTCCTCACCGCCCGGCAGATAAGCAAACTTCAGCGGATTGTGGTGACCGACTTGCAACTCAGATAACCGTTGCTGCTGCCATTGATAGCTGCGCTCGGTCTGTGTGCCGCTAAACTGGATGCGTCGCCCGGCTGCATCGTACTGGTGGGTCAGTTCAGTACCGTTGATATTTTCATTCAATAATTGCCCTGCCGGGCTATAGGTGAGAGCAATCCACGCATCACCGTTTTCTGCGTAGGTCAGCCGTGAAGCCGCATCATATTCATACCAGCTTTTCCCGGTCGCATTGTCTTGATTGTCGAAGCTTTCACTCTGGAGCAAGCGCCCGCACACATCGTACTGATAGCGGAAGGTGTGACCGTCCGGTTTGCTGCGCTGCACCAATCGCCCGGCCGGATCATAGGCGTAGGTTTCAGTGCGACCGTCGTAGTGACGCTCACTTTCAATCCGCCCCAGTTGGTCAAATCCGTACAGCCACTGCTGCCCGTGACTGTTGGTCACCCCGGCAAATTCGGCTTCGACATTGTAGTGATACTGCGTGGTTGCACCGAGCGGATCGGTGACAGCTTTGAGCTTATCGAAGGCGCCATATTCAAAGCGCTGGGTTTGACCAAGCGCATCGGTAACCGAAATCAGATTGCCCTCAATATCGTAGCTAAAATGCGCTTCACTGCCGTCTTCGTAGATAACTTTATCGGGAAAAGAGTTTGATTCGTGGTAATGCCACTGACGGGTGAGATATCCCTGACTATCGCGCTTGTCGCTGACCCGTTTCACCAGTCGATCAAAGCGGTCATAATGGAAGGTCATACCATAGCCAGTTGCCGGATCCAGCCTCATCAGCAGACCGCGTTCATTGTAGGTATAGCGTGTCACGCTGCCGTCCGGCTCGGTCACGGAATCACGCAAACCACGCTCGGTATAAGTCATTTGCCAGACCCGGCCTTGTGGGTCGGTAACCTGAATCACATCACCCTGCGGATTATGTTCATACAACCAACTGGCACCCAGAGGATCGGTATAACCGGTCAGCCAGCCCTGTTCGTTATAACTGTAAACATGTTCTGTCCCGTCCGACAGAGTTATGGTTGTCAGGTTGCCCCAGTCGTCATAGCTATAGCTCGAAACATCTCCGAGTGCATTGGTCTCGCTAATCAGTAAATCATTCTGCCACTGCTGTTCAATCCGGTGACCTGCCGCATCTACAATGGCTGTAGCGCGTTGATGTTCATCAAAATGGAACGCTCTGATGCCACCAAAAGAGCTTTTGTGATAGTGAATCCGGTTATCATCATCGTAGCGAACCTGACCACTCCAATAGCCTTCCGCACAGCGGTTCGCAATTGCCCGCCCCTGTTCATCATAATCGTGCTCAACCCAAGTCTGTGCCAAATCCTCCCAGCGGGTTAAATACCCTTCTTTGCTGTAGTGATAATCGAAATTGCGACCGGATTCTCCCCGCACTGAAAGCAGTCTACCGAATTTATCGTACTCATAACGGGCCAACTCCCGCAACGGTGTCCGGTCGGGCTCACACAGGGTTAGTTGCGTGATACGGTTACGTTCGGTTTTCACCTCAATCAGTCGTTCATCACTCAGGATGACCCATTTGAGTGTACGGCGCTCATAGACAAACTGAATGGTATTGCCATAGGTATCCGCCATCTTTGACAAACGCAGCGTCGCGCCAACCGCATGGCCAAAATAGTAGGCTAGACCTTCTTTACTTTTGAGGATCAACTCCCCTTGCTCTCCCCGATGGAGTCGCAACTGTGGTTTCTGAACTGATGCGGTCGCTTCATCAGGGTAAGGCAGTTCAAACACACCGACCGAATAGTCCAGATCGGTAAAAGTTGCCTGTCTGCCACTGATAGCCAGACTGATATCCCAGCTACTGCGCCAGAAATGCCCCATCAATCCGGTATCACGATGTCCAACCGAACGGTAATAACGACTGTGTTCTATCGGAAGAAAACCTCCCAGAACAAAGTCTTGTCGATTTTCAAATACCGCCCCGGTTGCCATATCGACCGGGTCATCAATACAGTTACCATTATCCATTTTCCCGGAACTGCCGGCATCACTCTGATTATCCCCATGGTGTGAACCATTTGGTTTATCACCATGAATATCACCTTTCCCGGCATTGAGATTATCCGCATCAACCACGGTATTTTTCGGATGGGGTGTGCCGGTTTTGCGGGTCACGACTTTACCAATAAATTCGTCGACTTTGGCACTGATTTTACCGACCATTTCGTCGATTTTCTTTTCCAGCGACTTCATCGCATTGACCAGCATCTCAAATGAGTTGCTCAGCAGTTTGACCGCCCAGCTTTTGCTGTTCTTAATCGCTTTGGTCAGCCCATCAATAATGTCATTGAGTAATTTTTTGGCTTTGTTGGCGTACTCAGACAGTAAGCCACCGAACTTCTTCAGGTACTTGACCAGATTGCCGTTCGACAGGCTACGTAGCATCTTCATCGCCTTTTGAATGGTGCGCGAGTCTGCTTTTTCCAGTGCATTGATAATGGTTTTGCCGGTTTTCTTGGTTGCATCCCCCAGCCCCGGCACAAAACCAATCACCACCAAGGCACCCGTCGCCCAGTGCCAAAAACCCAATTCATCTTTGGTACAAGTGTCCCAGCCCCAGCAGCCTAAGTCATATAAGTCCATCGCCTGCCCCACTACCGGGACAAAGCCGAGTGCAATTTCACAAAACAGCAGAATCGCAGTATTGTCCTGCGCCATCCCCGCCATTTCTCCGGCCAGACTGTGGTGAATTTTGTTGACCGCTTTTCTCAGTTCGAGCGGGCCATGGTTGATCTCTTTATCCAGCTCCCAGAAGCGATCATAAGCCGCTTTGTAGTCACTATCGATCCAGGTAAACAATTTGCGATCAACGTCCACAAAGCTGTCAGAGCTATCATCTTCATCATAAGTCAGATAACCCTTTTTACTCAGCAGAGTATACAGGGCAAAATATTCTCCGGCTTTGGCGGCATACTCAGGGTTGGATTGAATCACCGGGTTATTTTCTGCCGCTTCTTTGGGTTCAAACTCATCGCTCCCTTCACCGAGCAGAATTTCAAAACCGCCACAGCCCATGTTCTGGACTTTGCACATACCCTGCTTGTCGGTTTTACCTGAAATCTCAGTTTTGTTGCTGTCGGTCAGCACAAAATCCGCTTCCGGCACTGGCTTGTCATCGTCATAGTGATAACGGATAAACACTTCACAGCCACACTCGACACAGCCACCATCAAGGACGTTGTCGGTTGAAAAATTCTGGGTTGCCGCTTCCGCACTGGAGAGTAAGTCGGCTTTTTTGTTGTCGCTCATGATTGTTCTGGCTCCTTATCCAGTTCGGATAATCCGCGCTCAAATAACTGATCCATCCGACTTTGCGTGCCCTGATAATCGGGAGATTTTAAAACCTGTTTTGCCCACGTCTGAGTCGTAAATTGCTCACCAAAAACCACCGTCAGGCTCAGATAGCGAACAACATCGACCGGCTGGGAAAATCCCAGTTGGTTGGCCTGTGAAACATGTTGGTGAAGATACGCATCAAACTGTGACTGGTCCCATGCCTGCGTTTCGCTGTGGTGAGCCTGTAGATGATCCTGATATTGACGGTAGATCTGTCGGTTACCCCAAATATTGAGCGCCTGATATTGTGCTTTCGATAAACGTTGGGGGGAGCGGTGTGGCAAGGTCGATATTTTTTGTTCCCGCCGAGTGATGACTTCAACATCCGTCTCACCACACTGCCAAAAGACAAATTGAGCGACAGGGCCAAAAATTGCCTGAACTTCCTCGTCACTACTAGCTTCAAGTAACACCTTCAATATCGTCCAGTCAGATACCCGCAGGAGCATATCTTCCTGCTGGGGAGAGATGATCATGCTCCACTCTCTTAAGTGCTCCATCAGTAACTGTGCAGCCTGTGGATGGTGCCGATAGTTTTCCGTTAGACGAATTAACACTCCCCAGTTAGGCTGCATCGCAATCTCTGCGGCAAAACTATCCCAATCCGTCAGCGGAAACAGATAAGGTGAAATCGAAGCATGGACTTCCCCCATATTTCCCCAATACAAACGAAAATCGTCAACATCGGCAGACTCTGGCAGCATCGAGAGTACCTCAGTATTGATCGCTGCTTCTGCAAGGAAAAAATCCGTTCCTTTTCCGAGACCTGCTTGCCACACTTCGAGGGATTGCTTAAACACTTCTATCGGCTGACGTTCCGCCATGGCTACTCTCCCGATGACATCGGTGTGACCTGAAGAATAGGCCGATGGATGTATAAGCGAATTTTCTCGTTTTTCTCGTCTAGACCTTCGATGACAAACTGCTCATCCGGCTGTTTGATAAAGCTGAAAATCTGTTGAAAGACCAGAGAATCATGGACCGGCAGCCATGCTTCATCCTGCCAGACGGCCCATACCAATGGGGTGCGGCTCTCTGAGGCAATCGTGAGCCGATAAAGTCCGTCTGCCAACGTTGTGTCAACAATGGACTCGACTCTCATCTCTCCTATAATCGTGATTTGAAAATCTTCAGGAATCACATCCTGCAGTTCAATATCCGGAAAATTACGTTCCCCGAGAATTTCAAACGGTAGTATTTCCACGACCTATCATCCCTCTGTTCTGACGAATCAAATATTAGGTGTATCAAACCGAGCCAGCCACTGACCATAAGCCTCTTCAGTAAACCCGTCTTCTTCATAATGAGGTTCATAGAGTGTGGTACTGCGCACTGGCGCCAACAGAGCACCCAATTGGTAATAACTCGGCGGTATTTTCGCCAACGCCGGTTGCTCTGCCGCCTGAACGAGCGTGTTATCACCCCGTTGCCAGACTCGGATACCGGAAATCGTTTCGAGCGCAGACAATCCCCCAATACTATCGAGATGCGTCTGATTAATAATGGTCAGCCAGTTCACCCCTTTGATCTGCTCTTTCAGATGTAATCCATGACCAATATAATCAGGAATGTCTAATCCCGGATACTGCTCAGCCAGTTGGACTTCTAAAGATTCATATTCATGATCATCAAAGTGGTTGTGAGTCGTACTGATTGCACCGTAACCATGTAATGGCTGCAATGCTTCGATCCAACGCAACGCCACATCTTGAAAAGTCTCAGTGGAGGTGCTGAAAAAGTTCAGTGGGAAATTGACGGTTACCCACCCCAAGTCACCGTGTTGTTCTTGCCAAGATGCCTGACCAAGCACTAAAAACCGAATATCAGAAGCATCACGGTGATGCTGTCCGCCGTGATAAACAAATTCCCATTCCTGATCGGACAGCTCAGGTAGCCAGTCATGCGGTGCCTGATAAGGCTTTTTCCGAAGATCTTTCCAACTACCGGTCTGTGGGTTGGTGGTAAAATTAAGTTTACCCTGCATCATCTGTTGGTATTCAGTTAACATTGCCAAAATGGCCTGACGCTTTTCCGGCGTGTTTCCACCACGGAAAAACATCGTCAGATTCAGGCAGACCGTCATCAAGACTCGCTGGCCTTTCGAGTCCATTAGCCGAAGCTGCTGTTCAAGGGTCGGATCCATTTGCATTCTCCTATTATTTTTATTCAATCATCAATTCAGTTAATGCATCACCTACACATAACTGTATGCAGTTTACGGGGCCAGCACGGGGACGGCTACGGGAACAGAAAATGCTCTGGCAAATCCTGCAATCGCCCGGGATGCAGCAACCGAAGCACTACTCCCTGCTACCGGAATTAAAGCATCATCCGCCTGTGTGGCTCCGGTGGGTAGCAGATCATCAAGAACCAAAGCAACAACAGCCAGCCCAGCAACAACGGCAATGCCAACATCCCGCCACGGCGTCTGCTGCTGCAACTGCTGCTGACGATCCCGTTCCTTATCCCAAGCATCCTGAAGTACCTGATGGGGCACCGCAACCGGTTCTTTTTGATCGGTTTCATCACCACAACCACAACGATTCGGAGATAATTCTTTCACTTTCCGACTCTTACCAGCAATCTTCTCATACGCTTTTTTTTGGCCAATTCCCCATTTATCTCCAGGAAACTTAATTTCTACTATTTGTCGGATATTATCCTGTGTCGGTGCCTTGGTCAGATCTTCAGTAATCACAATATCAGGAATACGAATCCCCCCACTTTCATATGACTGTCCCTCCGGTAAAGATTTCAGCGTTCGGTTATACCGATGTTGCCAAGATCTGATCGGCTGAGTTGGATCATCACTCATCATCAGAGGCTCAGGGGGTGATTTATACATGTTATACCCCACTTCCGGCAGAATATTCTTTCCCTGCTGTCCTCGATGCATCCATCGGATCCCTTCGTTAACACACTGCTGTTTTAAATTTCTGTCACCACCGGTGCTTTTCAGTGGTTTTTTATTACAAACACAGATTAAAGAGCAGATCACCGCCAGTTCAGACATCCCCTCGGGGTCAAACGGCGGACAGCTACTGCAACTGGGATTACTCATATGTGCTCCTGTGATAATTGTCTGAGCCAGTCGGCATCGTGATAATCTTGCTGAACGATCTGTTGCCAGTCGGGACGTTGATTTAATTCATACAGTGCCTGTCCAAGCGAGCTGGTTTCAAGGACGATTTGAAATTGCGGCAGTTGCCAGAAATGGCTACCGTAAATAAATCGGCTGAAAGCAAAAATTTTACGTTCCTGAAAACTGGCTCTCGGGTAATAAGCTGCTTTTTTCAGGCTATCATCCAGCCCCAGAATCACGTCATCATATCCAAGACTCATGCAAGTGCCGGGCGTCTCATGAAACAGTTCGATGGCTAAATCAGCCAAT
Organism: Vibrio gazogenes; assembly: GCF_023920225.1. NCBI lineage: Bacteria > Pseudomonadati > Pseudomonadota > Gammaproteobacteria > Vibrionales > Vibrionaceae > Vibrio > Vibrio gazogenes. The sequence continues at coordinate 2,958,857 of NZ_CP092587.1, forward strand.
GTTTGATCGTGGTATAACGCTTCGATGGCGGTAAACAGATCGTCTTCCATATAGAACCATTCTCCCTGAGATAAGGGAGACGGGCGGGCCTCGGGTTGACAAAACAATACGTCATAAACCAAAGGAGTGTTGGTTACAGTAAGCATCTGCAGGAACGGATCGGTCAGACGTCCCCGATCAGCATCATCCACAAACTCCGTCTGTAGAAACAGTTGCAGAATGCGCGGAGAATAAAGACGAAACAGACTTTCCTGCCCATTGGGCAGATAAATCGTCATCCAGCACTGCCAGTGCTTGAGCAATGCATCCAGAGAAAAGGGAGAAACAAACAGGCATCCCCAATTTGTATCCGGCAGAAATTGCAGAATGTCATTCCCCACATTGCCGTCCGTCACCCGAATCAAAATGGGAGAGACAGATTTTAAATGGTCAAATGACGTCTGATGATATAAATACTGCCACTCCGGTGCCTGTGCTAATAATCGCGATTGCCAGTGTTGCCAGAAATTGTCTTGCGTCGCGACATCCAGCATCAGATACAATGTACTGTCTTGAGCTTCGGTATATTCCAATAGCTCAATGAGTCTGAGTTCAGAGACATGCTCCATCTGTTCTGCCTATCCTTTGTTGAGCAATTTCTCGCAAACAGGGACAAATGCTTTGTCCTGCTTCGCGGCTTGAACAATCGCTTTTCCCTGAGCTATCGATTGCTCAAACGTTTTCCCCCACACGAATGACAAAGGTTCGGCCAGCGGCGTGATCTGTAGAAATGGATTCTTACTACACACAGCCCCTTCGCCACACTTATGAGTCGGCGACTTATATGGCGTATCACCGATAAATACATTGCCGGAACCCGCGGCGACGGAGCCGCCGCAGTCGATCGCATCACCGACCCGGGCAGCGGGTTTACCGTTGATAGAGACGTTCGACGATCCTGCGGAGATACTACGACCGTGGATCCCATGGGGAACCTGCGGGCACGGACAGGCGTGCAGTAAGATTGCATCCCCTTTACGAGCCGCTGGTTTACCATTGATGGAGACATCTCCGCTGCCGGCAATAATCGGCGTCGCAGGAAAACAACCATGCCCTGAGCCGTTGTCACCGAGTCGTGCTGCTGCTGGCATGGTTATCCCCTCCGATCCGGTGCTTCCGGCTCTTGCGGTTTGTTGGTTTCATCCGGTTTCACCATAGTTGGTGCGGTACCTTTATCCGGTGAACCCCCTTCGTTGATTTTGACTTTCGTGCCGGAAATTGTGACACCACCCTTGTCAATTTTGACAAACCCACCCGGCCCGTGAATCGTCAAAGAATCTCCTGCATCCAGAATCACTTTTTTAGCCTTCAGATAGCTTTCATTGTTGACCTCAACCCGTTGATTGGCGCCAATTTTTTTCTCTTCTGAAGCCGTCATTTCAGCGACCCAAGCCCCTTCGATCTTTTGGATGATCCCACCGGAAATAAACTGACTGAGCTTACCGATGATGCGCTGAACGACATTACGCCCGACTTTCTGATGGTGATCCTGACCGAATTCCTCAGTAACGCTTTTACCAACCAAACGATGGACATTTTCAGTGATCATCTGATACAGGTGTCGCCCGACGCGTCGATGGCTGTCTAACCCGACTGATTCACGATGAATATTGTTGATCACAATGTCTTGATCTTTCTGCGCGTGAACATAGATCTGCTCGACACCCGATTGATCTTCAAACCGAATTTCGTTGGAACCTTCACCTTGGTGAGTCTGCGTTTTCAGCACAGTACGGGTTTTATGATTGGGCAAAATATAAGGGGGAACATGGGTGGCGTGATAAGTCCGCCCGGTGATAATCGGTTGATCCGGATCGCCGTTGAGGAATGAAACGATCACTTCATGACCAATCCGAGGTATCGCCATAAACCCATACTGAGCACCGGCCCAGCCCTGTGAGACCCGCACCCAGCAAGAACTTTTTTCATCGGATTGATCGTAGCGATCCCACGGGAAATGCAGTTTGACCCGACCATGCTCATCACAGTAAATTTCTTCGCCTTTGGGGCCGACAACTGTCGCAATGCAAGGGCCGTCGACTTGCGGTTTCGGTTGTGGTGTCGCTCGCCACAGGGTCTCTTTCGGGATGACGGTAAATTGGTTGGCATAAGTCGTCGCGCCATGACCACCGGCTTCTTCCAATGCTTGTGGTTGGCTGCCTTGATGACTGACGGAAACCGCGAGCCACTCACGGTTCATCGCTGCATCGATATGTTCTTTGAGCTCAAAACGTACCCCACCTTGCACGCGGGCATCATTACTTTTGCCGCTGGCGGTATGTGTGGTACGCCGTAGGTATTCCAGTCGGATCTGGCTGAATGCTTTACCATTGGCGTCGTCTTTGAAGCGCCCCGGATAATCAAAGTGTTCATAATCGGATAGCTGATAGCTGAGATCAGCCCCGTCCATTGACTGGGCGAAGTTATAGTCCGGTTTTTTAAAGCTGTAGTCTTGCATCAACACCGAGCTCACTTCCGACTGATAATGCTCCGCCATAGTCGAAACATAGGGCGTCGTCATATGTCCGCCGGAAAGTGCGTTGTAAGGGACCGGAGACCCTAACGGCACAAATCCTTCACTGTTATCCGTCATCACCAGCGTATGTTTGCCCTTCTCATGCGTGAAGGTATACATCAGGCCTTCTTCAGCCGCCAAACGATGGAAAAAGTCGAGGTCAGATTCTCGGTACTGAACACAAAACTCGCGCAGGGCACATTCACGTTTAACCGAGAAGACATAATCGGTAATGTTCATCTCCTGAAATAGGATCTTAAAAATATCGAGAATATTTTTTTCTTGAAAAATCCGACTATTGCGACGTAATGAGAGACGTTCTAATGCCGGAACTAAAGTGACGGAATAAAAAGTGTGAGAGTGTCCGGTATCCCCTTTACTGAAATGGCGCACAATGCCGTGAACATGCTGAGTCACCTCTCCATTTTGAATCACTTCCAGCAATGCGGTTTTATCGACAATTTGCTTGGCGGCTAGATCTGCATTGCGACTGGCCAGTTCGATTTGATAGCGAAAGCCGTAGACCCGTTCTCTCGGTCCGCTGAATGAGTCTGATACCGACTCTTCTCCTTGGTATTCACGAACCACCAGCGTCTCATCATGCACACCATCAATCGTGAAGCGAAAACCTAACGTTGTCATTTGAATTGCCTTTTGTCTTATTGAGAATTACCCCACCCCAATATAAGCAACAGAATGCCTATTTGTTGGTTTGATTTTCAACTTGTTGATCTCTGTTCCAAATCAGATCAACCTTTCTATTCAATAAGATAAGTTCAGCAACAGTTGTGCCAACCACAACTCTACAACGAAATCAATTCATTATATTATGTGATTGATTATTACAGGCAACTTGTTGCCCGGAGGCGAGCAAAAAGTTGCCCGACGAGCAAGAAATTGCCTGAAGGAAATGGGGGGCATGTCACAAGTTCGAGGCGCTGATATCAGTGCTCTGATACGTACTTGGATAAAAATAGTCTGATGAAAACAGTTTGATAAAAATAGCTCATCCGCTGTTTTACGACGACAATGCCGCCCTTTTGACACAGATATCATCCAGCCATTGATGGAAGTGAATGAGGCAAGGTACACTATGCCCCCAATTCGCCTATCTCAGAAAACGCCTCTATCATGCAAAAAATTGTTTTAGCGACCGGAAATCCGGGAAAAGTCCGGGAAATGTCTGACTTATTGGCCGATTTCGGCTTTGAAGTGCTTGCACAAACTGATCTCAATGTCTCCGACGTTGCAGAGACGGGAACCACATTTATTGAAAATGCAATTATTAAAGCACGCCATGCTGCCGCAGCAACCGGATTACCCGCCATTGCTGATGACTCAGGTCTTGAAGTCGATGCGCTCGATGGCGCACCGGGTATCTACTCCGCACGTTATGCGGGTGCGGGTGCGACCGATCAGCAAAACATCGAAAAGTTACTGACCGCGATGGCGGATGTCCCCGAACAACAACGCAGCGCACGCTTTCACTGTGTATTGGTCTTCATGAAACATGCCGCGGATCCGACCCCGCTGGTTTGTCACGGTGTCTGGGAGGGGTCCATTCTGCATCAGCCCGATGGTGAGCATGGGTTTGGCTATGACCCGGTATTTTGGGTTCCCACCGAGCAATGTGCGTCGGCAGTATTGCCGCCGACCCGGAAAAAGCAACTCTCCCATCGCGCTCAGGCGCTTCGCTTATTGATGCAACAGTTGAATGAGCAACAACCATGCTGATACCGCCGAAGTTGAGTCTGTATATTCACATTCCTTGGTGTGTACAAAAATGTCCTTACTGTGACTTCAACTCCCATGCTCTGAAGTCCGGCATTCCTGAACAGGCTTATATCGATGCGTTGCTGGAAGATCTTGATCAGGATCTCCAGCGCTATCAGCTCAGCGCACCGTCGGCTCACGGCCAGCCGCGGAAGCTCCATTCCATTTTCATCGGTGGCGGAACGCCAAGTCTGATCAGCCCCGGTGAGATCAAAAGACTGCTGGACGGTGTACAAGCAAGACTGGCTTTTCAACCGGATATTGAAATAACCATGGAAGCCAATCCGGGCACCATCGAAGCAGAACGGTTTGCCCAATACCGACAGGCAGGTGTCACCCGAATTTCCATCGGTGTCCAGAGCTTTGATGATGAAAAACTCACCCAGCTCGGCAGAATCCATGGCTCGGAAGAAGCGACCCGCGCTGCCCGTCTGGCTCATCAAATTGGTTTAACAAGTTTTAATCTGGATTTAATGCACGGTTTACCGGGCCAGACACTGTCACAGGCAATGGCGGATTTAGCTCAAGCGATCGCTTTAGATCCACCGCATTTATCTTGGTATCAGTTGACGATCGAGCCAAATACGCTGTTTTATTCCCAGCCGCCTCGTTTACCGGATGATGATCTGTTGTGGGATATTTTTGAGCAGGGACATCAAAAACTAACGCAAGCCGGCTATATCCAGTATGAGATTTCCGGGTATGCGAAACCGGGATTTCAGTGCCAGCACAACCTCAACTATTGGCGTTTCGGTGACTATCTCGGTATTGGCTGTGGCGCGCACGGTAAAATCAGCTTTGCCGATGGCCGTATCATTCGCACGACCAAGGTCAAACATCCCAAAGGGTATTTGAATTTACTCAAACCTTATTTGGATCATGAGACGGAGGTGTTGGCAAAAGATCGACCGTTTGAGTTTTTTATGAATCGATTTCGCTTGATAGAGCAATGCCCAAAACAGGATTTTCCGGATACGACCGGCTTACCAATCGCAACGGTTCAGCCCACTATCGATTGGGCGAAACGGCAGGGTTTTCTGGATGAAACCGAACAACACTGGCAAATCACAGAACATGGCAAACTCTTTCTCAATGATTTACTGGCAGAATTCATGGCTGATGAGGAATAAGGATGCTCCCGTCATCAGCACATGGCTCCCCTGAAAATATCCCGACTTAAAAAATAGATCGCCCGATACGCCCGGAAAGCAGCTCCAGAGCTTTGCTGCCAGCCAACGAGTTACCAGAGCTGTTGAGTTCAGGCGACCAAACGGCAATGGTCATCTCTCCGGGTACAATTGCGACGATGCCGCCACCCACACCGGATTTCCCCGGCATTCCGACCCGATAGGCAAACTCTCCGGCTTCATCATACAGACCACAAGTCGCCAGCAACGCATTCATCTGTTTGGCTTGAACAGCAGTAATCACCGACTTGTGATTCAACACGGAAACGCCCTGATTCGCCAGATAACTGAATGTTTTGGCCAACTGGACACAACTCATTTTCAATGCACATCCGTGGAAATAGTTTTCCAGTACCGGCAGCACATGGTTTTCAAAATTACCGAACGAGCGCATCAGGTAGGCAATCGCTGCATTCCGGTCGCTGTGTTTCATCTCTGAGCGGGCGACCACTTTGTCATACACAATATGAGTATCACCACTTAATGCCCAGACAAACTCCAGCAACCGTTGACGAGGCGCAGACAGACGCGTCTGCAACATATCGGCGACGACAATCGCACCAGCGTTGATAAATGGATTACGCGGGATACCGTGCTCAACTTCCAACTGGATCATGGAGTTGAATGCTTGTCCTGAGGGCTCTTTCCTCACTCTTGACCAGATTTCATCCGGAGTATAAATCCCCATCGATAGGGTGAGGTTAAGCACCTTGGAGATGGATTGGATGGAAAAGCCGTCTTCTGCGTCTCCGGCTTGAAACAATTCGCCTTCATTGGTCAGGACCGCAATCCCCAGTTTATCCGCCTGAACTTGCGCAAGCGCTGGAATATAATCAGCCACTTGACCTTGTCCGAGCAACGGACGCACTTCATCTAATATTTCGCTCAGTATCTCGTTTGTTAGTTTCATTTGGGTTACTTCACAATGCATGATGGTTCGACAGAAAAAGCCAGCATGATGGTACATGCTGGCTCTTATCGTTTCACAGACTCTATAACGAAAAACAACGCTTATCACGCCAAACAATGGCCCTCATCCCAATACCGAGAAGATGAAGCGCCATCAGACAGGACGAAGCTGTTTTTACGGAGGATGCCGTTCCGCAGGTTCCGGTCTTATGCTACACAGCGAAACTGGATATCCCAGACACCATGTCCCAAACGCTGCCCACGTTGCTCAAACTTCGTCAACGGACGTTCGTCAGGCCGAGGGATAAAGTCACCATCGGTCGCGACATTGACATAGCCGGGCGCCTGATTCATCACATCAATCATATGTTCCGCATAATTTTCCCAGTCCGTTGCCATGTGGAAAATACCTTCTCCGATGATCAACTTCTGACGTACCATCGCGGCAAATTCAGGCTGAACAATCCGACGCTTATGGTGACGCTTTTTATGCCACGGATCGGGGAAGAATAGCTGTAGCCGATGCAGGCTATGATCAGGGATCATCTGTTCGAAAACTTCAACTGCATCATGACACATGACCCGAAGATTGGTGATACCGGCCTCCCGTGCAGACGCCAAACAAGCCCCGACACCCGGCCCATGCACCTCAATGCCGATAAAATTTTGATGCGGCGAATTTTTAGCCATTTCAACCAGCGATGATCCCATACCGAATCCGATTTCCAGAATGACAGGGTTATCATTGCCAAATACCGACTGCCAAACTAATTTTTGCGGCTGGAAATCGATTCCCATCAGAGGCCAGCACTCATTCATCGCGGCTTCCTGACCTTTGGTCAGACGCCCTTCGCGGCGAACAAAGCTGCGAATTTTACGCATGACTTTACCATCATCAGTATATTCGTTGGTTGTTACTTCACTCATGGTTCTCGCCTGTTTTCCTACTCCCGGATATAAGGAGGTGTGATTATCCAAAGAATACGTATCGGTTCAAGTCCTGAACTGAAAATTATATCGAATCATGTATGATTTATGTGTTTTACAACGCAACTTTTCTGTGCTGCAATCAGCGGTGTTTCATCAGGATCTGCATCAATCGTCGCATAAGATGAATACAATTGTGGACACTGTCATTCATAGAAAATCATTCATTAAAAAGTAAAGTCAGCCATGCAAATGCAATCTCCAATATCGCCACAACAATTTCAGCAACACTTGATCGATTGGCAACGAGCTCATGGGCGTCATGATTTGCCATGGCAACAAAATCCATCCCCGTATCGTGTTCTTGTTTCAGAAGTGATGCTGCAACAAACGCAGGTCGTAACGGTCATTCCTTACTTCGAACGTTGGATGACGAGTTTCCCGACCATCGAAGCGCTCGCCAGCGCCACGGAAGATGAGGTCATGAATCATTGGCAAGGTTTAGGTTACTATTCCCGGGCCAGAAATCTGCGCAAAGCAGCTCAATACATCATGACACACCATCAGGGGCAATTTCCGGATTCACTCGAAACGTTGCTGGATATTCCCGGTGTCGGACGATATACGGCCGGTGCGATTCGTTCATTTGCTTATGACCGCTACGGCCCCATTGTTGATGGGAACGTCAAACGGTTGTTTTGCCGTTTTTTTGCCCTCGATGGTGTTCCGGGAACGTCTGCGGTCGATAAGCAACTCTGGCAACTGGCGGAAACCTTCACGCCAGAAACCGATAACCGAGTGTTTGCTCAGGGCTTACTCGATATCGGTGCCACAATTTGTAAACCAAAGAACCCCGATTGCGAGCTGTGTTGCTTCCAAAAAAACTGTCTGGCTTTTAAATACGACAGAGTGCAAACATTACCGACGCCGAAACCCAAAAAGACGATTCCAACCAAAGCCGGGCAATTTCTATGGGTTGAATCGGACCATAAAATTCTGCTGGAAAAACGGGCCAGCGATGGGATTTGGGGCGCTCTCTGGTGTCTGCCACAGATTCATCTACAACCCGAACAGTTTGGTGAACATATGCAGCTCAAAGGAACATTCAAACACACCTTCACCCACTATAAACTGGATGCCAATGTGTGGATGATCGACCGTTTGGGCGTCATGGAACCTCAGTTACAGTGGGTCGAAAAAAGTGAAGTGTTCAACCTTGGTCTCCCCACCCCGATAAAAAAATTCCTGACACGTCACCTTGAGGGCTGCTGAAGTGGCAGGAAATTGGACTCTCTGGTATAACATCAGTAGTTTTTAACGCCGAACAATGAGGATATCCTTATGGGTCGCACTGTTTTTTGTGCTCGTTTGAAGAAAGAAGCCGAAGGGATGGATTTTCAACTTTATCCCGGTGAATTAGGGAAAAAAATTTTTGACAACATCTCTAAAGAAGCTTGGGCAGAGTGGCAGCATAAACAGACCATGCTTATTAATGAGAAAAAACTGAATATGATGGATCCGCAGCATCGCCAGTTACTTGAAACAGAGATGGCGAATTTTCTGTTTGAAGGGAAAGAGGTCCACATCGAAGGATACACACCACCAAGTGAGTCATAAGTTGTTATTCACACAATCACCAGTCACGGTGATTGTGTGAATGTTTCCCGCACAGGTGCCATGGATGACCAATCTGATTCGACACATGTTTTCAATGTACAGCCTAATGCGCTGCGCTTATCTCAAGCAGCGAACCGCCCGACTCAGCACTCTGCTCTTGTTCGTCATTCCGCTATTAACCGGCGGTTGTAGCCGTGAATTGATCGAAAAAATATACGATGTGAACTACGAACCGACCAATCGGTTTGCCAAGCATTTAGCGCCCCTTCCCGGCCAGTTTATGAAAGATGCAGCAGCATTAGATGCTCTCATCAGTAGCTTCACCGGTAAAATAGAACATCGCTGGGGAACCAAAGAAGTTAAAATTGCCGGCAAAACAAACTATGTGAAATATATCGATGATTATCGCAGCCGTGCCGATGTCAATTTCAATCAAGGACAAATCACCGTCGAGACGGTCGCAACAACCGAGCCGTTGGTACATTTGAAAAAAGCAATCGTCACCACCCTCCTGACCCCGGACGATCCTAAACATGTCGATTTATTTTCATCGGAGAAAATCGTCCTCAAAGGGAAACCGTTTCTTTATCAACAAGTCGTCGATCAAGATCATAAGGCAATTCAGTGGAGTTGGCGCGCCAATCGATTTGCGGATTACCTGATCAAAAATAAGTTACAAGTCAAACAGGTCGATTTTAAAAAATCTTACTATGTTGAAATCCCGATGGTGGAAGATCAAGTTGAAATTCGCGGCTATAAGTATGCCGATATTATCCGCCGAACCGCTCGCAAATATGGCATTCCGGAAGATCTGATTTACGCCATTATCAAAACCGAGAGTAGTTTCAATCCTTATGCGGTGAGCTGGGCCAACGCGTATGGCTTAATGCAAGTCGTGCCGAAGACCGCAGGAAAAGATGTCTTTCAACGCATCAAAAAACGCTCAGGTCAACCCTCACCTGAATATCTGTTTAATCCGGAGAATAATATTGATACCGGAACCGCCTATTTCTATATCTTAAAACATGACTATTTGAATTCAGTGGCCAATCCACTGTCTCTCGAATACAGTATGATCTCTGCATATAACGGTGGTGCCGGCGGTGTGCTGCGAACATTCAGCCGCAGTAGAAAGACGGCACTGAGTAAAATCAACCGCCTGAAACCCAACCAAGTTTACTGGGCGCTGACGAAAAAACATCCAAACGCAGAGTCACGCCGCTATCTGGAAAAAGTCACGCACTACAAACAGATGTTTAATTCGGGGAAACTATAAATCAATCTTGCATGTTTGAGTCGCTTGGATTGTGAACAACAAGGTTAAAAACCATGCAAACAGTCACTTTTTTCATAGAAACATGAAAAACTAGTTGACGATTGGCGTGTAAATCCGTTTAATAGCGCTCCGTTGCCCGGATAGCTCAGTCGGTAGAGCAGGGGATTGAAAATCCCCGTGTCGGTGGTTCGATTCCGCCTCCGGGCACCATGATTGATTTAATCTGGTGTTGTAAATATCTGATTAAATAAAAGTAAAAGAAAAGCATTGAGAATAAATATCGTGCCGGCTTAGCTCAGTAGGTAGAGCAACTGACTTGTAATCAGTAGGTCGCCAGTTCGACTCCGGCAGCCGGCACCATTTATTCCATGCCTCGATAGCTCAGTCGGTAGAGCAGGGGATTGAAAATCCCCGTGTCGGTGGTTCGATTCCGCCTCGAGGCACCATCTTTTCCCCCTTAGTTCAGTTGGTAGAACGGCGGACTGTTAATCCGTATGTCGCAGGTTCGAGTCCCGCAGGGGGAGCCATTTTCAAGAAGCCACAGCATTTGCTGTGGTTTTTTTTGTCTCTATTATGCGCTTTATCATCAGCTGCTTTACCGTTGTCCCCTCCCCCAGCTCTCTCATTTTTACATCACCGGAATAACCAGCAATCCGCTTTCCATATGTCAGGATTGACTTGACCGAAACAAACATCGTTATCCATATCCAAGCAACCATCATCGCCCTGACGATTCAAGCTTTACACCGCAATGACAAACCTCACTTTTCTCCATTTTTATCCTCCTATCTTCCGATAAAATATTGCTTTAAGCCTGTATTTCTAGGGGACTTGGGTATAAAAGCAACAAACGATACTTTTTTTGCATTTTATTGTTGACCTTATCTGAGAAAAACTTTTTAATACACCCCGTTGCCCGGATAGCTCAGTCGGTAGAGCAGGGGATTGAAAATCCCCGTGTCGGTGGTTCGATTCCGCCTCCGGGCACCACAAATTATTTGAAAGTGATTATCGCCGACTTAGCTCAGTAGGTAGAGCAACTGACTTGTAATCAGTAGGTCGCCAGTTCGATTCCGGCAGTCGGCACCATCATTTTCAATAGGCAGAAATGCCTGAAGGTTTATTCCCCCTTAGTTCAGTTGGTAGAACGGCGGACTGTTAATCCGTATGTCGCAGGTTCGAGTCCCGCAGGGGGAGCCATATTTTATATCGCCGGCTTAGCTCAGTAGGTAGAGCAACTGACTTGTAATCAGTAGGTCGCCAGTTCGACTCCGGCAGCCGGCACCATATTTTGTATAGGCAGCGATGTCTAAAAAGTTTATTCCCCCTTAGTTCAGTTGGTAGAACGGCGGACTGTTAATCCGTATGTCGCAGGTTCGAGTCCCGCAGGGGGAGCCACTTTCCAAAAAAGCCACAGCATTTGCTGTGGCTTTTTTGGTTTAATGCCGGCCTTATCCTGAGATCAGTTTAAAAGCCTTTGGCCTTTTTGATCAGATCATAAGCCTGTTGAATTTCCTGCGATTTTTCTTTCGCCATTGTCATCATTTCCGGAGGCAGACCTTTCGCCATCAGTTTATCGGGATGATGTTCATTCATCAGCTTCCGATACGCTCTTTTTACTGTTTTTGCGTCTGCACTTTCATCAACACCCAGCACATGATATGCATCACTCAGATGGTTCGAAGCATATGATTGTCCGAAACTGCCCTGCCGATGATCTTGATAGCTTCCTTGCCCGGAATCCGCATGATGTTGAAATCGAAAAGCCGCTTCCTGCATTCTCAACCGTTGCTCAAGCTGCTCTTCTGAGAATGCCAGTCCTCTGGCTATCTTATGCAGAATATCTCGCTCACTCGGATGCAACTCTCCATCGGCAAAGGCTGCGGAGATCTGTAATTCTAGAAAAAATTGAATTAAATCACGTCGCCCACCGGTTGAACGCATCACCTGCTCAAGCACTTCTTCTAAAGGAAAGCCAGATTCTTTCCCTTCACGAAACGCCTCTTGTGCCGCGCGTTGCTGCGCATCGTTCAGGTTCATCCGATCCATCATAATCGTTGCTAGACGAATCTCTTCTTTCGTCACCTTTCCCTTGGCTTTCGCAACATGCCCCATCACCGAGAAAGCGGCACGAAAGAATTCATCTTGACGCGCTTCCTGAGATGCGCCCCCATTCCCCCCGACAGAGAATGGTGAACCTTGATACTGTCTTCGGGCTTTATCAAACTGATGCCCAAGAAAAAGCCCGAAAATGGCCCCTATCGGACCACCCAGCAATAAACCAAAAAAAGTACCCAAAATTTTGCCGAAAATATGCATTATTGACTCTCATTCAGTGAATTTTTTACGAGTTGCGCAGTCTACTAGTGCTGTATGATTGAATTTCCATTATGATTAGAGACATTTTTAGTTCAACTGATGCTGATCATCCGAATCAACTCAATTTAACAGGATAACACAACTAGATGTCAGACTTTCCTCGTTCGTTGCTAGCTGCTTCGATCTGTGCAGCGCTTTTTATTCCATATAGTTATGCAGAAACAGCTCCGCAAAGCAATACGGTTACTATCGGTCAGTGCCGTGCCGGAGACATCGAACCAACCAACCAGAATGAGCAACCCATTAATGTTGAAGCGGATAAGCTTGAAGCAGTTAATGGCGATAAAGCGACATATGCTGGTAATGTTGTCGTGGTTCAGGGCAAAAAACGGATGACTGCCGATACCGTTACCCTACACCAAAAAGATAACATTGTGGTCGCACAAGGGAATGTCAAGTTCGATGATGGTGAAGTTCAAGCAGTTTCAGAGCGAGCAACCAATAATCTCAATACTAACCAATTGACGCTGGAAAAAACCAACTATCATTTTCTCTGCCAACCGGGTCGGGGAGATGCGGTTTATATCGCCAAAACAGGTCAGGCGATGTATGAAATAGAAGATGGTTCGATCACGTCCTGTCCTGACGGAGATAACGCCTGGCGTTTAAAAGCCTCCAGTATTTCGATTGATCAGAATGAAGAAACCGCAACATTTTACAACCCGCGAATGGAAGTGCTGGGCGTCCCCCTACTCTACTTACCAATGCTCACGGTACCGATCGGAGATACGCGGAAAACCGGATTTCTTTATCCGACATTTTCTTTCGGTTCAAAAGATGGCTTTCAACTCAATGTCCCGATCTACTGGAACCTTGCCCCCAACTATGATTTGCAAACCGATCTGAAATACATGGAAAACCGGGGAACACAACTGAACAGCCATTTTCGCTATTTGAATGCTTTCGGAAGTGGCAACATCAATTATGAATATCTGCCGGACGATAAAAAATATCCGGAAAAGGATGACCGCTGGGGATTCCAACTCACTCACTACGGTATTTATGATCAATCCTGGGCGCTGGCGATCAATTACGCTGAAGTCAGTGATATCGATTATTTTTCTGATTTAGGTTCAGAAATAGGCACCCGACAAGATGGTCAGTTAACCCAAGAAGCAAGTATCTCTTACCGTTCAGCCAGTTGGGATCTGTCTCTGCTCACCCGGGATTTCCAGATCCTGACAGAGACAGGCAATCAACCTTACAGACTCATGCCTCAGGTTGCCTTTAACTATTATGCCCCTGAGCTGATGCGTTATCTTGATTTTGACTTGATTAGTCATGTTTCAAGATTCGATACCGATGAAAATGGCGCACCTTCGGCAACCCGGGTCCATGTTGAACCGGGTATCAAGATTCCGTTAGGAGCTACTTGGGGAACCTGGACAACAGAGGCACGATTACTCTCAACCTATTATCGACAAGATTTAGAAGGGGTTGATGCTTCAAAGGGTTATAAAGAAAATGTATCCCGAAATATTCCTGAATTTCGCTCGAATGTCGGCCTGATCCTTGAGCGGGATACCGTCGTTTTAGATGGTTATACACAAACGTTAGAACCTCAGGTACAGTATCTTTATATTCCCAAAAGAGATCAAAGTGACATCGCCCGTTACGATACGACGCTGTTACAGACCGACTACTATGGTCTGTTCCGGAGCCGTAAATACGGTAGTGTTGACTATATCGCCCCGGCTAACCAAATTAGCTATGGTGCAGCCTCGCGCTTTTTCGATGATCAATATAAAGAACGCTTAAACATCGCTTTTGGGCAAATATTCTATTTGGATAAAGGTCTAAAAGATAACTTTAATCGTTCAACCTCCGAAAACTCAGATTATTCAGCCTGGGCTGTCGAAATGGATTTCAATTATGACGATACGCTGTTCTATCATGGGGGTATCCAATATGACGTTGACACGTCTCGAATGCAACTGTCGAACAGTACCCTTGAGTACCGACATGATAAAGGCTTTATCCAGACCAACTACCGTTATGTCACCCAAGACTATATTGAGGATACCGTTGGTGACACTCTGGACGTCAATTCTCTGACTAAAGATGGAATTTCACAACTCGGTGTCGTTGCACAATACAACCTCAGCCCAAAATGGCAAACGAAGGCGCTCTACTATTATGATCTCACCACAGATAATCCACTAGAGTGGCAGGCGAACCTGACTTATATCTCTGACTGCTGGTTTATCGGCCTGACGTACAGCCGGGAGCTGGATAAATGGACGCCGTCGTTCCAACAATATCCTGATGCCGAAGCAAGATATGAGAACAACTTTAGCGTCAATATCGGCATTATCGGCTTGGGAACTAATATGGCGTATAGCAATAAAGTAACGTCGAATGCAATTGGTTATGGACGGCCCTTCATGCTCAGTAACTAATGACTAGCTACAATAACGAAGCTGATGGTCTCATTCGTTGCATTCATCTCGGTGTTTGTAAATCATTATATTTTTTGAACAACAAGTGGCATGCAAAATATGCCCAATCAATAGGATTCTCGATGAAACTGTGGCAATACTTTCTAATCACAATCATCAGCCTTTATAGTCTGAACATTAGTGCAACCCCGGTCGAGCTCGATCGTATCGCCGTGATTGTCAATGACAGTGCGATTTTAACCAGTGATATAGACACGGAGATGAAGCTGTTTAAAGCAAATGCAACGCATCATCATCAAACCCTTCCGTCGGACGATGTTATCCGGGCACAGGTTATCGATAAACTCATTTCAGACACACTGCAAAAGCAGGAAGCTGATCGTATTGGGGTAAAAATTGATGACAGTCGTTTAAATCAGGCGATTGAAGAGATAGCCAAACAAAATGATCAAACGGTGCAGGAACTCAGAAAGTCAATCGAACAGTCTGGCGTCAGCTACGGTACATTTAGAGAAAAAATTCGTGATGAGATAGCCATTTCAGAAGCGCGTAATGCACTCGTGCGCCGTCGAATTAATATTTTACCGGCAGAAGTAGATTCGCTGGCAGATATCCTCAATCAAGAAACAGATACTTCCGTTCAGTACAAAATCAGCCATATTCAACTCCGTATTGATAGTGATAATGACAAGTCTAAAGTCGAAGCACTGGCAAAATCGTTAGTTCGCCGACTTGCCAAAGGCGAAAGCTTCAGAACATTGGCTCTTACCTATTCAAAAGGCCCAAAAGCGCTGCAAGGCGGTGACTGGGGCTGGATGAGAAAAGAAGAAATGCCGACCATTTTCGCAGATCAAATCAAGATGCAAAGTAAAGGGACGATTATTGGCCCATTTCGTAGTGGCGTCGGACTCCACATTTTGAAAATTGATGATGTGAAAGGGCTACAAACCGTGTCCGTGACTGAAGTTAATGCGCGTCACATTCTGCTCAAACCCTCCATTATTTTAAGTGATGACGGTGCCAAAAAAGAGCTTAATTCTTTCATTCAGAAGATTCATAACAAAGAAGCGACTTTTGGTGCACTTGCTCAGCAGTACAGTCAAGACCCGGGCTCAGCATCACAACAAGGCAATCTCGGCTATCAATCACCGGATATTTATGTCCCTGAATTCAAACATCAGATTGAGACACTACCGGTAGGCCAAATCAGTAAACCATTTAAAACCGTTCACGGCTGGCACATTGTCGAAGTATTGGGACGCCGTCAGGTGGATAAGACCGATGCTGCGCAGAAAAACAAAGCTTATCGAATTCTGTTCAATCGCAAGTTTAATGAAGAATCCAGTACCTGGATCCAAGAGTTAAAAGCGAGTGCCTTTATTGAACGACTCAAGGATAATTCGAATGACAATTAAGCGTATTGTAGTCACCGCAGGTGAACCAGCGGGGATTGGCCCGGATCTGGTACTCGCACTCTCTCAGGAAGATTGGTCACACCAAATCGTCGTCTGTGCAGATAAGTCGCTGTTACAACAGCGAGCAACTCAGTTGGGTATCGAGGTTGAACTCAATGATTATGATGCGACCCAACCTCCGGTGGTTCAAAAAGCAGGCTCACTCGTGGTAGAACATATCGCACTAGCAACCCCGGTTACCGCAGGACAGCTTGATGCATCCAATGGTCGCTACGTTCTGCAAACGCTGGAGCGGGCGGCTGAAGGATGCCTGAGCGATGAATTTGATGCTGTCGTTACCGGCCCGGTTCATAAAGGAATTATCAATCGTTCCGGCGTGGCCTTCAGCGGACATACCGAATTTTTTGCCGAGAAATCAAATACACCACTGGTGGTGATGATGCTTGCGACAGAGGGGCTCAAAGTTGCTTTAGTGACCACACACATTCCACTTGCTTATGTAGCCAAAGCAGTTACGACCGAACGTCTCCAAAGCATTATTCGTATTCTTCATCACGACCTGAAAGAGAAATTTGCGATTGACGACCCACATATTTATGTGTGTGGACTCAATCCTCACGCCGGTGAAGATGGATGTTTAGGCCATGAAGAAATAGACACGATCACACCAGCGCTGAATGAGCTGAGAGATGAGGAAAATATGCACCTCACCGGTCCTCTGCCTGCCGACACGATATTTCATGACAAGTACCTCGAGCAAGCAGATACAATTTTAGGTATGTATCATGATCAGGTGCTTCCTGTACTAAAATATAAAGGATTCAGCCGTTCGGTTAACATTACGCTGGGGCTGCCTTTTATCCGCACTTCGGTCGATCATGGTACCGCCTTGGATCTTGCTGGCACCGGAACTGCTGATATAGGCAGTTTTAAAACGGCGTTACAACAAGCTATCGAATTAGTCAATAAAAGAACAAAGTAGTTAATGATGATGAAAAATGATGTCCACTTAGGACACAAAGCCCGAAAACGCTTCGGTCAAAACTTCCTCAATGATCCTTATATCATTGATGGTATTGTTTCTGCGATCAACCCGAGGCTCGGAGAAAATCTGGTTGAAATCGGCCCTGGTCTGGGGGCGTTGACAGAACCCGTCGGAAGAGAAATCGATAAACTCAGCGTCGTCGAACTCGATCGTGATTTGGCTGAGCGACTGAGAAATCATCCTGACTTAAAAGACAAGCTATCGATTTACGAAGCGGATGCGCTAAGCTTTGATTTTAGCCAATTGGTGCAATCTCAGAACAAACTGCGTGTGTTTGGTAATCTGCCATACAATATCTCCACCCCCTTGATGTTCCACCTGTTTGAATTCCAGAATCAAATTCAGGATATGCATTTCATGTTGCAAAAAGAGGTTGTCAACCGACTCGCAGCAGGGCCAGGAACAAAAGCCTATGGACGCCTGACGGTGATGACCCAGTATTACTGTAAGGTCATACCGGTGCTGGAAGTACCACCGGAGTCGTTTGTACCGCCACCGAAAGTAGATTCGGCAGTCGTCCGACTCGTACCACATCAAGAGTTACCTTATCCGGCAACCAGCCTCAAATGGCTCGACAGAGTCTGTCGGGAAGGATTTAATCAGCGGCGTAAAACCGTTCGTAACTGCTATAAGTCGCTACTCGATGTTTCAATCTTAGAAGAACTAGGTATCAATCCGACTAGCCGTCCGGAGAATCTATCCCTCAGCCAATTTGTCGCCATGGCAAACTGGCTGGACAGCAACAGCTAACTAACTGCATCATGCCGCGGTATCATCCGCGGCACGGCCGAGTAAGGAGGTTATATGGATATATCCAAGCCATGCATTAAAGTGCAAGTTCATACCAAATATATCCCCGATCAATCACTCCCAGAACAAGACCGATATATTTTTGCATATGTGATTACGGTGAAGAATCTCAGTCAGGAAACGGTTCAGTTGATCGGACGTAGATGGTTGATTACGGATGCCAATGGAAAACAGATGTCCGTCGAAGGTGATGGTGTTGTCGGAGAACAGCCGTTTATCGCCGCCAATGACGAATATACCTATACCAGTGGAACCGCCCTCGAAACACCGGTTGGCGTCATGCAAGGACAGTACATCATGCATGATAGCGAGGGAGAAGAGTTCACTGCGGAAATTGAACCTTTCCGCCTCTATGTTCCGCATATTCTCCACTGAGCGTTAAACGAATTGACTGAAATGAATTGCTTTCAGTGAAGCGTTTTAAACGCGTTGCTTTCAACATCATTACTTTTTTAAACACAATTACTTTAAACATAATTGCTTTAAACAAAAAGGGACGATCCAATTGGCGAATTATATTGTTGGCGATCTACAAGGGTGTCTGGACGAACTCGAACGACTCCTTTCTCAAGTTGACTTCCGCCCTCAGCATGATCAACTGTGGGTTGCTGGCGATCTGGTTGCCAGAGGTCCGAAGTCACTGGAAACACTGCGCTATATTAAAGCATTGGGAACATCCGCCAAGACTGTATTAGGCAATCATGATCTCCACCTACTGTCGATTGCACTGGGGATCCATCCTCTGAAAAAGAAAGATCGTACCGCTGCCATTTTTCAGGCGCCAGATAGAGACGAACTGCTCGAATGGTTACGACACCAACCTCTCCTGCAGGAACATTCTGAATTTGTCGTCTGTCACGCAGGCATTTCTCCCCTATGGGATCTGCCCACAGCGCGTCAGGCAGCTCAGGAAATCGAGTCTCTGCTCCAAAGCGATCAATGGCCATGGATTATCGAGCATATGTATTCAAATATGCCCAATCAGTGGCACGATTCACTATCCGGTCTGGAACGCTATCGTTATATCATTAACGCCTTTACCCGAATGCGTTTCTGCACCCCCAGTGGGGCCTTAGATATGGACTGTAAGTTGCCCCCTTCCGCTGTAGATCCCGCTCAACTACGCCCATGGTTTGATTTCCCAAGGGTGACACCAATCGAGAAACGTATTATTTTCGGTCACTGGGCAGCATTAGAAGGTTGTGTCAGAGAAGATGTTATCGGACTTGATACGGGGTGTGTCTGGGGGGGAACATTAACGATGATCCGTTGGGAAGATCAGCAACTGTTCAGTCAACCTGCGCTGACTGAAACTCAGAGGCGTTAATCTCCTCTGAGCCTGCAATCCGGTTAATCTTGATTTTGCTCCAGTATCACAAATGACATGTCATAGGCATTCTTTTCATCTTGTGGATACTCTTCACGATAGGTCTCGTACCACTCAACACCGAATTCAGGGAAGCAAGTATCCCCATCAATATCAGCCTGAATATAGGTAAGATACAATCTTGAAGCCATCGGTAAGCTCGATTGATAAATACTTCCCCCGCCAATAATCATGACTTCATCAGCCTGAGCAGCTAACGCCAATGCATTTTCAAGGGAGTCTGCCACCTCAACCCCAGTTGCACAAAACTGAGAATTGCGAGTGATGACGATGTTTTGTCGTCCGGGAAGCGCCTTACCAATCGATTCGAAAGTTTTTCTCCCCATGATGATTGGTTTACCCAACGTACAACGTTTGAACCAAGCAAAATCCGCAGGTAAATGCCAAGGCATCTGATTTTCTTTACCAATCACCCGGTTCTTCGCCATCGCTGCAATCATACTAATAATCATAGAAATACCGCCATCACATCAAAAAATAAGCTGCCATTCTATCGAGATTCAAACTTCAAGCAATCTAAACGACAGGCTTTCTACGGTAAAATAATAAGCCGGGAACCGCTAAGCCAACCGCCAAGCCAGCAATAATAAACATTGCCTTCAGAAAATTTTCCATCAACACTGAAAATAGATCTGGTGTAAAACCGAGATGATTAATTTCAACCATGGCAATCATGGCTCGATAAGTAAAAACGCCCGGAACCATCGGAATTAATGCGGCAACGGTAAATACTTTCGGATGGGCCAAAAAGCGATGAGACCAGTGAACACCGATCATACCGACGAGTGTCGCGGCAAAGAATGTTCCCCACTCAATTGGCATGCCATATTTCATTAACAGAAAACGGCAACCGTGACCGATTGCACCACCCAGCGCACAATATTTCAATGCTGGCGCTGGAACGTTAAAGACCAAGGCAAAACCGACAGCTGGAATTGATGCAAAAAACATGTCGTTCAACAATCCCAGCAATAACGTCATGATCATCTCTATATTCATCATTACCACCCCGAAACACCTGTCACAAACATAGCTGCAATAATCCCTAAACATGTTGAAAGGGTCAGGAGCGATGCAATCATAAACCGAGCAATCCCCGTGTTGGCATACCCCTTCAACATATCAGCCACTGAATTAATCAGCGGAAAACCCGGTACCAGCATTAACACAGAGCAAGCCATCACTAACGTTGGGTTATTTCCCCATTGATAGCTGACGGCCTGTGCTGAAATTAAAGAGGTGACAAATGCCGTGGCGGCAAAATTAAGTAGCGGATTGAAATGGCGATGACCGATTTCCTGCCTGACACACATACCGACAGAAGAAGCCACGAAAGTGGCGGCAAAGATGACCCAGTCTCCGCCGGCAAGGCGACTAAATGACGCACAAGACAAGCCAATCATCACCAGAACCAGCCAACGATTATATCGTTGCGGGGTAATCCGATTTAGTTTTTGTTGCGCAAGCTGATAATCAACGATGCCTTTTTCCATCATGATACAAATCCGTTGAATATCAGTCACAACCTTCATGTTGATGCCACGATCCTGGCATCGACGTGCCGTCGTTATACAATGCGCCTCATAAACAGTGGTCACCACCAGTGAATTCGCCGTAAGTGCAACTTCGACTTCATCCATGTCACTGGCTATCCCTATCCGTCTCATGATATCCGCGACTAAAGTGCTCTCTGCACCATGAGCTAACAACATCTGCCCCGCCTGAGCAATCAGACGAGAAACTGATCTCTGTTTCGATGTCATGATTCCATTCCCAACCTAATCCATTCGTCAATAGCATACGAAACTTAGAGTTTGCCCGAAAACTGTACGTTGAAAAATGATTTAGACAAAAAAAACCGCAATAAAAATCGCGGTTTAAAAAATTAAATACATTGATTAGTCTCGAACATAGATTACATGACCGTCATCATCATCATCATCATCGTCGTCGTCCCAATCCTCGTCATCCCAGTCTTCTGTAATCACATCAGGACTATTCATTGCCGATTGATGGTAGTCATCCCACATAAACTCGACTTTTTCTTCTTCAGTTCGTTCTGGCATTTCTTTTGGTAAAGATTCCATAAAGTCAGCCAACTTCATACAGAGCTCACGCGTTCCCTGTTTATTGATGGCTGAAATCCGGAAATATTCACCTTCCCATTCAAGCTCATCCAGTACAGATTGAATAATCTTGTCAGATTCATCTTCAGGGAGTAAATCAACTTTGTTAAATACCAACCAACGAGGCTTTTGTGACAAATTGTCATTGTATTGGCTTAATTCGTCGACAATGATCCTAGCATTTTCAGCCGGATCACTTTGATCAATTGGCAACAAATCGATCATATGTAGCAATACACGGCATCGCTCAAGATGTTTCAGGAATCGAATCCCCAGCCCTGCACCATCTGCAGCACCTTCGATCAATCCTGGAATATCGGCAACGACAAAACTCTTTTCGGGAACAACACTGACAACACCGAGACTCGGAATCAACGTCGTAAACGGATAATCCGCCACTTTCGGTTTTGCAGCCGAGACCGCGCGAATAAATGTCGATTTTCCTGCATTGGGTAAGCCCAACATACCAACATCAGCCAACAATAACAGCTCTAAACGAAGTTCCCGGACTTCGCCTTTCGTTCCCATCGTTTTCTGTCTCGGGGCACGATTAACTGAAGACTTGAAGCGGGTATTGCCTAAACCATGCCAGCCGCCTTTGGCAACCATTAGCTTTTTGCCATGCTCAGCGACTTCACCAATCACTTCATTGGTATGGATATCGACTGCCCGGGTCCCGACAGGAACACGAAGCACTTTGTCTTTTCCGCGTTTTCCCGTACAGTTCCCGCCACGTCCATTTTCGCCACGTTCAGCGTCATAAAAGCGCTGAAAGCGATAATCAATCAGTGTATTTAAGTTTTCATCCGCAAGAATATAAATATCCCCGCCATCACCGCCGTCACCACCGTCAGGGCCGCCTTTTGTGACAAATTTTTCACGCCAGAAGCTGACAATGCCGTTTCCGCCATCACCCGCCTGAACCTTTACGACAGCTTCATCAACGAATTTCATCTTTCACTCCGCATTACTTGCGTTGCAACATTACTCGAATATCATTGCTATAAACTTTAGCAGAACTCCGAGTAAATCATTCATAACATTCTTCAGCGGCTCGTCTCCGGCTCAAAACAGACATAATACCTGCTTACCGAAGATCACAACCGAAGTCGATCACTTTAAGCTCTTGTTTTAGATAGCATTCAGCATCAGAGCTGATGCGCTAAACACGTAAAAACCAAACTGACAGACTTGAAATAAACAAAAAACCCCACCAAATGGCAGGGCTTTTAAATTCATCAGGAAACTAAAATTATTCAGCTTCGATACTAACGAACTTACGGTTTTTAGAACCTTTTACTTCAAATTTCACTTTACCATCAGATAAAGCAAAAAGAGTATGGTCTTTACCGATACCTACGTTAGTTCCAGCATGGAATTTTGTTCCACGTTGGCGAACGATGATGTTACCTGCTAATACAGATTCACCACCAAAACGTTTTACACCAAGACGTTTACTTTCTGAATCGCGGCCGTTACGAGTAGAACCACCAGCTTTTTTGTGTGCCATTGTTAAACTCTCCTACTTAAGCGTTGATTGCAGTGATCTTCACTTCAGTGAACCACTGACGATGACCTTGTTGCTTGCGAGAATGCTTACGACGACGGAACTTAACGATTTTTACTTTATCGCCACGACCGTGTTGTACAACTTCTGCAGTTACTTTTCCGCCATCAACAAGAGGCGCACCAACAGTGATTTCTTCACCGTTAGCAACCAGAAGAACTTTATCAAATTCAACAGTTGCGCCAGTTTCAACGTCTAATTTCTCTAAACGAAGTGTTTGACCTTCGCTTACTCGGTGTTGTTTACCACCAGACTGGAAAACAGCGTACATATTTTACTCCGCTCTTTCCGCACAGCCATCCTACTATTTGAGTAATTTTGGGTGTGCGCTAAACTAATCATCAATAGGGCGCAGATTCTACGCGAATGAAGTTTTTAAAACAAGCTCTATTTTTAAAAAATTGGCGAAAAACAACTCATCGGACAAAAGTCTCTCGAGCCCAGCATTATAGCATGTATTCATCCCTGTTTTTTAGTGTATTATGAACAGATTCAAAGAACATTATGCCCTTATAAATATTGAACTTCAGCCGGATTTACAATGGATTTTAAAGCTATCCAAGCACTCACTGCCGATGACATGGCAAAAGTTAATGAGACAATACTTGCCCAACTTAATTCTGATGTTTCATTGATCAATCAGCTTGGTTTTTACCTTATCAATAGTGGCGGTAAACGCCTTCGCCCTCTGCTGGCAGTGCTCTCTGCCCGTGCTCTAGGTTACACAGGTGACGCACATACAAAAGCGGCTGCGTTTATTGAGTTTATACACACTGCGACGTTACTTCACGACGATGTAGTTGATGAATCAGACATGAGACGGGGCAAAGCCACAGCCAATGCAACTTTTGGCAATGCTGCCAGTGTGTTGGTCGGTGACTACATTTATACACGTTCATTCCAAATGATGACGCAACTGGGCTCACTCCGGGTGCTAGAACTCATGAGTTACGCAGTGAATGTGATTGCGGAAGGCGAAGTCCAGCAGTTGATCAACTGTAATGATCCGGATATCACCGAAGAGAACTACATGCAGGTGATCTATTCCAAAACAGCTCGTTTGTTTGAAGCAGCGACTCAGATCGGGGCGATCCTGAGCGACGCTGATTCCGATACAGAACAAGCATTTCAAGATTATGGCCGTTATCTGGGAACAGCATTTCAACTCATTGATGATTTGATGGATTACACATCAGATGGTGATGAAATGGGTAAAAACGTCGGAGATGATCTTGCTGAAGGAAAACCAACGATCCCATTATTGCATGCCATGCGCACTGGAACTCCCGAACAAGTCCAGATAATTCGGGATGCCATCGAAAAATCAAATGGTATGGAACACTTAGAAATGATCCTTGATATTCTGGAACAAACCGGCTCTCTCGCTTACACCCAGCAGAAAGCTCAAGAAGAAGCCGACAAAGCAATTCAGGCACTCGATATTATTCCGGACAACGAATACAAAGAAGCGCTGATTGCACTGGCTCATCTCGCCGTTCATCGAACGAAATAGAGCCCTTCAATCATGATAAAAAAAGCTGGCTAAGCCAGCTTTTTTTATTCTAACCAATAGACTGAATGGTTATGACGCAAAATCAACACCAAGCTGAATGTCGCCATTCAATGTATCCAACATTCCTTCCAGTGCTTTTTGTTCAAACGTACTCAATTCACCATAGCTCAGCACTTCTTCAATACCGTCTTTACCCAATCTGATAGGTTGAGCAAAGAAAGGTGCAAGTCCACCATCACTTTCAATATAAGCGCACTCGATAACATTGGCTTCACCCTGAAGCGCTTTCACGAGCGACAAGCCAAAACGACAAGCTGCCTGCCCCATTGATAATGTTGCACTACCACCGCCCGCTTTTGCTTCAACAACTTCAGTCCCCGCGTTTTGAATGCGGTATGTTAAAGCAGCGACTTCTTCATCAGTGAAAGTGACATCTTTGACCTGAGAGAGTAACGGTAGAATGGTCACACCTGAATGTCCACCGATCACAGGAACATTCACCTCCAGCGGATTTTTCCCTTTTAATTCACCAACGAATGTTTCTGAACGGATCACATCCAACGTCGTGATACCGAACAGTTTACGCTGATTATAAACACCCGCTTTTTTCAGGACTTCAGCAGCAATAGGAACAGTCGTATTGACAGGGTTGGTGATAATCCCGATACATGCTTCAGGACAAACAACCGCAATTTTTTCAGCAAGAGATTTAACGATCCCAGCATTGACGTTAAACAAATCTGAACGATCCATGCCCGGCTTACGAGCGACACC
This sequence comes from Vibrio gazogenes, assembly GCF_023920225.1. Taxonomy (NCBI): domain Bacteria; kingdom Pseudomonadati; phylum Pseudomonadota; class Gammaproteobacteria; order Vibrionales; family Vibrionaceae; genus Vibrio; species Vibrio gazogenes. The sequence goes on from NZ_CP092587.1 coordinate 2,984,515, forward strand.
CGCAGAAATCAACACGACATCCGCACCTTCAAGGGCTGGTGTTGGATCTTCTCCTGAGTAGCCATTGATTGAAACAGGCGTTGGGATATGACTCAGATCTTTTGCCACACCCGGTGTCACAGGTGCGATATCGTAAAGGGCAAGATCAGAACCAGCAGGTAGATGATTCTTCAATAACAGAGCAAGGGCTTGACCGATACCACCAGCGGCACCAATAACAGCGACTTTCATTTGTAATTCTCCTTGAGCGTTCTCTCGATATTTCTTTTATAGGGTAGTTATGCAACAGGAAAAGCTATAGCAATTACAACTTGATTACAATTGACTCTCACTAGCTTTGCGAAGTGACGCAAGAACCAATATGAAGCATTCACCGGAGCAATTATTTCCCACCGTATTTTTAGCGATTATACAATACGTTATGCTTTATATATTCATTGACAGCAAATCGCTGATAACTGACCTTTCTACACTGAACTTTAAATCAGTTGGAGCATTGTGCATAACTATGCGAAAATATTCAAAGGATACATAAGGTCTCTCTTCACCTTATGTAGTAATTTTGATAACTATGAGGCTAATGCCGCCCATCGGTGAAAAGGCCTTTGCTAAGTAAATTATGAAAAACGTAGATAAACAAGACCTGTTAGTCCGCTCATTTAAAGCGTTGCTGAAAGAAGAACGTTTCGGCTCTCAAAGTGATATTGTCGAAGCACTACGCAGCGAAGGATTTGAGAACATCAACCAATCTAAAGTCTCTAGGATGTTAACAAAGTTCGGTGCCGTCCGGACTCGGAACGCCAAGATGGAAATGGTGTATTGTCTTCCTGCTGAATTGGGGGTGCCTACCGTTTCAAGTTCTTTACGAGAGCTTGTTCTTGATATCGATTATAACCCGGCCTTAGTGGTGATTCACACCGGCCCCGGTGCCGCGCAGCTCATTGCTCGTTTATTGGATTCACTCGGTAAGTCAGAAGGGATTCTTGGTGTCGTTGCCGGCGATGATACCATTTTCATCACCCCGACCCGTCAAATTTCCGTTGAAGAGTTACACCATTCCGTGTGCGAACTTTTTGAATATTTCGGATAATTTTTGCAGCACAAAACACTAGTGATAAAAAGAATATTATTCTGTTTACCGAACGATTTAACGTGATTTATATCACATCTTCAACATCTCTAGTGTTTGATTTTACTCATGTTTAACCTATTGATTCTACTTACCAATTCGATTGCCGCTTACCAAATCTTTCTCTGATATTTTTATCATATGTATAATTTTCATTAACAATATTTCAGTTTTGTGCCAAATTTTTGATATTATCAGCCCACTTTTCGAGTCATGTGAAAAGTTACTGTTTCTTCAATAGGAATGCTCTTCAGTCTATATTCACTGAGAGACAACAAACAAAAAGGAAGGAATATTCATGGTATTGAATAAAATTATGAAGCTGAGCGCTATTGCTGCTGCTGCCATCGGTGCAAGTGCGGTCGTTAGTGCGCAAGAATTCATTACGATAGGAACAGGATCTGTCACTGGTGTCTATTACCCAACTGGCGGTGCAATCTGTAAACTCGTGAATAAAGATCGCAAGGAACACAATATTCGTTGCTCCGTCGAATCAACTGGCGGATCGATTTATAACGTCAATACAATTCGCTCCGGTGAACTTGATTTCGGTATTGTCCAGTCAGATTGGCAGTATCACGGCTACCACGGGACTAGCAAATTCGCTGAACAAGGTCCTTACAAAAAACTACGTGCAATGTTCTCTCTTCATACAGAACCATTTAACGTCATTGCCCGTACCGACGCCCACATCAACAATATCAAAGACTTAAAAGGTAAGCGTGTCAACATCGGTAACCCAGGTTCCGGTGACCGAGCTACGATGCAAGTTGTCATGGAGAAAATGGGTTGGACGAAAGATAGCTTTAAACTCACATCTGAGTTGAAAGGTTCAGAACGTTCTCAGGCACTGTGTGATAACAAAATCGATGCATTTATCTACGTTGTTGGTCACCCGAATGGCTCTATCAAAGAAGCAACCACATCATGTGATGCGAAACTTGTTCCTGTAACCGGTCCAGAAATTGACAAGATCGTAGCAGAAAACCCTTACTATACTTATACCGATGTACCAGCGGGTATGTATCGGGGAACCGATCAGGACGTGAAAAGCTTCGGTGTCGCAGCAACACTAGTCACCAGTGCTGATGTCCCCGACAAAGTTGCTTATAACGTTGCCAAAGCTGTGTTTGAAAACTTTGACACGTTTAAGAGACTTCATCCGGCATTTGCGCACCTGAAAAAAGAAGACATGGTGAAAGCGGGGATTTCCATTCCGCTCCATCCGGGTGCAGTCAAATACTATAAAGAAGTTGGCTTACTCAAATAAGAATCTCCTCAGGCTAAAGCTTTGATAAATCATGAGGAGGCAGACGCCTCCTCATTTTGTATTTTGGTATTGCATAAATCACTCATTTTAATTTCGCAATATCTTTTCTGACTTTCCGTAGATGGGAAAGCCATGATGTAACTTCATCATTAGACCATCAATAATAAGGATAACGTACATGACGCAAGCAAATGTACAGGATATGGTGGCACAGGCAGATACAGGTGCCCGGAATCCAAAGGGCTTTGCAGGCCGGATTCTCTGGGTTGTTCCGGTCTGTTGGTCATTATTCCAACTTTGGTATGCCTCACCGCTACCATTCATTTTTAATTTTGCCGTTCTCAACGACACACAGGCTCGCTCCATTCATCTGATGTTTGCAATATTCCTTGCATTCACAGCATATCCGGCCATGAAGAATTCTTCTCGGGATCACATTCCCCTGATGGACTGGATACTGGCATTACTCGGTAGCTTCTCCGCTGCTTATATTTATCTATTTTATGAAGCCTTGGCAGGACGCTCAGGAGCTCCGACAACCGTTGACATTGTGGTCTCGGTTATCGGTATGGTATTACTCCTCGAAGCGACACGTCGAGCTTTAGGCCCACCATTGATGATGGTTGCGATGGTATTTCTCGCTTATACCTTCGCCGGGCCATATATGCCGGATGTCATTGCTCACAAAGGCGCGAGCCTAAGTAAAGCGATGTCCCACCTCTGGCTAACGACTGAAGGGGTCTTCGGGGTTGCTTTGGGCGTTTCAACCTCATTTGTCTTTCTGTTTGTTCTGTTCGGTGCGATGCTGGAAAGAGCCGGTGCCGGTGCTTATTTCATTAAAGTCGCGTTCTCATTACTGGGGCACATGCGAGGCGGTCCGGCTAAAGCTGCGGTTGTTGCGTCCGGATTATCCGGCTTAGTCTCCGGTTCTTCGATTGCGAACGTGGTGACAACCGGCACATTTACCATTCCGTTGATGAAGCGAGTCGGCTTTCCGGGCACCAAAGCCGGCGCCGTAGAAGTTGCCGCATCCACCAATGGTCAGCTGACACCACCAATCATGGGTGCAGCCGCTTTCCTAATGGTCGAGTATGTCGGTATTTCTTATGTTGAAGTGATCAAAGCCGCAGCACTGCCTGCCATCATCTCTTATATCGCGCTGATTTATATTGTCCATCTCGAAGCCTGTAAAGCTGGTATGGAAGGACTGCCGCGTCGTAAAACGGTCACACTACTGCAGAGCATTTTGTCTTTTACCGGCACCATTCTGGCGCTCGGAGCAATCAGTGCTATCGTCTATTACGGCGTCGGTTGGACAAAAGCAGCCTTTGGCTCAGCAGCAACGCCGATCGTCACCTTGCTGCTCCTCGCATCCTATATCGGTTTGGTCAAAATCTCCTCCCGCTATGCCGGGCAGACTATGGATATTGATGAGGACTTGCGTGAAGTACCTGATCCGGGACCAACGCTGAAATCAGGTCTGCACTTCCTGCTGCCGATTGTTGTGTTGGTCTGGTGTTTGACCGTTGAACGTTTTTCTCCGGGATTATCTGCCTTCTGGGCAACCGTATTCATGATCTTTATTCTGCTGACCCAGCGCCCGCTAATGGCTTTCATGAATCGCTCCGGTGACATTGCTGCACAGGCAAAAGTCGGCTTGAATGATTTCTTTGAAAGCTTGGCGTCCGGTGCGCGTAATATGATCGGTATCGGTGTCGCGACGGCTGCCGCAGGGACAGTGGTCGGTGTGGTCACTCTGACGGGGATCGGTCTGGTGATGACTGACTTTGTCGAATTCATCTCCGGTGGCAGTGTGATCATGATGTTGATCTTTACCGCGGTGATCAGTTTGATACTGGGGATGGGTCTACCGACAACGGCAAACTATATTGTTGTTTCTACGCTGATGGCTCCGGTGATCGTCACGCTCGGGGCACAACATGGTCTGATCATCCCACTAATCGCAGTGCACTTGTTTGTGTTCTATTTCGGTATTCTGGCAGACGACACGCCCCCTGTGGGTCTCGCGGCTTTTGCTGCTGCAGCGATAGCCAAATCGGATCCGATTCGAACCGGTATTCAAGGTTTTACCTATGATATTCGGACCGCCATCTTACCATTCATGTTTGTATTCAATACCCAACTGTTATTGATTGGTATCGATACTTGGTGGCATTTAATGCTGACCATTTTCTCTGCCATTACCGCGATGTTGCTGTTCTCTGCTGCAACGCAGGGATGGTGGTTTACTAAAAATAAATGGTGGGAAACCGTCTTACTCCTCGCACTGACCTTCACATTCTTCCGTCCCGGATTCTGGTGGGACATGATCTATCCTGAGCATGAACTCTATCCGGGAACCGATATTTACCAGGTCACAGAGAAACTTCATCAGGGAGAAGCATTGGAGCTGGTCGTCTCAGGCGACAAAATGAATGGTGAACATGTGACGAAAACGGTTCGGCTACCATTCGATGAGCGCGCCAAAACCGCTGAAGAGAGAGTCCGTTCGATGGGCTTGATGCTGACCGAGCAAGGGCAAAATATGATGGTCGATATGGTTGAATTCGGTAGTCCGGCAGAAGCCTCCGGCATTGATTTTGACTGGAAAATTGATGCCATCATCGTCGAATCTGAGCGCCCAATGAAAGAGTGGGTATTTATTCCGGCATTGTTCCTCACGTTATTATTAATCTGGAATCAAAAACGCCGGATAAGATCATCAAAATAGATGCCACATCAATATGCCTGATTCCAGTCAGGCATATAATGGCCCCGATTCTGGCTAGAGAGGTTATATACCCATGTACAAACATATTCTTGTACCTGTTGATTTAAATGAACAAGGCTTTGCCGATAAAGCGGTAGAAATCGCAGTCTGGCATGCAAAACATTCAAATGCCGAAATACATCTGCTCAAGGTTTTGCCCGGTATTCATATGTCCATGGTTTCGACCTATTTCCCCAAAGATGCGGCAGCAAAAATGAAAGCTGACGTCAAAGCGCAACTCAAAACTTTCGCAGAAACCCATATTGATGAAGAAGTGGTCTATCACCTCCACATTGCTGAAGGCAAACCTTATAGCACCATTTTGGATTATGCCGAGAAACTGGGCTGTGACCTCATTATTATGCCAAGCCACAAACGTTCCAAAATTGATAAGGTGGTATTAGGCTCAGTCGCCAGTAAAGTCGTACAGAGCTCCCCGATTCATGTACTGGTTGTCAAACCTCAAGAGTTCTAACCTCAACAACCTGAGTCATGCTTAAAACAAGACGAAAAAGGTGCAGATTTACAATCTGCACCTTTTGTGTTTTTTATCGTCAGCTTGAACGGAACTGCAATTAATTCGACACCACTACGTCATCATCAAAGCGGAAAATGAGTCACACAAATGCCTTCACTCAGACCAATCTGACAACTTTCTTCCTGCCCGTCCAATTGCACGGTTAAAACATACAAATCCTGAGGATCCGGGTGCTGAGGATCAAAATAGCGGGGGGCATCCACCTGAAAGACCGCACTTGCCTGATCACTTCTCATATCGATGGGGATCTGATAACTCATCCCATCAAATTTAATCACCGCAGAGACCAATCCGGGCTTTAACATGTCAAAATAAACATGCACCAACAGCTCACATCCCCCGCCATGATGCCATACCTGCTCAGTTGCCAAATGCGTCAACCGGACATGGCGGATACATTGCAGATAAGGTTCTCTCCAGATGCCGACGCGTGAGTCATAATGACGAACCGGCTCTTTTCCCAAAAAGCAGAGTGGGTGCTGCTCGACATCAACCAATGGCTCATCATCGGGGTCGAGAAAAAGAATCTCAAACCGATTCCGGCCGGGCTGAAGTAATGGTTGAATATCTTTACGATATATCGATGACAATCCGTCACAATCAAACAGCGCAACGCCATTGAGACGGATCTCGGCATAATGGTCGATCCCTTCTAAAACGAGATCGATCCCCGCATAACTCAGCAACGCATCATCGACTTCAATATCGTGCATGAGGTGCCATTCCTGTGCTGCAATCTCTGTTTCAGAAAGCGTGACAGGGAGAATTTCGCTCAATGGCGCGGGAAAACAGATATCATTCTGAGGAACAGTGAGATCAGTCAGCGGTGAAAGCTGCCAATAACCTGCCAATGAATATTTCATATGTCACAACTTGTTCTCGATCAATTTTTCATTATCTCAGATTAGCGACCATTTGGGAAAAATCAAATGTCGGTGCACAAAAAAAAGCCGCTAAATAGCGGCTAAGTCAATCAACAGCAAAGAACGTAACTAGGTATAGATAAATCATTTATTTACTGGTGTAAAATGCCCGTTTCAAAGCAAGTTCAACACCTCGAATCTCAGCCAGTCCTTTCAAACGCCCAATACAGGAATAGCCCGGATTCGTTTGTTTTCTCAAATCGTCAATCATCTGATGCCCGTGATCCGGCCGCATCGGGATACGACGTACATCTCCTTGTGTTTCACGTCGGTGCTCTTCTTTAAGCAGCGCATGAATCACATTGTACATATCCACATCACCCTCTAAATGTGCAGCTTCATGGAAACTCATGGGATTGCCTTCTTCACGCATGGTCGAACGTAAGTGAGTAAAGTAAATTCGTTCACCATACGTCTCTATCATCCGCACCAGATCATTGTCTCCGCGCACACCGTAAGAGCCGGTACACATGGTAATTCCATTCATCAGACTTGGTACCGCGGTCGTCAGTGCTTCGATATCTTCAATGGTTGAGACGATCCGAGGTAAACCAAGAATCGGACGCGGCGGATCATCCGGATGGACAGCTAATTTAAGGCCGTATTGCTCACATACCGGCATCAACTCTTGTAGGAATAACACCATATGTTCACGCAGTTTTTCTCTATCTATGTCCTGATACGTATCAAGACGCGCCTGAAATTCTGCTAACGTATAACCTTCTTCCGCACCGGGTAAACCGGCAATAATATTGGCGGTTAACTTCTCAATTTGTGCCTGAGACATCTGTTCGAAACAGGCTTTCGCTTGTGCTTGTTCCTCTGCGGTGTAATCGGCCGCTGCATTCGGCCGTTTGAGAATAAACAGTTCAAATGCTGCAAATTCAATCTGATCAAAACGCAGTGCTTTAGAACCGTCAGGTAACTGATATTCCAGATCGGTACGTGTCCAATCAAGTACCGGCATAAAGTTATAACACACGGTATCAATGCCGCATTCCGCCAGATTGATTAATGACTGTTTGTAATTTTCAATCCATTGGGCATAGTGACCGGTGCGCGTCTTAATCTCTTCATGTACCGGAACACTTTCGACAACGGACCAATTAAAGCCTTTCTCTTCTAACAGCGTTTTGCGCTTGAGGATTTCATCTTTGCGCCATACTTCACCATTCGGAATATGATGCAATGCAGTTACAATTCCCGTCGCGCCTGCTTGTTTAATATCATCTAAAGACACAGGATCGCTTGGGCCGTACCAACGCCAAGTTTGTTCCATAATTATTTCCTAGTTATTCGTTTTGTAATGATTCATTGTTGAACCATACTGCATGTGTGCGACATGGCTCGATTCAGAGAGTTAGCGAAACAGATAACCATCAAATAGCGGATCATCCATATCGGATAATTTAAACAACGTCTGCTTCACATTTTCGATGTGCTGCCACATCGCTTGTCTGGCACCGTCCGGATCACGCTTTTGCAATGCCAATAAGATTCGTTCATGATCTTCTAACCACTGACAACGGTAAGTATTACTCTTGATACGTGAATGCAGTTGTTGCCACATAGGACTATCGTTGCGTCGCTCCCACAAGTCATGAATGATGTCACTCAAGACACTATTTTGAGAGGCTTCAGCGATCGTCAGGTGGAAGAGTCGATCATATTCGTAATCCTCGGTATTATTTTCCAGATTGATGCGCTCTTGATCCAAATAGTATCGAAGACGAGAGATTTCATTCTTCGTGACGTTCAATGCAGAAAAACTCGCAATCTGACTTTCTAATACCTGCCGTGCTTGTAACAATTCAAACGGGCCGACATCGCTACTGCGATTTAACTCAGGCCCCTGCTCTTCTTGTAATGTGTCCGGCAATTTAATGACATAAACCCCCGACCCTTTGCGAACCTCAACAAACCCTTGCAGTTCTAACATGATAATGGCTTCCCGAACGACGGAACGACTCACATCAAGTTCCTCTGCGATCTCTCGTTCAGGCGGCAGTCGATCACCGAGACCAAACTCCCCGGATGTAATCCGTTTTTGCAATCCAAGGCCTATTGTTTGATAAAGGCGCTGTGGATGAGTCATATCAACACGAACACTCAAGTTTGTTTGAATACCCATATGATCTCACTTAGTTACGACCGTTAGTCTGGAGGCAGGGATTGTTGGATAATAGTGCTACGACATCCCCCCCCTAAAAATTGGTTGACCAAGATACATTGGTCAACCATTGATGTCATTGCTTAATTTGATGCCAACGCATCAATTTCTTTCACGTATTTTGAAATTGCTTTATTATTTAAAGCTTTATCATGCATTGGTTTAACCGCATCGATAAATGGCTGTTTCTCAACCTTCACGAAAGAAACCCCCATCGATTTGGCTTTTTCTTGCGCTTCTGCAATCATTTTGGTCCAAAGATCTTTGTGATACATCATGGACTCTTTCGCGGCTTTACGAACAGCAACTTGTTGATCCGGCGTGAGTTTATTCCAGGATTCTTCACTGATAACAAGCACATCGGGAATCATGGTATGTTCATCCATGCTGAAGAATTTAGCGACTTCACCATGACGAGAGTTGGTTAAAGCCGTTTCATTATTCTCAGCACCATCGACCACACCTTGTTGCAGCGCTGTGTACAATTCACCATAAGCCAGTGGCGTCGGTGAACCACCCATGAGTTTAATCATGTTGACTGCGGTAGGACTCGGTTGCACACGAATTTTCATGCCTTTCAGATCAGCCGGAGACTTGATCGGTTTCTTCGCATAGAAGCTACGGGCACCACCATCATAATAAGTTAAACCAATGAAGCCTTTTCCTTTAGACGCATTTAAAATATCGTCCCCGACCTTACCGGTCATCACGCGGTAAAAGTGGTCGCGGTCATGGAAAATATAAGGAATGTTAAATGCACCGTAAGCGGGTTCAAACGACTCCAGCTCACTCGCATTTGATTTTGCGATATCCAAAGCGCCATTTTGCAGCAATTCCATCGACTCACGCTGCGTCCCTAACTGGCCATTCGGGTAGATACGAATTTTCACCTCACCGTGCGTATACTCTTTCACTTTTTCTGCCATATATTGCATCGACTTGTGAACAGGGTGATTTCTGTCTTGGTTATGGCTCAACTTTAAAATGGTAGTCGCTGATGCTGTAAAAGAAATTGAAGCTGCCGCCACACAAGCCATCAGGGTAGACAGCGTTTTTTTATTCAACCGCATAATATTCTCCATTTAGAGTGATGTTGTTTTCATGCGTTATCTTTCAGATTATCGGATGAGCACTCCATGCCTAATTTGTCTCATCTCTAGTAGGTCACCGTTAACTTAGCTGCCAATGCAGACCAATTTCAACCAAAAACTTCCAATTGGTTGACCAACTTCATAAAAAATACGCCCAACTGTTCAGACCAAATGTTAATGAGAGTTCGATCACAGGCTGTTTCTGTGTGACATGCTCTAATGCCAAGCGATTTTAAGGAAATAGTTTACCCCTATATGCTTATATAACAAAAATTGGTTTACCAGGAGTCATTATGGACAAGTTAATAGGCGTCATTAATCGAGGACTATCGATATTCTGTATCGGGTTATCCAGCGTCCTCGTTATTTGCGTCGTCTGGCAAGTTTTCTCTCGGTATGTGTTGAACACACCCAGTACAACAACAGACGAACTCGCTCGCTTTCTTTTTATATGGGTCGGTCTGATGGGCGCGGCATATACATTGGGGCAAAAACGCCATTTAGCCATTGAATTACTTGAACAAATGTTAGAGAACAAACCAGCTAAACTCAGTATTCTTCGTCTTATTATTAATATAATCAGTTTCCTGTTTGCCAGCGTGATCATGGTTTATGGCGGTGGCAAACTCATGCTGCACGTCCTCGCAACCGGTCAGATATCTCCGGCTCTTAGCATCCAGATGGGATATGTTTACGCAGCGATTCCCCTCAGTGGCATGTTTATGTTGATTTATCTATCCACTGACTTTTTGACCAACCTGAGAACCCTAATGTGCAGTAAATCACATAAAGTGGATTCTGTGGCTAACCAATTAAAATAGGAACCAACTCATGGATTGGCAAATTATTATTGTTCTGTTTGGCACCTTCTTTATTTTCTTAGGATTAGGCGTACCAATCTCATTTGGTATCGCAATCTCATCACTGTTGACGGTGATGCTGTCACTCCCTTTTAATGCCGCCATTGCGGTTATTTCACAGAAGCTGGCATCGGGTCTTGATAGCTTCTCTTTGCTCGCCATTCCCTTCTTTATCCTTGCGGGGAATATCATGAATCAGGGGGGGATCGCCCTGCGACTGATTAATTTTGCCAAAGTGTTGGGTGGCCAGTTACCGGGCTCATTAGCGCACGTTAATGTCCTCGCAAATATGATGTTCGGTTCGATTTCAGGCTCGGCCGTTGCATCCGCTGCGGCGGTGGGTGGCACGATGTCTCCCCTGCAAAAGAAAGAAGGTTATGATCCGGCATACTCTGCGGCAGTCAACATTACCTCTTGCCCGACCGGATTACTGATTCCGCCCAGTAACACGTTTATCGTCTACTCATTAATTTCTGGCGGGACGTCGATTGGTGCACTGTTCCTCGCAGGTTATATCCCCGGCCTGCTCATGGGATTGAGCTTGATGGTCGTCGCGGCGATTATCGCCAAAAAACGTCACTACGCCGTATCCGAAAAACCCACCAGTCAAATGGTACTGCAAAGAACATTAGATGCATTACCGAGTCTTGGTCTCATTATCATCATCATGGGAGGCATTATCGGGGGGATTTTTACCGCAACCGAAGCCTCTGCAATTGCTGTGGTTTATACATTGATGCTGGCCGTGGTGTTCTATCGTGAAGTCTCCATCAGACAACTCCCCGGAATTATTTTAGAGTCAGTCATGACAACATCGATTGTACTGTTGCTGATCGGTGCATCGATGGGGATGTCTTGGGCGATGGCCAATGCTGATATTCCTTACATGATCAGTGATGCGCTGATGAATGTATCAGAGAATCCGCTGGTCGTGCTTCTCATCATTAACCTGATTCTGTTAATCGTGGGAATCTTCATGGATATGACGCCGGCCCTGCTGATTTTCACACCGATCTTTTTGCCGATTGCGATGGATCTGGGCATGGATCCGGTTCACTTCGGGATCATGATGACATTTAACCTCTGTATCGGTATCTGTACACCGCCGGTCGGCAGCGCACTATTCATCGGTTGCTCCGTGGGTAAAGTGAAAATTGATAAAGTCATCAAACCGTTACTGCCGTTCTATGCAGTCTTAGTTCTCGCGCTGATGCTAGTCACCTATATTCCGGAAATCAGCTTAGCACTGCCTCAAGCCTTCCTCGGCTATTAATCTCGCTTGTATGCTTAGGGGTGTCGAAAGGTACACCCCAATGTAAGGATTAAATCATGAAAACATTGAAACATTGGGAATGGGATTCAGCTCGGGGTAACGAAGTGATTCTTCGCTGTGATGCGAAACATACACTGCATGTTTTTGTCCTCGAACAAGACATCTTCCGGGTGTTAGTCAAGAAAAACGAAAGCTTGCGCCTCGACAGAACCTGGACGGTATCACCGTCAGCCGATGATATCGACTGGCATGGCCGGGCCAGAACCTCAACACAAGGCTATTCACTGCCCGATTATCAGTTAAAGCATGATGATGATGTGGTTGAAATTGCCACTGACCGTCTTAAGCTGACGATCACACAACCTTTGCAACTGCACTGGCAGCATCGTTCCCAAGGTGAATGGCATCCCCTCGCCCATGATCGTAAAACCGGTGCGATTCAACTCGCCACACGTTCGGAGGGGGTCGCCCACTTCATGCATCGGGGCGATGACGAGCATTACTTTGGACTTGGAGAAAAGACCGGGAACCTCAATCGTGAAGGCCGTCGCTTCGAAATGCGCAATCTCGACGCCATGGGATACGATGCCAGCTCAACCGACCCGCTCTATAAACACATCCCGTTCTACATTACCCGAACACCACACAATGTCAGTTATGGCTTGTTCTACGATAACCTTGCCAGTTGCTGGTTCGACTTGGGGAATGAGCTCGATAACTATCACGTCAAATATCGCAGCTATCGCGCTGAAGATGGCGATCTGGATTTCTATTTTATCCTTGGCCCTCAAGTCATTGATGTAACCCGCGCGTTCGTCAAATTAACCGGTGGCACAATCTTCGGCCCGAAATGGAGTTTAGGTTATAGCGGTTCGACAATGCGTTATACCGATGAACCCAATGCGCAAGAACTGCTGGAGAGTTTCGTTGATCAGTGCGACAGCCATCAAATCCCATGTGACTCTTTCCAACTCTCATCTGGGTACACTTCGATTGGCGATAAACGTTATGTGTTTAACTGGAATGACGACAAAGTGCCCAACCCGACGGCCATGTCAGATCATTTCCACCAGCATGGTTTGAAGCTCGCAGCCAATATCAAACCCTGTTTACTGCATGATCACCCGATGTATCAGTCCGTCAAACAACAGGGGCTGTTTATTCAGGATTCAGAAAGTGATAACCCGGAAATCTCAGTCTTCTGGGATGCCAATGGCTCTCACCTCGATTTTACCAATCCGAAAACTGTGGACTGGTGGAAAAGTAATGTCACAACGCAGTTGCTTGAAAAAGGCATCGACGCAACCTGGAACGACAATAATGAATACGAAATATGGGATCGCGAGGCGCGCTGTTACGGATTCGGCGACGCGATTCCTGTCGGTTTAATCAGACCATTACAGCCACTCCTGATGATGAAAGCGTCTTACCACGCGCAACGAGAATCCGCACCGCAATTACGGCCTTACCTGATCTCCCGTTCAGGCTGTCCCGGCATGAACCGATATGTGCAGACTTGGAGTGGTGACAACCGAACCAATTGGACCAGCCTGAAATACAACATCAAAATGGGCTTGGGGATGAGTTTATCGGGCTTGTACAACCTCGGACATGATGTCGGGGGGTTCTCCGGAGATAAACCCGATCCGGAACTCTTTGTTCGCTGGGTTCAAAACGGCGTCATGCACCCACGTTTTACCATTCACTCATGGAATGATGATGGGACGGTCAATGAGCCGTGGATGTATCCCGAAGTCACACCGATTATCCGCAAAGCGATCGCGCTGCGTTACCAATTGATGCCCTATCTCTATGATGCGCTTTGGCTGGCTCACCACGCTCATGAACCGATGCTCCGTCCGACGTTCCTCGATCATGAACATGATGCCAACACTTGGTCAGAGAATGATGACTTCATGCTGGGTCAGTCACTGCTGGTTGCCTCTGTCGTTGAACCGAATCAACGTCAGCGTGATGTTTATCTCCCGGAAAATACCGTGGGATGGTATGACTTCTATACGCACCAATGGTTTAGTGCCGGTCAAACCATCACGCGCCCGGCCGCATTAGAAACACTGCCGCTCCTTGTCAAAGCTGGCTGTGCATTGCCACTCAATCCGGAAGCGGGTGTCCCCAACACGCAGCATGACAACCAACGCGTCATTTTGATTTTCCCGGCTCAAGGCTGCCATCATTTTTCTCAAACTATTTTTGACGATGACGGTGAAAGTTATGCCTATCAGGACGGTCACTATTTAGAACTGACCGTGACAGTTACGAGCGATGCCAAAACAGTTCAGGTCTCTGTCTCGAAGTCTGGTGACTTTGCTCCTGATTACGATAGTGTCGAGATTCGCCTCCCGATAACAGAAAACCGGCAACTTATCGTCAACGGTCAACCGACCGAGAACCATCATCGCATTTCAATCTGAGAAGAGAGCAACATGAATACAATTGCAAATACACAACTGAATTCTGGCGTATCTTTACCAGAATATGATCGAAGCCGTCTGGTCACCAGAATGGTTCACTTAGGATTCGGTGCCTTCCACCGCGCACACCAGGCACTGTTTACCCATGAATTGTTACAAAAAACCGCCAGTGACTGGGGGATTTGCGAAGTCAGTCTATTTACCAGCGAAGACTTGATCACCGCGCTGCGTCATCAGGATCACTGCTACACCGTGGTCGAAAAAGGCGCGCAGGAAACAGCCGTCAAAGTTATCGGTTCGGTGACAGAGTCATGCCACCCGAAACTGGACAGCATTCAAGCCGTACTGGAGAAAATGGCAGAACCTCAAGTGGCAATCGTCTCGATGACGATCACCGAAAAAGGCTACTGCGTCGATCCGGCAACCGGTCAGCTTGATCTGAATCATTCCCTCATTCAGCAAGATCTACAAACACCCGAAGCCCCGAAATCCGCACTGGGCTATATCGTTGAAGCATTGAAACGACGCCGTGACCGCGGCTTACAACCCTTTACGGTCATGTCATGCGATAACATTCAGGAAAATGGACATGTGGCCAGAGCGGCGATACTTGAATTTGCCCAACAACTTGATCCACAACTGCGCCTCTGGATTGAAGAGCATGTCACTTTCCCTTGTACCATGGTTGATCGCATTGTACCGGCGGCAACGCCTGATACGCTCGACGAAATTGCAACCTTACTGGGTTGCCACGATCCATGTGCCATTGCCTGTGAACCGTTCAGCCAATGGGTCATCGAAGATAATTTCGTCGCCGGACGTCCCGAATGGGATGTGGCTGGCGCAGAGTTTGTCGACAATGTCGTCCCCTACGAAGAGATGAAGCTGAGAATGCTCAATGGTAGTCATTCGTTTCTCGCTTATCTTGGCTACCTCGGTGGCTACGAGCATATCTCTGACACCATGACGGATGCGGGTTATCGACAAGCAGCGTTCGACATGATGATGAAGGCGCAGGCACCCTCACTCAATATGCCGGAAGGGACGGATCTACAAGCCTATGCCACACAATTGATCGAGCGTTTCACCAACCCGAGTTTGAAACATCGCACCTGGCAAATCGCGATGGACGGCAGTCAGAAAATCCCCCAACGGATGGGACGTAGCCTAGCCTACCACCTGACGCATGGCAGTGATTTTTCGTGGATTGCGACTGGCATTGCCGGCTGGATGCGTTATGTCTCGGGTGTCGATGAAGCGGGAAACGAGATTGATGTACGCGATCCGATGGCAAAACAGTTGCGTGACATCTGTGATCAACACGGCCTCAACGTCTCAGTCGTGCCGGCGTTACTCGGCGTAGAAGCGATTTTCTCTCGTGAACTGGGCCAAAACCCACAAGTGATTGAGGCTGTCAGCCGTGCCTATCAATCGTTATTGGATAACGGCGCCCGCGCAACGGTCGCCGCGCTGTCAGGAGAAAAATAATGAAAAACTTTATGGATGAAGACTTTCTACTGGAAACAGAGACAGCACGTCGTCTGTACCACGAATATGCCTGTCATCAACCCATCTATGATTATCACTGTCACCTGAGTCCGGCAGATGTCGCCAATGATCGTCACTTTGAAAACCTGACTCAAATCTGGCTGGCGGGGGATCACTACAAATGGCGAGCCATGCGCTCAGCGGGTGTATCTGAGCAGCAGATCACCGGGGATGCAAGCGACTACGACAAGTATCTCGCTTGGGCACAGACGGTTCCACAGACGCTAGGGAATCCTTTATATCACTGGACCCACCTCGAACTGCGTCGCCCGTTCGGTATCACCAATACCTTGTTGGGGCCACAAACGGCTGATGCTATCTGGGAGCAATGCAAAACGTTATTAGCCACCCCCGACTACTCGGCCCGTGGGATCATGCAACAGATGAACGTCGTCATGGCCGGAACCACGGATGATCCGATTGATTCTCTCGAACACCACCAAGCTATCGCTCAAGATGACAGTTTCGACATTGCCGTCCTCCCAAGCTGGCGCCCGGACAAAGTTTTCAAGATTGAACTTGATGGCTTTTCTGACTATGTACAACAGCTGGGCGAAGTCGCTGATATCAATATTGAACGCTTCAGTGATTTATTAAGTGCACTCGATAAGCGTCTGGCTCATTTCGATGCCCACGGTTGTCGCGCAGCAGACCACGGGATCGAGATTGTCCGCTATGCACCGATTCCGGATGACAAAACCCTCGATGCCCTGCTAACGCGTCGTTTCAATGGCGAGACGCTTTCTGAGCTGGAATGTGCCCAATTTTCAACTGCGGTACAGGTTTGGCTTGGTCAACGCTATGCCAAACTGGGCTGGGTGATGCAGCTCCATATTGGTGCCCAGCGTAACAACAATAGCCGCATGTTTACCCAACTTGGCCCGGACACCGGTTTTGATTCGATCGGGGATCGACCATTTGCTTTTGAACTGGCTCACCTCTTAGATGAGATGGATAAAACCAATGCATTGCCTCGCACCATTTTGTATTGCCTCAACCCCAGAGATAACGAAATGATGGCAACCATGATCGGTAACTTCCAGGGTGGCGGTATTGCCGGCAAAGTTCAGTTTGGATCCGGATGGTGGTTTAACGATCAGAAAGACGGCATGCAGCGCCAAATCGAGCAACTCTCACAACTTGGTCTGCTCAGCCAGTTCGTCGGAATGCTGACCGACTCACGTAGCTTTCTCTCTTACACCCGTCACGAGTATTTCCGCCGGATTCTGTGCAATCTGCTAGGGCGCTGGGTTGAAAGCGGCGAAGTGCCAAATGACTTCTCACTGCTCGGTCCAATGGTTGAAAATATCTGTTTTGGCAATGCGCAACGCTATTTTGAGGAGAGGAATTAACTGATGAAACATATCGCCATTATCGGTGAATGTATGATTGAGCTGAATGGCAAACCATTCGGCCCGATGCAACAAACTTTTGGCGGTGATACCCTCAACGCAGCCGTTTATCTTTGTCGCGGTTGCGCAGCCAATGCCGAGCCGGAGAGTATAAAAGTCTCCTACGTCACGGCTTTGGGGCGCGACCCGCTTAGCCAAGGTATGCTCTCGCGTTGGCACCAGGAAGGACTCGATACCGAATTGGTATTGCGTGATGAACAGCGCTCTCCGGGGTTGTATTTAATCCAGCTCGATGAGCAGGGGGAACGAACGTTCTTGTACTGGCGTAACCAATCGGCAGCGCGCTATTTGATGCAACATCCGGAGATTCACCAGATCAAAGCAGCGTTGACCGATGTCGATATGGTATTCCTCAGTGGTATTACCCTCGCCATTTTGCCCGAGCAAGATCGGATGGAACTGCTCAACCTGTTGGCAAAATTGCGTCAACAAGGCGTGGAAATCGCATTTGACAGCAATTTCCGTCCGGCACTTTGGCCCGATGATCATCATGTCACCGTGAAAACGATCTACGAGGCCATGTATCGGCTCACCGATCTAGCCTTGGTGACATTTGATGACGAACAACAATTGTGGGGCGATCTCACACCGACACACACGCTGAATCGCTTGAAAAAACTCGGGGTACAGCGTTGCGTCGTTAAAATAGGGGCGGATGGATGCCTCGTTCAGGGGGATGATACATCGGTTCACACCGTGGCCACGACGCCTGTTGCACAGGTTGTCGATACGACCTCGGCCGGTGACTCATTCAATGGCGGTTTTTTGTCTGCCTATTTAGCCGGATACGGACTGATAGCCTCGTGCCAACGCGGTAATCAACTCGCGGGGACTGTCATTCAACATCGCGGTGCGATTATCGATCCTATCTATACTCAGGCTGCGCTACTCTCTCAATAAGGAACAACCATGTCTGACATTAAACAGCAAATCAAAGCAATCAAAATCATTCCTGTGATTGCGATCGACAAAGCCGAGGACATTATTCCTCTGGGTAAAGTATTAGTAGAAAACGGCCTGCCCGCAGCAGAAATCACCTTCCGTTCTGATGCAGCCGCGCAAGCCATTCGCCTGCTACGTGAATCACAACCGGACATGCTCATCGGTGCAGGTACTGTGCTTAACCGGGATCAGGTTATTGCCGCCAAAGAAGCAGGTGCGACATTCATTGTCTCTCCCGGTTTTAACCCCAACACTGTTCGGGCTTGTCAGGAACTAGGGATTGAAATCATTCCGGGCATCAACAATCCGAGTGTCGTTGAAGCCGCGCTTGAAATGGGCATCACCACCATGAAATTCTTCCCGGCAGAACCATCGGGCGGCATCAGCATGGTTAAATCTTTGCTTGCCCCATATACCAATCTGGAGCTGATGCCGACCGGCGGGATTAAACCATCCAACGTCAAAGATTACCTCGATATCCCCCGCGTGATTGGCTGTGGCGGAACTTGGATGGTCGAGAAGTCACTGATTGAAAATGGCGACTGGGAAGAACTCGCCCGTCTCACTCGTGAAGCTGTCGCTTTGATTCAGGAGTAATGCCTGAAACACCCTATCGATAACAACTGAAAAAGCCTTGTGATAACAAGGCTTTTTCTTCATCACCAACCACAACGGATACGGAGCATCAGACGCTTCATCACCGTCTAATACACATCTAATACAGGGCCTTTCCCAATATTACTTTTCCCTGAACAGCGAAAACACAACAGTCATAGATGTCGTACTTCTCTATCACATGTCTTCATTTTTCAGCTTTCTGATGATCAATTATTTCCTCATTCAGAGACGAGCATATTGTTGTCTCGTAACCAAACAGTAGTAACTCATTTTTTGAATCAATTTTTATTGCCATATATAATGATTCGGTCAATAAGTAATAAAACGAATCAAATACTGACAACTCGAATAATTAAATAATTGATAGAAAACAGTTCAAATATCATCAAAAAACACAATAAAATATATTTTATAATTAGTGAATAAAATTCAAAAATATATATTAACTAAACAGAAATTTACACACAATGTAACAAAATAAATAACATCTTAACATTTATAAAAACCATTATAAATCATATAGTTATACAAATGGATTAGCCAAAAAATACAGAAAAATCAAAAAAAACCATAGAAAAAACTAATTTAACTTATTATTCATATAGATAAAAAAATAGTTTTAATAATTAAGAAATGCATGATAATTATTTAAACCTGGTTGCAAAATTTAATTTATTTAAATTGTGTTAATAAATTATTAATAATGTGATCTATATATCATTTAAATATTTATCAACATTGACAAAAAATTAATGTCGTTTAGATTACCCAGCACAAAATAATCACTTAAAATAAATTGAATTAAATAGAGGTTTCCATGGAGACAGGATTTTCTTTAATCAAAAAACCCGGTGTAAATATAGACAAAAGAATAGAAACATCTTTTAATTGCAATGTAATCTCCATTTCTGATGGAATATTGTGCGTAGGAAAAAGAGAGAATTACAGCCAGTATAATGAAGAAAAAATCATTCATTTAATTGGCGATATACATAACTTGGATTTTATTAACGAGCTTATATCAAACTTGTGTTCAAATGCGAAAAATGCAGAACCTGCTCACATCATCATGATCATGATAAAGCAATTAGGTATTCAATCGCTGTCTTTACTTGAGGGTGATTTCTGTATCATCATTGAGAATAACAATTCAACATACCAAGTTATTACCAATCCATTTGGAATGAATCCTGTAAGTATTATTTCATCTCACGATGAGCATTCATTATGGATTACAAATAATCTAAAAGTATTTGCAAGTGTTGAAGGCGACAAAGCCATTCACTTCAAAAATCCGAGTCTAGTTTGTATCGATGGCCCAAGACAAAATAATTATTCTCCGATCCATAATGCAATTAAATTGAAACCGGCCAGTATTAATGAAATATCTTTTGATCGTAAAGGATATTTTTATAACAAAGTTTCAGACCTACTCTTTTGTAGCAATCATTGTGAAACAAATTTTGATGAAGATCTGCTTCTTCAAATTATTGACAATTATATACAATCACCGATCAGTGATTCGTACAATCAGTATAAAAAGGTCGGAATCCCCCTCTCTGGCGGACTGGATTCCAGCCTCATCACGCTCCTAGCAAGTGAGCAGTTTGACAATATTTATACCTACTCAATTGGTACAGAGTCCTTCAATGAGTTTCCATACGCAGAAATCGTTTCTGAGTGTCTACATACCAACCATGAAAATAAAATATTAGATGAGAAAGATATTATCAACGGTGTCATTGAATCTATTTACTACAATGAAATTTTTGATGGGCTTTCGGCAGAAATTCAATCTGGCTTATTTAATGTCTACAAAATGGCAAATAAAAACTCCGAACTGCTATTGACTGGTTACGGTTCAGATCTACTGTTTGGTGGTGTAATCAACCCTAGCAGTCAGCATGATCCAAACCAAGAATTGAGCCAATTAGTCTATAGAACTCAGTGGACTTCAGAATTTTCAACGCTTGGCCCTCGTGAATTCGGCATTGATGTCAGACACCCATTCTGGACAAGACGGTTGATTTCATTGTGTGAAAATATGAATCATAAATTAAAAATCAGAGACAATGAAAACAAATATATTCTTAGAAAATATGTTGATTCATTTAAAAAATTACCCGATGAAATTGTTTGGCGTAAAAAAATTGGTATCCATGAGGGGTCTGCTGTCGACCAATCGTTTGCCAATACACTTGGTGTCAAAGTTGATAATTATTATGAGAAGAATTTATTTACATACAAGATGTATCAGTCATTGATATTAGGCAGAATTAATATTAACGATTACAACTTAGATGAAATAAAAAAAATAATTACGGAGTAATATCATGACAATCAAAACATCTGACATTAATTCTGTCAGAGTGATTACACTCAATCATAAAAGTATTCATAACCCATTTAGTGAAGCGCTTGAAGATGCAATGAAAGCCGCTTTAGTTGAAGCAGATCATGATACCAATATCAGTGCCATCGTGGTTTATGGTGGTGATAATCGTTCTTTCAGTGCCGGCGGTGACTTCAATGAAGTCCGCAATCTGAAAGGCGGGGCAGAAGTGGATCGCTGGATAGATAGAGTGATTGACTTGTATCAAACCGTACTCAATGTCAAAAAGCCAACCGTTGCAGCAATCGATGGTTATGCGATTGGGATGGGTTTTCAATTCGCCATGATGTTTGATACCCGCATCATGTCATCCACCGGTAAGTTCATTATGCCTGAATTAAAACACGGGATTGGTTGTTCTTTGGGCGCTCAAATACTATCACACTGCATTGGCTATAACGCGATGAAGTCTATTGTTTACAGTTGTGATGAGTTGGATGCCGCCGAAGCGACTCAACTTCACCTCGCTGATTCAATAACACCGCCAGAGCAACTTTTATCAACCGCGATAAGCGAAGCACAAAAATTGTCGGCCTACCCTACGTCATCTTTCCGCTCGACTAAAAAAGTAATGAACCATGGCTATTTTGAGCTTTTGGAAACCGCAAGAAAAGAATCGAAAGAAGTTCACCGACTTTCGTTTGGTGCCGGAGATGCACAGCAACATTTTAACCGAGTATTAAAAACAACGTCAGAAATAGGAGCATAAAACCAATGGATTATGAACCAATCATGAGTACCAGCTTTGGTGCAAAAATGACCGAAGAAAGCTTTAAGCAATCAACACCTGAAGAAATCAAACAGCTTTTGAGAGAAAAAGGATTCTTGGTTGTTCAAGATATTAAACTCGATGCCAATGATTTCCGGGATTTTTATACCGCCTATGGTGAAATTGTTGAGTATTCAGAGGAGCGAATCGGGGTTGGATTTGGTTATGTCGATACACTCAAACTCGATGGTGAAAAAGGAAAAATTGTCACCGGTCGAGGACAATTACCACTCCATGCGGATGGTGGATTACTACTCACGGCTGTGGACCATGTTTTTCTTTATTCTAACACCATCGAAAACATGAAATTCAGAGGTGCGACAACCGTTGTCGATCATGTTCTTGCAAACCAAGAAATGCCGAACCACCTGAAAGATATACTTGAAAATGAGACATTCCAAGCGCGTGTTTTAGAAAAAGGGTATTACTCTGATGTCTCACCGGAAGGTTGGTTTGATGTGCCAGTTTTTACAGATTTAGGCTGGATTAAAAAAATGCTGATTTATTTTCCATTCCATGAAGGTCAGCCAGCAAGCTGGGAATCCAGAATCGTTGGTTTTTCACAGGAAGAAAATGACAAGTTCTTCAGAGAACTTGAAGCGTTCTACAAGCAAGACCGATATTATTACAAACATTATTGGAAAAGTAATGAACTCCTCATCATGGATAACCGAAGAGTCATTCACGAAAGAGAAGAGTTTCAAGATGACAATATAGTTCGACGTCTATATCGCGGCCAAACATCTGAAGCTGAAGAACTAGCTGAATTATCTGCTTAAAATAATAGAGGCAAGCAATATGCAATATAGTGCTTGCCTTATTTTTTATAATGATAAATATCTCATGGAGAGACATTCATGTATTATCGACACTCAAATTTAGAATTAATATTTAAATATTTTTCATCTGTCATTTTATCCAACCGATATATTGGCGTTATATTCGTAAAAATATTTAAATGGTTAATCACTAAAGGTGTCCGTTCAAAGTTCCATGAAATTATATATAAAATATATTTTGGCGGAGAAAATATCAAGGAAGCGATTGACACATCCGATAAACTCAGCCGAGATGGAACTGCCAGTTTACTCGACTATGCTGTCGAAGGTATTGATCACTCATCTGGGTTCCAAGCTGCACTCGACAATACAATAAGATTAATCAAACTATCGAGCCATAATAAACATCTCCCATTTGTTGTTATTAAGCCTTCTTCAATTGGTTCTAGTCTGATTTATCAAAAGATATCTCAACGGCAATGCCTTTCGGCTGGTGAAATCAATGACTGGAACCAAATCAAGCAACGTTATGAAGATATCTTTCAATTTGCATCTCAACATAATGTAAAAGTCATGGTCGATGCGGAACAGTCTTGGATTCAACCCGCCGTGGATGAGCTGGTCATTCAATCGATGAAGAGATATAACACCACCCAAACCGTGATTTATTTAACGATCCAATGCTACCTTAAGGATAAATTGACATTTCTCCAGCATTGCTATCAAGAATCTATTCAACATCACTTCAAAGCAGGTATTAAATTAGTTCGCGGGGCCTATTTGGAAGATGAGCGAAGACATTGTACGGATATAGCTGAGTTTCCTATTTTTTCAACAAAGGAAGAAACTGACAATAATTATTCATCTGCTATTGAATTTATTGCCAATAATATTAAAAACTTTTCTCCTTTCTTTGCGACACATAATAATGAAAGTATTGATAAAATAGTTCAATACCCTGTACTCTCTCATGCTTGGTCTGGCCAACTTTATGGGCTTTCTGATCATTTAACTCTTCGTCTTAAACAATATGGATTTAAAACAAGTAAATATGTTCCCTATGGCCCGATGGAAAGCTCCCTTCCCTATCTACTGCGACGAATTGAAGAAAATTCAATCTCTACACAATCTTTCATTGAAGAGCAAGAAACGATTAGAAAAGAGATAAAAAACCGACTATTTCATAGAAAGTCATCTTCAAAATTAGATCAATTAGATAACAAGAGATAAAGAATGCAAAATAATAAATGTATCATCAATGAAGAAATAATTGAGTTTCCTCTTGATAAGGAAAATTCAATATTAGACACTGCATTGAAACATGGCATTGATTTACATTATAATTGCCAAGCCGGATTTTGTGGTCGATGTAAAGTATTATTAAAAAAAGGGCAAGTAGACATGGATCACTCCGGTGGTATTTCTCGGACAGAAATAAAAGAACGCTACATTTTAGCTTGCTGTTCCACGCCCCTGACTCCAATTGAAATAGAGGTTGTTAATTGATGCGTTACTTATTATTTTTATGCATTTATTCTATCAATTTTTCTGTCTTCTCATCGACTAAAAATATACCGAAAGTAGAAGAGTCCCTTGTTCAAGCAGGAGACTATTACGTTGGTGACGTTTTTGGTCAACAACCGTATGAAAAGCACACAAATGTGACGATAAAGTCTTTCTATATCATGCAAAATGAAGTGACACGTTCATTGTTGGATCAGGTCAAAAATTGGGCAATCCAGCATAGTTTAGTGAAAGGCGATATGATTAAAGAATCAAATAAAGAAGAATCAAATATAGCTGCTGCGAATGTGTCATGGTGGGATGCTATTATTTTCTCAAATATGATCAGCCGTTATTATGATCTATCTCCTTATTATTTAGACAAGTCAAACCATCCTATTTTTGAACGCCCCGAAGATGGAATCGTCACAGTCGATGATTCAGCTTCCGGTTATCGTCTTCCTAGTATTTTTGAATGGCAAATTGCAGCGCGAGGGGGACAAGAAGCATTAAAAAATCAGACCTATGGAACATTATTTGCCGGTTCAGATCAGAGAGATTCTGTGGGTTGGTTTCCAACCGATGATTTATCACAACAAGAAATGCCTTATCTTGTCAGACAGAAAAAACCGAATGAACTTAATCTATTCGATATGTCTGGCAATGTTGCGGAATGGACTGGAGAAGCCTTTAATCTCGATGACAATAACATCCTTTACTTCTATTGCGGAGGAAGTTTTATCATCAGCGATGACTCTCTGGCAAATTGTGATATCCATTCCCGCGGTCATAAAAGACCTGACTTAGGTTTTCGATTAGTGAGATATGCCTCGCAGCCTTGAACATCCCACAACGGACACGGTGAGAACTCTATTTTGAATCATGCCTACAAATATTATATTGGCGTACTAATTGCTGTCATCCTATGGGGAAGCAATTTTGTAGTGATAAAAATCGCACTACAACAAGTGGATACATTAGCGCTACTCTCGATTCGTTTTGTGTTGAGCACCATCATTCTTGGGGGGATCTGCCTTTTTAGACAGCAAGCAACCACACCACTGTCATTGAGAAACTATGTTTTCCTTTTTTTCCTTGGGATACTCGGAATTGCGGGGTTTAATCTGGGGCTGTTTTACGGACTCAATGACACATCACCTATCCATGCGTCACTGATTGTGTCTCTTTCACCTTTGATGACCTTATTTATTGCCAGTCGATTTAATATAGAGCGAGTTAATCTGTCTCACATTATCGCCCTTTTACTCTGTATGATTGGCGTTGTTTTAGTGATAGGTTCACCACTGGATGATAGTCAATTTATGATTAAGGGCGATTTGATTATTTTTGCAGGCACACTGTCGTGGAGTGTCTATACCATTTTTTCAACGAAAATAAAATCTCAACTAGAGCCACTTCAGTTAACATTCCTTGTGATGCTCTTTGGTTCAATTTGTATTGTCTTGCTGAGCTCATTTCAGCTGAATTTGTTCAGTGTATTGACAGAAATAAACACTCAGACTTGGGGGCTCATTCTATATATGGCGATATTTACAACCTGTATTCCTCACATCTTATGGGTTCACTCCGTAAGAAAAATCGGACCAACTGAGTCTTCTTTGTTTTTCAACTTAATCCCTGTCTTTGCCGCTATATTTACAATTTTTACCGGTTTCATCCCAGATCAATACCAAATCATCGGTATTATCATCTCGTTTGCAGGATTAGCGCTCCCGAACCTATACACCTATCTCATGAATCGCTCTCATTTGTTAACTAAAAAAGAGGCGATCAACAAATGAGATATCTATATTTATTCATACTGTTGTTACACCCTTTTAATACTTACGCTGCGGCCACTTTTTTTGAACTCAATAGTGGCTTAAATCACTTGGACTTAAACTCAGATGGCATCCTTGATGCTGTTTTTTATTCGCGGTTTGATAACAACACATCTCATCCGGATCCGACACTCTCGGTTTATATCAAGAATAGCGACGCAACCTACTCGATTGTACCGACACCGGTAGGTGACCGATTTACGCTATTTGGTATTAATGTCTCTGTTTCAAATGTCTTGGTGAGAAGTTTTGGTTTTATCAAAACATCAAAGAAGGTCTATCTGGTTGTTGCAGTTAAATCCGGGGACTCACCTCACTTAAAGCAACACTTCAAATTCAAACTTTATCAGATTGAGAAGAACTTGGAACACCCGGGCATTCCGCTATACGGCTGGGTCCAAACATCGGAAAAAGTCAGTAAAGACAAATATATGTCAGCAGATGTCGCAATCCGCGAATGCCCCCGAACATGTTTTGAGTAACCGGAGCTATAAAGAACCTTCATCGTCTTCGAGATACAGAGCATCTCTCATTTTCTCATTAAAAGAAAAACTCGGAAAATATGTGAATTGCCATCCGATAAGATTCTCACTTTTGGATAATGTGGAACGACTTGGACAATAACAACAAATCAGTTTGCCTGTTTTTCATTATCTATCTCACTAGCTAACATATCCAATAATCGATTAACTGCAAAACCGGCGGCACCTTGTGCCCACATCCGTGATTCAGTGAGAAAATGAAGCGGCGTCACCTGAGGCGTGACACGCAGTCGGTATTTTTGAAAGCTCTGAAGAACTTGATCAAATAAAATACGCGATACCGTTTGAGGCTCTGTGGTCAAATAAACAATATCCGGGTCAAAGGCAATGGATAAATTCGCCAAAGACACACCGAGGTGATGTCCTGCATTCGTCAGAGTCTCAATCGCCATCGGGCTCGGATTAAGCTCTAGCTCTTGTAAAGTGCGTGGTGGATTTCGTTTATCAATATCTGGGTCATGATCCAACAAATACTGCAAAATTGCCCGTGACGAGGCCACGCTTTCTAATTCTCTTTCAGAACCATCGCCCAACAACCCATTCCCTATTTCACCGGCATTACCATGACGACCACGATACAACTGGCGATTAATAATAATCCCCGCGCCGATGCCCTGACCAAAAGTAGCAAGAATTGCTGACGAGGACTGCCCAATCTGGCCAAATACGACCGAAGCCAGCGCTAATGCATTGGCATCATTCTCAATAAATACCGGAATCGAAAAACGCTCAGTCAACTGCGAAGCAATATCGACATTATTCCAATCAAGCAAAAATGAACGCAAACAGCGGCCGGAATCAGGATCGACAACCCCTGATATAGCAAGGCCAATGGCACCGATGTTTCTATGTGACGCAGTCGATTTCATAAACTTAGCTAACGCATCACCAAGCTGCTTTGGTGTTAATTTGCCGATTGAAATCTGTTGCTCACCAATCAAAGTACCGGCCAAGTCAGTCATCACAATAAGATTACGCTCTGTATTAAGCTGAACACCAATCACACATGTAAAATCAGGGTTGATACCCAACAGCGTTTTCGGTCTCCCCATTGAGACCTTACGTAATCCTAACTCACGAATAATACCTTTGTTCAATAGCTTATTCGTCGCTTGGGAAACAGCTGACATACTCAGTGAACTACGCACTTTCAAGTCTGACTGACTGATTGAAGCATGTTCAACAATCAAACGAAGTAAACGAGTAGTGATGGATGGTGGTGTCGGCATAATTAAACTCAAAATTATCTAGTGGTTACGGCGTTCGTGCATTATATGTATTCACAGGACAAACGCGACAATATCAATGCGCCATCAAGCGCATCACCTTTGGCATCGATTAGAACCGCCTGATTACGAGGTGATAGCCATGGCACAATCGGCTTCGCCAGCCCACCCATCAAAGTCGCTCCGTTCTCACCTTGATGTGTTAAATAGTCCAGCATTTGATCTATTTCACTTGCAGTCTTTCGCACAAGTTGTGTTGCAACGACATCTCCAAGTTCAGCGTAGTGAAAAATTGTAGGCGAAAACTGGCCCCAATCAGCTGGAGTCGCGTTGGTCGACCAAGTAAGCATTTGTTCTGGCGAGTTGTCAAATTGACTCATTATTTTTCGAGTTAGGGCTGTCGGTTCAATTAAATTCTCATGAGCTTGTAGTGCGCACCGAACCGCCCGGCGTCCTAAAATCGCACCGGATCCTTGATCGGCAAGACTAAACCCCCAGCCTCCGATTCGACTAAATTGCGTACCATCCCATCTCACACCTTGACTGCCCGTACCTGTGATTAGCACAGCACCGCTTTCACCTAAGTGACCGCCAACACAAGCAATTTCAGCATCAGACACGACTTTCACATGTGCAAAACCTTTAAGAGCTTTTTGAACACACTGACGATAGGACTCAACGTTGGCTCCCGCTAAGCCAAGTACCACACTAGTACAAGCAGAGGATTCAAAAGGCAAATTGGCCTGTAAGTAAACATCAGCGATCAGACGGCTTACGGTTTCGAATGCTTTATCAAACGCAGAATAGATATTAGCTGAACCCGCGACACATTCAGCGAGAATCTCACCATCAACATTCATTAAACGAGCTCGACATTTAGTGCCGCCACCATCCACACCGATAAAATATTGACAATCCAAATTGTGTTTCCCCTTGATACATGGTTGAAATGGGTCACCTGCCATTTGTAACCTTTAGCCAAAATAGATAAAAACAACTCCAATATCAACAAAAAAGATTTCATATAAAAAAACTAAATAAAATAAAATAACTTTAAGATATTGATTTATATACATACATTAAAAATCACACCAAAAATAACTCATTAAAAATCTTTATTTACTTTTTTTTGTGAAGTAAATGAGATAGATTAAATAACATTCATCTATTGGTACTATTTGTCTTACCAGAACTGAGCTCGGCTCATCACGTAACTGGTCAGGGAGGAAAAATGAAAGTAGGGATAATTGGATTAGGGCATCGCCTTTCTCACGTCCTTAGAGACATGAATAAAGCGGACCCAGACTTTTCAATCACAGGTTATGTCGACCCGGCGCCAGCCGGACTACCAAATTTACACCAATTTGGCATAGAGCCCGGCCAGTCTTATGAAAATCTTGACGCAATGCTAAGTGCCGGAGGCTTTGATTTGCTGATGGTGGGCACACCCAACTTCATGCATCTTGAGCATATTCGTGCTGGTCTACAAGCAGGTTATACCGTGTTTACGGAAAAGCCGGTGGTCATCAACCAGGAACAAAGCCTTCAGCTAGCCAAACTGGTGAAGGAATACGGTGAAGATAAAATTATTGTGGGGCTGGTACTACGCTATTCTCCGTTATATCAGGATTTAATCATCGCGAAAGAACAAGGTACACTGGGCGAAATCACCTCGATTGAAGCGACCGAACATATTCCTCCCCATCATGGTGCCTTTTTCATGCGAGACTGGCGCAGAATGGAGAAATACGCCGGACCTTATATTTTAGAAAAATGCTGTCATGACATCGACCTTTACCAAGGGCTCGTTGGTGAGCGTCCGGTGCGCGTTGCCAGCTTCGGCGGTAAAAAATCATTTACGCCCGAACATGCACCGACAGGAGCCGTTACCGTAGATTCTGAGATGTACCACACTAAGCCCAGCGGCTGGAATAGCACTGACGCCGTATTTGATAGCGATGCTGATATCATTGACTACCAAAATGCCATCATTGAATATCAAGGCGGCGCCACACTCTCGTTTCATGCCAACTTAAATGTCCCTGATGAGTTCCGTCGTTTTTGCGTGATCGGTACCGACGGAATGGCAGAAGGTGATTTTGTCCGTAACTTTTTTAAAGTCCACGATGCTCGAACCACAAACTGCTTAACCGACAAGCAGTATGAAGGCACAGCTTATGATGGTCACTACGGCTCAGATGAATTAATGGCACAAGAAGTCGTCAATCACATGCTTCATGGTACACCGCTTAAAGTTTCTGTTGTGGATGCTCTGGAAGCGGGCTTAACGGCTATCATGATCGACCAAGCAAGAAAAGACAAAACCGTCATCGATATGACGGAATGTTGGGCTGAATTCGATAAAGCACTTGGGCGCTAACGATTTACGGTTAGCAAAAAACATGTTCGAAATGAAGCCGCAGCACTAAGCTGCGGCTTTTGTTCTATCTACACAAACCTTATATTTGGACGTCCCCCTTCAAATCGTGCACAAAGACGACTTGTTCCGGATTCCAACTTGAGCCTTCTTGCTGAGTAAAGCAGCAAGACTCTAACCTGATCTCCGTCTTACAGATGTTATGAGCAAACACGGCTGGTAATCCATTTGGGTAGAGCCAAACGCCCCAAGGACGAGTCTGTCCTTCTAATATGGTATAGGCATTGTCCATCCCTGAATTATCACTTTGATGAGGGTTACATGGCGGACGAACGTCATAAGTGCCACGATCGGGGTGATGGTGCCCAAGCTGAGCTTGACTGACATTAAACAAACGAATGTCTTTAATCAGCCCTGCCTGCTCGGCATGGAAGTTAATCGCGCCCTCTGACCGAATCGTAATATTAGACATAGTAATATGTTTAATGACACCACAAGGGCGAGCGGCTTGACGTCTTTTTGCAGTGATATAAATAGAGTCAGCTTTCCCCCAATGACATGGCGCTGTAAACTTGGTTTCGATTGAAATATTGTCAAAGCTAACATTGCGAATATCCCCACCATCACGAGAAACCAACGCTAAGCCTCGATTTGAGTCACTGATAATGCAGTTGCTAAATTTGATGTTTTTGAAATCATTGAAACTTTCAGTGCCTATTTTCAACGCAGAGCTATGCGAGTGAATCAAGCAATTATCGACTAAAATATCTTCGCATGCCTGATCCATTCGAGCAGCCTTACGACTGGTTTTAAGGCACACGCCGTCATCGGCAGTGTGTAACTGACAGCCACTAACGATAAAATGGCGGCAACCATCTAAGTCAATCGCATCGGTATTCGTGTATTTAAAGCTATTTTTCACCTTCACATTGCTAATCCGTCCGTACTCACATGAGACCATATGCAATGTCCACATTGGCGAATCAATAATGCTGATGTCCTCGATCACCACATCGCGACACTCTTCAAAAATAACAGTACGAGGCCTTTCAGCATCTGGCTTACGGTAGCCAAGTTCATCTGCTATTTCAGCGTTATAAGCCGGTGCGTTACCATTGATCTTACCTTGCCCCAAAAGCCCAACATTTTGTTTGCCTTTGGCAAAGATAAAACCGTAGTAACTCCCTTCAGCGGCGACTTCACTCACCCCCGCAGAAAAATCGCTATAATTGGGAGAAGCAATTAACTCCGCCCCAGCACTTAAATACAGTAATACATTGTTTTCTAGGCAAATACTTCCACTTAAATAGCGCCCCGGTGGTACATACAAGATACCGCCACCTTGTGCGCTCACCGTTGCAATAGCCCGCCGAAATACGTCAGTATTTAAGTTATGCCCATCGGCAATTGGGTGAAAATCATTAAGATTGGTATACATGATAATTCTCTTTGCTTCCTCGGCGCTGCTGAACTTTCGTGGTTGAATTTCGTTCAATCTGAACGGGCATTGATCACGGCACGGGTCAACAGCCCCGAATTATTTCACCGCACCCTCAGTGACACCACTAATGAATTTTCGCTGGAATATCAAAAAGATAATAATAAGCGGAAGAATAACAATCATGGCACCAGCCATCAGAACAGGGATGTTTATAGTATTCCTGTTCTGAAAAAACATCATGCCAATAGGTAGTGTGCGCAATTCTTCTTTATTCACTAATACCAACGGGATGAGGAACTCATTCCAAGTCCAGATGAATAGCAACAGCCCCAACGTTAATAAGGTCGGACGAATAGCCGGCAACAAAATTTTCCATAAAATCGTAAATCGTGGCGTGTTATCCATAACTGAAGCTTCAATGAGCTCTTTCGGTACTTGATTAAACGCAGTCGCTATCATCAAAGTACTAAACGGTATCGAAAGTGCTACCTGAGGCAAAATAAGTGCTAAACGGGTATTTATCAGTCCGAGCCAGTGCATTTCATGATACAGCGGAATCATAAATGCCTCAGAAGGCAAGACCATGCCAAGTGCAAGCAACAAAGCAAGAAAAGGCTTCCCGGGCAACTTCAAAAACGCGAATGCAAACCCAGATAAAGTACCAAGCGCCATACTGGCAATCACAACCGGAAATACGATCAAAAGCGAGTTCACAAAATATGTTTTAAAGTGTCCTTCCTGCCATGCAGACACATAGTTCTGAAAGCTAAAATGTTCTGGAAGAGAGAAAAAACCTTGCAGCATTTCCGATTGAGACTTAAACGATGCCGATAACACCAATAAAAACGGTGCGATGGTCAAAATGGCAAAAAACCACAGTAACATGCGAGATAGCATGGGGTTATTCGAGGTCATTAATGTCGCTCCCTAAGCACAAAATGCAGAAATCCATTTACCGCAAATACAATCGCCATACTGACTAAGGCAACAGCAGAAGCATACCCAAAATGGTGTAAATCAAAACCCTGCTGGTACATATACATATTCGTAATTAAAGTTGATGTTCCCGGACCACCTTGGGTCATCACATAGATCAGATCAAAAGCTTTCAGACTGGCAATAACGGTAAGAATCAAGGCAACACGCACTTCTGGCAGCAATGCTGGTAAAGTAATACGAACGAATTTTTTCCAGTGCGTTGAACCATCCAGTTCTGATGCTTCGTGAATTGACGGATCCATACGTTGGATGCCCGACATAAAAAGAACCAAACAAAAACCGAAGAAATACCAAACTGCAACAAAACCAGTTGCCGGAAGTGCCCAATCAAAATCCCCAAGCCAAGCTTTGGCCATTGACGGCATACCAATATATCTAAAAAACTGATCAATCGGTCCAAATGCTGGGTTATAGAGCCAGCGCCAAACCACACCCAATACTGCCATCGGCATAATATAAGGCATGAAAAATAAAATTCTCATCATGGTGAGTTCTTTTTTATTTTTCAATTCGTTGAGAAAACTACACAAGACCAGCCCCAAGCCAATCGGTATTACGGTGTAAAATCCCATCAGTTTGACATTGTTACCGATCGCTATCCAAAATTTCGGATCATTGAAAATCCCGATGAAATTTTGCAGACCGACAAACACAGGATAGCTACCGCCATCCCATTCTGTCACGCTAACACCCAGTGAGGTCATCAGTGGGAATAAAAGAAAAACGCAATAAATAAACAATGAAGGTAATACATAGAGCGCATTTCTTGTAATAGAAAGGTTAAGCATGGTCACAATCCCTGTACGACAAGAGGCTGGCTCGTAAGCGCCATGCGCTTACGGCCTCACTGAGATAAAAACTATTGGTGAAGAGACTTCATATAACTTTGGTAATTTTCATCTAGATGACTCGACAGTTGCTGTGGTGTAACTCTGTCCGCCATTAACATCTGTACATTTTCATTCAGTGTAGCCAGCATACTTGGCGTAGACCAGTCGACGTAGTGACCCAGTGCATTATCCTTGTTCACTTGGACCCAAGCTGTATAAATATCACCAAGTAATTGATTATCTTCTGGTAAAACGACTTTATCAGCTTGAGCAGCAGGAAGAAAACCATGACTTAACCAATTCGCTGCCACTTCGCTTGAAACAAGATAATCGATAAACTTCGCAGCAGCTTGTTGCGTTTGTTCAGTGTTAGCGGTAGTGGTAATTGAGAAAGGTAAATCCGTGCCACCGACCATTAAAGGTTTGTCGACGCCATCAAATTTAGGCATGCCAATAAAATGGATATCTTTGTTCGCTTTAAACTGACCGGAGTACCAAGTACCGCTGATGAAGAATGCCGCTTGACCATTTTGAAATAACGTTGCTGCGTCATCCTTACCAATCCCTTGGAAACCTGGGAAAAAATAACCTTTTTTATTCCAGCTTTGCATCAACTCTGCAGCATGTTCAAGCGCTGCATTTTTAAAAGTACCGCCTTTGCCGTAAATCAGCTTATCCAGAGACTCACGTTTGCTAGCATCAATCTGGCTTTCCCAGATAGCACTTAACATTTGTTGCCCGGCGTTACCATCAAGCAACCCAAGTATGATTGGAGCGATACCTTTTGCTTTGAGTTTAGCCATATCCGCTTCAAATTCAGCCATTGTTTTTGGAGCGGTAAGGCCGGCTTGATCAAGCAAAGCTTTGTTATAATACAAACCTATCATTTCGCCCAGACAGGCAACACCATACAACTCGCCGTCACCAAACTGACCACTTTTTGACCAGCGATTCCGTTTTAAAATCGATTCAGGGAAGCGGGTTGTCCAGTGGTAAGTTTTGTCAAGATCGTCCATTGGTACTAACAAATTTTGCTTGACCAGAGCCCCCATATCTCCAACCCCTTGGTTAACCTGAGCAACCTGAGGACCGTCACCGGAGGTCAGCGCAAGTTTTAGCGGAATACGCATATCGGCAAAAGAGTGGATCGAACGTTCAACAGTAATATTTGGATTCTGCTTACTAAAGGTCTTAATCGCATCTTGAATCACAGCCGATTGACTGGGGTAATTATATATATCCCATGTATCCACAGCCGTTTTGGCTTGAGTCGAAAACGCCAAGCCTGACATAACAATCGGGGTGATTAGCGCACATATTTTCTTACGGTTAAAAAAGGGGAATTTACGATCCATGTGGAATCTCCAATAACACAACTCATCATTTCACTAGACGAACCAAATCTTACTTCCTGTACGAGCTTTCGCCTAACCCACAAATAGACTTACTTCTTTTCATGAACAAAGTAAAGCTTTATTTCAAAAATGTTAACAAAATTGTTGTCACGTCAAACTATCCATCAACCAGGTGAATATTCGATTTATAGCACCTGCTCCACACCGCCATCCTTTCGCCCCCCGACAAAGGTGTTTACCTTAGAATTAACATATAACTTATTGTTAATTTATATTTTTCCTAATATCCAAAAGAAATAAGTTTGGTTCTATATCAGAGTCAACACTGAAAATCACATCGCTTCCCAGAGAATTTTTCATTTGAAATACCCGCTTGAAAATGAACAAAATTTCGCCATGTTGCACTTTACATATCCGTAATTAAATCTTGCTTAATGTTTTTATTTATTATTTACTGAGAATTAAGTTGATTAACATTCACTCGTAAAGTACAGAAAAGGAGTTCTGTAATGTCAACCCGCTGTTTTATTCGTCAGGCTCGCGTAGAAGATGAAGAAGCCCTTTATCAAATTTGTCTTAAAACCGCTAAGGCAGGTGATGACGCCAGTGATGTCTATAGCGACCCTCACTATCCCGGTCAACTATATGCAGTGCCTTATGCCCGTTTTGAACCTGAATTAGCATTTGTCCTCATCTGTAATGAACAAGTGGTCGGCTACGCCGTTGCTACTTCAAATACTCGGCAATTTGAACAGACTCTAGAAAATAAGTGGTGGCCGGTACTGCGTCAGGCATACGCAAATCGCGAAGAGCAAAAGCCATTTGACCATAAGGTACTGAATCAAATTCGTCATCCTCATGTTGCCGCCCAAGAGCTGGTATCAAAGTGGCCTGCACACCTACACATTAACTTACTTCCTCAAGTACAAAGTGGTGGATGGGGAAGTAAGCTCATCAGTGCTGTGGTTGATGTCCTTCAGAAAAAGCAAGTCCCCGGGGTTCATTTAGGTGTTAACCTACAAAACGAAAAAGTATGTGAATTTTATAAAAAACAAGGATTTATCCATATCATTCGCAGTAATGCGATCTATATGGGTCGCGAACTGTAATGCATAGGAAGGCAGAAAATGGCAAAGCTTGAACTTATCGGCATTAGAAAAAGCTGGGATAATCAGGAAGTCATACACGGCGTTGACTTAAAAATCAAAGATGGCGAATTTATTGTATTTGTCGGCCCATCAGGATGCGGAAAATCAACCTTATTACGTATGATATCCGGACTAGAAAAAATCAGCGAAGGCTCTCTAGTGATCGGTCGCAAAGAAATGACGAATACCCCAGCGGCGAATAGAGGCATTGCGATGGTATTTCAGTCATACGCACTGTATCCCAATATGTCAGTCCATCATAACCTCGCTTATCCGCTCGAAATGGCCAAACTACCTAAAGCAGAGATTGAACAAAAAGTTGCCGAAGTAGCAAAAACACTGCATCTTGAACCAATGCTTGACCGGCTCCCCAAAGCACTTTCCGGCGGTCAAAGACAGCGTGTGGCGATTGGCAGAGCCATCATCCGCGAACCTGACATCTTCTTATTTGACGAGCCACTATCTAACCTTGACGCTGAACTACGCCTCCAAATGCGGATTGAGATAGCCAAACTGCATGAATCTCTGGGGACAACCATGATCTATGTCACTCATGATCAGCTAGAAGCGATGACGTTAGCCGATCGCATTGTCGTACTTCGTGATGGAAGAATTGAACAAGTTGGCTCACCACTTGAGATCTACCATAACCCGAACAATATATTTGTTGCCGGATTTATTGGCTCACCCAAAATAAACTTACTTCCGGCAGAAGTGGTCAATGCCTACCAAGGCCAAATACAAGTTCGCGTACCTGCTCTTGGGCTTGATCACCTTATTTTTAGTCTGGAAGCTCCCGTGAACGAAGGCCAGAAAATTTCTATTGGTTTCCGACCGGAACATATTATTGACGACATCAATGATGTTGCAAATAGTCAAGTATTTAAAATGCCAGTGGCCTATAGCGAGCATCTTGGACATACCAATTACCTTTACCTTAATGTGGGTGAAGAAGATATGTTTGTCGTTGAATCGCGCCAAACCGAAACTATCGCCAATCATAAGCTAGTCTCGTTTGCTGTAGATCCGCAAAAGGCACTGATATTTGATGAAAACGGTTTACGACTTCGCTAATGTCTCAGCGTAATCGGATTACAATACATAAAAAAACCAGCGATCATTCGCTGGCTTTTCATTCTTATAGAATGGCTATGACTCAAATCTCGGCCTTCTCTGAGCCCAGTGATTCTCGCTGAAACTGCATCTTGAGGTCATTTGGGTATAGCTCTTATTATTTTCGATTAGATATAAAAAACCTTGCTTTGCAGCAAGGTTTTTTATTTGAATATTCATCTAAATCAGATCATTATTCATCGTCGTCGTCATCATCATCGGGATACAGGGCATCCTCACCTTCGTAGTAAGTCCCCCAACCGTCATAGATAATGTCGAACTTCTCAGCCAGATGGATTAGTTTTTCAGCCTGCTCATCAATGGCTTCGGCATTCAGCGCTGACTGCATTGTTGCGTCGCAGCAAAACAGTATTTCGCCATCTTCTTCATCTTCAACTTCTTCGGCTTCCAACACTTCAAAACCCATCTTAAATGCTTCAACTGCGACTTTTTCAAGCTGCTCAAAAGTTTCAGCAAACAGGTGGTGCTCTATCTCATAGAGCGCTTCGGGGTCACTACCATCTTCCAATAGTGCCTGAATAATTTCTCGGGTATCTTCTTTCTGTAATTCGATTAACGACTCAACAGAAACATAATCGTCTTCATGGGACATGTTCATACTCCAGCTTGATATTTAAAAATATTGATGATTAATCCGTCCCACCAACAGTAATTGCATCGAGTTTGAGTGTTGGCTGTCCGACACCGACAGGTAAGCTTTGTCCGGCTTTACCACACACACCAACCCCTTTATCAATTTGTAAATCATTACCGACCATCGAGACTTGTTGCATCGCTTCAATTCCGGAACCGATTAAGGTCGCCCCTTTGATAGGTCGAGTAATTTTGCCGTTTTCGATCAAATAGGCTTCAGATGCAGAAAAAACAAACTTTCCGGAGGTAATATCCACCTGACCGCCACCAAAGTTTGGTGCATACACACCCTTTTCAACCGTTGAAATAATTTCTTCCGGTGTATGCTGACCGGGAAGCATATATGTATTGGTCATTCTCGGCATCGGTAAATGGGCATAAGACTCCCGGCGACCATTGCCGGTCGGTGCCATCCCCATCAGGCGTGCATTCAATTTATCTTGCATATATCCTTTCAGCACACCATTTTCGATCAGGACATTATACTGTCCCTGAACCCCTTCATCATCAACATTCAATGATCCACGGCGATCTTTTAACGTGCCGTCATCGACGATGGTACAAAGATCCGAGGTGACTTTCTGCCCGATCTTACCGGCAAATACCGACGATCCCTTGCGATTAAAGTCGCCTTCAAGCCCATGACCGACGGCTTCATGTAGTAATACACCCGGCCAACCGGCTCCGAGAACAACAGGCATAGTACCCGCAGGTGCGGCAACCGCTTCGAGATTGACCAGTGCCTGTCGAATCGCTTCATCAGCAAATTCATAAGCCACGGACATGCCGTCTTGCCCAGTCAAGAAGTAGTCATAACCGACTCGACCACCGCCTCCGGCACTGCCTTTTTCACGACGATCACCTTTTTGTGCCAGTACACTAATGGATAATCGCACTAACGGCCGCGTATCTCCGGCATATGTACCATCGGAAGCAGCAATTAAAACTTGTTCATAGACGCCGCTCAGACTGATCGACACTTCTTGAATCAGCGGCTCTTTGGTGCGGATATAAGCATCCAACGCTTTCAGTAATTCAGTCTTCTGTTGCTTTTGCCAGCTATCAAGCGGATTATCCATACCGTAATAATCCTGCGTATTGCTGCGAGAAAATGGCCGGACCCGATGTTGACCACTTTGGCCTTGCTGAGCAATCCCTCTTGCTGCGGTTGCACTCTGCTGCAAAGCCTCTTCGGTCAACTGGTCTGAATAAGCAAAACCGGTTTTTTCACCACTGACCGCCCGGACACCAACGCCCCGATCAATATTGAAAGATCCGTCTTTAATCAAACCATCTTCCAGAACCAGCGATTCATGCCAACTGGACTGAAAATACAGATCCGCATAATCGATCTGCCGAGCCATCATAGTCGACAACGTTTGCTCAATGAATTGTTCAGAAAGCCCGGTCGGATGAAGCAGTGCTTGTTCTATATGTTCAATTGTCATAATTCGCTCTTTTGTTCCAAAAACTGATTGCTAAATCTTGTATGCGATAATACCGGCATTGAAGTTCTCACCTGAGCCAACAAATCAAGATCAATATCGGCGACCAATGTCGCTGCGGTTTGTGCCAGACTTGCCACGATCTCTCCCCAAGGGTTAATCACCATGGAGTGCCCCCAAGTTTCCCGGCCTCCCTCATGGACGCCCCCCTGATTGACCGCGACCACCCAACATTGGGTTTCAATCGCTCGGGCTCTCAGGAGTATCTCCCAGTGAGCCCGTCCGGTCACAGCGGTAAACGCGGCCGGAACCAATATAACCTGAGCACCTTGCTGGCGTAACATAGAATAGAGATGGGGGAAACGGACATCATAACAAATCGAAAGCCCCAACTCACCAAACGGTGTGGACGCGAGCCGAACTTCCGAGCCGGGAAGAAAGATATCTGACTCACGATAATGACAGTGTCCATCGGCGACATCAACGTCAAACATATGCAGCTTATCATAAGAGGCGACGAGCTGACCGTCAGCGGAATACACCAGCAGAGTGGTCGTCACTCCCTGTGGCGTTCTCACCGGAAAACTACCAATGACGAGCCAGACTGAAAAGGCTTTTGCAATTCGACTCAAAGCATCCTGTAAAGGGCCGCTCCCCAACACTTCAGCATGATGATGATAGTCCTGTTTAGAACCCAAAACGATGGCATTTTCCGGTGTCACAATCCACTCAGCTCCCTGAGCAGATAACGCTTCAACCTGTGTTTCAATCCATCGCATATTGTGCTCCGGATCAGATCCGGATGTCATCTGAATTAAACCGACTCGGCTCATTGGGTTGCTCCTTGTTTGTGTTGCTGTGCTTCTTCTCGTAGTTTTTCCGGTAGTTTGAACTCACCTTTACTACGGGAGATCTCTTTCACAACAGGGCTGTCAATCGGCCCTTTCACTTCGTAATTGACTTCTGTGAATACCTCAACCACCGGGGAGATCACCGTTGTGATGGCCAACACATAGATTGCTGTCACCGGGTTGACCGCAAAAGCACTGAGGACAGGTAATCCTGACGTCACATCAGGCACAAAATTCACTTCAGCATCAATGGTATTGGCGTTCAGGTCAACCATACCTTTAATTTTCATATTGCCAGCCAAAGCATCCATCTCAATATTATTGGTCACGAACACACCCTGTGATATTTCTCCGCTCCCTTGAATTGAGTCAAACGACATTCCCTGATCAAACACATCACTGAAATCGAGCTGCATCTTACGAATAATAGAATCTAAACTAAATAATCCCAGAAAACGTGCCGCACCACTGACATCGGAGATACTGCCTTTACCAAGTTTTGAACTGACCGAACCGCTGAGGGTATCAACCTGTGCCGCCCACGGAGCGCCATCCCATGACATCTGCGTCTTGATCGAGAATGGGGCATTCTGAATCCCCGACGTGATCCCAAAACGTTCCATCAGATCACTATTGTTATCGCCTTTCAAATCCATGTTTAACACAGTATGGGACTGTTTCCCATCCAGTGTCCACTGACCATTGGCATGAATTTCATTACTTCCGCTGACGATATCAATTTTCTTCCATGCCAGTGTTTTCCCCTGTCGCTGGAAGTCCATGTTCAAATGACCAACTTTATACCCTTGAAACCAGAAGTCTTTGATCACTAATGTCAGGTTTGGCATCAACAGATGAAACTGACGATCAAAATTGGTAATCCGACGCTCATTTTGACGGGATTCATCAACAAATAATGAATCATGCTCTTTGCGCTTTTCCAATGCAGGAACATAAAGATGCAGTTGATCCAAAGCCACACTCAAATCATAGGGCGCAATATAATTGGCTTTCCCTTTCACTTCTTGGCTCTGGAGGTTCATACGCCAGCCAAAACTTTTATGTCGGGCAAGAAAATCCACATCATGCCATTCCAGTGACGCCAGTGTCAGATCTTTCACCTGCAATTCAACATGATCCGGTACCGGAATTTGTGGCATTGACATCGCTTGACGGACATTGGTTTTCGGTGCACCAGAAGACGCTTCTTCTTGGGTCAGCAAGGTAATCCATTGATCGAGATCGAAATGGTCCAGACGGATGGTGGCTGAATGGCCGACAATCGGACTGACTTTAAAGCTCCCGTTCCCCAGAATCAGGTTGGTTGCCGTGAGCACTGGCTCGGATTGTGTGACATCGATTTCTGTCTGATACTTGCCATGAGGCACCTGAAGCCGGGCACTGATTGTTTCCTGATTACCAGAAATCTGTAGGACGCCTTTCCCTGATTCCTGAGCCTTTTTATTGAGTGGATAAGGATACAGACTGGCTATCGCTTGCAAATCAGTGTTCAAGTTTGCCTGATAAGAAAAACCAATATCATTGAGTTGAATATCAACGCCCATCTCCCACGGTGCATGCCCGGAGAGCGGTGCAATCCATTTTTGGCCGACATAAGATGCCAAGGGCGTGACTTCCCAATCGCCGACCGTATCGATATGAACATTGTATCCCTTGCTGCTGCTTTCTCCCTGAAAATCCCATGTAACAGGTTGACCGAGCATCTCCCCCTGCAACGATGACGCAGTGACTACATCATTATCAAACCGGATACGTCCGGAAACTTTGCGTAAATCAAGTGGCGGGGATTGAATATCAACGCGGTTGTTCTTGAGGTCAGCCCAGCCCCATGCTCTCGGCTCTTGGTGGCTTTCAAAAGGAATATTGAGCTGAAACTCAGATTGAATCTTGCCGTTAACCTGCACAGTCGTTAATGCGGCACCGACCGAATGAACCAACGGGGTCGATGTCATAAAGTCACGCAGCGCATTCCCTTGGGCTTGGGCTTTTGCTTCAATTTCAATATGGCCCGAATGCATTAATGCCGGTATCCGTCCGGTTATCCGTAGCGCGTTCACATCCATCAGATGCGCCTTTCTCGAATCAAGATACATGGACTCATTCTGAAACAGCAGATTTAGCTGTAAATCGGTTAAAGGTGGCCATGCCGTATTGTAACTGAACCGGGCATTTTTCAACCCGACCCAAGCCTGAAAAATACCGTTATTACGCTGATAAGGAAAATCCTTGAGACGCCCGTACCACAATATTTTCGCCGTTTTAACCTTCCCGCCCTGAATGGCAGTCGACAGATAATCGGTCAACTCATCGCCTAATGCCCGGACCGGCAAATAACGCCATGTTTCTCCGGCTTGAAAGAGATCAACTTCACTATATAGTGACAGTAACGGACTCTGATCATGGAAAACATCCAGTTTAAATTGACCAACAGTCTGTAAATCCGGCGTGCGTACGGCTACGTGATCTGACCATAAGGACCAGCCATCCGCCGTAGACTGCCAGACTAAATTAACCTGACCTTTTTGGATAATCAGCGGTGCCTGAAACACATCACCGTAAGGGAGCGTGTCATCATCCAGATTGGCACGAATCACCGCTTTATCGGTGTTGCCACGGATACTTGCCTGAAGATGATGCACTTCTGGCAATAAATACCACTGCTGAATCGCGCCTTCGGAAAGTTGCGCGGAATATTGTCGGATGCCCTGCATATCACCGGCTAAGCGAATATCATGCAAGGTACCTTCCGGTTTCAGTTGTGTCAGCACTCCTTGCAATTGCTCTGACAAAGGCATCCGTTTAATCAACGGCACTAATGAACCGATGTTAATCTCACCGATATTCATCAGCCAATGATCAGGCTGCCATTTCATCAAAAAATTGAGTTCCGGCCATTGGGTCTCGTCTGTTTGCAATACCACAGACTGAGCTTGAATCACCATGCCATCTTGCTTCGGAATCAGCCGGAACACCCCTTCTTGCATATGTAAACGGTGTTGTTTACTTGTCGCTGAATCTGCATGTTGAGTGGATAAATCCGACCAGAACAGATCGGAAGGACGAACCTGCACATAGCCATCTTTCGGGGTATTGTGTTCGAGCGTCAACCAGCCATCAAAACTAACCTGCCCACTATGAATACCTGTCTCTTTTTTCAGGTACTGAGTCAGCCATGGACCAACGCTAATTTTGTCCGAACTGACATAGAACTGGCCAGAAATATCATGGAATGAGTCAAAATCTTCAAAGTCAGCACGAACAGAAAGAGAGTTAATACCGGTATTGGTGACACTGACCACGCCTTGGGCCTGATGGTGGTGACCATTATTCTTCCATTTCAGTCTGGCAATTTCCAACTGTCGGACATCACCCGAGATTGAACGGTAACGAATAGTCGAGTCCAGAACCGAAAAATCATCAAGTTGACGCAGAAAAATATTGTCCAGATGACGAATGGTTTCCTGTTGTACTTTCTTTTGCTCTTGGGAATCATTGGATGACTGTTGTTGAAACAGATCAACCGAACTCACATCTAGTTTTGACTGGTGAATGACTAAGTTGGCAATCACGGGCTGCCATTGCAGCAATGATTTAAATAAATCGAATTCAATATCAACCCGATCCGCGGCAAAATGAATATTCGATTCATCGGGTAAATGCGCTCGAAATCCCGTCAAAGACAGAGATGGGTGA
The DNA here is from genome assembly GCF_023920225.1 of Vibrio gazogenes. Classification (NCBI taxonomy): domain Bacteria; kingdom Pseudomonadati; phylum Pseudomonadota; class Gammaproteobacteria; order Vibrionales; family Vibrionaceae; genus Vibrio; species Vibrio gazogenes. The sequence goes on from NZ_CP092587.1 coordinate 3,028,470, forward strand.
CGGTTACGCCAGAATCCTTGTATATCCTTCACAGAAAACTGAATTTCAGCCTGCCGGTTCATCCATTCGGTCATCGGTATCTGATACTGATTCATATGAGGTAAAGCTACTCTCAAAGCTGAAATCAGAATCGCAAGCAAAACCAACAGGCTTAATAAAAGCCATAATGATGTCCGAACAAGACGAGAAACTATAAAACGCACAATACCCTACTCAGTTAAGTCACATCATGACAACGTCAAACTGTTCCTGGACATATAAATGTTCCGCTTGAATCCGTACCTGTTTGCCGATAAAGACCTCAAGCTCTGCCAATGCATGCGATTCATCACCCTGTAGAGAATCCGCGACCGCTGGCGAAGCATAGACGACAAAGTTATCGGCATCATAAGCACGGTTAACTCGGGTGATTTCACGCAAAATTTCAAAACAAACGGTTTCAACAGTTTTGACTTGTCCACGTCCTTCACATGTTGGACAAGTCGAACACAATACATGTTCAATACTTTCCCGTGTTCTTTTGCGTGTCATCTCGACCAATCCCAAATGCGTGAAACCATTGATATTGGTTTTAACACGATCTTTACTCAGTGCCGTTTCTAAAGAGGTCAGCACGCGAGTCCGGTGTTCTTCCGAGACCATATCAATAAAATCAATAATAATGATACCACCCAAATTGCGCAGCCGAAGTTGACGGGCAATCGCTTGGGTTGCTTCTATATTGGTGTTGAAAATCGTCTCTTCCAGATTACGACGGCCGACAAACGCACCGGTATTAATATCAATGGTGGTCATGGCTTCTGTTTGGTCGATAATCAGATAGCCACCGGATTTCAGCTCAACCTTACGCTCCAGAGAACGCTGGATTTCATTCTCTGTATCATACATATCAAAAATAGGTTTATCGCCTTCATACAACACCAGCTTTTCGGTCAGTTCCGGCACATATTCAGAGGTAAATTCTTTGAGGTTTTCAAACTCCAGACGCGAGTCTACTAACACTTTGGTTAAATCGGTTCCGACGAAATCTCTGAGGATCCGTTGTGACAGTCCCAATTCGCCATAAAGGGTAGTACGCGTTTTATACTTTGCCCGCCGCTCGATGATCTTGCTCCACAAGCGCTTGAGAAAAGCGGCATCCTGAGAGAGTTCTTTCTCATCCGCACCTTCTGCCGCAGTACGGATAATGAAGCCTCCCAATTCATCACAATAATTGGCGACGATATTCTTGAGACGTTCTCTTTCACTCTCACTTTCAATTCGTTGGGAAACACCGACATGACTAGCTCCGGGCATGAAGACCAGATAACGGGAAGGTAACGTAATATCCGTCGTCAGGCGGGCGCCTTTTGTGCCGAGCGGATCTTTGACAACCTGTACGACGATATCTTGTCCCTGACGGACAAGTTCAGAGATATCGCGCACCTGAAACTGCTGCTTTTCATTTTCCGCCACACACTCAGTGTGAGGAACAATATCCGAAGCATGAAGAAAAGCGGCCTTATCCAGACCGATATCAACAAATGCAGCCTGCATACCGGGCAGCACCCGGCTCACTTTTCCTTTATAGATATTTCCGACGATACCGCGTTTTGCATCCCGCTCGATATGGATTTCCTGAAGGACGCCACCCTCTATCATCGCCACGCGACTCTCACTCGGAGTTACATTCAACAACAACTCTGCACTCATGAGCGCACCTCAATTTGATTTTATAAAAATTTATGCAAGAGCTGGTCAGTTTCAAATAGCGGTAGCCCGACAACGGCAAAATAACTACCTTCAATCCGAGTTACAAATTTTCCACCCAATCCCTGAATTCCATAACTGCCAGCCTTATCACACGGTTCACCCGATTGCCAATAACGTTCTATCTCATCATCCGACAACGGCTTAAACCATACATCGGTGGTTACAACTATCGTGTGTGTTTGTTGGGCATCGGTCACCGTCACTGCGGTCATGACCCGATGGTTTCGCCCAGAAAGCTGTAAGAGCATCTGCCGAGCATGCGTCAAACATGTCGGTTTTTCGAGAATATGCTGATCAATCACCACAATCGTATCAGCACCTAAAACAACCGCTTGCTCCGACCTCACCATGTCCAAACCCGCGATCGCCTTCTCTCGGGATAATCTCGACACATAGGCTTTTGCTGATTCATGGGCCTGATGCGCTTCTACGACCTCAGGTAAAATAATGTCGAACGAGTAACCTAACTGCGTCAGGAGCTCTTTTCGTCTCGGGGAAGCTGATGCAAGATAAAGTATTCGGTCATTCATCGAATATTCCAGTAGCGTCTCACTCGTCTCAGCAGTAGGAAAAGCCACGGCCACAGAATGCAACTAATGATCCCGCCCCATAAAGAAAGCGCATTGAACTCAACGGGCCTGAACAAAAATTCGCCTCCCAGAACCATGACATCAAGTGCGATTGTCAGTAATCCGATCACGATCGCCTGCTGCCACAACGCCATATTCCGCAGAATCAAAAAATTCATCGCAACAATATACACAATAATAGACAACATCATGCCACGGATTCCCAAGGTCGATCCGAGAATCAAGTCCCAGAGTAACCCAAGTACCAGCGCAGTTCCGACATTCACACGATGAGGCAGTGCAAGTACCCAATAACAGAGAATCAGTAGAATCCATGAAGGGCGCAATAACTCAAACGTTCCCGGCCATGGGATAGTCTGTAAAACGAGTGCACAAAAGAAGGATATCCAGATCACAACATGCCCTTTCAGGACTTTATTGGCCACGCTGCCCCTCCTTATCCAATGTATCCATTAAAGACTGACGGGCGTTCTTTTGTCGATCCTCATTCGGCCAGACCAGCAACAAATAGCGTAAGCGATCAAAATCAACCACCGGCGTTGCTTCAATCACAGCGAACTCACGACGAGTGTCTTTATCCACTTTGGACACTTTGGCAACAGGATAACCTTCCGGATAAATGCCCCCTAACCCTGAGGATGCTAATAAATCTCCCACTTCAATATCGGTACTACTCGGAATATGTTCCAGTTGAATATACTCCGATTGACCATTACCGGAAGCAATCACCCGAATATCATTACGTAGATCCTGAACAGGAATCGCACTATTTGCATCAATCAGCAATAAAACCCGGCTATTATGCGCTGCCACAAAAGTCACCTGACCGACAATTCCGTTTTCATTAATGACGGGTTGGCCTTCATAGACACCATCAGTGCGGCCTTTATCAATGACAACTTGGTGGGTATAAGGTGAAGTATCGACAGCCATCACTTCCGTGACCATCTTGCGCTCATCCCGGACAAAAGAAGATCCCAGTAGCTTTCTTAAGCGCTGATTCTCTTCTTTGTACTGATTGAATAAAATCAGATCACTTCTGAGCGTCAACACTTCTTGTTTCAGGCGTTGATTCGATTTCAATAGCGTCCGATGACTCTGCATTCGCTCATATAAACCATCAAATAAAACTCGTGGCAGGTCAGCAGCATACTGAATGGGTGCAACGAAACTGTTGAGGAAATAACGTACGTGAGAAAAAGTATTTAAACGACTATCAGCCAGCATGAGACTGGCTGATAAAACAACGGCAAAAAATAGACGTAGCGAAAGAGATGGACCTCGCCCAAAAATTGGCTTCATGATGACAATCCCGTATTGCAGCGTTTCTTCATCTCAAACAATGACACAAAGATGGCACTACTCTTCACTAAATAAATCACCGCCATGCATGTCGATCATTTCTAGTGCTTTACCACCACCTCGGGCGACACATGTCAGTGGGTCATCGGCGACGACAACAGGGATCCCCGTTTCTTCCGTCAGCAGACGATCAATATCTTTCAACAGTGCACCACCACCTGTCAGCACCATTCCGTTTTCAGAAATATCGGATGCCAGTTCCGGTGGACATTGCTCTAATGCAATCATCACGGCAGAAACAATTCCCGTGAGCGGCTCTTGAAGGGCTTCCAGAATTTCATTCGAGTTCAGCGTAAAGCTACGCGGTACACCTTCGGCTAAGTTACGGCCACGAACTTCGATTTCTCGGACATCATCTCCCGGATAAGCCGTCCCGATTTCATGTTTGATTTTTTCAGCCGTCGCTTCACCAATCAAACTACCGTAGTTCCGACGTACATAATTGATAATGGCTTCATCAAATCGGTCACCGCCAATCCGTACTGAAGACGAATACACGACACCATTCAGAGAGATAACCGCAACTTCGGTCGTACCACCACCGATATCAACAACCATTGAACCGGTCGGTTCTGAAACTCGAAGTCCCGCACCGATGGCCGCAGCCATAGGTTCATCAATCAAATAAACTTCCCGTGCACCGGCACCTTCTGCCGATTCTTTGATCGCGCGCCGTTCAACCTGAGTTGAACCACAAGGAACACAGATCAACACCCGTGGGCTCGGTTTAAGAAAACTATTGTCATGGACTTGTTTGATAAAAGTTTGCAACATTTTCTCAGTGACGTAAAAATCAGCGATTACACCATCTTTCATCGGGCGGATCGCGGAAATATTTCCCGGAGTTCGTCCCAGCATCTGTTTCGCCGCATGTCCGACGGCAGCGACACTACGACCACCACGCCCTTTATCTTGGCGAATTGCTACAACGGAAGGCTCATCAAGAACAATACCTTGTCCTTTGACGTATATAAGCGTGTTGGCAGTCCCTAAATCAATCGATAAGTCGTTTGAAAACATGCCACGAAGTTTCTTAAACATATTCTTCGTTCATCCTGCAAGAAAATTGAAGATTAAAATTCCGTTAAATGTACCAATGCCTTGCTGTCACAGCAAGATATAGACACAGAAACATGGACAGAAACACGCAATTTCTAACAGATTTCTTACTCAAGGCTAAGATTCCGTCTGAAATAGCACCGAATCTTAGTCTGTTCTGTCAGCGCAGAGCGGGTTTCGTTTTCCAGCGTTTCCGTTTCCCCGGTTTAACATTTGTTATTCGAGGCTTAGGAATCCATTGAGATTCGACATCAAATAATCGTCCTTGAACACCGTTGACCCCCAAAGACTGAAGTATTTTCCATTCGCCTTCGGATTCAACACCAACGGCGATAATCTGAGTGTCCGCACCACGGCAGACACCAACCATACTCCGAACGAACAACTGGTTCTCGGAACGTCGTTCGATCCCTTTGACCAGACTACGGTGAAGTTTCAGATAGTCAATTTTGAATTCTTTGATGTAATGCGTACTGACAATCGTGCGCCCGACCTGTCCAACCACAATCTGGCAGTTGAACGCCGCAATCATTTTTAGTACGGGCCGCATATAGTCAAGATGTTTGACTAAATGACTTTCCGTAAACTCAAAGCAGAGCCGCTGACGATACGCTTGAGGCAGTTGCATCAACAAATTCCTGAACCAGATAAAATGCGTACGCTGAGCAAATGAAGTGACATATAAATTGATCGAATATATATCAGTTCCTGCGCCTTCCTCACGGAGAAACCGTACGACGCGATGAGTGGTAACACGATCCAGCACCATCTCGTATCCGACAGCGACAATCGCTGAGATAAACCGAGACGTTTTCATAAAGCCCTGCCCCGGTTCGGGAATTCTGACAAAAAGTTCTCGATGAGCAACCGAGAGTTGCTTTTGACGAGAGATGACATAACAGTCCTGTTTGAACAAACATATTTTCTCTTCTGTCAGATTATGTTCAAACAAACTCCGCCACCGGACGTTGCCTCTTTCATCATCGACCGTTTTAACCTTGTTAAAACGACTCCACGCATTGACGCCTTCCAGTTGGGCGCTTTTTAATGCAGTCTCCACCTCATCAATAATTTTCCCCCATTGTTCACCTTCGGTGTACATCGTGATGCCGATATGGCACCAGTTACTCCGATCCAGCGGCACAGGCGGACTAAGCCGATCGATACCTTTCAAGCATTGAACCGCGACTTGAGCCACTTCTTTTGAACTTTGGTGGGGGATCAACACCGAGAAAACCGCATTATAATAACGCGATAGAATGGCATCCGGATAACGTTGGATCACATTCGAAATACATTCCCCGACCTGAACAACCAAATGATCGAATTCCGCTTTATCAAGCCCGTCCAGTTCATCGATCTGTAACATCAGTACACCGCCACGTGCATCATTTTCAAGTAAAGCGGCTTCCAGCTTGCTATCAAATAACACTCGGTTGGCTGTGCCCGTCAGTTGATCCAAGAATGTCTGCGTGCGGATAAATGTATCAAAACGACTTCGTTCCTGTCGGGCATCCTGAAGCTCTTCAATCAGTCGGTCGAGCGCCTCACTCGCGGTATAAGGCCATTCTCTTTCATCCCCCTTTGCATAACGTTCTACCTGCCCTGCAAGGATCATTCTGCCGCGTTCTTCAAGCAATTCAGAACCAAGCAATTGAGCCTGTAACCATTTCACACCTCTGAGCAGACACACAATGATCAAAATCACTGCAAAGGTTGTAGACCACATGGCACTGAAAGAGTAAGTAAAACCGATATAGGGCGGGACAGCCTTAAAATGTAAGGTGTAATCATGATTGCGTTTCAGATCAAAATTCGCATGATACAACCGACTTTCCTCAACCGAGGAAGTGGTATCTTTAAATCGGTACACGACACCTGCTTTCGAAGTGAGTGTCATTTCAACGATATTACTGGCATGAAGTAACTTGGGAACCCAGCGCTGCATAGAATAGGCAGCATCAGGTTCATCTAATTCTTTATCAATAACTTCAACCACACCATATAGGTAATGATTGAGATATTCATGTCCCAACCGTTGAAAAGAAAGAGTTCCGCCAATAAACAAGATAAAAATCGCCCCAGTCACAATCATCGTGACCACCGCAACCAATCGGGTGCTGAGCTTGAGCGTTGGCGTATATCTCATGAATATCAAATCCTTTTATATTCATTGAAAAATTGAATTGTCTTTCATTCAGGATACAACAAATCATGTCATATGACGGTGAGTCGTATAACATGATCAAAAATAACAGGGAAACACTGACCATTCCATCGAGGACAATATATACCTGAACCGAAGTATCCAAAAGAACACCTTCATTCACTTTTTACGCGCAAGCTTGGTTTAATTCTGCCTGTTCCTTTCTTTTCTCAGATAATTCCCCCTATTTCATCAAGATATCCGTCGTAATAACCGATTTTCTCTAACTTAGCTTCATCGAGATAGTTCAACGTAAATTTGAGAGATCCCTCCCATAAAGCAGCGTATCAACCACCGCACAGTCAGGACGCGAGTTGCTTCTGCTGCTGAGAGAGCCAATCAATCCAAGCAGACATGCCTTCACCGGTGGTGGCAGATAATTTGATCACTTGAATTTGCGGATTGATCTGACGCGCGTTCGCAATACAGGCTTCGATATCAAAATCGACGTAATCTAACAGATCAATCTTATTCACCAGCATTAACTGAGAAGCAGCAAACATATTTGGATACTTCAATGGCTTATCTTCCCCTTCCGTGACAGATAAAATAGTCACTTTATGCTGCTCTCCCAAATCAAAACTCGCAGGGCAAACTAAATTACCGACATTTTCAATGAACAAGATACCGGATGTTTGCATGTCAAGCTGATGATAGGCACGGTGAATCATCTGAGCGTCCAGATGGCAACCTTTGCCTGTATTGACCTGAATCGCCGGCACATCTGTTGCCCGAATTCGGTTCGCATCCTGACTGGTCTGTTGATCCCCTTCAATCACCGCACATGAATAGTTGGATTGCAACTGCTTCAGCGTTTCGACCAGAAGGGTCGTCTTACCGGATCCCGGACTCGACATCAGATTCAAAACCAGTTGACCATGTGCTTGAAAATGAGCTCGGTTCTCATCAGCGATTCGATCATTCTGGCTCAGAATATCTTGTTCCAGATGGATTAACTGACGCTGAGATACCCCGGTAACATGTGTTTGAGCGGCCCCCTGACCATAGTGAAGATCTCCCTGCACCGTCACTGTCGGCTGATGGGGTTCTTCGTGGTGATGATGGGACTCATGATGATCAACTGCATGATTGAGTGCTTCGTCAAAATGAGCTTCGTGAACATGAGCTTCATGAAAATGAGCACCGTGAGAATGCGTTTCATGATGATGGGGCGTGTGGTGATGAGCACCCGCAGGCTCATGCACCGTCTTCATCTCTGACGGCAATTCATCCTGATGCACATGATAGTGAATATGATGGTGGACATCGCCCTGATGACTGTAATGATGATGAACGACCAACGGCTGTACTTTTGACGGTTCAGCATGTGTATGAGGATGAGAGTGACCATGATGGTCATGATGGTCATGATGGTCATGATGGTCATGATGGTCATGATGGTCATGATGGTCATGATGGTCATGATGGTCATGATGGTCATGATGGTCATGATGATGCTCGTCCAAGTGACTTTCGCCACAACCGCAAACACTACACATAAGATTCTACCTCTATCGATTTAATTTTTAATTCTTGTCCGGTTTCAACGATTAACTGATATGAATGGCAAAGCGGACATCCGGTATAATGGGTCTCAATATCAACTTGCTGTTGGCACACTTCACACCAAGCGGTGGCAGGAATCATCTCCACTAAAAATTGCGCACCTTCCGCTAAAGTCTCGCGACTCGCAAATTGCAGGCCGGTCAATAACGCATCCGGCTCAATACAAGAAAGCACACCGATTCCCAAGGTCACTGCCGTTACCCGATGAGATTGGCGCTGATGGGCATGTTCAACGACAAGATCAATCGTTTTCAGACTCAGAGATAATTCATGCATGATTGACTCCTAGCAAATGCGCGGTAATAACTCGCCTGCGGGGAAATCAAGATAGCGCCGACTTCCCCACGCGGTATGCAAGACGGGTTTCGCCGGCGATAACGAGACGGCTTCGCCAATCACCGCTGCCTGTGAATGAAACTGCTGCAAGACTTCAAGCGTCCGCTGTGCCTGTGCCGCAGGGACCGCAATGACAAACGTCCCTTCATTCGCCAAATCACAGGGCTCAAACCCACATAATTCACAGATACCCCGCACGGCATCATCGACCGGGATTTGTGCTTCCTCAATCGCCAGTTGCAGCCCGCTACTCTGACACCATTCATTCAACACCGCAGACAGTCCACCACGCGTTGCATCACGCATCGCATGGATATCGATGGAATCGGCTAACAACGCCTCAACCACTGGCCACAATACGGCACAGTCACTGATGATGGGGTGAGCAAGCCGTAATGATTCTCTGGCAGCCAGAATACAAGCGCCGTGGCACCCGATATCCCGGGAAACCAAAATCACATCCCCGGCCATGATTCGGTGAGCCGAGACATCCGCTTTTTGTATTGCACCGATACCCGTGGTATTGATGAACACCTTATCAGCCATGCCTCTGGGCACGACTTTGGTATCACCACAGACGATTTGGGTCTGACCGACTGCAAGCTCTGTTGCCATGGCATCGACAATTGCCTCTAACTCACGGATGAGCGTGCCTTCTTCAATGATAAAGCTACAACTCAAATAAGTCGGTTTTGCTGCAACCATCGCCAAGTCATTACAAGTCCCGGCGACCGCAAGTGTCCCGATGTTGCCACCGGCAAAAAAATGGGGAGAAACGGTGAAACTGTCGGTGGTCATAGCCAGTGGTGACGGGATATTCAATGTTGCAGCATCTTCAGCCTGATTGAGAATATCGTTACCAAACCGTTGCCAAAACAGATGCCGGATCAGGTGATTCATCTCCACACCGCCACCACCATGGCTCAATTGAACTGTCGGTTGTTTGTTCATGAATGATTACTCCTGTGGCGCTGTATGAAAACCGGCATAACGATAATAAGCATTGCAAGCACCTTCAGAGCTCACCATACAACTCCCCATCGGCCGACTCGGTTGACATGCTTTACCAAAAACTTTGCAATCCGTCGGGCTGGCAAGCCCGCGTAAAATATCCCCGCAGCGGCACGCTTTGTGATCCGGTACCGGGGCTTGTGGTAACAGCGATTCAAACAATACTTCCGCGTCCATATCCGCATATTGCGCCCGAAGCTTCAGGGCAGACTGCGGAATATTCCCCAACCCACGCCAGTTAAATGCAGCGCGGACATCGAAAACATCGGCAATACATGTCTGAGCAACAGCATTTCCCTCAAATGAAACCGCTCGCGAGTATTGCGTCTGCAAAGCAGGCTGGCCACTCAAAGCGAGTTCAACCAGCATCAATACCGATTCCAACACATCGACAGGCTCAAACCCGGCCACCACCACCGGAATTTGGTAATGCTGAACGATCGGTTGATAAATCTTTGCACCGGTTATCACGCTGACATGCGACGGGCCGAGAAATGCATTCACGCGCGTCATTGAATCCGCCATCACTGCATCCATTGCAGGAGGCACCAGTACATGATTAATGTGAAAACTGAGATTGGTCAGTTGTAGACGTCGCGCTTGTTGTACTAAAACCGCAGTCATGGGGGTTGTGGTTTCAAAACCGATAGCGAAATAAACCACCTTCTGCTGTGGATTCTGTTGTGCAATCTCAAGCACATCCATCGGGTCATAAATCGGCACAACCGAACCGCCATTGGCCCGACATTCCGCCAAAGACAAACGAGAACCCGGCACCCGAATCATATCGCCTAAGGTCACCAGAATGACCCCTTCGGTCTGTGCCAGAATAATGGCATGGTCAATCCGTTCTTTCGGCATGATACAAACCGGGCACCCCGGCCCATGCACAAAATGTAAATTCTCCGGCAATAGTTGTTGAATGCCATATTTCATAATGGTGTGCGTGTGCCCGCCACACACTTCCATCATGTAAAGCGGCTCCGGTAAATCACGCGCTTTATGTCGAATTTGCTCCGCCAAAGCACGAATCACAGCCGGTTGCCGAAAGCCCTGATACAAAGTCCGGACCGAATCTGTCACCGTTATTTCGTCATTCATCACTTTACCCGACCCACATTTCATCAGAACCAACCTGACTGATCAGTTCGCGATAGGTTTGCAGACTTTCCTTTGCTTCTTGCTGATCAATTTTACTGATCGCAAATCCCACATGAATCAGTAAGTGTTCACCAACTTGAATGGGTTCTGATATCAAGTGGGTACTAACTTCTCTCTCGACACCTAATGTATCGACGACAGCGGTCATCTGTTCTTGATCGACACTGACAACACTCGCGGGAATACATAAACACATCTCTCATTACTCTCTGTTGCCCGATCAATCAGCCCCAAGGACTGCCCCATCGGATAATTCTCAATTACTCAGCGCTGGTGAATGCCATACCAGAGCTGTCCCATCGCAATACCGCTATCATTGACCGGAACCATTGTGCCGCTATATATCGGCTGTGTGTTTTCATCCCAGTTGTGCCACAAGATATCCATCAACAATCGGTTCTGAAAAACGCCGCCACTGACAATCACCGGCAGTGATGGATAACGACCCGCCATCTGCTGAATCGCCCCGGCCAGCGCTTCAATCAGCCCCTGACAAGCATCGGACACGGCCTCTTGGCTGAGCCAAATTTTCGATTCAATCCCCCGAATCAACAGCGGTTGCCAATCCAATACCGAAGTGCCGTCTTCCCAGTTCATCTCCCACGGCGTATCGGTTTGCCCCGCTGTCATTGCCGCGGATTCCACCAGTAAGCCACTTTCGCCGTCAAAATCAGGCCGCTCCAGCAATGCGCCTAAACAGGCCCACGCATCGAACAGTCTCCCGACAGAAGTACACAGCGGAGAGTGTTGACCGGACAGCCACAGTTGATGAAGGTTGAAAAAATCATGTTCATGCCACGATTGAAATGCCGGATGTGCCAGTGACTGGATGTCTTGCAGCGAATAATATTCAAGTAGCATCGCCAGAAGAATCCGGGCGGGCTCACGAATGGCCTGCTCTCCGCCAATCAAGCGAAACGGTCTTAAACAACCACAACGTTGATAACCTTGCGTATCCGCCAGCAAGACTTCCCCGCCCCAAACCGTGTCATCATCCCCCATGCCGGTTCCATCAAATGTAAATCCTAATACGGGGCCGGTTAACTGATATTCCGCCATTACCGCCAGAATATGAGCGTGATGATGCTGTACCTGTAAAAGACTACCGGATTGTGTTTTAGCAAACTGGGTCGAAAAATATCCCGGGTGATAATCACAAACCCATTGTGAAGGCTCACATTGGTATAAATGTTGAAATAACGAAATCGTCTTTTCAAATCGTTGTTGTGTATCCAAATCATCCAGATCACCGATATAGGGCGACAACATCGACTGCCCGGACAAGGCCATAGCGATCGTCGATTTTTGCTGGGCCCCCATTGCCAGAATAGGTGCGCTCTGGTAATCACAGTGATGACTGAATGGTGCATAACCTCTTGCCATCCGCAGTACCCGAATGGCGTGACCGGCCTGATGAACAATGCTATCGTCACATGGATTGGCAATCGGCCGATCATGATCCAATACACCATCTAAAACCTCGCCAAACAAACGCAGCATCTCATCGCTGTCAGTCACTAATGGCATCCCGGAAAGATTGCCGCTGGTCATAACGAGAATCGGCTCACTCCGGTAGCGACGATATTGCTCAAATAGCAGATGATGTAACGGGGTATAAGGGAGCATCACACCCAAATAAGGACTGTCGCACGAAACGTCGGGGACAATATGAGGATGAGAGCGACGCTTCATCAACACGATCGGTGCAGCACTGGCGGCTAATGCCTGCCATTCGGCAGTTTCCCCACTGACATATTGCATCGCGGTTTCGACACAATCGACCATGACTGCAAAGGGTTTACGCTGACGGTGCTTCATTTGGCGCAATTTCATCACACTGGCTGGCAAGGTTGCATCACAAACCAGATGGAAACCCCCAATCCCTTTCACAGCGATCACACCGCCCCGGCTGAGTATCTCGGCAGCGTGTTCAAATACCTCATCATACCGGGTAGCCTGGGTGTCACGCAGAGAAACCCTCGGTCCACAATGATGACAACTGGTGGGCTGAGCATGATAGCGTCGATTGCTCGGCTCTTGATAGGCCTGTAAACATGACGGGCAGAAATCAAACGCTTTCATCGATGTATTCGCCCGATCATAAGGCAGTTGCTCAATAATCGAATATCTGGGACCACAATGGGTACAGTTGATAAATGGATAGTGATAATAAGGAGAACGTTCATCGTTCATTTCAGACAAACATTCAGGACAGATCGATTGATCCGGAGCAACACTGACGGCAACATGCGTCTCATGCTGACTCGGATGAATGGTAAACCCTTGTGCGCGCCCCAGATGCTGACGCGAGCAAGCAACATCATCAACTCGGGCAAGCCGGGGCGGACGTTCATGCAGCGCCCGAACAAACAAATCAAGTGCCTCTTTGCGTCCCTGAACGTCAATTTTGACACCGGCAGAGCTATTCATCACCCAGCCGGATAAATGATGCTGAACCGCAAGTTGATAGACAAAGGGGCGGAAACCAACCCCCTGAACAACCCCGGAGACACAAATAAAATATCGTTCATTCATGGCACAACCAGCCCTGAGAACTAAAGAGACTAGAGAACGAAAAGCCCGCTCACTGAGAACACTTTCTTACGGAAGAAAACCCTGCCCACTCAAGAGAGTAGAAACGAACCGCCCAGCATAGCAACAATAACGCCGAGCATTTTGACCAAGCGGCCGCTGGCTGAAAAACGCAACACAGCGCTGCCAATGACAATGCCCGTCATATGTAACAAAAACGTGGAGAGCACAAAGCCACTGAAATAAGCCAATGCATGGCTATTGAACGGCATCTCTGCACCGTGTGCCATCCCATGAAATACTGCAAATGCCATGACTAGAACCGTTACCCACAAATGAGAAACCTGCACACTACGCCAGAGCAAAATACCCATCACGACGACACTGAGTGCGATATACAGTTCTACGCTCGGGATCACTAAACCGGATACCCCTAAAATACCACCCACAATCATCAATGCGATGAAAGAAAGCGGCATCTGCCAGCGACTTCTTCCCCCAAATAAAGCCGCCAAGACACCAACACTGATCATCACACTAAGATGATCGACACCAGTCAGTGGATGCAAGATGCCACTTTCAAAACCATGATCTCCCCCATGACCGGAGTGTGCGAATGCCAGTGGAGAAAACAAAACCAGTAACCCGAGGAGTAAATTCTTTATTTTCATGTTTCTCTCTTTATCTAAGACTAAATATATTCCCAACTATTGATTCAACCCGAGAATCCTTTCTGCGTGCGTATAAATATTGGCTTGTCCCGGCCGACAGTAACCACACAACGTGACATTGAGACGTTCCGCTAAATCAACCGCCATATCAGTCGCGGCTGAGATAGCACATAAAATTTCAACCCCACCGGCTGCGGCTTTTTGCACCATTTCAAAGCTGGCTCGGCTCGTGACCAATACCACCCCTTTCCGTTTATGATGCTTGGTGACCCAACCGATTAATTTATCGAGCGCAATATGCCGTCCGACATCTTCAAATACTGCTTCCAACTCACCGTGTGTATTCATATATGCCGCAGCATGACAAGAGCCGGTCAGTTGATTCAGTTGCTGGCTCTGCTGCAAACGATTTAAAGCATCATCCAATTTCTGCAAATGAAATGTTGTATGGCTTTCCAGTGGTGTTTGTACACGACAAACATGAGCCAATTGGTCCGTACCACAGAGACCACATCCGGTCATGCCCGCCATTGTCCGCCGTTTTTCCTGAAGACGGCTGATACAGCGATTGGCAATATCGATCGAGAGCGTGATGCCATCAGGGCTCATCTGAATGTTGATATCATGAATATCACGATCATGATCAATGATGCCTTCCGTCAGTGAAAAACCGACAGCAAACATAGCTAAATCTCTGGGGGTACACATCATGACGGTATAAGCCACCCCGTTATATTCCAAAGCAACAGGCACTTCCTGAATCAGCGTATCGTCAACCAGATGACACTGATGCTCCTGCCGATAGCGAACAATTTTTTTATGACTGACAGAATCAATGTTCTGTACCGTGAAAGATTCATTCATAGGTCAATCCTGATTCATGACGAGGTTGATTCAGTCTCAGGCAAATAGTCCTTGCTGCTAATCCCCATCCGTTGCATTCGTGATAGTAATGTGGTTCTTTTTAAACCAAGCTTTGCAGCCGCACCACGGGCGCCAGCGACAATGCCATTACTTTCTTTAAGCGCCTGAATCACCGTATCACGATTTATTTCAATCGTATCGGTTTTCTCTCGCTGAGCGTCTGCGGCATGCTCCTGTTGCTGCGATTCAGCTTTCGGGACTTCCAGACCTAATTTCACTAATTCATCCAATGGAACATTCAGCACATCGCCACGCGTTAAAATCACGGATCGCTCAATAAAGTTACGTAACTGCCTGACATTACCCGGCCAGGCAAACGCGGTCAGTGCACGCATCGTTTCATTGGTAATCGCAGTAATATCTTTCCCCATTTGCTTGGCAATCACCCGTGTAAAATGCTTCACCAATAAGGGGATATCTTCCGGCCGCTGACGGAGCGGCGGGATTTCTATCGGAAAAATATTCAATCGGTAATACAGGTCATTGCGAAACGTTTTTTCCTGAACCATGGAGAGTAAATCAGCATTGGTTGCAACCACAATCCGCACATCAACCTGAATCAACTGGTTTTTCCCGACCCGTTCAATTTCATTTTCCTGCAATACCCGCAACAACTTCGGTTGCAACGCCAACGGCATATCACCGATTTCGTCTAAAAACAGCGTCCCTTGATGGGCCTGCTCAAAACGCCCAACCCGCTGATGGACGGCTCCGGTAAATGCACCACGTTCATGCCCGAAAAGCTCACTCTCAAATAACCCCTCCGGCACGGCGGCACAGTTCATTTTCACCATCCGTTTTTGGCTACGCCGACTCATCTTATGAATCGCCCGGGCAACCAGTTCTTTACCGGTTCCGGTTTCACCCAGAATCAAAACTGTACTATCACAATCAGCGACCATCGCAACCTGATCAAGCACTCGGTTCATCGCCTCACTCTGGCTGATAATATCGTCAAAAATACGCTGCTTCTCATCTTTTGACTCAATCGAAATGTATTCACTTTTCGGCAGCACTTTCGTGTGCGTTTCATGCACACTTAAACTATGCATCGCCATCGCAACCCGCGCCGCAATTTGCTGAAGCAAGTCAAGATCGAGCGCCACATTTTGATCGTTCTTATGCAGCATATAGGCAATGTATCCGACGCGATTGGTCCGGAATACCATGGGAATCACGATCAGCTGTTCGATATCTTCTGCAAACTCAATTGCATTCTTCTGAAAGAATAATGGCCTTAAATCATCGCCCTGAATGAATACGGGCGAATAAGGATCTTTCGTGTTGTGAAACGCACTGTCATCACTAAAAAAATGGCAATGATGATGAATATTGCCCTGATTCAGATCACTGGTGTACTGTATATAATGCCCTTGATAAGGTTCAATCAGTGCTAAATGATGCATCGCAAAATGTTGCTTCAGACAACGGAGCAAAGAATTGAGTAATGTTTCTTTACTATTTTGGCTGATAACCGCATTCGTCACGTCCACCAGAATATGATAGTTATCTCGCTCATGGCTCAGTTGCTGAGCCACATTTGACGCTAATTCATGCTCGACAACATGCGCAATGAAAGAGACGAGAATACTACTGACCATGCGAAACTGCTTTTCACCATCCGCCATATGACTGAGCTTAGGGTTGATAAACTCAATCACTCCCAGTTGCTGACTGACTGTGTTCAGCGGCATTTTGCAATAATGACCAATGTCCCGGTAAGCCGGATGATCAGCAAAATGAGGATAGTAATAAGCAAAGCCGTCACGATCGAGTTCGTAGACGCCATCATCATAAGACTGATGATATAAACCTATCTCTTGAGGATGAAATGTCTCATGCTGAACTTGCTGATCGCTATCAACATAGTAAAGAAGCAATTCATCAGAAACGTCCCGATGCAGGATAATGTTGATCCGCTCGACTTGCAGAAACGAACATTCCTCATCATTTAGAAATTTCAATAAGTCAGACATATCGTGAATCGATAGCATGGCTTTTGAAAAATTCATCAACTCTTGAGCAATTCTATTCATAATCAGTCACGACTCAATCAAAGGCTCTTTACACCAGATGAATATATACAAAACATTGTACACATACGTAAAGAGCCCATATTGATCTAATCACGCATATGCAACATGTGATTTAAGTCGCGCTTTCATTTGACTATATTCAGACTGAACATGGTTTTCAGCCCATGCCTGATCCTCAATCGCCTCAACCTTGACAGCACAATACTTGAATTCAGGTGTGCTCGAAATCGGATCAACATGCTCAATCGTCAGCTCGTTACATGCACCGATCCACCATTGATAAGTCATGTAAACCGCACCGACATTAACCCGCTCTGAAACATTGGCGCGCGTAATCACTTTGCCTCGCCGAGAAGAGACCCAAACTAACTGCTGATCAGCGATGCCCCGTTGCTTCGCATCCTGTGGGTTCATCTGTACGTATCCCGGTTCATCTGCCAGCGTTGAAAGTGCTTTGCAGTTGCCCGTCATCGAACGACATGAGTAATGGCCGATTTCACGAACAGTAGAGAGAACGAGAGGATACTCGGCATCCGTTTGTTCCAACGGTGGACGCCAAGGCGCACCGATAAACTTCCCTTTTCCTGATGGGGTGGCAAACTTATTGCCTTCAAACAAGAACGATGTTCCGGGGTGGTCTTCCGTCGGGCAAGGCCACATCACAGATTTCAGTCCTTCCATTTTTTCGTAGGTAACCCCGGCAAATAACGGGGTCAGTGCCCGCATTTCATCCCAGATTTCTTGCGTATTTTCATACTGCATCGGATAGCCCATGCGCGTGGCTAGCAGACTGAAGATCTCCCAGTCAGGTTTGACACCTTCTGGCGGAGTGACCGCTTTGTAAAAACGCTGGAATCCCCGATCAGCACTGGTATACACACCTTCATGTTCACCCCAACTGGTTGATGGGAAAATAATGTCAGCCATTTCAGCGGTTTTGGTCATGAAGATATCTTGCACAATGACGAGGTCTAACTGACGCATGGTCTCGCGCATCGCATTCAGATCAGCTTCGGTCTGCGCAGGATCCTCACCAAAAATATAAAACGCCTTACAAGTGCCGTCAGCAACTTTATGACCGATGTCAGTCATACGATAACCGGGGGTTGCTGATAACTTCACGCCCCAAGCCTGCTCAAATTTTTCACGAATCTGGTCGTCAGCAACTGATTGATACCCGGGAAATTGATGGGGTAACATCCCCAAATCACAGGTTCCCTGAACATTATTCTGGCCTCGAACCGGACCACAACCAACACCACGACGGCCAAAGTTACCCGTCATTAACGCCAAAGCCGCCAAACCGCGTACCACATCAACAGCCTGACCGAACTGGGTAACGCCCATGCCCCATAAAATCATCGCACCGGAAGATTTGGCATAAGTCCGAGCCGCTTGCCGAACTTCAGCCGCTTTCAGTCCGGTCAGATGTTCGACTTTTTCAGGCGCATAATCCATGACGATCTTACGGAATTCATCAAACCCTTCGGTGTAATTTTGCACATACGATTTATCATAGAGGTTTTCATCAATCAGCGTATAAGCCAACGCATTGACAACCGCCATGTTGGAACCGTTTTTAAGCGCCAGCCATTGATCAGCCACCCGAACCGATTCAATTTTTCGCGGATCACAGACAATGACTTTTGCACCATTGTCACGCGCTTTAAAGATGCGTCTCGCAATCACGGGATGAGAGTCAGCAACGTTGTAACCAAAGATCAGCAAACATTTGGCTTCTTCAATTTCAGGAATGGCATTACTCATCGCACCATTACCTACCACGGATTCCAAACCGGCAACCGAAGGGGCATGACAGACCCTTGCACAGTGGTCAACGTTATTCGTGCCTATCACCGCGCGGGCTAATTTTTGCATCACATAGTTGGATTCATTACCCGGCCCACGAGCTGACCCTGTAGTCATAATCGCATCAGGACCATATTGCTGCTTGATTGCCAACAACTTCTCTGCTGCAAAATCCAATGCTTCATCCCAAGAAACCGCTTCAAGCTTGTCACTTTTGGTGCGACGAATCATCGGCTGTTTCAAACGCGGTGTCAGCAATTGGGTGTCATTTAAGAAATCCCACCCATAGTATCCTTTTAAACACAGTTGGCCTTCATTCGTTCTGCCATTCGCTGGCTCGGCACCAACCACCTTATTGTTTTCAACCAGTAGGTTTAACTTGCATCCTGTACCACAATAGGGGCACACGACTAATTTTTTTTCGATCATAATTTTCTCACTATCCCCGATGTTCCATTCTTATGCCGCTTCAAACCGAAATGATAGAAGCCTGACTCGCTGCCGCTTCTCGTTTCTGTTGGCTGGTTTGTTGCAGTGACTCAGGTACGATCAAACGAATAGCCTCTGTCGGGCAAACCTCAACACAAGCAGGACCTTCTTCTCGCTGTGAACACAAATCACACTTCAGCGCTTGGGACTGAGGCACTTGTTTTTGGAAAAGCGCGCCATGTTCAGACACCGTATTTTTCATTCGGGTCACGACACTCATCGCGCCATACGGACAGGCAATCACACAAGTCTTACAGCCAATACAACGGGACTGAATCACCTTCACGTAACCATCTTCATGAACAATGGCATGATTAGGGCAAACTTGCGCACATGGGGCATCGTCACACTGACGACACATCACAGGAACGGAGACTTCCGCGTTTTTCACCAGTTGTAAGCGAGGCGCAAATTCCTCGGTTCCATTCAAAGTACCCGATGACTCATCCTGATGAGCGACCGCACATGCAATCTCACAGGTTCGACAACCAATACACTTATTGGCGTCAGCAAAAACAAATCGATTCATGCTGTATCCTTTTTGTGTCAATACAACAGAGTATCTTCAGACTCTGGGGGTGGTTAATCATTACAGGCACAACACGTGCCAATCCGGGAGTTACGATTTAAAATCATTTAAGATGATGATTTATAAAAATAAATAAGTGATAAATAACAAAACAAATCCAATCAGGAAGCTCAGTATTTCTTTTGACCTGATTGCCCAATGACAAAAGTGTCGAACTTCGACACTTTTGTCATCACGCATTAGCAATGCTCAAAATCCATGTCGTCATGCCATTCAGACAAAGTTTGATAAATTGTATCGACGGCGTCTTTGACCATATCGGTCATTGGTGCCGAAAATGCCACAATCGCGGGTTGAATACCGATAAACGTGACATGAGGCACAAAGGTTTTCAGTTCATCGATTAGAAAGTTCAGCGGTAAGCTATGGGTGGAGACCATAAACATCTCAGCAATCGTGTCGGGATCAATGATGCGAATCTCTCCGGCTTTTTCACCGAAATCTGCCGCATCAACAACGAGTACACGCTCTGGCTTGATATGACGAATCCGATGCAATGTATCTTCTGGCATCGTGCCGCCTTCTAACACTTCCCAACGGTCTATCGGTTGCTCCAGACAACGCTTGGCCAGCAAAGGGCCCGCTCCGTCATCGCCCATCATGGTGTTCCCGACCGTCAACAATATTTGTCTGCTCATTGCACCGTTCCTCGAATCATCAAATACATTGTCGGCTCCCGATGAATGGCATTGAGAATCTCGATCAACCCGGCGGTCAAACGCTGCGACGTCTCAGACTGTGTCGTCGGACTAATTTTCTGGAATGCCAACGCCAACATATGAATGTGCTCCGGAAAAATCGTGATCTCTCCAAATTTGAGAAATCCTTCCATCTTCCGGTATGCCTCACTGTCTTTCGGTAATCCCTCAATCCACGCCAAATATTCTTCACCATGACAATCCATCTCTGACTGAAGACAATCCACAATGCCAAGGTGATGTCCAATTGCCAGACTGTAGTACATGATCTGTTGCGCTTCTTTAGGCACCTCTTTTTCATCAACAAACTTGCGCGTTAACCGATAAAAGCGCACCCGCTCCTTTAAGTGCCTTGAATGTGTTTCGGTTTGCGTATCAGCCACAACCATGACAAGAACCTCCTTCTTTCAGCGCATCACCGACAAGCTGTTTCATCACTGACCGCATGAGCGTTTCAACAATCTCGGTCAAACGCGGATCGTTATGTTGATGAATATAGGCTTGGATCTGCGCATCGACATTGTCGGCATGACACCCTTCCAGCACAGACATCAGCTCATCGGCAATCCGGTTGCCCTGACGATAACCGGCCAATAAACGCGCCTCCCGTTCGATCATGACGCGAATATCCTGAGGAATACCGGTATGACTGATGCTGGCAGGGGTTGCCTCTGCATCATGGGTTTTGGCATGCATTTTTTGTTCAAGTAACCCTAAAGCGACCGCGAATCCATAAAGCGTGGCGGCGGGTGTCGGAGGGCAACCGGGAATATAAACATCAACCGGCACAATTTTGTCTGTACCGCCCCAGACACAATAGAGGTCATGAAAAATGCCGCCATCACACCCACATGCGCCATACGACACGACAATTTTTGGATCGGGGGCGGCTTCATAGGCGCGTAACGCAGGCGCACGCATTGCCCGCGTGACTGCACCGGTAAAGAGTAAAATGTCGGCATGACGAGGACTGGCAACCACCTTGATACCGAATCGTTCGGTATCATAAACGGGCGTGGTGGCTGCAAAAATCTCAATTTCACAACCATTACATCCCCCACAGTCCACCCGATAAACATAGGCTGACCGTTTGATCTGTTTTAAAAGTGTTTGCTTCAATGCTTGATGTTCAGGGGTGACTTCAACAGGCTGTGTCTGCGTATGATGAACACCCGATAATTGCTGAATACCTTTCACTGTACCTCCTCACGATGAATATCGGTGGGATTGATGTTGGGCATGTGGTTCGCAGAACAACGGTTCTCTGACGGACTGGGATCTGGCTGATGCGTTGCAGCGATATGTTTGACCGGTATCGGCTCGGCAGTAACGTAGCGGTGACATGCTAAATTCTGCCCGTCAAGCATGTTGGCCTGACGCCGACATTCAGGGCAACTTTCCAACTGATGGCGACGCATTTCCAGCGACTCACCACTCAACCCAGCGTGCTGAAGCGTCTCCATAACATAATCGAATAATTTTTTAGCGATGAAGGGGCGATCACATTCTCTGCAATTGACCAGCTCGAACTCGGCCTGTTCATATAAATCGGCTTTGTTGGTCACAGCCAGTTCAAACTGTTGTGACAGGACCAACGCATGAGTCGGACAGACTTCTTCGCAGCGTCCGCAATAGATACAACGCGCCAATGAAAGCTCCCAGCGACGGGTACCCTTCTGTTCATCGGTCTCCATCACTAACGCATTGGCAGGACAGGCCCTCATGCAGGCACCACACGCAATACATTGCGCGGGGTCCAGTTCCGGTTTACCCCGAAAGTCGCTAGAGACTTCATACGGTGCAAACGGATACTTGGCCGTTGCATCTCCTGTTTTTAAAACGGTTTTGAGTAGCTTTAACATCACAACCTCACATTGATTTCAGGGGTGATTTTTTGCGATTGATGCTGTACTGCTCAATCGTTTTATAAGGCACGGTTTGAGACCGCTTTTTCTTGGTATCAATGATGGTGACGCGATCCGTACAGGAGTAACAGGGATCAAGGCTCCCGATAATCAGAGGCGCATCGGCAACCGTATTACCCCGCAGCATATAACGTAACGTCGGCCAGTTGGCATAAGTCGCCGCCCGACAGCGCCAGCGGAATAGCTTCTGATTATCCCCCGTCATGCTCCAGTGGATATTTTCACCCCGTGGAGCCTCGGTATATCCCAAAGCAAACCGGTGAGGCACGTACTGAAAGTCTTCAGTCAAGATAGCGCCCTCGGGGAGATGGTCTAAACCAAACTCAGCAATATTGAGTGAGTCGAACACTTCACGAATTCGAATCAGAAGACGCGCCTGCACATCACCACTGTCAAAATGGTGTAAATCAAGCGGTACCTGACCGTAAGATTCCAGTGATTGACCGTGCACAATCCGGGCATCCCGGGCAAACCCACTCCCGCGTACCAAAGGCCCCACCGGACTAAAATCACGGGCAATGTCTTTCGCAAGTACACCGACGCCTGAAATCCGGCTGTCAATATTCGGGGTCGAAAGCAGGACATCGACTAACTCGGTAAATGACTGACGAACTTCACGAATCATGGCAATGCCCTTGGTACGCTGTTCTTTGAGAAAATCACGCCGCACCCCGCCAATCAAGTTCATACCATAGGTTTTTCTGGCACCGGTCAGTAGCTCCGCGAGTTCCATGGTTTTCTCGCGAACGCGGAAAAATTGCATGAAACCGGAATCAAAGCCGACAAAGTGACTCGACAAACCGATATTGAGTAAATGGCTATGCAAGCGCTCGACTTCCAGTAATACCGTCCGAATCATCTTGCCGCGCGCCGGGACTTGAATATTCAGAGCCGTCTCGACGGAATTGTTATATCCCACGCTATGGGTAAATCCACAAATCCCACACACCCGATCCGCAAGAAAGCCCACTTCGTGGTAGCCCATCCGCGTCTCTGCTAATTTTTCCATGCCGCGGTGGACATAAAACATCCGGTAATCGGCATCGATAATATCTTCACCATCAACAAATAAGCGAAAATGGCCGGGTTCATCACTGGTGATATGCAAAGGGCCGACGGGAACGATGCGGTCAGAATCACTCCCCAATTCATTGATAAACGGATAAGTTTCCGTATCAGTTGTCGGCTGCGGACGCTGACGGTAATCCATGGCGTCTTTACGTAAAGGGTGCAAATCCTCCGGCCAGTCATCGGGAAGAACCAGACGACGCTCATCCGGCAAACCGATGGGGCGCAGACCGAACATATCCCGAATCTCACGCTCTCCCCACACGGCGGCTGGGATCTCAGGCGTGATTGAGATAAATTCCTGATCGTTGGCATTGACCAAGACTTTGACGATCACCCAGCTTTTGACTTCACCTTCCATCGATAAGGCATGATAAACACCGAAGCATCCGTTCAATACACGTTCATCATTGCCAAAAGAAACCGATAACCATCCCCCTTGGTCATAGTAGAGCCATTTCATCACCTCAACCAACGAGGTCATTTTGACGGTCAACGTCACCTGATTGTCAGCCTGCCAAGCTTCATCCTCGATTGCCGCTGGAAAATATTGACGCACCCCATCGACATAGCGCTTCCCGATCTGATGTTGCGTATTTCTATTCAATTGGTCCATGTCATAAGGCCTCTAGTTGATCGATTCAGT
Source organism: Vibrio gazogenes (assembly GCF_023920225.1). NCBI lineage: Bacteria > Pseudomonadati > Pseudomonadota > Gammaproteobacteria > Vibrionales > Vibrionaceae > Vibrio > Vibrio gazogenes. Next base: position 3,052,900 of record NZ_CP092587.1, read on the forward strand.
CAGAGAAACAGCCGATAGACTGTCACTGCTTGAAGAAATATGTTCTATCCCTTGTTGCCAAGGGAGATTGAGTGTTTCAAGGAGGGGTTGATCGGGTTGATTAATGACAATTTGTGTCGCTTGCTCGACACCATGCAAAATCGTGTTCGGAATATGGGTCCCCATCACAACCATTAGCACAATCAGCACCACCAGCGGACACACGGTCAGATAATTCACTTCCCCTTTTTCAACATGCTCAGGGGCGGCTCCCATCACGCATCCCGCAACCATCCGGGCAAATCCAGCCAGAACCAGCGTCAACAGTAGGAGTAAAATGATGATTAACACCGGATGTTGGGCATACAACCCGGAACAAATAATCAAAAATTCACTGACGAAGAGATTAAATGGAGGCACACCGCCAAGCGCGAGGGCACCGGCGCCAAACAGAATACCGGTCCATGGTGCAATCCGGACCACACCTTTGATGATACTCATGTCCCGGGTACCGTACTTCAACATGATATTGCCGGCGCCACAGAACATCAGTGTTTTACCAAGACTGTGATTCATCATATGCAGCAGTGCGGCAAAAATCCCCAGCGGACCAAGACCAATCGCGAAGGCGATTAATCCCATATTTTCGACACTGGAGTAAGCTAACAACCGCTTGATATCTTGCTGAACCAAAATGAATAATGCAGCCACCCCAACCGATAGCAGCCCGAATCCGAGCATCAGAGAGCGGGCAAAATCACTGCCAAGCACGATAGAACTGATGGCGAAATGACGCAAAATGATCAGCAGCGCGCAGTTTAACAACCCTGCTGAAAGCAATCCGGAAACCGGGCTGGGCGCTTCGGAGTGCGCATCCGGCAACCAAGTGTGCATGGGAAATAAACCGGTTTTGGTCCCAAACCCAATGACGATAAAGATAAAGGCAATTTGCATCAGGCGCGGATCAAGCAAATGCGCGTGATCCCGTAGCGTTGTCCATAGCAACGCCTGCTCCGGCGCATCGAATACGGCAACGGCATTAGCATAGGTCATCACGGTGCCGAATAAGCCAAATGCAACCCCGACACTGCACAACATGATGTATTTCCAGGCCGCTTCCAGTGATGAACGTTGATAGTACAAGCCAACCAAAAAGACAGAACTCACGGTTGTTGCTTCAATCGCGACCCACATCATCATGATATTGTTGGCCGTTAAAGCAACCAGCATGGTCGCCAAAAACAGGTTGAACAGCCCGTAAAACAGCGAGACTTGCTTACCTGACAATTCACCGTGTTGATACTCATGCCCGATATAACCGACCGAATGGATCCCGGTACACAATGCCACCAGCCCGAGCACTGCAAGGAACAGTGCGGATAGTCCGTCGAGCATCAGCCAATTCCCGGCAGAGAAAATCGCACCATGCTCGAACACTGCCGCGGCCATCCCCCAACTGATGCCCCAGGTTGCCACGACACTGACAAGATGGATCACCATAGATAATTGCCGGAATTGGTCTCGTAGCGCAATACAAACAAAAGCAATCATTGCTGCGATGAAGGGAATGCCAAGCAAAAACGGAAATAGATTATTCATTGACATCATACAATTACCCTTTCAATACAGTCAGTTGTTTCACATCCAACGTATTGAGTCTGCGAAAAATTAACCGAGCCAGAATCACCATCACAATCACCGCAAAGATCGCGTCAATGGTGATACCGATTTCCAATAAGTGAGGTGCGCGATGTGCAACCAGCGCTAACATCAGCGATGAGCCATTCTCCATCAGGCAATAGCCGAATAACTGCTTGAGAATGTTTCTTTGCGTGATAATACAAAGCAGCCCAATAAAGAAATGCGCCAGCGATACGGCGAGAGCCGGTTTGAGTGTTTCAACCATCGGCAGTGCCACGGGCTGGATGATATAGAGACAGACCAGACTAATCACCACGACGAAAACAGCAATCAACGCCGGGTGAAACATGACCTTTTCCGCCTCTGCATCCCGCATTTTTCCTAACTGGATATATAAAATCGTCGGTAACAAAACCACTTTCGAAATAAAAGCAGTCATCGACCAAAGGTACAAATCACTCGCGTCATAATGGTCAGCAATAACCACAAAGAGCAGTACCAACACCAAAGACTGACAGGCATATAGCCAAGATGCAGTTCTAGCCTGACGGGCAATCACCACAAAATAAGACGTGATGACTAACAATCCGGCAAGATTATTCATCATGAGATCATCCATTATGCATCTCCTATTGAAGCCATGTTGAAGCAATCACACTCGATAGCACCGACATTGCGATTAATACAACTAACGTTATTTTCATTGAACTGGGTAAGGGAGACATTCGCTCAACCGCTTCAGAAGGCTCACCGATAATAGTTCGGCCAAACCAATACAACAGCCAGCCAAATGTCGCGATAGACTCAACCAGCGCCAGAATCAACAGCGGCGTCAGCCAGGCATGTGTCGCAGAGAGATGGAATCCGGCCTCAAACAACGGAAATTTACTGAAGAAGCCATTCAATGGCGGAACCCCTGCGATTGCCATGGCAGCGATACAAAACGCAACGCCTAATAACGGTGATTTACGAATCACCCCTTTCAGTTGAGGAAGCATTCGGGTGCCGCAGGCATAGCTGAATGAGCCCGCAACAAAGAAGAACAAACATTTGGCAAAGGCATGGTTGAAGATGTAAGCAACACCGCTTTCCAGTGCCAGAGATGATCCCATCGCCGCCATCGAAAGTGCCAGAAAAATGTAGGCTAACTGGGTGATCGTTGAGTAAGCCAACAACCGCTTCATATCTTTCTGCGGCAAGTACATCAAAAAACCGTAGATCATGGTGATCATCGCCCCGACGATCCCGACGATCCCGACAACTTCAGGAATCGTGCCGGCAGACAGAATGCTGCGGGCAAAAATGTAAACACCGACTTTGACCATCGAAGCAGCATGCAAATAGGCACTAATCGGCGTCGGTGCATTCATCGCATCGGGAAGCCACATGTGCATCGGTAGTTGAGCCGATTTCCCCCACGCGGCAAACATGATGCCAAACAACACCACCATTTTGGCGATTGGGTTTAGCCCTGCAATTGCGGTCAGTTCAAACGTCCCCGCCTGAACAAACAGGGTCGCCGCAGCGATGAATAACCCCAATGAAGCAATATGAGTGACAATCAGGGCTTTCAGTGCCGAACGAAACGCCAACGGTGTCTGGTAATAACCGATCAGAGACCAAGAACAAGCCCCCGTAATTTCAAAGAACAGCAATTGCCCCAGAATGGTTGAAGAGAAGACCAGACCAGCCATAGCACCGATAAAGATCAGCAGAAACACATAATATCGTTTCGCGCCATGTTGTGCGTGTTCTTTGTTCCCGGCGCTCATATACCCCAGAGAATAGAACGCAACGATCAGCCCTAACCCGACAACAGCCACGGCGATCAGGGTGCTGACTTTATCGAAAACCAGACCAAAAATCAGGACATGTCCTACATGCAACAGAGGCACCGAAACCGCTTCGCCACCTGTCGAGAAAAAGAGATAAGACAATCCCCATGTTCCCAATGTCGCCAATACTGCAAAAAACTGACAAATCCACTTTGCAGACTGCTCAGAGGCAAACAAGATGAGTATTGCCCCCAGAAAAGGAAGTCCAATAGTGAGTAATCCAATGATTTCCATCGTTTAATACCTCACAATCGAATGATATAAAATGCGAGTGCCAGAACCGCACAAGCAAAGGCGGACCAGGTCAGCCGGTGAGTATTCAGAAAACGGACACGTGCCATACTGTTTTCAACCAATGCCGCCAGAAAGAACACCACGATGAGCTTGACCACCAGAATCACACCCGCGATCACCAAAGCAGTCAAAGTCAGTTCGGCAGCCTTTCCCCACGGAAAGAAAATCGCCAAGAATAGCTGAGCAACCACCAGTTGTTTCAGCCCCAGTCCCAACTTCACCATCGCTAATCCCGAACCGGAATATTCAGTCACCGGACCTTCCTGCAATTCTTGCTCGGCTTCGGCAGCATCGAACGGTAGTTTGCCCATTTCGATAAACACAGCAAAAGCACAGGCAACACCGGCCAGAACCACAGGAATCGGTTGATTGAGAGTTTCAGTTAACATGCCCTGACTGATGTACCCCAAATCGGTCGAACCCACCATTAAAGCCATCAGAAAAATGGCCAGCATTAAAACCGGCTCAACCAGAACCCCCAATGTGAGCTCACGACTACTACCGATACCACCAAACATGCTATTGGCATCAATCCCGGCTAAGGCAAAAAAGAACCGAAAAATCGCCAACAGATAGATATCCGTAATCACATCACCGGAGATCGGAAACGGCGACACTTGCGTCAGAGTCGGCAATGCCATCGCAATCAGTAACATCGTGACGATCAGGATCCACGGCATCGCCCAGAAAATGCCGCCGGCATTCTCCGGAGCAACCGGCTGACGACGCAGTAACTTGGCGATATCCCGATAATCTTGTAGCAACCCCGGTCCGCGTCGGGAATGAATTCTGGCTCTGAGTACACGTGAAAATCCGGTGGCTAGCGGTGTCAAAAGCAGCATGAATAGAGCCTGACCAAACGCAAGCACCATCCAGCTCATCTCAGGCATATGTAGTTCAGGCATCATTTCACTCCTGATTCAAACGGAATAATAAGTAACACAATCAGTGCTATCACAATGTAGAGACAGTAGATTCGGAAATCTCCGCCCTGTAGCTTTCTCCCCCAGTCACCGAGCTTCAGCGCCGCATCACAACAAGGTCGAACTAAGAATCGGTCAAATACCGGCTCAACAGCCGCCGCTGAAATCGTCGCCTGCCGGTAGGTTCGTTTCATCCAGCCAGACGGGTCGAGCGAGATCCGCAAACGATAGATCGGTGAGAACATATAGCGCAGGGGTTGCGTAAATCCGCTCGCAGAAACCGTCATACGTTGTTCATAAGCATACCCACACGCCCATGGATGACCTTGATGACGCCGTTCGAGACGATGTTTCTTAAACAGAGACAAGACCAAAAACGGAACAATCAACAGGACAATCAAACTGATGGTAATGACCGGTGTCGAAAGAATGGCCTGCGTGGTTGAGACCGGATGAAGTGCCATTCCCTGCTGGACATCAATCGGGGTGATGGCCAGCGTGTTGGTGGCAACGTCAGAAATGTAAGGCGAAATCCACGGAGAGCCGACACCGAGAATCATACACAGCAAAGCAAGAAATCCCGTGCCAACAAGCATCGACCATCCGACTTCTCGTGCCTGACTGCCTATTCTGGTTCGCGGCGCTCCGGTAAAACAGATACCATAGACTTTCACAAAACACATACATGCCAAAGCCCCGGTTATCGCCAGCATAACAACAGCGCCGAGTCCCGCGGTCACCATAAAGACATGATGTTGCTGACTCATTTGAAACAAAGATTGATAAATGAACCATTCACTGACAAAACCATTGAGTGGCGGTAATGCAGAAATCGCCATGGTGCCAATCAAGAAAGTGATTGCGGTATAAGGCATCAGCTTGCCTAGCCCACCCATGCTTTCCATATCTTTGGTATGAACCTGAGAGATAACCGAGCCGGCACCAAGGAAAAGTAAGCCTTTGAACACAGCATGATTGAGCAGATGATAAAGCCCGCCCAGCAAACCTAAGGCCGCGAGAACCGGGTGACCGGATGCCGTCCCGATCATCGCCACACCAACGCCCATTAAGATAATCCCGACATTCTCCACGGTGTGGTAAGCGAGCAAGCGTTTGATATCATGCTCTGCCAGTGCATACATGACGCCCAGCACAGAAGAGAAAGCGCCAAAGGCGAGCACCAGATATCCCCACCAGACTTCTGCACCACCGAGAAAAACAAGCCCGACTTTAATGATGCCGAACACACCAATTTTGACCATCACACCGGACATCAGTGCCGATGCATGCGAAGGAGCGGCAGGGTGCGCCTGAGGTAACCAGCTATGTAACGTGATCATGCCGGCTTTTGCCCCAAAACCAAAGAATGCCAGTAAGAAGATAACTGACGACTCCCACGCAGACAGGGACAGGTGGGAAAAATCGGTGAAATTGAGCGTTCCGGCGGCCCGGTAAAGCATAAAGAAGGCAATCATGATCAGCACAGAACCGGCATGGGCAATAAGAAAATACTGTAAGCCAGCACGAATACTTTTTTCACTCTGCTCAACCAACACCAGAAAGTAAGATGCCAGAGACATCATTTCAAAAAAGACGATGAAGTAAAATGCATTATCTGCCACAACTAACGCAACCATCGACGCGACAAACAGATTAAGAAAAAGGCTGATCCCCCATGCCCCTTTGCCCTGATACTCTTTCATGTAATGTAAGCCGTATATAGAGGCAGCAATGACAATCAGAGAAATAACCAGCACCATAAATGCCGCTAATCCGTCAAAACGAATGAGTAATTGCGCAAAAGGAAAAGGACTAAAAAGCTGTGCCTGCCACACCTGATGGCTGACCAGCGCATACCCAGCGCTGATCGCACCGATAATGCCACCAACTGTAGAACACAGACTTGCAAGAGAGACACAAAAAGATTCTCGTCGAGAATTGCCAAACAAGGCCACGACACAGGCGATGAGATAACACCCCATCGATAAAGCCAACAGCGATAAAGGACTCATCATGTTATTTCTCCATATCCACAATCGGTGAGCTGTTGGCCGTCACTTCTCGCTTGAGCTTGCGGGCACGCTCCGTTGTATCATCACTCACCAACACAATTGCCTCGGTCGGACAGACTTCCATACAGGCGGGTCCTTCCTCTCTGAATTCGCATAAGTCACATTTCACCGCGATACTTTTAACCCCCGGTTCCCAAGCCAAGAGATCATGCCCAAACGTTTGGGGCACAGAAGTCGATGGATTGCTGGAACGTGGTGTTGACGGTATATAAGTGTCATAACTATTGGCATGAGAAACCGGACGACTCCCATCCAGTGCAATCGCACCAAACGGACAAGCCACCGCGCACAGTGTGCATCCGACACAAATGGATTCATTCAGAAAGATCCGATCAGCCTCTTTGGTGATTGCCTGTACCGGACAGACCGTTGCGCACGGTGCATCTTCACAATGACGACACATGACCGGAACCGTTGTATCGTTATTTTTCACCACAGTCAGACGCGGGTGACTTTGCAATCCGACTTTCTGGTGAACATCAGAACAGGCAGCCATGCATGTTTGACATCCGATACACTTCTTAGGATCGGCAACTACAAATTTTTTCATAGCATCCCCTGACAGCTAAATAATCAACTCAGGGGGCAATAACCATGCCATTCGTATTGGTTTTATTTTTATCCATTAAAAATCAATACGTTAAAAACAAACAAGTTCTAAAACCCTCGATATCGCAAACAAATCATCCACCAAATTAATCATGCTCGACACTTCGTCTCGACACTATTGACGAAGCACGAGCAAACCGAAAATGGCATAAAAAAAGAGGTTGGCATCGCCAACCTCTTGTGAATATTCTGACTTGTTTTCTCGATGGTTTTAGTCGTTGTCTTGCGGCTCAAACAGATCTTGATGCAGTTTCTGGATGACACTTTTTGCGTCGTCAGCATCAACAAGAAAACACAGATTATGATCACTGGCGCCATAACAAATCATACGCATGTTGTAATCGCCCAGCGTGCTGAAAACTTCTTTGGCATACCCCTTGGTCTCCATATGGTTCCCGATCAAAGCCACCAGACTCAGGTTTCGTTCGACTTCAATATGAGCGAGTTCTTCCAACTCTGCTCGGGCTGCCGCAGGAAGCTCTGGCGCACCACCAGCCGTGTCCGTTTTATCCAGCGTGATCGATACACTAATCTCTGACGTGGTAATCAAATCGACTGAGATTTTATGCTTAGCCAGAATTTCAAAAACTTTGGCCAAAAAGCCATATGCGTGGAACATTTTAGCACTGCGAATCGTCACCATGGTTTGATTGGCCCGTAATGCCAGCGCCCGGAAATAAGGTGAGTTTTCAACGCGTTTCCGAATCCATGTGCCCCCCTTCTCCGGCTCTTTCGATGAACCGACAAAAACGGGAATCCCATGCCGAAGCGCAGGCAGCAACGTTGAAGGATGCAAGATTTTTGCGCCAAAGTTCGCCATTTCTGAAGCTTCATTGAAGCTAATTTCAGGAATCGGCGCAGCATTAGGCACAATGCGTGGATCCGTGGTATAAATTCCGGGAACATCCGTCCAGATTTCCAGCCCGGATGCCTGAACCGCTTCTGCAATCAGTGCCGCTGAGTAGTCACTCCCACCGCGGCCCAACGTGGTTGTATTGCCCTGCTCATCGGAACCGATGAATCCCTGTGTCACCACCAGATGTTTTTTACACAATGGTGCCAGTTTCTCTTTCGCTTGCATGCCCGTGGCTTCGACTTGTGGTTCAGCCCTGCCATAGTAATCATCGGTGCGTAACACATCTCGAATATCAAATCTGACGGCATCGATACCCCGTTCTTTGAGAACTTGAGTCAAAATATGCGTCGAAATTAATTCACCACAGGCAACCAAATGGTCGGTCAGTTTATTACTGGTCTGAAACGATGCTGCGTCTGCCAGGCTCGTCACCGTGTCAAGAATAGCCTGAACCGCTTCTTTGACTGAATCTTGTTCTTGCAACGATTCAATAATTGAAAAATGGATATTAGCTAATTGTTCTAAGATAGAGGTACGTCTTTCTGTATCCTGAACACCGTTGGCAAGTTCAACCAGCAGATTTGTCACACCAGAGCAGGCACTACTGACAACAAGCTTGGTGTCAGGATTACTTTCGATGACGGCAGCACAACGACTCATTGCTTCGAAGTTTGCCACGCTTGTTCCGCCAAATTTGGCGACATTGAATGCACTCACGGCATTTCTCCCACGACTTCCTAAAATAAAAATATTGTGTTGGGTAACCAACGTCCAATGTTCGAAGAGAGTATTTCTAGAGCAAAAATAGAGGCGATTCGATGAGAGTAGACCTCAGAAGCTCTTCATCAGTTAGCACTGATGACAGTTGACGGGATTCAGCCCATTCACCCGACAATCCAAATCCACAACTCTGGACTGTCTCGGCACTACTCCCCCTGAATATTCTGTCTTGGAGTTGAGGCTCCACAGAATACCTGCCTGGGCAGTGCTCCTCTTCTGCTTAATAGCTTAGGTATTGAACGTTTTTGTCCTATCAATGTCAATGACAAATTGAATCAAGTAGGTCAATTTTTACCCAAATACTCAAATCGTAGAAAAATACACAACTAGACTTGTGTCGGATAGCTTTCCTTACGGATAAGCGTTAGCCTGATAACTTGCCGATCAGTGTCAATGAAAGGAGTCAGCTTGTGACTGTACAAAGTTTTTTCCCACCGCAAAGAACACTTATGGGCCCCGGCCCGTCTGATATTCATCCTCGGGTTTTACAGGCCTTAAGCCGACCGACAATCGGGCACCTTGACCCGTTATTTATTCAAATGATGGATGAATTGAAGTCTCTCTTACAATATGCATTTCAGACCGAAAATGAATTTACGATTGCGATTTCTGCCCCCGGCAGTGCCGGAATGGAAGCCTGTTTCGTCAATTTACTGGAACCGGGAGACAAGGTAATCGTCTGCCGAAACGGCGTTTTTGGCGAACGAATGCGGGAGAATGTGATCCGTTGTGGTGCCAACGCAGTGCTGGTGGATAACGCATGGGGAGAAAGTGTTTCCGTTGAAAAAGTCGAACAGGCCATTCAAGAACATCCGGATGCGAAAGTATTAGCGTTTGTCCATGCCGAGACGTCAACCGGAGCACTCAGTGATGCAAAAGCGCTAGGTCATTTGGCCAAGCAGTACGGTTTGTTGACCATCGTAGATGCAGTCACTTCATTAGGCGGTGTCCCTTTAGCAGTAGATGAATGGCAGCTCGACGCAGTTTACTCGGGGAGCCAAAAGTGTCTTTCCTGTGTTCCCGGCCTGTCTCCCCTGACATTTTCTCAGGCAGCAATTGAGACCATCAAAGCCCGTAAAACCCCGGTCCAGAGTTGGTTTCTCGATCAAACTTTGGTCATGGGGTACTGGAGTGGCCAACAGAAACGAAGCTATCACCACACCGCACCGGTGAATACGTTATACGCACTCCATGAGTCGCTAGTGCTGTTACAAGAAGAATCACTGGCGTCGTCATGGCATCGCCACCAGCAAATGCATCAACAACTGAAACAGGGACTCGAACAACTGGGGCTGACGTTTGTCGTTGAAGCATCAGAACGGTTGCCACAACTGAATACCGTCCGAATTCCTGAAGGGATTGACGATGCGTGGGTCAGAAGTTATTTATTGCACCAGTATAATTTGGAAATTGGTGCAGGATTAGGCCAGTTTGCCGGTAATGCGTGGCGAATCGGGCTGATGGGATATAGCGCCCGACCCGAAAATATCGCACTCTGCCTGAAAGCATTGGAAGATGCGCTCACACAGAGCAAGCAATGAAATTACTCAGGATCGGACTGTACGATAGGCTGTTTGTCCGGGAGCACAAAAGGATAGTGAGGAAATAAAAACTCAGCCTCGATCCGTGATTGCTCTGCACGATTGATATCTCCGATATGCTGATATAACGCCATGAGCAACTGATAGTATTCTGGCCTTGGCTGCCGCTGGATCAACTCAAGCAGCCAAGGTACGTAGGTACTCAGCGGCTGCCGATGCTGTTGCGGATTCTTTTGCTTCAACTGGTCAATCAACTGCACTTTCATCAATTGATCATGCCAGACGACAGGCACATACTGTTGTGCCTGTCGTGAGATATATTGCCCCTGTTTGTATTGCATCAATAAGCTTTGTGCCCGAAGCAATTCGCCACAATAAAGTAATGCTAAGATAGGAAGTAAGATTCCCACTCCATTTAACCCTCGGGTTGTCAGGCGATGGATAGGCACACTTCTATATTTTGCGACACGTTGGTCAACCCAAAACAAGAGAATGATGAAGGTAACCCAGTGAATCGCAGACTGACTGAACACATCATCGACCTGACTGGTCATGACAATAGGAAAAAGCAATGACAAGGTTGCAAGACGGGTTTTAGGTTTCGCACCATAAATACGCCCCAGTACAAATAAAGCGGCTAATGTAATTGCGAAAATCGGCAGAATACCACCTTCAATGCCCCAATAAAGCACTTCATTATGCGGATGTGACAACCCGGCTAACGGTGATGGATAACTCGGGTTTAATTGATGTTGCCGGGCGCTATAAAGCACATATTCTTCTTCAAAGTGACCGTAGCCATACCCCGTAAACGGTTTCTCGATGAACATATCAGTGGTCTGAGCCAGACTGTCCGATAACGGTGATAATCGCTTGATGTATTGAGCGTTAAACGGTGTGGTGTAAAGCACCTGAATCAAAATAAGTCCGCTCAGCAGACCCAGCATAATGGAGATGCCCCACCCCCAAAGTCTTTTCCGACTGGCAAATCGATACAAGTAAGGAAAAATCATCACAATGCCGATCAGTGTTACTCCCCACCCCGTAACCGAGCGGAGTAACACCAATAAAGGCATACACAGTAATGGCGTGATATAGAGCAGACTGGCAATGCTAAATTGAGCCTGATACTTTTTCAAATACCGGGAAAGCAAATATCCAGATGCCAAAAGACCTGTTGCAAGGTACGTCGCGAATGTATTGACCGAGGGAAATACGCCCAGTGGTACTTGGGCCGGATCGACGAATAACTGATAATAAGCCAGTCCGCTCTCAACCAATGCAGACAATACGATCAACCAGATGAGCCGGTGTTTATGCTTGTTGCTAAAGCGAAACTGCTGAAGCACCACAAAGAGAAGAAATCCGCCCCATAAAGCAATCACACGATATGCTGACAGTGAAACCGAGGCGTGATCATAAAACAGCGGTAGTGTCAGCAGTAAACAGCAGACCAAGAGACCGAACGTCAGTTTTGAATACCTGATCTTCTCGGCCCGGATCATCTGAAATACACCGACTGAAATAGCAATACTGACCCAAAACCAAGTCGTCATATTAAACAGTAGTGTTAAACCAGCACCGACATTCAGATCACTCGGGAAATGCAGAAAAATGAGGTATAGCATCCCGAGAACAAATAAAAAAGGTCGATTTAAAGGCAGTTTTACCGGAGATGGCTCAAGCCTTGTTCCCCGCACGATCAGTATCGCCATAGTCTCATTCATGTTGTGGGGGAGACGATGTTGCCACGTAAAATTGCTTCGTTACGCTTCGTCTCCCTACAGGAAGTATGTTATGGAAGCTATTCTAACATAGGTTTCAAGAAACGTGCGGTATGAGAACCCGTCACTTTGGACACCGCTTCCGGAGTCCCTTGAGCGATGATTTCTCCGCCGCCTTGACCACCTTCAGGACCCAGATCGACAACCCAGTCGGCCGTTTTAATCACATCTAAGTTATGTTCGATGACCACCACTGTATTGCCATGGTCTCTCAACCGATGAAGTACCGTAAGCAATTGCTGAATATCATCGAAATGCAGACCAGTTGTCGGCTCATCAAGAATGTACAAGGTTTTACCGGTATCGCGCTTAGACAGCTCTCTGGCAAGCTTGACCCGCTGAGCTTCACCACCGGAAAGCGTGGTTGCTGCCTGACCTAAACGAATATAAGAAAGCCCGACATCCATCAATGTCTGCAATTTTCTGGCAATCACAGGAACCGGATCAAAGAAAGTTCTGGCATCTTCCACTGTCATTTCAAGTACTTCGTCAATGGTTTTGCCTTTATATTTCACTTCCAAAGTTTCTCGGTTATAACGTTTCCCTTTACAGATATCACATGGCACATAGACATCCGGCAGGAAGTGCATTTCCACTTTAATCACGCCATCACCCTGACATGCTTCACAGCGCCCGCCCCGGACATTAAAGCTGAACCGCCCGGGCTTATAACCTCTGGAACGAGACTCTTGTGTTCCGGCAAATAACTCACGGATCGGCGTAAAGATTCCGGTATACGTTGCAGGATTAGAACGCGGTGTCCGACCAATAGGGCTTTGGTCGATATCAATAACTTTATCAAGCTGATCCAGCCCTTTGATTTTTTTGTAAGGCGCTGGCTCTTCAGCACTGGCACCATTGAGTTCAATGTGGGCAATTTTATAGAACGTATCATTGATTAAAGTCGATTTACCCGACCCTGAAACGCCGGTTACGCAGGTAAAGAGTCCAATGGGAACCGTCAACGTAACATCTTTGAGATTGTTACCGCTGGCTCCGGAGAGTTCGACAACTTTCTTGGCATCATACGGTATTCTTTGTGCAGGAATGGCTATCGATTTTGCACCACTCAAATATTGTCCGGTCAATGATTCCGGTGTCGCAATCACTTGCTCGACATCGCCCTGAGCAACAATATGTCCGCCATGCACACCGGCTCCCGGCCCAATATCAACAATGTAGTCGGCAGTCCGAATGGCGTCTTCATCATGTTCAACGACAATCACGGTGTTGCCTAAATCACGCAAGTGCGTCAGCGTTTGCAGTAATCTTTCGTTATCACGTTGATGCAACCCAATCGAAGGTTCATCCAGCACATACATCACCCCGACCAGACCCGCTCCGATTTGGCTTGCTAAGCGAATTCTTTGCGCTTCGCCACCGGACAGCGTTTCGGCGCTGCGAGAGAGATTGAGATAATTCAGGCCGACATTAACCAGAAACCGGAGTCGGTCATTGATCTCTTTCATGACCTTTTCAGCTATTTGTGCTTTTTGCCCCGTCAATTGCAACGACTCAAAGAAAGTCAGTGCTTCTGCGATACTCAGCTCAACAACTTCAGGAAGCGTGGTTTCATTGACAAACACATGGCGAGCTTCTTGTCGAAGCCGAGTTCCGTGACAGCTGGCACAAGGTTTAGTCGAGATAAATTTAACCAGATCTTCCCGGACTGAATTCGATTCAGTCTCTCGGTATCGCCTTTCGAGATTACTTAGAATTCCCTCAAAAGGATGAGATTTTATCCGGATATCACCGCGATCATTGACATATTTAAACTCAATCGACTGTGTTCCTGAGCCTTGCAGAACGACATTTTGGATTTTCTTCGGTAATTTTTCGAAAGGCGTCGTCAAATCAAAATTGTAGTGCTCAGCAAGTGACGTCAACATTTGAAAATAATAGAAGTTCTTCTTGTCCCAACCACGAATTGCCCCATTTGCCAAACTGAGACTTTTATCCTGAACGACGCGGGATGGATCAAAATATTGTTGCACGCCTAACCCATCGCAAGAGTGACAGGCACCGGCTGGATTATTAAATGAGAACAGTCGCGGCTCCAGTTCCTGCATACTGTAACCACAATGTGAACAGGCAAAATTAGATGAAAATACGATTTCATCACCCGCCTCATCCATCGGTGCGACAACCACAATCCCACCGGACAGTTCTAACGCGGTTTCAAAAGACTCAGCCAAACGCTGCTGCAAATCTGAACGCACTTTAAAACGGTCGACAATCACCTCAATCGTATGCTTCTTATGAAGTTCTAATGTCGGTGGATCGGAAAGGTCACTGATTTCACCATCAATTCTGGCGCGGATAAATCCCTGTGCAGCAAGATTTGCCAGTGTTTTAACATGTTCTCCCTTCCGTTCTTTGACAATGGGAGAAAGCAACATCAGCCGAGCCCCTTCCGGAAGCTCAAGAACTTTATCCACCATCTGACTTATCGTCTGTGCAGCCAGCGGGGTATGATGCTCCGGACAGCGGGGCTCTCCAACCCGGGCATAAAGCAGACGCAGATAATCGTAGATTTCAGTGATAGTACCGACCGTTGAACGCGGGTTATGTGAGGTTGATTTTTGTTCAATAGAAATGGCTGGAGACAAACCTTCGATATGATCAACATCGGGTTTTTCCATTAAAGACAGAAACTGTCGGGCATAAGCCGACAGAGACTCAACATAACGTCTTTGCCCCTCAGCATATAACGTGTCAAAAGCGAGGGAAGACTTTCCTGAACCGGATAACCCAGTGACAACGATGAGTTTGTCACGCGGAAGTGTCAGACTGATATTTTTTAAATTGTGGGTACGAGCGCCCCGAACGTCAATACTATCCATCTTCTATGCTCTGGTAACATGTGGCAATAACCTAGTATTACATAGAGTCAGATATGAGCAAAGTATTGCTGTATAAAAAAACAGTATTTTGATAAAAGAATGAGCGCCGGATGTCGCTCATTCTCGCGGGTCGTTAGATCAAGCTGAAACCGCTTGTTCACCTTTCTGCGTTGAATGTTTATTGAGTTCAACTTGATCCGGATTCTTCTGATAAAGATGTTCAAAACAGTAGTTCGTGGCTTCAATATAACCTTCGACACTCCCACAATCGAAACGATGTCCTTTAAATTTATAGGCCAGCACGCAACCAGATTTCGCCTGTTTTAGCAAAGCATCGGTAATTTGAATTTCTCCACCTTTACCCGGTTCGGTTTGTTCGATTAAGTCGAAGATATCCGGCGTCAGAATATAACGACCAATAATGGCCAGATTACTTGGAGCAGCACCCGCCTCTGGTTTTTCAACCATATCATCGACCCGGAACAGATCATCTTTGATCATTTCACCAGCAATCACACCGTACTTGTGTGTTTCATCTTCAGGTACTTCCTGCACCGCGACGATTGAACAGCGGAATTGTTTGAACAACGCCACCATTTGGGCAAGAACACCATCTCCTTCACTGACACACAGGTCATCAGCAAGTACAACAGCAAACGGCTCATCTCCGACGAGTTCCCGACCGGTAAGAATGGCATGACCCAACCCTTTCATTTCACGTTGACGAATATAAGTAAAATTCGTGGTTTCAATGATTTTACGAATATCGACAAGCAACTTTTCTTTGTTGGTTCCCTTAATCTGGTGCTCCAGTTCATAGTTCATATCAAAATGATCCATGATCGAGTGCTTTCCTCGCCCAGTCACAATACACATCCCATTCATGCCTGCCTGAATTGCCTCATCAACCCCGTACTCGATCAAAGGTTTGTTCACGACCGGCATCATTTCTTTCGGCATTGATTTAGTTGCGGGCAAAAAACGGGTTCCATAGCCGGCTGCAGGGAAGAGACATTTTTTAATCATATTTCATTACCTTGTTGTATTCAGGTTTTCCATCAACTTTATTCACTGTATCACGACTTACTCAGCAGGGTGATTTAGGGATTGAAAAGATACCGTCAAATCATACTACTGACTCATTTATGAGACTAGATTCTGTTTTGCCCATGTTGTGGCTTGAGTGCGGTTTTTCACAGAGATTTTCTTAAAAATCTGATACAAATGTGATTTGACCGTAAATTCACTGATAAACAGATTATCTGCAATTTGTGTGTTCGATGCCCCCGTTTTCAGACAACGCAGGATTTCCAACTCTCTAGACGTCAAAGATATCGCCGCACTGACATTTTTATTGTTAAATAAATGGCGATAGTAATGAAGAAGCTGGCCACAAATATGTCGCGGTAAATAAATTTGCCCCTCTCGGATTTCGCGCAACGCAGCAATGATCAATTCAATCGGATCACTACGATAAAACAGCCCTTTCAAATTACCGAGCTGGAGAAGCTCTTCTGTTCTCGGGCGCTTCTCAACATTGATAACTACGGTTTCGAGGCACAAATCCAGTGCGTCATCCATATTCAAGCGGGATAGCAATACTTCTTTTTGTTGATAATCAAACAGGAGTATTTTGTGCCGATCGGTCTGATGAGACAGCATAAATTGCCGGGGTTGAATTTTGGGGAGTATCTGTCCTAGTGCGACCTCGATTTCATGATAGAGCGTTGAGGGTTCTTGATTATCGGGATAGAGGACATAAAGCACTCTGCTGTAATTTGATCTTTTCATAGGTCTGTCGGTGTGCTGATGGAATATCGAACAACATGCCAGAACAGAAAAAACTCTTCTAATTCAATCAATTGTTTATCGTGCAACGTCTTGCGACCTTGAAAATATGAAGTCTATCAGTTTTAAAAAAATCGAGTGGGATTGAAAAAGTGGTGTAATTTCCGAGACTTTTAGATGAATTGCGATCAGAATTCAGTAAGGTAGTTGAGACCTTTATCAAGCGTGGTATCCTATGCGCTGAATAGATACATCATGAGATGACGGAGCAAAGCATGGCAAGCCGTGGAGTAAACAAAGTTATATTAGTTGGGAACCTTGGAAGTGATCCTGAAGTTCGTTACATGCCAAGTGGCGGTGCAGTTGCGAACATCACGATTGCAACATCGGAAACATGGCGCGATAAGACAACGGGTGAGCAAAGAGAAAAAACCGAGTGGCACCGTGTCGCCCTGTTCGGAAAGTTGGCAGAAGTCGCAGGAGAATACCTACGCAAAGGTTCTCAGGTATATATTGAAGGACAGCTGCAAACGCGGAAATGGCAGGATCAAAGCGGTCAGGAGCGTTATACAACTGAAGTTGTTGTTCAAGGGTTTAACGGTGTGATGCAAATGCTAGGTGGTCGCCAAGGCTCTGGTGGTCAAACGCAGTCTCAGCCGGGGATGCAAGCTCAACAACAAAACAGTGGATGGGGACAGCCTCAACAGCCGCAATCACAAGCAGCGCATCAGCAGCAACCTCAGCAACAATCGACACCACAACCACAATACAATGAACCACCAATGGATTTCGATGACGATATTCCATTCTAAGCTTATGTTTTTAATACCCTGACTATCGGGTAAATCATATAACAATAAGGCCCCGCACTGCGGGGTCTTATTGTTACTCAGTCATGCCAAAATTGGTTATGCCATATTCGGTGCAAGCCATTTTTCAGCGTCTTCCCGCTCCCAACCTTTTCGTTCAACATAGCTCAGCAGTTGATCTTCCTGAATCCTCGCCACAGCAAAATAGCGGGAATCGGGATGAGAGAAATACCAGCCAGACACAGATGCACCAGGCCACATTGCATAACTTGTTGTTAAAGACATCCCGATCTTTTCTTCAACTTGAAGCATGTCCCAGATGGTGGCTTTTTCCGTATGCTCCGGACAAGCAGGGTAACCGGGAGCAGGCCTGATACCCTGATACTTTTCTCGGATCAATTCATCATTCGTCAAACGCTCATCCGCGGCATAACCCCAGATCTCTTTGCGCACCCGTTCATGCAAGTATTCAGCAAATGCTTCAGCCAATCGGTCGGCAACAGCTTGAACCATGATGGCATTGTAATCGTCGCCTTGCGCTTTATATGCATCGGCCAGTTCTCGTTCACCGATTCCACCCGTGACAGCAAAAGCACCAATCCAGTCTTTTTTACCACTGCTCTTTGGTGCAATGTAGTCAGACAGACAATAGTTATACCCTTTCGGCTTTTGTGTTTGCTGCCGCAAGTGGTGTAAACGATGGGCGACATCTTGACGAGATTCATCATGATAAACTTCAATATCATCACCAACACTTGCCGCAGGGAACAAAGCACAAATGCCTCGTGCTTTCATGAGACCTTCGCGCTCAACGCGATCGAGAAATTCATTAGCATCATTGAACAGACGACGCGCCTCTTCGCCCACCTCTTCATGATCCAGAATAGCCGGGTACTTGCCCATCAGTGACCACGTCATAAAAAATGGTGTCCAGTCGATATAACGACGTAATATCCCAATATCAAAATCATCAAATACGTGTACACCACTTTTCACCGGTACAGGTGGCGTATAATTGTCCCAATCAATCGCGACACGATTCGCCTGCGCTTCCTCCAGTGTGACCGGGCGGGTTTTAGGCGTTTTACGGGCATGTTGATCCCGCGTCCGTTCATAGTCAATATTCAGCTTCTCAACAAACCCCGGCCGTAACTCATTCGAAAGCAAAGATGTACAAACACCAACTGCCCGGGAGGCATTGTTTACATAAACCACTGGTTGATGGTAATTTTGCTCAATCTTCACCGCTGTATGCGCCTTCGATGTTGTTGCACCACCAATCAGCAACGGCAGCTCAAACCCCTGCCGTTCCATTTCTTTGGCAACATGAACCATCTCATCTAATGATGGCGTAATTAATCCAGATAAACCGACAATATCAACCTGCTCTTCTTTCGCAACTTTGAGTATCTGTTCACAAGAAACCATCACCCCAAGATCAATGATCTCATAGTTGTTACATTGCAATACAACACCGACGATATTTTTCCCAATATCGTGTACGTCACCCTTCACGGTGGCCAGCAATATTTTTCCGTTGGTACTGCCGACTTGTTTCTCCGCATTTATGTACGGTTCAAGAAAGGCAACCGCCTGTTTCATCACCCGAGCCGATTTAACCACCTGAGGGAGAAACATTTTCCCTTCACCGAACAAATCTCCGACGACGTTCATCCCATCCATGAGAGGACCTTCGATCACTTCTAATGGTTTCGACGCTTGTTGTCTCGCTTCTTCTGTATCTTCAGTAATAAACTCCGTAATACCTTTCACTAATGCATGTTCAAGACGCTTAGAAACAGGCCATGTCCGCCATTCTAATGCTGAGGCATCGTCCGCTTTACCCACCGCATTTTCACGATACTCATCTGCAATTTCCAGCAAACGCTCCGTACCGTCATCTCTTCGATTGAGAATGACATCTTCAACCGCATTCCTCAGTTTTTCAGGCACATTGTCATAGATCTCAAGCTGACCGGCATTGACGATCCCCATATCCATACCATTCTTAAAACAGTGATAAAGGAATACGGCATGAATCGCTTCCCGCACATAGTTGTTGCCGCGAAATGAGAAAGAAACATTCGAAACTCCACCCGAGACCATCGCATAAGGCAGTTCTCTTTTGATATCACCGACAGCATTAATAAAATCAACCGCATAGTTGTTATGGTCGTCAATCCCCGTTGCAACGGCGAAAATATTGGGATCAAAGATGATATCTTCCGGAGGAAAACCAACCTCATCAACGAGTATGCGATAAGCTTTGGTACAAATTTCAATTTTCCTCTCGCGGGTATCTGCCTGACCCATTTCATCAAATGCCATCACAACGACGGCTGCACCATAGCGACGAATCAATTTAGCCTGATGAACAAATTTATCTCTGCCTTCTTTCAAAGAAATTGAATTCACAATCCCTTTGCCCTGAATACATTTTAATCCGGATTCGATGACCTCCCATTTGGATGAGTCAACCATCACCGGAACTTTGGAAATGTCAGGCTCAGAAGCACACAAATTTAAGAAACGTGTCATACAGGCTTCCGCATCGAGCATTCCTTCATCCATGTTGATATCAATAATCTGAGCACCATTTTCGACTTGTTGTCTGGCAACATCTAAAGCTTCATCGTACTGCTCTTCTTTAATGAGACGTTTAAATCTGGCCGAACCCGTTACGTTTGTCCGTTCTCCGACATTGACAAAAAGCGAGTCCTTCTCAATCAACAGCGGCTCTAATCCTGATAATCGACATGCTATGGGAATATCTGGTAAGGAACGAGGTGCAACCCCTTCTACAGCTAACGCGATATGACGGATATGCTCAGGAGTCGTCCCACAACATCCACCGACTAAATTCAAGAAACCGGCCCTGGCCCACTCACCGATATGCTCCGCCATCTCTTCGGGAGACAGATCATATTCACCGAAAGCATTGGGTAATCCGGCATTGGGGTGAGCTGAGATAAAAGATTCAGAAATTCGGGATAATTCTTCAACATAAGGCCGCAATTCATCGGGACCAAGCGCACAATTTAATCCGAATGATAAGGGCTGAACATGGCGTAGTGAGTTATAAAATGCCTCTGTTGTCTGGCCAGATAGGGTTCGGCCGGAAGCATCGGTAATGGTGCCGGAAATCATAACAGGCAAAGTCGTATTTAATTCTTCAAACACGCTATCAACAGCGAAGGCACAAGCTTTCGCATTCAACGTATCAAAGATTGTTTCCAGCATAATCAGATCAACACCACCTTTAATCAGGGCACGAGTCGATTCAGAATAAGCTTTGACTAAACTATCAAAAGTGACGTTACGAAACCCCGGATCATTCACATCAGGAGAAATAGAACATGTCCGGTTAGTCGGCCCCAGTACACCTGCAACATAGCGAGGGCGATCCGGGGTTTTCGCGGTCCATTGATCTGCCGTCTCCCGAGCCAACTGAGCAGCGGCAAAGTTGATCTCTTCACTATATGACTGCATATCATAGTCAGCCATAGCAATGGCGGTTGCGTTGAATGTATTAGTTTCAAGAATATCAGCGCCCGCTTCAAGATAACTCGAATGAATTTCTTTAATTAAATCGGGTTGGGTCAACACAAGAAGATCATTATTACCTTTTACATCGCAGTGCCAGTCAGCAAAACGTTCTCCGCGATAATCATCCTCTTGTAAGTTGTATCCCTGAATCATGGTGCCCATACCACCATCGATCAATAAAATACGTTGTTGAAGCTGCTTTGCTATCCGATGCTTTATACAAGTCACTTTTTTCGCCCTATCCCTGCTTTTTGTTCATCCTACCACACAATCATTAGAAATCTAGACGTCTATACGGTTATATGGTAGAACAATTTAACCGAAAAGAGATCTTCTCACGACCAGAAAAAGTGATTGCTATTTATCCGACATCAAAGGAAAATTTCAGCCTCCGTGTTCAAGATGTGAAGAGAAAAAAATGTCGGTCTACCATACACTATGCTTTCTTGCTGCTGCTGCAATGCTGATTGCTTTTTTAAACAGTAAAATAAGTAAGATGCAAACCACTATCGCGATTACTGCTGGTTCAATGATGCTATCTTTACTGATCTTAATTGCTGGTCAAAATAATTGGTTCCATTTGACCCAAATTGCAACAACGACCATGAGTAGTATCAACTTTGAAAACTTTCTTCTCAAAGGTATTTTAGGGTTTCTTCTTTTTGCCGGTGGTCTGGGCATCAAACTCCCTAACTTAAGGGATCAGAAGTGGGAGATCGCTATACTTGCTCTTGGTGCCACACTTTTCTCAACTTTCTTTATCGGTTTCTCTTTATATGGCATCTGTCAATTGATCGGGATTCAGTTTGATCTAGTGTACTGCCTACTATTTGGTGCGCTGATCTCTCCGACTGACCCGATAGCTGTTCTCGCCATTGTGAAAAAGCTGAATGCCCCCAAGAGAATATCAACGCAAATTGAAGGTGAGTCCTTATTTAACGATGGTTTCGGCTTAGTCATCTTCGTCACGATATTTACGATTGCTTTCGGTTCAGAGCCGCCAACGGTTATCAGTGTTTCCCAATTGTTTATGCAAGAAGCGATTGGCGGTATAGCATATGGCTTCGTTCTGGGAATGATCTTCCATTATCTTATCAGTGCGACTGATGACCATTCGATGGAGTTATTACTCACAATCGGTATTCCCACAGCCGGTTACGCATTTGCCGAAATTCTTCATGTATCAGGCCCGCTGGCAATGGTTGTCTCTGGAATTATGATTGGTAACTGGACGCGGTTTATCGGTTTTTCCAAAGAGAGTGAAGAACATTTGGATCATTTCTGGGAACTCGTTGATGAATTCCTCAATGGTGTGCTTTTCCTTTTAATCGGGATGTCGATGCTACTTTTCAGATTCCACGAAGAAGATTGGATCATGATGGCGATTGCTGTCCCATTGGTACTGCTAGCACGCTATTTAAGTGTTTACGTGTCATATATCGGATTCAAACGTTACCGCAAGTACAACCGATGGTCAGTGAAAATATTAACTTGGGGTGGACTTCGCGGTGGATTGGCGTTAGCAATGGCACTTTCTATTCCATCGGGTGTTCTTATCATTCCGGAAAAGCTTATTGATGTGAAAGAAATTATTCTGGTAATGACTTATGCTGTTGTTGTCTTCTCAATTCTGGTTCAGGGGTCAACCATTACACCAATGGTTGAGAAAGCCAAAAAAGTAGAACTCGATAAAGAAATAGAAGAAGCAGCTCAAGCTAAAGAAAATCAGGTTTAATAGATTCAAAAAAGATGGTTCACGAGCGTGAACCATCTTAAAAATAAAGTAGAGATCCCAATACAATTCATCACAACAAATCATTCAATGCAATACCAATTCCAATCCGCTGAGTATGGACATTATAATCAACCAAGCTTTCCCCATAACCATTAAAGTACTGCATATAAAATCTCAGATTATTAGCATCTTTTAATATTGGATAGCTCCAACTCAAACGTAATGCACCACGGTTATTTTTCTCCAAATTATCCCGGAGTAGTAAGGTAAAGCGATGTTGACCGACACCATACAGAGAGACAAATTCAAAGTTCCCCATATAATGTTGGATATCTGGATTATCATCTCCCGATGTATCCGTCGGAGAACTCTTGTCTCGCTCAGGAATCCGCCACCACGTTTTCAGACTCAAAGCTAGTGGGCCATTATCAAAAACCATTTGACCATAAATTCGGTTCCAACTTCTTGATAATGTTCCAGATTGACCATTGGACTGATGGTTAATCCCCAATAACCATAAAGAGTTGGTCAAATTACCGATCTTCCAGTCATTATCAAATTGCATAAAGAGTTCTGGCTCATGAACAATCTCACGAAATGGTGATGAACTTCCCCTATTGTAAACTTGCCACCAGGACTGATTTGTATAGGCGAAATAAAGATCTCCCGTATCACCAATTAAATGACTGGATATTGGCATCTTAAAACTAATCTGAAATTTTGCCTCATATTTATCCAGTGGTTTATGGTTAAATGTATCAACATCAGAATAAGGATCACTATTGGGATGTGGGTTATATGTAATAGGAAGTATGTAGTTTTCCTTATGGGGAATAATGACAAATTCTTTATTCTCTACTGACTTTTCTTCAGCAACCCTTTGCTCGATTAAAGACTCATCATTTATTCTCTCTTGATCTTTATTTTCCGCTGCTTGAAGGAGATGACAATAACCACAAAGCCCCAGAAAGATCAGAAGTAAATACTTAAAATAGCTATATATTCTTGTCATTAATCAATATCTCTTCATCCAAATCAGCAAATAAACTAACATCATTTAACAGTAAAACAATAGCGTAGGTAGCAATTGTATTCTCAAAAACAGAAGACGCCTCACACCTTGATGTTGTTATAAAGCTAACAAAAAAAACTGACATTACTGTCAGGGAATTATACCAATCGCACTAATTAATTGGTCAACATGGTCCAATCTCTAAAGCAGAGTGAAATGACTCTGCTTTTGTCTGCACAAAAACGATTCCAAGCACTACACAGCTTGTCGACAATATCGTCATAACATTCAAAACACCTATTGGCTATTTCGTTCTGACGTAACCAACTCCATACCTGCTCTATTGGATTCAGTTCCGGTGAATAGGACGGTATATGAATGATAGTCACGTTCTTGAATGAATCGGCAAGATAACTTTGATGCCAACTGGCTTGATCCATGATGACGACAGCATGTTTGTCCGTGGGTGTTGATTGAGAAATGAGCCTGAGTTGCTCTTTCATTGCTTCCATGTTGCTCATCGGCACAACAATAGCTTCAGTTTCTCCGGTATTAACGCACACCGCTCCAAAGAGGTACGCATACTCAAATTGCTGTTGTTGTACCGCTCTGGGGCGAGTCCCTTTTTCTGCCCATATTCGGGTGGTTGTGTTGCGCTGGCCAAATCTGGCTTCATCTTGAAACCAGATTTGAACATCTTTTAAAGCCACATGTCCTGGGATCTTAAGGATCGTTTCGATTTGGAATTTTTTTAAAAGCTTCTTGCGCTTCTACAGATTGCTTTGGGTGCTTTGAACGCGTTGTTATCCAAACTAAATCAAGCTTTCTCAATATTTTATAGATACCTGATAAGCTGTACGATAGGCCAAATTCCTCATGTATGAATTCAATAATATCTGTTCCCTGTAGTCTTCCACCTTCAGGCTTAATCGCATTGGAAGTTATGTACAGCTTTAACTGAGATAGCTGGTCTTCAGTCAGTCGTGGAGGACGGCCTGTATGCTGCTTTTCTACTAAGCCTTCAACACCGTTCTTCAAATAAGTCACCACCCAGTTATTGACACTGGTACGACTGACTTTTAAATATTTGGCGATCTGAGTGCGGCTTTTTCCATCCACGAAATGAGATATAGCAAGAAGTCTCGTACGCATCCTAGCATCAGATGTTTCACGAATAAGTTTTGGGAAGTCAGAGGTCATCATATCAGCTCCTATTGAAGTTGACATTAGATCATAAAATTAGTGCGATTGGTATAACCCACTGAACGACCGCGCCACTCGGACTATCGATGAAACAATAGGAATCGGTCTTTACGCCAAATACAAAAAAACCTTGGTATCACGACCAAGGTTTCAAAATAAGTGGCGGAGCGGACGGGACTCGAACCCGCGACCCCCGGCGTGACAGGCCGGTATTCTAACCAACTGAACTACCGCTCCACAAATAACTGCCTCTCAATAAAGTCTTACAATCTCATTGCTTTATTGAGACGTTTGTCGCTGTGCGATGAGAATTTTGAAGTGAGACGCGCAGTGTGCAAGTGCACATGAGCATCGCAGCTATCAAAAGCATCAAGCTTCAGTAGACAAACGATAAATTAAAGCCTGGCGATGTCCTACTCTCACATGGGGAGACCCCACACTACCATCGGCGCTGTTTCGTTTCACGACTGAGTTCGGCATGGAGTCAGGTGGGTCCAAAACGCTATCGTCGCCAAGCAAATTCTTTCAATTCGAAAAGCTGATTCTCTCTACACAATCAAGTCTCTTACTGAGCCCTAAAACCCCTTCGGTGTTGTATGGTTAAGTCTCACGGGCAATTAGTACAGGTTAGCTCAACGCCTCACAGCGCTTACACACCCTGCCTATCAACGTTCTAGTCTCGAACAACCCTTCAGGACGCTTTAAGCGCCAGGGAGAACTCATCTCAAGGCTCGCTTCCCGCTTAGATGCTTTCAGCGGTTATCGATTCCGAACTTAGCTACCGGGCAATGCGATTGGCATCACAACCCGAACACCAGAGGTTCGTCCACTCCGGTCCTCTCGTACTAGGAGCAGCCCCTTTCAATTCTCCAACGCCCACGGCAGATAGGGACCGAACTGTCTCACGACGTTCTAAACCCAGCTCGCGTACCACTTTAAATGGCGAACAGCCATACCCTTGGGACCGACTTCAGCCCCAGGATGTGATGAGCCGACATCGAGGTGCCAAACACCGCCGTCGATATGAACTCTTGGGCGGTATCAGCCTGTTATCCCCGGAGTACCTTTTATCCGTTGAGCGATGGCCCTTCCATTCAGAACCACCGGATCACTATGACCTGCTTTCGCACCTGCTCGAGCCGTCACTCTCGCAGTTAAGCGGGCTTATGCCATTGCACTAACCTCACGATGTCCAACCGTGATTAGCCCACCTTCGTGCTCCTCCGTTACTCTTTGGGAGGAGACCGCCCCAGTCAAACTACCCACCAGGCACTGTCCTCACCCCAGATAATGGGGCCAAGTTAGAACATCAAACATACAAGGGTGGTATTTCAAGGTCGGCTCCACAATCACTAGCGTGACTGCTTCAAAGCCTCCCACCTATCCTACACATGTAGGCTCAATGTTCAGTGCCAAGCTGTAGTAAAGGTTCACGGGGTCTTTCCGTCTAGCCGCGGGTACACTGCATCTTCACAGCGATTTCAATTTCACTGAGTCTCGGGTGGAGACAGCGTGGCCATCATTACGCCATTCGTGCAGGTCGGAACTTACCCGACAAGGAATTTCGCTACCTTAGGACCGTTATAGTTACGGCCGCCGTTTACCGGGGCTTCGATCAAGAGCTTCGACCGTAGTCTAACCCCATCAATTAACCTTCCGGCACCGGGCAGGCGTCACACCGTATACGTCATCTTACGATTTTGCACAGTGCTGTGTTTTTAATAAACAGTTGCAGCCACCTGGTATCTGCGACTCTCATCAGCTCCATCCGCAAGGGACTTCACCGTCAAGAGCGTACCTTCTCCCGAAGTTACGGTACCATTTTGCCTAGTTCCTTCACCCGAGTTCTCTCAAGCGCCTTGGTATTCTCTACCCGACCACCTGTGTCGGTTTGGGGTACGATTTCTTGTGAACTGAAGCTTAGAGGCTTTTCCCGGAAGCATGGCATCAATGACTTCACATCCGTAGATGCTCGACATCGTGTCTCAGCCTATTGTAGAGCCGGATTTGCCTAACTCTACAGCCTACGCACTTGAACCTGGACGACCGTCGCCAGGCCCACCTAGCCTTCTCCGTCCCCCCATCGCATTCACAACAAGTACGGGAATATTAACCCGTTTCCCATCGACTACGCTTTTCAGCCTCGCCTTAGGGGTCGACTTACCCTGCCCCGATTAACGTTGGACAGGAACCCTTGGTCTTCCGGCGGGGAGGTTTTTCACCCCCCTTGTCGTTACTCATGTCAGCATTCGCACTTCTGATACCTCCAGCATGCTTTACAACACACCTTCAACGGCTTACAGAACGCTCCCCTACCCAATGCGATAAATCGCATTGCCGCAGCTTCGGTTTACAGCTTAGCCCCGTTACATCTTCCGCGCAGGCCGACTCGACTAGTGAGCTATTACGCTTTCTTTAAATGATGGCTGCTTCTAAGCCAACATCCTAGCTGTCTGAGCCTTCCCACATCGTTTCCCACTTAGCTGTAATTTGGGACCTTAGCTGGCGGTCTGGGTTGTTTCCCTCTCCACGACGGACGTTAGCACCCGCCGTGTGTCTCCCGGATAGTACTTACTGGTATTCGGAGTTTGCAAAGGGTTGGTAAGTCGGGATGACCCCCTAGCCTTAACAGTGCTCTACCCCCAGTAGTATTCGTCCGAGGCGCTACCTAAATAGCTTTCGGGGAGAACCAGCTATCTCCGAGTTTGATTGGCCTTTCACCCCTAGCCACAAGTCATCCGCTAATTTTTCAACATTAGTCGGTTCGGTCCTCCAGTTGATGTTACTCAACCTTCAACCTGCCCATGGCTAGATCACTCGGTTTCGGGTCTATATCCAGAGACTAAACGCGCAGTTAACACTCGCTTTCGCTACGGCTCCCCTAATCGGTTAACCTTGCCACTGAATATAAGTCGCTGACCCATTATACAAAAGGTACGCAGTCACACCACGAAGGTGCTCCTACTGCTTGTACGTACACGGTTTCAGGTTCTATTTCACTCCCCTCACAGGGGTTCTTTTCGCCTTTCCCTCACGGTACTGGTTCACTATCGGTCAGTCAGGAGTATTTAGCCTTGGAGGATGGTCCCCCCATCTTCAGACAGGATATCACGTGTCCCGCCTTACTCGTTTTCACTTAAACAACGCCGTCGGTTACGGGGCTATCACCCTCTATCGCGTGCCTTTCCAGACACTTCACCTAACGCTGTAAAAGCTTAAGGGCTACTCCGATTTCGCTCGCCGCTACTGTCGGAATCTCGGTTGATTTCTTTTCCTCGGGGTACTTAGATGTTTCAGTTCTCCCGGTTCGCCTCATCAGGCTATGTATTCACCTGATGATACATGCTGCTGCATGTGGGTTTCCCCATTCGGAAATCGTAGATTCAAGTGGCTCTTACTGCCTCATCTACGCTTATCGCAAGTTAGTACGTCCTTCATCGCCTCTGACTGCCAAGGCATCCACCGTGTACGCTTAGTCACTTAACCATACAACCCGAAGAAGTTTCGAGCTGCATATCAGTAACCTAGGTGTCTCTCATTATTTTACATGAGCGAGAGACTGGTTTTGCCGGACTCAATTGAATAGACACTAAATTGTGTCATTCCAAGAACACTTGATTGTGTTGGTCTTTCTCTTTCGAGAAAGTATTGAGAACTTTTACAAATAATCGTCTGTTTCCAAAGAAACACACATTATTTTGTCAGCTTTCCAAATTGTTAAAGAGCAAAGATTTTGTATATTACAAAACCATTTTTAAAGATTCTGTCTAAAAACCCTTAAAGATGGTGGAGCTATGCGGGATCGAACCGCAGACCTCCTGCGTGCAAGGCAGGCGCTCTCCCAGCTGAGCTATAGCCCCATCTTTAGAGATAAATCATTGAAGAGCAAGGCAGTTTTCGAGGACGTGTATCGTTTATACACGACGAGGAAACTAACGCCGCTATTCGAAGATTTTGGTGGGTCTGAGTGGACTTGAACCACCGACCTCTCGCTTATCAGGCGAACGCTCTAACCACCTGAGCTACAGACCCAAACTCTCTTTGCTTATAAACCAAATCAATCTGTGTGGACACTCATCCAAAATATCTCTTCGTAAGGAGGTGATCCAGCGCCAGGTTCCCCTAGCGCTACCTTGTTACGACTTCACCCCAGTCATGAACCACAAAGTGGCAAGCGTCCTCCCGAAGGTTAAACTACCTGCTTCTTTTGCAGCCCACTCCCATGGTGTGACGGGCGGTGTGTACAAGGCCCGGGAACGTATTCACCGTGGCATTCTGATCCACGATTACTAGCGATTCCGACTTCATGGAGTCGAGTTGCAGACTCCAATCCGGACTACGACGTACTTTTTGGGATTCGCTCACTTTCGCAAGTTGGCAACCCTCTGTATACGCCATTGTAGCACGTGTGTAGCCCTACTCGTAAGGGCCATGATGACTTGACGTCGTCCCCACCTTCCTCCGGTTTATCACCGGCAGTCTCCCTGAAGTTCCCACCCGAAGTGCTGGCAATCAAGGATAAGGGTTGCGCTCGTTGCGGGACTTAACCCAACATTTCACAACACGAGCTGACGACAGCCATGCAGCACCTGTCTCTCAGTTCCCGAAGGCACAAGACTGTCTCCAGTCTCTTCTGAGGATGTCAAGAGTAGGTAAGGTTCTTCGCGTTGCATCGAATTAAACCACATGCTCCACCGCTTGTGCGGGCCCCCGTCAATTCATTTGAGTTTTAATCTTGCGACCGTACTCCCCAGGCGGTCTACTTAACGCGTTAGCTCCGAAAGCCACGGCTCAAGGCCACAACCTCCAAGTAGACATCGTTTACGGCGTGGACTACCAGGGTATCTAATCCTGTTTGCTCCCCACGCTTTCGCATCTGAGTGTCAGTATCTGTCCAGGGGGCCGCCTTCGCCACCGGTATTCCTTCAGATCTCTACGCATTTCACCGCTACACCTGAAATTCTACCCCCCTCTACAGTACTCTAGCCTCCCAGTTTCAAATGCAACTCCGGGGTTAAGCCCCGGGCTTTCACATCTGACTTAAAAAACCACCTGCATGCGCTTTACGCCCAGTAATTCCGATTAACGCTCGCACCCTCCGTATTACCGCGGCTGCTGGCACGGAGTTAGCCGGTGCTTCTTCTGCAGCTAACGTCAAAATATAACTCTATTAAAGCTATATCCTTCCTCACTGCTGAAAGTACTTTACAACCCGAAGGCCTTCTTCATACACGCGGCATGGCTGCATCAGGCTTGCGCCCATTGTGCAATATTCCCCACTGCTGCCTCCCGTAGGAGTCTGGACCGTGTCTCAGTTCCAGTGTGGCTGATCATCCTCTCAGACCAGCTAGAGATCGTCGCCTTGGTGAGCCTTTACCTCACCAACTAGCTAATCCCACCTGGGCATATCCCGACGCGAGAGGCCCGAAGGTCCCCCTCTTTGGTCCGTAGACGTTATGCGGTATTAGCCATCGTTTCCAATGGTTATCCCCCACATCAGGGCAATTTCCCAGGCTTTACTCACCCGTCCGCCGCTCGTCAGCAAAGAAGCAAGCTTCTTTCTGTTACCGCTCGACTTGCATGTGTTAGGCCTGCCGCCAGCGTTCAATCTGAGCCATGATCAAACTCTTCAATTAAAGTTTTTGTGACACCGAAGTGTCGGCTCAATGAATACTGCTTTTCGTCTCCGCTTTTTAAAAAAGCAGAAGCAAAAAGTCACATTACATACGTAATGCTGAATTGACTGTGCTCTTGTCAGATAACAGTAAACTGCTTTCCAACTTGATATTGGTCACTCGGTTCATTGATAAAATCTTATTGGATATTTATCGACGAGTGCCCACACAGATTGATTGGTCTATATTGTTAAAGAGCAACTCTTCAGAACATTTACCGTTTGAAGAGGCGGCTATTCTAGCGAGATAAATCTTGGTGTCAAACACTTTTTTCAGATTGTATCCACATTCTTTATAACCTTGTTGACGTTGCTCAAATTCCGTAGAAGCCTTGCCTGTCAACGAGTGCGCATTATAGAGATCCAGTTCACATCCGCAAGTCTTTTTTTCCAAAAAATGTAAAAATAACAGTTAATCGATGAATAAACCTCCAATGGCTTGTTTATACCAATTTACTCAAAGATAAGTCACAAGTTATCCACAGAATTATCCTTTTTGACATGGATGGGATATAAAAAGAGAGATATAAAAAAAGCTGCAATCGCAGCTTTTTTTATTCAGTGAAGGTTAAATACCTGAGCCATGAGATTCACCATCATCTTCATGAAGCCCACATTCTCTTTTCAAACCAAAGAAGCGTGTTTCTTCTTCTGACATACCGGGCTCCCATTTTTGAGTGGTATGCACGTCACCGACAGAGAGATAACCTTCATCCCATAGCGGATGATAAGGCAAGTCATATTCTTTCAGATAATAATGAACATCTTTATTCGTCCAATCGATCACTGGCAAGAATTTAAAAACACCATTCTGGATCGCAAGCACCGGTAGATGAGCACGAGATTTCGACTGCTCACGACGCAGTCCAGAGAACCAAGTACCAACTTCCAGCTCTTTCAGTGCTCTTCTCATCGGTTCAACTTTATTGAGTCGGTTGTATTTCTCAATCCCCTCAACGTCCTGTTCCCACAACTTGCCGTAACGAGCTTCCTGCCAAGCAGGTGTAAGCGCCGCACGATATATTTTCAGATTGAGGTTCAACCTTTCCGTCAACAAGTCAATAAACTGATATGTTTCAGGAAACATATATCCTGTATCAGTCAGGATCACCGGAACATCATTTTTAACTTGAGAAACCAGATGTAACATCAATGCAGCTTGAATACCAAAACTAGAAGAGACTGCAAATGTTCCCTGTAAGTTCTCAAATGCCCAAATGATCCTTTCTTGAGCTGACAAACTTTCCAGATACCCGTTCAATTCAGCCAAGTGCAGCGACTGCTCCACTTTTGTCATACTGAGTAACTCAGCAAGCTGGGGCTGATATAACATATTATCAGGCATAGAAATCCCTCTTTGAGATGACGACTTCGTCAATGATTCCACTTCGAATCACGAAGTCACCAAAATATTCACCGTCATTACGCTCTGTCGCCCAACGTCCTACTAATTGGTCGAGCTCTGCTAATATCTGTCGTTCTGTAATATTTTCTTTGTACATTTTCGGGATGCGCGTACCTGCGCGATTTCCACCAAGATGCAGGTTATAACGCCCCGGCGCTTTTCCGACGAGTCCAACTTCCGCGAGCATGGCTCGGCCACATCCATTGGGACAGCCGGTGACGCGCAAAATGATATTCTCATCTTCTCCTAACTGATGTTTTTCCAGAATACCTTCAACATCGGTGACAAATTCAGGTAAGAAACGTTCAGCCTCAGCCATGGCTAACGGGCATGTTGGGAATGCAACACACGCCATTGAATTCTTGCGTTGTTCACTCACACCGTCATCCATCAAACCATGCGCTTTGGCAATTAATTCAATCTGCTCTTTTTGCTCAGCGGTAACCCCAGCGACAATCAGATTTTGATTGGCGGTCATCCGGAAGTCTCCCTGATGGATTTTCGCGATTTCAGCAACACCTGTCTTTAATGGCTTACCCGGATAATCCAGTAGCCGCCCATTTTCAATAAAGAGGGTCAGATGGAATTTGCCATCAATCCCTTCTACCCATCCGATACGATCACCACGACTGGTGAACTCGTAAGGTCGGCTTTCTGCAAAATGGGTACCGGCCCTTTTTTCAACTTCAGCCTTAAATACGTCGATACCAACGCGATCTAATGTGTACTTAGTCTTCGCGTTCTTACGGTTAGAACGGTTTCCCCAATCTCTCTGTGTCGAGACAACCGCGGCAGCAACATCGAGTGTCTTTTCCAGCGGGATGAAGCCAAAATCATCTGCACGACGAGGATAGGTTGAAGTATCACCATGCGTCATCGCTAAACCGCCACCCACCAGCACATTGAATCCAATCAACTTGCCAGCTTCAGCAATCGCCACAAAATTTAAATCATTCGCGTGCACATCAATGTCATTATGCGGTGGAATCACAACGGTTGTTTTAAACTTCCGGGGTAAATAGTTACTTCCCAGAATCGGTTCTTCATCCGTTGTTTCCAGTTTTTCGCCATCCAGCCATATTTCAGCATAAGCCCGGGTTTTCGGCAGTAAATGCTCACTTATTTTCTTCGCCCATTCATAAGCTTCTTGATGAAGTTCTGATTCAACCGAGTTCGATGTACACAGCACGTTACGGTTTACATCACCGGCAGTAGCAATCGAATCAATCCCGGTTTTATTGAGCATCTGATGCATCATTTTAATTTGAGGCTTCAGCACACCATGAAACTGAAAGGTTTGCCGGGTCGTCAGACGGATACTGCCATATAGCGTATGTTCCGTTGCAAACTGGTCGATCGCGAGCCATTGTTGAGGCTGAATAATGCCACCGGGCATCCGAGCACGAAGCATCACATTATGCATCGGTTCCAGCTTCTGTTTTGTCCGCTCAGCCCGAATATCACGATCATCCTGCTGATACATCCCGTGAAACCGGATCAACTGAAAGTTATCTGCCGTAAATCCACCGGTAAGCGGATCCTGAAGATCTTGCGTGATCGTGCCACGTAAAAAATTACTCTCTCTCTTCAGGCGCTCGTTATCAGACAATGGCCCCAGCACTTGTCCCAATACTTCTTGGTCTTTGGTTTCTTGATTCGCACTCATTAGTAGACATCCCTTTGATAACGTTTCGCTTTACGGAGTTCGTTGACATATTCTTCAGCTTGTTCCCGACCCAAACCGCCTTGCTGTTCGGCAATCGTAATCAAGGCTTCGTGAACATCTTTTGCCATATGGGTTGCATCACCACAGACATAGAGATAGGCCCCACTCTGTAACCATTCCCAAATCTGCTCGGCTTTTTCCAGCAAGCGATGCTGAACGTAAACTTTTTCGGCCTGATCGCGGCTAAACGCAACATCCATCTGAGTGAGAGCACCTGACTTCAGATATTTCTGCCATTCAACCTGATAGAGAAAATCTTGCGTGAATGTCCGGTCACCGAAGAACAACCAACTTTTCCCTGAAGCGCCACGGTTATCTCTTTCCTGAATAAAGCTTCTAAATGGCGCAATCCCCGTTCCCGGCCCCACCATGATGATTGCAGTATCATCATCCTGAGGAAGTTTGAAGTTATTATTATGCTCAATGAAAACTTTGATGTTGTCGCCTTCTTCAAGACGATGCGTCAAAAATCCGGAGGCGCCTCCCTGACGGGCTTCACCATTTTGGTCATATTCAACCACCCCAACCGTCAGATGAACTTCTTCATCGACTTCACTTTGACTGGATGCGATGGAATAGAGACGAGGGGTCAAACGGCGTAGTAGTCCTACTAATTCATCTGCCGATAACTGCACAGCGGCTTGTTTTAACACGTCAATAATCTGTGTATGCGCGGAATACTCACGCAGTTTATCTTTATCTTCGACAAGCTCTTTCAAGAATGTCGATTCAGATAACGCCGCCACCCGAGTAATCAACTGAGGATTGGATGAGGTAATTTCGAACTGGCGAATTAAAGCACTGTGAACCGAAATACTTTCACCATCAACTTCGACACTCTCCACGCCAGATAATCCGACACAGCTCAAAATCTGGCTGGATAAGTCAGCATCATTTTCATACCAAACCCCTAATGCATCGCCCGGTTGATAAGTAATTCCTGATCCTTCAAGGTCAATTTCAACATGGCGAACATCTTTACCCGAATCGCGGCCGGTAATTTTCTGATTGGTCAGCAACGTCGCAGTATAAGGTTTCAGCTTGGTATATTCGGCCGTAGCACCGCCTGCGGAATGAATCGGTAGCGGCACAACCTCACCCTGTCCTTCCGACATCGATTCTTTAAGAATCCCCAGCGCTTGTTGACGCCACTCTGCTGCCGGAGCGTCATAGTCCACGTCACAGTCAACCCGTTCCAAAAACGGTTTTGCACCCAATTTAGCGAGGAAAGCATCAAAATCTTTACCCGTCTGGCAGAAGAACTCATAGCTTGAGTCACCCAGACCAATCACACCATACTGTAGATTCGGTAGTTTCGGCGCTTTTTTGGACTGTAAGAATTCATGCAGCTCAAGAGCATTATCAGGCGCTTCACCTTCACCGTTGGTTGAAGCCACGATGACAACATGGGTTTCCTTGGCAAGATCTTTACCTTTGTAATCACTGGCATCAAAAATCTGTACCGGCAGCCCCTGTGCTTGTGCCTCATGTTCCAGTGCTTCGGCAACCCCTTTTGCATTCCCGGTTTGGGAAGCATAAATAATAGTGAGTTTATCGGCAGGTTTTGCGGCAGCAAGCGGAGACATCGTCGCCGCACCGGCAACCTCACCAGTCTGAGACTGACTCAATCCCCAGAAATATCCGCTGACCCAAGCTAATTGCTGCGGCGACAGTTGTGAAACACTGTGTTGCAACTGATTAAGTTGCGTATCGTTGAGTGGACTAGAAAATAAACCACTCTGGTTAGAAATATTATTGTTAGCTGAAGACATCGTCACGACTTCCCTATTCATTGCATGACGATAGAGTAACCAAGCTCACTAATAACAAGAAAGAATAGATGAGAATGTTTTATAACTTTTGGGAGTAAGAAAGACTATAACTCAAGAGATTCGATTCGGACTTGTTTAAAACCGACATCCATTGCGGATTTAGAAGCCATATCTAAATTGGTGTAATGGCACTCTTCGCCATCGTCATCGGTTAACAGAATAAAAGGTCCGTGCGCGTGTCTGAACTCAACAATCCACATACCATTGTCAGAAAAAGGCTCGACAATCGCTTCCACCAAAAGGTTTTCCCGATACAGGGCCCTCAGTTCTTCAAGCGTCATCTCTTGTTCCTCCATGCTGATCACCAACACGCTTATTTCATCATGGAAGATGATGGACGAAAAGTTAAGCTTTTACCGATAAATATATAAAAATAAAATATAAAAATATTAATTAATAACTAAAGGAAATAGCAACTATGCATATTTCTTAAATAACCAAATACCAAGCACAATCACGAGTAACCAAGGCAGCATCTTAATCAACATGGCGAACATACCAAATGCCAAGACAAACAAGAATGACAAGCCAATCGACAACATAATCCCAAACAGCGTCACACCTGTAAAAAATAGCACGCCTGCAAAGATCAACAAATACAGCAGTTCAACCATCATTATTTTCCTTTATTTTCCCAGCTTTATTTTCTATGAATAAGCAGAAATCAGGCCAACTCAACACAACCTGAACCCACTGATTTTCCGAGCCTCAGAATAACCTTATGCCAAATCAATCGCTGACAATTGGTCAATCTAACGAATCTCAGGTCAAATTTACACATTTAAAGATTCAGGGATTTTCAACAGTGCTGTTTGAATCACTTCGATTCCCGCGCCTTTTTTATGCGCATTCTCACTAATGTAACGACGCCATTGTCGGGCTCCGGGCATATTCTGAAACAACCCGATCATATGACGAGAGATGTGCCCAAGATACGCACCTTTCGATAATTGCGATTCAATATACGGATACATTTCCTCGACAACCTGTGAGCGCTTTTTCACGGGCGTCTCTAGCCCAAAGATCTGCTGATCGACTTCCGCCAGTAAATATGGATTCTGATATGCTTCACGACCAACCATCACGCCATCAAGTTGCTCCAGATGGGCTTTGGTTTCTTCGAGGCTTTTGATACCGCCATTCACGGCAATCTGCAAATGGGGAAAATCCCGTTTCAGCTGATAAGCTCTGGGATAATCTAACGGTGGGATCTCCCGGTTCTCTTTCGGGCTCAGGCCATTCAACCAGGCTTTACGCGCATGGATGGTAAACTGTTCACAGCCACCTTGTTCAGCCACGATCGTTATGAAATCCGTCAGAAATTGATAACAATCCTGCTCATCAATCCCGATTCTTGTTTTCACCGTCACCGGAATATCGACTTCAGCTTTCATCGCAGCGACACACTCGGCAACCAACTGAGGCTCAGCCATCAAACACGCACCAAACCGGCCATTCTGAACTCGGTCAGACGGACAACCAACGTTGAGATTGATTTCATCATAGCCACGTTCAGCAGCCAATTTAGCACACGTTGCCAGATCCTGTGGATTCGAGCCACCGAGCTGAAGTGCAACCGGATGTTCCTCATCATTGTAAGCGAGAAAATCACCTTTTCCATGAATGATCGCCCCGGTCGTTACCATCTCGGTATACAACAGCGCCTGCGAAGTCAGCAATCGATGGAAATAGCGGCAATGACGGTCCGTCCAATCAAGCATGGGAGCTACACTGAATCGACGACTGAACGACACATCAATATCACTAGATAATCGGCTGTCTTGCAAAGATTTATCTATATTTTGTTTCTGGCTCATTCTTTACTAATCTCAACTATTTTTACTATTACGTGCCCCATATGTGTCCCTTAAAATATGGGACACGTAATTCAAATTCCCTGATTTTAAAATAATGGCCAGCTTTACGATAGAAAAACGCAAAACCAGTAAAGTCATCATTCGCTTCCGTTGCACGGTTTAAAAAAGGAAGTGACGTAGTATACCGTGAATCCTGTACTTTCGGGAAACGATCCGATGCAAAAGAATGGGACACGCTATTGGTGTCCAAGCTCAATACGCATGGTTTACCGGGAAGGACTGAAAAACCGACCATCAAGGAATTGATCCTGCTTTATCTGAATGACTCTCTGACCGCAGAGAAAGTTGGCCGCTCGAAACAGTACGGGTTGAATATGCTGGTTGATACTGATCTTGCCAAAATCAGGGCAGATAAACTCACCGTCTCCGATTTAGTCGCCTACTGTAAAGATCGCAAATCTTCCGGCGTGAAATCGCAAACCATTGGCGGTGATATTCCTATCTCCGCAGTGTGTTGAAATCCGCCCGACCTATCTTCAACATTGACGTGGATGACTCGGTGGTTCGTGACGCTTACTACACGCTTTATCAGTTGAACCTGATTGCCAAGTCAGAACGCCGCAGCCGACGGCCAATCGGCGATGAGCTGGATCGTATCAGATCTGAACTGTTGAACCGACAGGAGCACCGTTCCGCACATATCCCTTATCTCGATATTCTGGAATTTTCGATTCTGAGTTGTATGCGTATTGGCGAAGTATGCAAAATTCTATGGGAAGATGTGGATGGAAAAAGTAAGGCCGTGAAAGTCCGGGATCGAAAAGACCCGCGTAAGAAGGAAGGCAATCATATGTGGGTGCTATTGCTTGGTGATGCCTGGGAAATTCTGCAACGCCAGCCAAAAACAGCAGCATGCATTTTCCCTTACAATAGCAAAAGCGTTTCTGCCGGTTTCCAACGTGTCCGGAGTAAACTCGGCATCCATGATCTGAAATACCACGACCTGCGCCGCGAAGGAGCCAGCCGCCTGTTTGAACAAGGCTTTTCAATTGAAGAAATCGCCCAGGTTACCGGCCATCGTAACCTCAATACGTTATGGCTGATTTATACCGAGCTTTATCCGAACCGGGTACATGAGAAGTTTAATTTGCTTCAGCGGCAGAGGGGTATGGATGTAGAGAGAGGGTGATCTAATTCTATCAAACCTCTGGACAAAAGTCTGTCAGCGGCTTTCCTAAATTAGCGATTCATGAATAACTACTGGTATGGGAAGTTGCTTGATTCGGTTCCCCGTTTTGATAGTACAGATCAGAAACGGTGGAGGTGTTCATCCTTCCAGTGTTAATAGAGATTCATTCAACTAAATAACATAAAACATACCCAACGTTACAGTTAACCAGCAATATTATCAGCCATCAGAACTGGGTATATTTTTAAGCCATGCAACAATATTTAGACCTACTACTTGACTATTTACGAGGTGGCTATGATTAACATATTTATAATCAGAGTAATTATTTTGGTGCAGGCTCAATGGGTGAGGTTCAAATTTTGAGTTTGAAAATGGGGTTGAACTATCTTCTAAAACCAATCCATCATTTTCACTTTTGAGCTGATCTTGAATGTACTTGTTTGCTGCATAGTTTAAAATTGGGTTACTGCCAACTTCTAAATATCGACGTCCTCCTGAAATACTAAGAATTGGTAATTCCTTCAACTCGTCGGCTTTTAGCTCTAAAGAGTCAAGTAAGCCAATGTTATTGTAGTTATCTACCCCCATTAACTCTTTAGCTGAACAACCATCAGGCCTATAACTTGTTGGTTTTCCACATAAATACTCCCCTGCATTTATCAAGTGTTGCAGTACTTTAGCATCGGTTAATGTTCCTTGATGAGGGGTTCCTATCGTTACTAACGAAGACACAAAACACTTAGCTGCCGTCAATAAATACAAGCTTTTTCCGACAAGCCCTCCCATGCTATGACATATAAGACTAATTTTGTTACGTTCTAGATCGCCATCTGTAAGCTCATTAAGTAGAACTAATCTTTCAGCCAAACTCTCAGCAGCCCGTAAAACCCCATTAAGTGAATAGTAATTGTAAATGAGGACGTTGTAACCATACTCTACTAATTCGGTTGCTAAAGACTCGAGGTAATCTCCATGCGCAGTGAACCCGTGAATGAGAATTACGGTTTTATCAACTTTAAAGTCAGAAGGCTTGGCTCGTACCTTATCATCGAACCGAATTAACTCATCACCTTGTCGGGCATAATCGGTTATAGAGTGACGGTTATCATTTTTACTCATTTATTACCCCAAAAATGGCTACTAAACAATCAAACTTCGAAACTATTATTTTGTCAGCATTAATATTCAATCCATGGCTTTGAATTTTGTTTGCATCAACATCACTAACTGCACTGGAATCAAGTGGATCTAAAAGACTCATATTATTAGTAAAAATTTCAATGCTATTATTTTCTTTTCTGAGCTTAAAACCATAAGAGCGAATTGTCTTACTTGTACTGTAACCAGCTAGGATACTTAACTTAACGTCTTCACCAAGCCGTGGCTCGACCGAAAGTTTTACAGAGAACTCTTTATTTAAGAAGTCGGTTAAAGACTGTAGTGTATACTTTTCATTACAAACAATTTTTGCTTTACAAATGTTGGTAGCGATAGAGGTTTCTATCGGTTTCAAAAAGGAGAACTCAGACGAGTCGGATAAAGATGCTAGATATTCTTCTTCAATATAAACGCCTCTATTTCGCGATGCTTTTATCTCCTGATTAATACCTAAAGAAATACGTTCACGATCTGCATCAATTGATAGAATAAAAGTTGAGATCTCGTCACCTTTGTTGTACTCGGGAATAGCTCCTTCGCTAGTTGCGTCGCAAGAAATGTCAGATAGGTGTACTAGACCCTCGATGCCACCTTCTAGACCGATCAACATGCCATAGTCAGTGATAGACTTGATCATACCAGTAACTTTGTCGCCCTTGACATGCGTTTTTGCAAATGATTCCCATGGATTAGTTTTACACTGTTTCAGACCTAGAGAGATACGACGACGTTCTTCGTCGATTTCAAGAACCATAACCTCAACTTCGTCGCCAACATTAACGACTTTAGATGGTTGAATGTTCTTGTTAGTCCAATCCATTTCTGACACGTGTACTAGACCTTCAACACCTTCTTCGATTTCAACGAAGCAGCCGTA
Source organism: Vibrio gazogenes (assembly GCF_023920225.1). NCBI lineage: Bacteria > Pseudomonadati > Pseudomonadota > Gammaproteobacteria > Vibrionales > Vibrionaceae > Vibrio > Vibrio gazogenes. The sequence goes on from NZ_CP092587.1 coordinate 3,093,831, forward strand.
GTCAATTAGGTTAGTTACGCTACCAGTTAGCTTGTGACCTTCTGGGTAACGCTTAGCGATTGCTACCCATGGATCTTCGCCTAGTTGCTTAAGACCTAGTGATACGCGAGTACGCTCACGATTAAAGTTAAGAACTTTAACTAGGATTTCGTCGCCAACGTTAACGATTTCTGATGGGTGCTTAACGCGTTTCCATGCCATATCTGTGATATGTAGAAGACCGTCAACACCACTAAGGTCAACGACTGCACCGTAATCAGTAAGGTTCTTAACGATAACTTTAACTTCAGCACCTTCTCGGAGAGTTTCAAGAAGTTCTTCACGCTCAACGCTGCTTTCTGATTCGATAACAGAACGACGAGAAACAACTACGTTGTTTCGTTTCTGGTCTAGCTTGATAACTTTGAACTCTAGCTCTTTGTTTTCTAGGTGAGCAGTGTCGCGGATAGAACGTACGTCTACCAGAGAAGCTGGAAGGTATGCACGGATACCGTTTATTAGTCCAACAGTGAAACCGCCTTTAACTTTACCGTTGATGATACCAACAACAGTTTCACCTTCTTCGTAAGCTTTCCCAAGAACGATCCAAGCTTCGTGACGCTTCGCTTTCTCACGAGAAAGTTGAGTTTCACCGAAACCGTCTTCAACAGCGTCTAGAGCAACATCTACTTCAGAACCAACTTCAACTTCAAGTTCGCCAGCAGCGTTCTTGAATTGTTCAGCAGGGATAGCAGATTCAGACTTAAGGCCAATATCTACAAGAACGAAACCGTTCTCGATAGCTACTACAGTACCTTTGACGATAATGTTACTTTGGAGGGACGTGCCTTGAATAGGCCGATCTAGTAGATCTAAATATCTAATGCTTTTTATAGTAGGCAAAATATAGTACCTCGTAACAATGACGGCTTGAGAGTAGTGATAAGCATAGGCTTGTAGGGTAACTAGTTACAACCCTTTAATAAAGCAATGTGAATCAAGTAGGATATCAGGCCTGATGTCACTCCACATTGCATTGATTAGAAAAAGTAGGCCAAGTCTTTATCTTTAAAAGATTACGAATAAATGCTTTAGCTTGTAATGGGGCAGAAGCTTGTCAGCAATTGTCCGTTTCAATAACCGGATTTGAACTCGACAGGTTCCAAGAATATACTACAGATGCTTGCTATGAGAAACGCGGCTTCGGCTCCACTCGTAGACAGATGAATTCAAATAGCCCTGTTCTCTTCCGCTCATAGAGTATTGACCGCAGGTAGCGCGTGATAGAGCCATTCCAGTGGCTCTTATCGTTTTCGCTTGTTGTGAATCTGTATATTGAGGACGAGATACACATCACTCCCCCTTCCAATCCGGAAAAACCTGCTGCGCCGCCTCTCTGCGTTTAGCATCAACATCAATTCCATTCAGGCGATTCAACGTTCTTTCCTCTGTATTCAGACGACCGCCATCGATATTGAAATCACTGCCGGAGCCGGTGAGTGATTCCAGATTGACAGAACTTGGATCTGGGAACTTACCGTTTTGTTGCAGAATCCCCAACCATTCGTCCAGGTTCACTTTGCTCCAGTCGATCTCGGCAATTTTATCCAGCGGGATACCGCCGCACTGCGGGTTCTTCGGAGAACCAAATGACATGCCCAGCTGCGGGCGAACTTGCTCCTGAACGATGCGGGACAACGGAGAGTTGAAACAACAGTAAGCTTCCCGCTTTTCAATACAGGCTCCGAGCACTTTTGACTTACAGTAAGAACCAACAAAAGTCATAGCTCCCTTTCACGCTGACTTTTTTGCATAACGGGGGAATATTGTTGATCGGAGAAGGGGATAGTTGAGATCCACAGATCCGGACGCCATTCACAACCGTACATCCGGAAGCATCGGTTGAATTGTCGATACACGATACATTTCCTTCAGCAAAGCCGTCTTTCAGTCCATCAATCACCGTATTGGCAGCACTGATACAAGTTTGGGGAGACCACTCATCTTTGGTAATCGCTTTGGCAGGATCATAATGAATACGAATGCGGCCAAACCCTTCTCCATTCCCGGAAACGGACACCCGGATTTTAAAGGTGACGACATCTCCAGGATTCACGTTTTTAAAATACTGCGTCACATCGGTATTTGGATTGCGTTCCCAACTGGTACTCAGTTCGCATCGACCATCCGTTTCGGGCGGAAAGTTGCCGTTCGGGCCTTGCCAAACTTTTTTCTCCTGTCCGGACTTTCCAACCCAGACCTGCATATAGTCATCCCACTTGGCATACTCTAAGGTAGCCGAGACAATCGCGGCAGGGTTCGTGACCTGCACCCGGGTGTATTGTTCGTAAATCTTGCAGTACCCTCCCCAGTAATTATCACCCACTTTGCCAATCCAAAGTTCCGCACAACCTGTCCCACATGATTTGAGGTTATACGGACCATCGTAGTGTTTAATCACTGATGCATCGTAGCGATGAGTAATTTCACAATCTGCACTTTGATCTTCGACTCGCTGACAGTGTTGATAGTCAGGGACATGTGTTTGTATCATTGATTTTTTAACCGTGGTCTCAGCAGAACAATCGCCAAATCCGGAGGAAATCACATCAATGTTGTCATCGGTATTTTTACTGAGGTTAAGCACTGGATCATTACTGAAGTCTGGACGAGAGCGGTTCGTAGCATCGAGAAGCACTTTATACGCTGTAATTGATATATTGCTGACCGCTTTAAAAACGCACTAGGGCGGCAGTTGATCAACTGCCGCCCTAAAGTTATTCCGGTTCAATTGTCGCTTGACGTTAAACCGATATCGTCATCATTTCTTCTTCCTCAACGGCTTCGGTTGCTGCGCCCTCGTATCTATTCTGAATGTGATTTTCCACAATATTGCCGCTTTCGAACTTAATCAGCTGATCGGCAAGATGGAAATAACGATCATCATGGCTGATGACCAACACCAGTTTATTCTGACGTTTCAGTTCAGGAATGATCCGGGTATAGAAGATCTCGCGGAAACGCGGGTCTTGATCCGCAGCCCACTCGTCGTAAAGACAGATCGGCGTATCTTCGATATATGACATCAGTAATGCCAACCGTTTTTTCTGTCCCTGAGACATCGCAACGGAGGAGAGCTTACCGTCTTTGGAAGTGACTTTCGTAGTCAGTTCCAGATCAGCGAGATATTTTTGGATCACTTCGTCTTTTTCCGGTTCACCCTCACCATTGAGAACATGCTCGAATAAATGGAAATCCGAGAAAATAGTCGAGAACATCTGTTGATATTCATGCGTATCAATTGCCTCCGAAACCACTTTATCATCGAGCTGAATCGTACCTTGATTCGGGCGATACAAGCCGACCAACAATTTGGCAAATGTCGATTTACCACTACCGTTTCCACCGGTCAGGAAAATCGCCTCACCACGCTGAAATTCAGCATTCACGGGGCCGACATGGAATGAATATTCATCATCTTCCGATTGATATTGAAACATCATGTCCCGAACGGTCAGGCGCTGCCATGATTCATTTTCCGCTGGTGGTTTTTTCTCCGCTTCCGTGGTGCGCTGAAAATCTTCCAACTCCGCCAGTTCAAGGCTCTCGATATTGCGGTAAGAGCTTGAACAGTCACTGAAGCGACTCATCGAATCAATCACGCCCTGCAATGGATTCACCATATACAGAATGGTCAGGACAAACGTGACGATCACTTCCAGCGGCACATTGGGAAAATAAATCCGACTACCGAAGACAATAATGCCAATCACGAAGAACACTAACGTCGAAGCCATACTGCCCATCATGGTAAAGATCACCGACACTTTAACGCTCCGCTCACGAATCGCTTTAAAGTTTGGCTCCAGGAGCTGATTGTAGGTAAAACGGCGACGATTGGCATTGATACTCAGCTCTTTAATCCCGTCAACCAAGGTTTTGAGGCCACTGAACATGTCATCTTCATACTCACGTAGCAGCATGTAATGGTGGAATCCGCGTTTCAGGAAAAACTTAGCAATCACGACAATCAACGCAATCAAGACGAAAACGACCGAGAACAGTTCCCATGAGGTATACACCATATATCCGAGACACAGCATCACCGTCACTAGACTGTAGATAAAGCCCGGCAACATCAACAGTCCGTCAGATAACTTGGCTGCATCCGTTTTCATCGCCGCCATCACACGGTGACCACCAATCTGTTCCAGCATCGCATACGATGTTGAAAGCAGCCGCTTCGCCAGTGAATCACGAAACTCATACACTACCCGGGCACTCAATTTTGCCAACAGATAACGGGAGGCGAGGCTGAATAATAATACCGTCGCCACCACACCGACAAAAATCAGAAACGCGTTTGGACCGGGCGATTTTCCGGCACCAATCAGGCCAACCTGAGCCGTGATGATTCTCAGCATCATAATCCCCGCTAACGCACCAACCACACTCAGGACGGTTGCTGCGAATATCTGCCATTTAAAACGACTTAAAATGGATTTAAACATCTCAATTCCTCATCTATTTGAATGTGGCTGCACTATCGATAACATGCTCGAATACAGTGGCCACAACATCTTCAGTTAAATAGCAGTCTTACCCTGAATCGTATCCGTCAGCAGACGAACGTCGGGTTGCTTTAATAATGTCATATGATTTCCCAAACTTTGTCGCACGCTGATGTCTGGCATCAGTGTCTTCCAACCGACAAAACGTTCCGGTGACGAACCTTGTGCGATCACCAGCGTGGTCGATGTCTTCGGTAAAACCTCCGGTGTAAACCAAATACGAATATGCGTCGCAAAAGCGCGATAAATCGCTTCAAAGTCACGGCTCCGGGTGCTTTTCGGCAATAATCCGCTGTCAATCAAACGACTTAACGTCAATGCAAGACGCGCATGATACGAGAGCGGTGCCAGCTCGCTTGATGTTAAACCGAGTGAACAGCCGCGCATTTCAAATAACTCAATCAGACGGATCAAAGCCTGAAGATCACTGTATTCCTGATGATAGGTGCGCATCGGCACCCGGGAATCTGCGATTGTCAGTGATTTCACCGGAATGCCCTGCGCCTCCATCTGAGTCACCAGCGACAGAGCGACCCAGCCACCGAATGAGTGACCGACAATGTGCAGCTCATGTGCGCCCAACTGGTCTCGTAATGCATCGAGATAGAAAGATGCCGCCGCCTCAACACTGCTATGAGGAATACCGCCACCCCATAATCCCCGCGGTTGAATCGCCAGAACCGTCCAGTCAGATGGCATGGTCTGAACAAAATCAACAAACGAGAACACATTATCCCCGGCACCGGGAATACAGACGACGAGTGGTTGACCGGATTTCCCGTTCTGCAATTTCATCACCGGTGTTTCATCAGCGACCTGATGTGCAGGGTTATGTCGATAAAAATCTGTGCGACGGACAATCACTTGTGAAATTGCTGCACCGACATCTGAAATATAAGGGGCACTCATCAACTCATAATGTGTTCCGGGGACGGTGACACAGTGGATATTCTCACTCGGTAGAATCTGTGACCACCCAAGCAGCGGCTCAATCGCCAGTGATTGTTGTGTCGCAATCAAGTCGAGGTGAATCGGTAAAGGCAACGGCTGATACGCTGCACGAAGAAAGTCTTTCTGATGGATTAACATCTGATGAAAATACGTTTCCGTCCACGCCTGAGGTAAATACCCCTCAGTACATCCGATGCGATAGTAGTCCTGCCAATGGTCTTGTTGTGGCAGTTCAACAGCAGCGCCGCGCATCTGTCCGGCAAGATATTCGACGATATTATGGCTCAGCGCCGTGATCATCTCGTCATCAGTCTGCACCGGCTGTTCAATGATGCCCGGTACCCAGCTATCTAACATACCGATAAATTCAATCTGCTGATCCTGACCGAGTAACTGCGCTGCCACTTCATAAGCCAACACACCACCGGAAGACCAGCCAAACAGCCGATATGGCCCTTGCGGCTGGATCTGACGGATCATACTGACATAACGCTCTGCCATCCGTTGATAGGTTTTCAATGAGGTCTGCATTCGATCCGGTGCCGATAGTCCGTAGACCGGAACATCTGGATCGATGTTCGCTGTCAACGTCGGTCCGTATAACAATTCTCCACTGAATTCAGGGACAATAAACAGCGGCAGTTGTTTCCCGGTGGTACGGAACGGGATGACTTGATCGTGCTGCGCTATACTGTCAGCGTCTTGTGTCGCTGCATCCTGCGCCTGAGCAAATGTTGCTGCCAGTTCATGCAGAACGGGCGTAGTCATTAGTCTCGCCAAGTCCAGCGTCATCCCCTGCCGCTGCGCTTCACTGACCATCCGCACCGCCAGCAAGGAGTGACCGCCCAACTCAAAGAAGTTGTCGGCACGCCCCACCTGTTCAACACCCAGCAGCGCTGACCAAATCGCTGCCAGTTGTTGCTCCGCATCACCCACCGGTGCTTGATATTCATGCCGCACCACCGAGCTGATATCCGGCTCCGGTAATGCCTTACGGTTCACTTTACCGTTCGGCGTCAATGGCATCGCATCAATCACCACATATACCGCCGGCACCATGTGCGCCGGTAAGCGCTCAGACAACTCGGCTTTCAGTGTCGCCACATCCGGCACAACATTCGTGTCAACCGCCGTGTAGTAACCGACTAACTGTTTATCAGAGCTCTGTTTTTCAGAACGGGTACCGAATGCTCGGGCAACCACCACGCCATCCTGTACGCCTTCACAACCTTGCAAGGCTGAGCTGATTTCACCCAGCTCGATACGGAAACCACGGATTTTCACCTGGTCATCATTGCGGCCCCGATACTCAATTGTGCCGTCCGGTAACCAGCAACCCACATCGCCGGTACGGTACATCACCGGATGAGCGTGCTCATCAGCGGTATACGGATTAACAACAAACCGCTCAGCCGTCAGTTCATCACGGTTGAGATAACCCCGTGCAACCTGAACACCACCAATGTATAACTCCCCTTCTACACCCACCGGTACTGGATGCCCCTCACTGTCGAGGACATACATCTGAGTATTGGCAACCGGACGACCGATTGAGACTCGGTCACCCGTCAGTTGCCGTGGACAGTGCCATGCCGTCACATCCACTGCCGCTTCTGTCGGGCCATACAGGTTGTGTAATTCAATCTGGGGTAAGCGTGCATAACTCTTGCGTATCGCTTCCGCCGGTAGCGCTTCACCACTACAGAACACCAGACGCAGGCTCGGACAATCATTCGGGCTGACCACCTCAAGGAAGCTCTGCAACATTGGGGGGACAAAGTGCACAATCGTTACCCCTTGGGTGGTCATGAGGGTTTTCAAGTAATCCGGGTCTTTGTGCCCTTCGGGTTTCGCCATCAATAATGTAGCCCCCGACCAAAGCGGGCAGAAGAACTCCCACACCGACACATCAAAACTGAACGGGGTTTTCTGCAACACCACATCATCCGGACCAAAACCGTAGTCTTGTTGCATCCAGTGCAGACGATTGACCACCCCACGGTGCTCGTTCATCACCCCTTTCGGTAAACCAGTCGAGCCCGAGGTGTAAATGATGTATGCCAGATGACGGTTGGTCAGCTCAGCTACCACAGGATTGGTCGCGGGACTATCAAGCCATGGTTGCACCGGAGAGGCTAAATCGACTAAACGGGTTGTCGCGGGTATCTCTCCCAGACGTTCAACTAAACTGCCGCAGGTCAACAGAGCCACCGGCGCACTGTCGGATAACATATACGTCAGTCGCTCACTCGGATAACCCGGGTCGAGCGGAACATATGCGCCGCCCGCTTTGAGAATTGCCAGCAGAGATACCACCAGCTCACAACTTCTTTCCAGACAGACCGCAACCCGGCTATCCGGACGCACGCCTTGTTCAATCAGCCAGTGCGCCAGTTGGTTCGCCTGCGCATTGAGCTCGGCATAACTGAGCGACTGGTCTTCAAACACCACCGCGGTCGCGTCTGGGCTGCGAGCCACCTGCGCTTCAATCAGCGTATGCAGACAGGATGCGTCAGGGAATGACGTTTGGGTCTGGTTGAACTGATTGAGCACAAGGTCGCGTTCAGCATGGGGCAGAACGATTAACTGACCAACCGGACGCGCCGGTGCATCGGTTAAGGTCGTCATTAACGCGGTCAGCGCTTGCTCGACCATTTCCGCCATCCGTTTCGCGCCGATACGGTGATCAACTTTGAAATCTAAACTGAAACCCACGCCTTCGAGATCATCGACCGACAGCCCGACCGGATAGTTGGTCCGCTCTTCATTGGCGAGCATCTCAATGCCTTCCCACGCCGAAACCGATTGTGCAGCGTCGATATCCGTTTGGGCACTTCCGCCTTGATAACGGTAATTTAAAAGTGACGTGAATAATGGTGCCGGGGCACTGACGCCACTGCATTTCTGTACTTGAGATAGCGGTGCATGCTCATAGTTGAGTAATTCGGCCAGTCGCTGATGGGTCATCTGCACCGCTTCCCCGGTTTTCATCTGCCCAAGAGACAAGCGCAGCGGTAAGGTATTGAGAAACATCCCTAACGCGCGATCCGCCCCGTCACCGCCGGCCATCCGGCCGAACAATACGGTGCCGAAAACCACATCATCTCTCCCCGTGGTGGCCCGAACCACCAATCCCCAAGCTAGATGGAACAGGCTCGCTGCACTGACGCCATATTGCCGGGCCTGAGAACGGATCTGCTGTGCCAGCCGATCATGAACCGGGTGGCGTAACGATTCAATCTCATAGCCATGACTCTGTGTTTCCAGCCAATCAAACGGTGCAGAAGGCTGCTCGATGTCAGCCAACTGCTCACGGAAATAATCGAGATATGTTTGCTGACTCAGTTCGGTTCGCGCCTGAGCGACAAAATTCCTAAATGGGATGGGCTGTGGTAATGCATGCTCCTGTCCCAGCAAATGTGCCTGCACTTCCTCGATCACTAATTCCAGCGTGGTGTGATCCATACACAAATGGTGCTGAAGTAAGCACATGACCCAACGTTGTTGCGCCGGATCGGCAATATAATGAACCGCTAACATTGGGGCTTGAGAGACATCCATCTGCACGCGGGAAGGCGCAAAATAGGCCTGTAGTCGCGCCACCAGGTCGGGCGACGACGCAGCGTTGTTGTCCGCTCCGTCATGCGAAGATGAAACCGCCAATAGTTGCTCCATCTGTAGCGCATGAATCGCAAGTGGCGCTTGACGCCACACCACCTGATGCGCTTCCCGTAGTCCGTCCCAGACGATACCGGTCCGTAAAATATCATGACGCTGAATCACAGCCTGTAATGCATTGAGAAAATCCGTCATCCGCGATTGTTGATCAAAGGTGAGGATCACGGGCGTAATGTATGGGTCACTCTCCTTCTGCAGGATATGGTGATACAAAATGCCTTCTTGTAACGGGGCCAACGGATAAATATCCTGAATATTGGCGGCGCCACCCGACACACTGGCGGTAATCACGGCAATCTCTGCGGCGCTCAGCTCGGTGAGCGGCAACATCTCAGGAAGAATCTGCGTACACGCCTCAGGAATCTGATTGCTCGGTACACTCGCAGCCAGTGACACAGCGTTTTCTGTTAGTGCGTTTGCCAGCGCAGCCAGCGTCGGATAATTGAACAACGCTTTGACACTCAGATGATAGCCACGCTGACGCAGTTGTTCGATCAACTGAACCGACAGGAGTGAATGCCCGCCCAGTTCGAAGAAATGATCTTGGCGACCAATCTGTTCCAGACCCAATAAGTCACACCAGAGGGTAGCAAGTAACTGTTCAACATCGGTTTGTGGCGCTTCATAGATCCGGTGGGCAAATGCGCTTTCATCAGCCGGAGGCAAAGCCTTATGATCCACTTTACCGTTCGGTGTCAGCGGTAATTGTTCCAGTAACATATAAGCCGATGGAATCATGTAATCCGGCAGACTCTGATGTAAACGAGATTTGAGCGCAGCCAAGTCAACGGTGACACCAACAGTCTGCGTGTAATAGCCGACCAAACGTTGATTGCCGCGCTGATCTTTTTGCGCGGTGACGACCGCTTCCTGAATCCCCTCGCAGCGACGCAGTGCGGTTTCAATTTCACCCAACTCAATACGATAGCCGCGGATTTTGACCTGATTGTCACAACGTCCCTGATAGTGGATCAGGCCGTCTTGCTTCCAACATCCTAAATCACCGGTACGATACATCCGCGCATCGGCTTGGGGTGAGAATGGATCGGGCAAGAAGCGCTCGGCCGTCAGTTCAGGACGATTCAGATAACCGCGGGCAATCCCGACACCACCGATGTAGATTTCACCGGTCACACCATGGGGCACAGGCTCACCGCTGGCGTCAAGAATATAAATCGTGCTATTGGGTCTTGGTAACCCAATCGGTGGCTCACCGTTAAACCCTTGATGTAACGCGCATGTTGTCCCCCAGATGGTGGTTTCTGTCGGTCCGTAACCGTTATACACCATACGCCCTTCGGTCAGCCAAGGTTCAATCACCGTCCGGGTGACGGCTTCTCCCGCGGTTAACAGCATTTTCAAATCCGGTAACGGCACATCGGTGCGCAGACTCCCCAGCGCTGCGGGCGGTAAAGGGGCATGCGTAATGCGGCGCGATTTGAGAATCGTCAGTAACGCTTCTCCGAGCGGCTGCTCCGACCCGGCAAAATGTAACTCGGCACCAGAACAGATTCCCAAGACTATCTCAAACAGACTCGCATCAAAGCTGATTGAACTGAACTGTAATACCCGACTTCCCCGGCCGACAGCGAGCATATTTCGCTGCGCATATGACACGTTACATACCCCTTGGTGGGCAATCATCACCCCCTTCGGTTTGCCAGTCGAGCCTGAGGTATAGATGATATAGGCCAGATGCTGTGCCGTCAGGCCAAGTGCTGCAACACTCAAATTGGTCGTCGCGTAATCAGCCCACATATGGCGATGGGCATCCACATCCACGACCGTACAATCCGGCGCGATTTCACCGAGCCGCGGCAGCACGTCTGCATGTGTGATCAACACCTGCGGCGCACTGTCGGTCAGCATATGAATCAAACGCTCGTCAGGATAATTGAGATCCATCGGCACATACACCCCGCCCGCTTTCATCGTCGCTAACATCGCAATCAACAAATCAGCACTCCGAGGGAGAGAAATTGCCACACGGCTGTCGGGAGCGACACCGTGTTCAACCAGGCAATGTGCCAACTGATTCGCCCGTAAATTGAGTTCACCATAGGTCAATGATTCACAATCAGTAACCAGCGCGGTTGCCTCCGGTGTTTCATCAACAAACGATTCGAACAGTTGATGAATACAGGCATCATCAGGAAATGCCATAGCGGTCTGATTCAACGTGGTAATGAGATAATCCCGCTCGGATTGCGGCAAAATCGGCAACGTGCGGACATCGGCATCGCGCTCAGCAACCATCCCTTCGAGCAGGCATTTCCAGTAACCGAAATAACGCTTGATCGTGGCGGGATCAAACAGTGCTGTCGCATAGTTCAGTATCCCGGATAAATGGTCATCACATTCAGTCATGATCAGCGCCAAATCTACTTTGGCGGAGTGATCGGGGACATCAACATGAGATAACCGCATCTCGTCCAATGCTGCTTCAACACGGGGCTGATTCTGCAAGGTAAATAAGACCTGAAAGACCGGAGAATAAGACAAACTGCGTTGCGGTGCGACGGCCTCTACCACTTGTTCAAACGGAATATCCTGATTGGATTGTGCTGCCAGTGAAGTCGCTTTGACCTGAGCCAGTAACGCCTCGGTATTCAACGGTTGCGATAAATCCACTCGCAACGCCTGCGTATTGACGAACATACCGATCAGGTGAGCGACTTCTTTGCGGGTCCGACCGGCGACCGGCGTGCCGATCACCACATCATCCTGCCCTGCCAGACGTCCCATCAGGGCTGCCCAACTGGCGAACAACGTCATATACAAAGTACATCCATAGCGTTGACTTAACGCTCTCAGCCCAGCGGTCAGTTCAGCATCCAGCGTGACACTAACATTGTCACCAAGATAGTCGCGCTGTTCGGGACGAGGGCGATCGCTCGGTAATGACAGCAGTTCAGGCGCACCTTGCAGATGAGAGACCCAATACTGCTGCTGTTGCTCAAGCACTTCGCCTTGGATATGGTCTTGTTGCCACTGTGCGTAATCACCAAACTGGATGGGCGGTTTCGGTAGTGGATCGACGCCATCCTGTACATACGCATGATATAACGCACTTAACTCTTCAGTCAGGATGCCCATCGACCAACCATCAGCGACGATGTGGTGCATCATGATATACAGGGTGTGATCAGTATCCGTTTGACGAATCAAACGCCCTTGCACCAACGGCCCTTGGGTGAGATCAAACTGGGGAGCTTCATAAGCGGATTCAGCCTCACCCGCAACCGAGTGACAAATCTCCAACGGGAAACCGCAATCCGGTGCACCGATGATTTGCATCGGTTGCCCCTCACGAACCTCAATATGCGTTCGCAAAGCGGCATGGCGAACCACCAACTGATCCAACGCCTGCGTTAAAGCCGTCATATTCAGCGGCCCTTCAATGCGCAGCCCGGCGGCAATCACATAAGCCGCGGTTGTCGCAGAATCCATTTGTGACATCACCCATAACCGCTGCTGGGCCAGCGACAATGGAAATTCTCGTTGGCTTTCATCAGCAGCCACGATGATATCTTGCCTAGGAAGTTGGGGCTGTGATGCCCCGTCTTGTTCAAGTTGTTCCAGAATTGCCATCATTTCTTCAGGTGACAATTCATCAATAGAAAAGCGTGTATCAGTCATGGTTATTTCTTTCCTTTGGCTAAACGCTGCGCCATATTTTCAATATCTTGTGATGCAAAAGCAGAAAGTTTGATGTAAGCCAGCTTCATCGCTAACGCAGATAGCACTGAGTGCTCAAAAAGTTCCGTAATCGTCACCTCAATATGGAGGCGGTGTTGTATTTCCGAAATCAGCCGAACCGCCAATAATGAGTGTCCCCCTAATTCAAAGAAGTCATCCTGACGTCCCACTCGTTCAACATTGAGTAACTGACACCAAATATCAGCCAGCGTCGTCTCCATAGCATTTTTCGGCGCTTCGTATTGTCGGACGACAAACGCCGTTTCATCCGGCTCCGGCAGCGCTCTGCGGTCAACCTTACCGTTGGCCGTCAACGGCATCTCTGCCAGCGCAACATACGCCGTCGGCACCATGTAACTCGGTAAACATGCCGCCAAACGGGATTTCAGCTCACTCGCGGTCAGTGCCTCTTCTCCCTGAGTGAAGTAAGCCACCAGACGTTTTGATGCAGAATCACCCGTAGCGATGACCACCGCTGAAGCCACGCCACACGACACTAACGCTGACTCGATCTCGCCCAGCTCAATCCGGAAACCGCGCACCTTGACCTGAAAATCATTGCGACCGACGAACTCAATCGTTCCGTCTGCGCGTAAATACCCCAGGTCTCCGGTCCGGTACATCCGCGCATTCGCTGACGAGGCATACGGGTCCGGCACAAACCGCTCTGCAGTTAATTCCGCTTGATTGAGATAACCCAACGCCACCCCGTCACCGCCGATATACAGCTCACCAACCACACCTTGCGGTACCGGCTGACCATGACTGTTGAGTAAATACACTTGGGTATTGCCTATCGGACGACCCAATGGAATGCTCACCGCATGTTCATCCACCGCGGTAATTTCATGGGTCAGGGCGAATGTTGTGGTTTCCGTCGGGCCATAACCATTCAGCAGATGCTGCGGGGCACTCTCGGACAGCACTCTACGAATTACCGCCGGGTCAAGCGCATCACCGCCGACCAACAAATAGCGCAGGTTGGGGAATACCGATTGCAAACCTTGGGCATACTGATTAAATAAGCCGACCGTCAGCCACAGAATGCTGACCTGATGCTGTGTTAATGCTTGGGCGAAGGCATGGACGTTCAGGAGCGTCTCTTGCTCAATCACCACCACCGCCGCGCCATTGAGCAGCGGTGCCCACACTTCTAATGTAGTCGCATCGAATGCGGGGTTGGCCGCCAGCGCAATCCGGTCTGAAGGTTGCACCGCCATATAGCCGTTGTTCAGGACTAACCTTGCAATGGCTCGGTGTGGCACGACGACACCTTTTGGCTGACCGGTTGAGCCCGAGGTGTACATCACATAGGCAGGTGAGTCACCTTGTACCGCAACCGACACGACTTCTTCACAATGTTCGCTCAGCAGTGATTCATTCAGCGTCAAGACTTTGAGTGATAAGCTATCCGGTGTCGTTTCCGACTCAGTCAATAACACCTCGGCGCCACAATCATCCAGAACATAACGCTGACGTTCGGCAGGCGCATTTGGATCAAGCGGTACATACACCCCACCACATTTTAAAATCGCCAGCTCAGCCACCACTAACGCAGCTGAACGCGGCAACCGCACTGCGACTCGCTGACCGGGGGCCACACCCAATGTTTGTAAGCGGTGCGCCAACGCATTAGCACTTCCCTCTAGCTCGCTATAACACCATTCACCCGCTTCGGTGATGAGCGCGATGGCATCCGGTGAAGCACTCGCCTGTTGGCTGAACAGCGTATGAACCCCACAATCGGACGGGTAGTCAGAGTCGGTTTGATTGAAGTGTTGCAGCACATGCTGCTGCTCACTGTCGGTCAGCATCGGCAGAGCACCGACAGATAACTCAGGCTGACGAACCATCTCTTCTAATAAGGTGATCCAATAGCTGAGATAACGCTGCACGGTTTCCGGCTCAAACAATGCACTCGCATAGGTTAAATAACCATTGAGGCCGCCGTCATGTTCATGAATTTCAAGACTCAGATCAAACTGGGCCGTTGATAGTTCATTGTCTAACGCTTCCAGTGTCAGTTCAGGAAGTTGTATCTGATCCGTCGGCGTATTTTGCAACGCGAACATCACTTGGAAAATCGGTGCATGAGACAAACTGCGCACCGGTGCAACAGTTTCAACCACTTGTTCGAACGGCATATCCTGATTGGCTTGTGCCGCCAGTGCCGTCTCTTTGACTTGCGCAAGCAAATCTTGTGTATTGAGCGCTTCGGTCAACTGAACCCGCATTGCCATACTATTGACAAACATCCCGATCAAGCCTTCCACATCACTCTGGGTTCGTCCGGCGATCGGAGAACCAATCACGATGTCGTCCTGACCGGAGAGACGCCCCATCGCCACGGACCACCCGGCCAATAGCGTCATGTAGAGCGTACAACCACGACGTTGACTCAATTGACGCAGTTGCTCGGTCAACTCGCGACGGATAACAACCGGCAGACTTGCCCCACTGTAATCTTGATGCGCCGGGCGAGGCCGATCCGTCGGCAATGTCAGACAATCCGGAATATCACGTAACTGCTCGTGCCAATACTGTTGCTGACGTTGCAACACCTCGCCTTGTAAATGCGTCTGTTGCCATGCCGCATAATCACCATACTGGATCGTTAGTGGCGGCAGCGGATCAACCTGACCATTGCAGTGAGCGGTGTACAGTGCAGCCAACTCACGATTAAAGATCCCCATCGACCAGCCATCGGTAATCATATGGTGCATGACAATCCGTAACCAATGCTCCCGATCAGATACGCGAATTAATTGTCCCTGAATCAAGGGGCCCTGAGTGAGATCAAACGTTGGCGACAGTGGCGCAAGCTCATCCATCACGCCTTCTCCGTCAAGGTAGGTTAACGGGAACCCGACACTCGGTGCACTCACCACTTGTATCGGCTCATCAGCAACAAGTGCAAAATGAGTCCGTAATGCAGCATGTCGGGCAACGATCTGATCCAGCGCCCGTTGCAATGCATCGACATCTAATTTGCCTTGCAAACGCACACTTCTCGGCACGGTATAAGCCGCCGTGGCCTGTGCATCCATCTGAGATAAGAACCACAAGCGTTTTTGCGCCAGAGATAGTGGAATGGCTTGCCCCTCTGGCAGTGGCGTAATCGCAGGTAAGGTTGAACCTTGTGCATCCTCAAGCAGCGCTGCCACTTCATGTAATGTCGAATGAGAAAACAGTGTCGTCAGTGATAATTCCCGCCCCAACTGCTCACGCACCCGTGACACCATCCGCACCGCCAGCAAGGAGTGACCGCCCAACTCAAAGAAGTTGTCGGCACGACCCACTTGCTCAACACCCAGCAGCGCTGACCAAATCGCTGCCAGTTGTTGCTCCGCATCACCCACCGGTGCTTGATATTCATGCCGCACTACCGAGCTGATATCCGGCTCCGGTAATGCCTTACGATTCACTTTACCGTTCGGCGTCAATGGCATCGCATCAATCACCACATACACCGCCGGCACCATGTGCGCCGGTAAGCGCTCAGACAACTCAGCCTTCAGGGCTGCCACATCCGGCACCGCATCTGCCTGTGCCGCCGTGTAGTAACCGACTAACTGTTTATCAGCGCTGCCACCGAAGGCTCGCGCAACCACCACGCCATCCTGAACACCGGTACAACCTTGTAGCGCTGAGCTGATTTCACCCAGCTCGATACGGAAACCACGGATTTTCACCTGGTCATCATTGCGGCCCCGATACTCAATCGTGCCGTCCGGCAACCAGCAACCCACATCGCCGGTACGGTACATCACCGGATAGTGATGCTTGTCGTACGGATTGGCAACAAACCGCTCCGCCGTCAGCTCATCACGGTTGAGATAACCCCGTGCAACCTGAACACCACCAATGTATAACTCCCCTTCAACACCCACCGGTACCGGATGACCCTCACTATCGAGGACATACATCCGGGTATTGGCAACCGGACGACCGATTGAAACCCGGTCACCCGTCAGTTGCCGTGGACAGTGCCATGCCGTCACATCCACCGCTGCTTCCGTCGGGCCATACAGGTTATGTAATTCAATCTGTGGTAAGCGCGCATAACTCTTGCGTATTGCTTCCGCCGGTAGCGCTTCACCACTACAGAACACCAAGCGCAGGCTCGGACAATCATTCGGGCTGACCACCTCAAGGAAACTCTGCAACATTGGGGGGACAAAGTGCACGATAGTCACCCCTTGGGTGGTCATGAGGGTTTTCAAGTAATCCGGGTCTTTGTGCCCTTCGGGTTTCGCCATCAATAATGTAGCGCCCGACCACAGCGGGCAGAAGAATTCCCACACTGACACATCAAAACTGAATGGGGTTTTCTGGAGCACCACATCATCTGCGTTGAACCCGTAGTCTTGTTGCATCCAGTGCAGACGATTGACCACCCCGCGGTGCTCATTCATCACTCCTTTCGGTAAACCGGTCGAGCCCGAGGTGTAAATGATGTATGCCAGATGACGGTTGGTCAGCGCTGCCACCACAGGATTGGTTGTCGGACTATCGAGCCATGGCTGCACCGGAGAGGCTAAATCGACCAAACGGGTTGTTGCAGGAACCTCTCCCAGACGTTCAACTAAACTGCCGCAGGTCAACAAGGCTACCGGCGCACTGTCGGACAACATATACGTCAGTCGCTCACTCGGATAACCCGGGTCGAGCGGAACATACGCGCCGCCCGCTTTGAGAATCGCCAGCAGAGATACCACCAGCTCACAGCTTCTTTCCAGACAGACCGCAACCCGGCTGTCCGGACGCACGCCCTGTTCAATCAGCCAGTGCGCCAGTTGGTTCGCCTGCGCATTGAGCTCGGCATAACTGAGCGACTGGTCGTCAAACACCACCGCGGTCGCGTCTGGGCTACGAGTCACCTGCGCTTCAATCAGCGTATGCAGACAGGATTCGTCAGGGAATGACGTTTGCGTCTGGTTAAACTGGTTGAGCACAAGGTCGCGTTCAGCGTCCGGGAGGATATTCAGTGAGCCAACCGCTTGGGTGGGTGCCGAGACCATCTGCTGTAACAAAGCGTGCCAGTATCCGAGATAGCGTTTAACGGTGCCTGCATCGAAGAGAGCCGTGGCATAGTTCAGCGTTCCGGAAAGCTGACCATCCATTTCAAAGAGATCTAAGCTCAGATCAAACTGCGCGGTCCGACGTTCGGTTTCCAATAAGGAAAGAGTGACACCAGATAGCGCCTGCGTTTCTTGAGGTGTATTTTGCAAACTCAGCATCACTTGGAACAGTGGCGGATGAGACATATTTCTTGTTGGTGCAACCGACTCCACCACCTGCTCAAACGGAATATCCTGATGGGCCTGTGCCGCCAGTGCCGTGTCTTTCACCTGCGCCAGCAGATCAATCGTGTTCGGATGATCAGACAGATCAACTCGGATCGCCTGCGTATTGACGAACATGCCGATCAAAGGTTCAACCTCAGCACTGGTACGTCCGGCAATCGGCGAGCCAATCACCACATCATCCTGACTGGCAAGGCGTCCCATCAATGCCGACCAACTGGCTAATAAGGTCATGTAGAGCGTACAACCTTGACGACGGCTTAAATCTCTCAGCCCGTCAGTGATAGCCTGATCAAGCTGCACCGGAATGACTGCACCGTCATAGGACTGATAAGCAGGCCTGATATGATCGGTCGGTAAAGTCAGACATTCAGGAATGCCCTGCAACTGTTGCGCCCAATAAGCTTGTTGCCGTTGCAGAACGTCCCCTTGTAGATAGCGCTGTTGCCATACGGCAAAATCACCATACTGAATGCTCAGCGGTGGCAGCGGATCTGCATCACCTTGAGTAAACGCGTTATACAATTCTCCCAGTTCACGGATGAACACATTGACCGACCAACCATCGGAAATGATGTGATGCATCGCAATTCTCAACCAATGCTCTTCGTCACTGATACGAACCAACTGTCCTTGAAGTAAGCGTCCGCTATCCAGACTGAATTGAGGCTGGAAAGGGACGTCCGTTTGCGTGTCCATCACCAAAGGGAAACCAACGGTTTCAGATGCGATGACCTGCGTTGCCAGCCCGTCACATTCAATGAAATGTGTGCGTAGAATTTCATGCCGGGCGACAATCCGGTCCAGCGCCTGTTGAAGTGCTTCGATGTTCAATCGTCCGTGCAGTCTGGTGCCACCGGCAATAATATAAGCCGATGATGCTGCCGGATTCATCCGTGACAGGAACCATAGCCGTTGTTGTGCCAACGACAACGGTGGGGTTTGTTGACTGGCATCTCGCGTAATCGCAGGAAGACGTTGCTGTGATGGCGTCAGATCGCGGTCTTGCAATGTGGCAGCCAACTCAGACAGTACCGGATGAGCAAACAGCGTGGTCAGCGAGATTTCAAGCCCAAGTGCAACTCGGATCCGAGACACGAGCTGAATAGCGATTAATGAGTGCCCGCCCAGTTCGAAGAAGTCATCATGACGCCCCACCTGACTCACACCCAACAGACCCGACCAAATCTCAGCCAGTTGAACTTCCACATCTCCCTGTGGCGGCTCATAAGCCCGGTGCGGCAAATGACTTGCATCGACCGCCGGTAAAGCCTTCCGGTCAACCTTGCCATTCGGGGTTAACGGGAAGGCATCCAACGCGATATAAATCCCCGGCACCATGTAATCCGGCAAGCGGCGGCGTAACTCGGCCTTTAATCCTTCCTCAAAACCCTCACCGGATTGCGCAGCGTCTTCCGCCACATAATAACCCACCAGCCGTGGCTCTCCGTCCGCCATCTCAGGCGCAGTAACCACCGCATCAGCAATACCGGCATAACCCTGCATCAGCGACTCGATTTCACCCAGCTCGATTCGGAATCCCCGAATCTTGACCTGAAAGTCACTCCGCCCTAAACAGCGAATCCGACCCTCACTATCCCAACGACCCAAGTCACCGGTTTGGTACATCAACGCACCGGATTCAGCAACAAACGGGTCCGGGATAAACCGCTCGGCGGTTAAATCATCGCGATTGAGATATCCGGCCGTTACCCCGGCGCCGGCAATGTAAATCTCACCACTGGCACCCACCGGAACCGGCTGGTGTCTCTCATCCAGAATATAAATTCGGGTATTCCCAATCGGTTGACCAATCAGGACGCCCGTATCACTGACGCGCAAAGGATGGGTCGCTGACCAGACTGTCGTCTCTGTCGGGCCATACATATTCCACAAACGACCGACGCGACTAAGAATCTCATCCGCCAGCACTTTCGAGAAGGATTCTCCGCCAATCAGTCCGGTTAACCGGGGCGAGCCCTGCCACCCTGCTGCCAGTAAAAGTTTCCATGTCGCCGGGGTTGCCTGAAACAGGGTAATCGCCTGATTATCCAGATAAGCAGCCAATGCTTCACCATCACGAGACAGCGCTTTATCGGCCAAGTGCAGGGCGGCACCACTTAACAGCGGCAGATAAATTTCAAGCACATGAATATCAAAGGATATCGTTGTCACCGCTAATAAACGGTCATCACCACTCACCTGATGTTGCTGCTGCTGACCGGTCAGGAAGTTGACCACCGCCCGGTGCGGCACCATCACCCCTTTGGGTTGTCCGGTTGAGCCGGAGGTATAAATCACATAGGCCAGATGGTCACTACTCAGCGTTGCCACTTCGGGATTGTTCACCGGCTCATCCGCCAGCGACTCACGATTGAGTTCAAGCACCTGTAACTGGGCGGCCTGCTCACCGAATGTCTGCGCAACATCAACGCTGCCGTCGCTAATCAGAACCACCGGACGGCTGTCGGCCACCATGTATTGCAATCGCTCGGACGGGAACAACGGGTCGAGCGGGACGTAGGCACCACCCGCTTTGAGGGTCGCCAGCAAGGTCGTGACCATGGCACAACTGCGCTCAACCATCACGGCGACATAACTGCCCGGTGTGACCCTCAGTGCAATCAGACGATGAGCTAACTGATTGGCTTGCGTATTCAGTGCGGCATAACTCAGCGAGTCATTCCCTGAAACCACAGCGGTGGCATCAGGTGTCTGCGCCGCTTGTGACTCAAATAACTGGTGCAGACATGCTTGCTCGGGATAGAGCATTGCGGTCTGGTTAAAGGTGTCGAGCACGAGATGACGCTCTTCAACAGGCAACAGATCCAATTGGTCAATGGATGTCTCAGGAAGCGATATATCAGACGGTGTCATCAGCGTGTTCACCAACCCATTCAGTGCCGTTACGAGCATTGCGCCAATCCGATCGCCACCGATGCTCCGACTGACATGGATATCTAACGAGAAACCACCGTTGACAATATCGTTAACCGCCACGGTTAATGGGTAATTGGTATTTTCGGCAGCAAAGACCACGGTTCCCAGCGCATCGCTCTCCTCAGTATGCTGTGCGCTGCCACCTTGATAACGATAGTTGAGAAGAGAACTGAATAGCGGTGTCTGATTGCTCAAGCCACTACACTGTTGCGCCAAAGCCAATGACGTATGTTCATGTTCAAGTAACTCACCCAATCGCTGTTGGGTCTGAGCCAGCGCTGATTCTACCGATGCCCCTGCAAAAGAGATCCGTAATGGTAGCGTATTGAGGAACATGCCTAACACGCGATCAGCCCCTTCACCGCCAGCCATCCGGCCGAACAGTACCGTGCCGAAGACGACATCGTCCTGCCCCGTCGCCATGCGCACCACCAGCCCCCAAGCAAGATGGAATAGCGCAGCAGAACTCAAACCTTTCTGACGCGCCAGCACGCGCACCTGATCTGCCAAATGCGGATCAATCGCGACATGTACTCCTTCCGTCAGCTCACTTTGTGTTTGTAGACCGAATGGCACACAAGGCTCATCAAGATCACCCAACAATGCCTGAAAATAGCGCAAATGTTCATCGCGGCCAGATTGGTTCAGAGTGGTTTGCGCGACAAAGTTACGGAACGGTAACGGCTTGGGCAGCATCGCTTCCCGCCCCGTCATGTAAGACTGTACTTCTTCAACCAGTAACTCCAGTGTGGTGTGATCATTACACAGATGATGGAATAAGAAGCATAACAGCCAGCGATCTTGCGCCGGATCTGCGACTTTGTAGATTTCAATCATGGGTGCACGCTGGATATCCATCCGTGTCCGGGCCGGGTCAAAGTGACGACTCAGCGCATCAGCCACATCCCCCGTCGGTTCAACATGCTCAAGTTGCGCTGCCTGAAGTGTTTTCAGCACGACCGGCGCTTCGCGCCACACCACTTGGACGGGGGTCTCCAGTCCATCCCAAACGACGGCAGTCCGTAAAATGTCATGTCGCTGCACCACATGCTGCAGGGCGCTGATAAACGTCTCGATTTCCGTTTCACGTCTGAAACTCTGAATAAATCGGGTAATGTATGGGTCACCTTGTTCGGCCAGTAAGTGGTGGAATAAGATCCCCTCTTGAAGTGGTGCCAGCGGATAAATATCCTGAATATTCGCCGCACCGCCAGCGACGGTCTGACTGATCCGATCAATCTCTGGCTGGCTCAGCGTCACCAACGGTAACATCTCTGGTGTGATATGCTGACAACCTGCGGGAATCAGATTCGGCGGAATTTCGCTTTGTGGGTTCGTGGTATGAGCGACCAAGGTTTCAGCTAATGCTGCCAAAGTTGGCCGGGCGAACAGATCCCGGATCACCATCTGATAGCCCTGTTGACGTAACCGTTCGATCATTTGAACAGCCAGTAACGACTGACCACCGAGCTCAAAGAAGTTATCATCTCGGCCCACTTGTTCAACACCGAGTAACGCAGACCAGATCTCAGCTAAAGTCGATTCAACGACACCTTCTGGTGCAGTAAACGCTTGACGGACAAATGCACTTTCATCCGGCTCCGGCAGCGCCTTGCGGTCAACTTTACCGTTGGCATTCAACGGCATGTGATCCAGTGCAACATAGGCTTTCGGCACCATGTAATCAGGCAATCGCTCAGCTAATCTTGATTTCAGTTCCGCTGCCGTGATCTGCGGATCTTGAGTGGTAAAATAGGCCACTAACCGTTTCGAACCGGCATCTTCACCTTGGGCAAGCACGACCGCACTGTCAGCACCGCTTGAAAGCAATGCCACTTCAATTTCACCCAATTCGATACGAAATCCGCGAATCTTGACCTGAAAATCATTTCTACCGATAAATTCGAGTGTGCCGTCAGGGTGTCTGTAACCCAGATCACCGGTTTTATACATCCGTGCATTCGGCTGTGATGAATACGGGTCAGGAATAAAGCGTTCTGCGGTCAATTCATCTTGGTTGAGATATCCCAACGCGACACCGTCACCACCAATATATAATTCACCGACAACCCCTTGTGGCACCGGTTGTCTCTGATCGTTCAGCAGATATATCTGTGTGTTGCCAATCGGATAGCCAAGCGGAATGTTCACCGCATCCTCATCCACGGCTGTTACTTCATGTGTTGTCGCAAATGTGGTGGTTTCTGTGGGGCCATAACAATGCACCACATGCTGTGGCGCGCCATCGGACAGCATCCGTCGGATCACCATTGGATCAGGCGAATCCCCGCCAAAGAATACATAGCGCAATCCCGGTAACACGGTTTTCAAATCTTGCGCATATTGATTGAATAGACCGATCGTCATCCACAAAACACTGACTCGATGATCAATCAATGCTTGCTCAAGCGCTTGGACGTTCAACAAGGTATCTTGATCAATCACGACCACCGCAGCACCATTGAGCAATGGTGTCCATAATTCAAAGGTGGTTGCATCAAACGCAGGGTTGGCTGAGAACGAAAAACGATCCGCAGGCTGAACGGTTATATAACCATTATTGATCACCAGTCGGGCAATGCCCCGATGAGGGATTACAACGCCTTTCGGCTGACCGGTCGAGCCCGAGGTGTACATCACGTAAGCCGGCGCATCCCCACTGACAGGAACCGACACGGGTTGCTCACGAATCTCATTGACCAATGATGCATCCATCTCCAATACCGTGAGCGTCGGATAATTCGCTGTCGCACCGGGCTCAGCAATCAAAACCGTCGCACCACTATTGTCCAGTATATAATCCAGTCGCTCTGTCGGAGCCGTTGGATCAAGCGGCACATATACCCCGCCGACTTTCAGAATCGCCAGCTCCGCCTGAATCAAAGCTGCTGAGCGCGGCAGCAGAATGGCGACGCGCTGCCCCGGTCGAATACCAAGTGTTTGCAGTCGATAAGCCAGCGCATTGGCGCGCGCCTCCAGTACGGCATAAGTCAGATCACCATCATCAGTCACCACCGCTGTCGCATCGGGCGATGCATTGACCTGCTCAGTAAACAGCGTATGAACGCCCTTATCTGCGGGATAATCATAACGATTCTGATTGTATTGATGGATGACGGTGTGAAATTGCTCGTCATCGAGTATTGGCAATGCCGTCACTGGTAACTCAGGCTGCTCAACCATCCCTTGCAGTAAACGGATCCAATAGCCGAGATAGCGTTCAACCGTCGCTTTTTCAAACAAGGCTGTCGCATAATTCAGATAACCAGACAAAGTGTCGCCCGATTCACTGAGCAGCAGACTCAAATCAAATTTTGCAGTCTTAAATGGTTCTTCTTCCGGAGATAAAGAGATATCGGGGAGACTCAAGGTTGAGTCCGGCAGATTCTGGAGGGCAAAGATCACCTGAAATAACGGTGTATACGCTGGATTACGGTTCGTCAGTACCGCCTCAACCACCTGTTCAAACGGCATATCCTGATTGGACTGCGCAGCCAGTGCCGTGGCTTTTACTTGTGCCAGTAACGCGGACGTATTGGGTTGCTGACTTAAATCAACCCGCAGTGCCTGCGTATTGACAAACATCCCGATCAAACCTTCTAACTCAGCGCGGTTTCGCCCGGCGACAGGGGCACCGATCACCACATCATCCTGACTGGCCAGACGGCTCATTAACGTCGCCCAACTGGCAAACAGGGTCATAAATAGCGTGGTATCATGGCGCTGTCCCAAGGCTTTCAATGCAGCAGTTAACGTCCGGTCCAACGTAAAATTCACACTGGCACCGGCATGGTCCTGCACCGACGGACGTGGAAAATCGGTTTTGAGAGCCAGATACTCCGGTGCATCTTTCAGTTGTCCGACCCAGTAATCCCGTTGACGGGGAATAACGGATTCAGCGAGAGATTGTTGCCAGTGGGCATAATCAGCAAACTGAATCGGTAACGGGGGCAGCGGGTTACTTTGTCCCTGACACAATGCAGCATACAACGTGCCGACTTCGCGGATAAACACACTCATCGACCAACCATCGGCTATGGCATGGTGGAAAGCCACACGTAGCACGAATTCATGGTGTTGAACATGGACCAATTCGGCTCTGACCAATGGCCCTGTCGATAGATCAAAATGAGGCAAATAAGGCTCTGAGAGATCGACTTGATCATAATTGATCTCATCAAGTAAGAACCCTGTATCCGCAGGTATGATCTGCTGAAAAGGTTGCCCATCCCGAGTAATAAAAATGGTTCTGAGGGCTTCATGGCGGGAGACCATGTGATCCAGTGTTTGTCGTAAGATGTCGGTATTCAACTGACCTTTCAGCCGAAATGAACCGTTGATAATATAAGCATCGGATGCACTCTGCTCCATTTCAGACAGAAACCAGATCCGTCGCTGTGCCAGTGCTAAAGGCTCTCCTTCCGGAGAGCGGGCGACAGGTTCAATCGCGGCAGGCTTGTCTTTCTTTTTTCGTTTCAGGCCTCTTGCTTTTGCCAGCTCAAATAATTTGACGACATCATCGCCAGACAAGTTATTCATCGATGCACCCAAATCATCATTTGTACTCATGGTGTATGACTCCCATTATTCTGCTAAATCCATTAAATCGCTGACATCAAACTCAGCAAGACCGATATAAGCCACACGTTGACTGAACGCGGCTAATGTGGGATGAGAGAAAAGCTCGACCAATGGCACTTCCAAATCCAGTTCATTGCGAATTCTTGAAATTAATTGGGCAGCCAGCAATGAATGTCCCCCCAACTCAAAGAAACTGTCCTGACGACCGACGGCTTCTACCGGCAGCAACGCTTGCCAGATCTCAGCAACCATCTCTTCCAGTTCGCCCAGCGGTGCTTCATATTCCCGACGAACCAACGCCGTTTCATCCGGCTCCGGCAGCGCTCTGCGATCAACCTTACCGTTGGCCGTCAACGGCATCTCTGCCAGCGCAACATACGCCGCCGGCACCATGTAACTCGGTAAACATGCCGCCAAACGCGACTTCAGCTCACTCGCGGTCAGTGCTTCATCGCCCTGAGTGAAGTAAGCCACCAGACGTTTTGATGCGGAATCACCCGTAGCGATGACCACCGCTGAAGCCACACCACACGACACTAACGCTGACTCAATCTCGCCCAGCTCGATCCGGAAACCGCGCACCTTGACCTGAAAATCATTGCGACCGACGAACTCAATCGTTCCGTCTGCGCGTAAATACCCCAGGTCTCCCGTCCGGTACATCCGCGCATTCGCTACCGAGGCATACGGATCCGACACAAACCGCTCTGCAGTTAATTCCGCTTGGTTGAGATAACCCAATGCCACCCCGTCACCGCCGATATACAGCTCACCAACCACACCTTGCGGCACCGGCTGACCGTGACTGTTGAGTAAATACACTTGGGTATTGCCAATCGGACGACCCAACGGAATGCTCACTGCATGTTCATCCACCGCGGTGATTTCATGGGTCAGGGCGAATGTCGTGGTTTCCGTCGGGCCGTAACCATTCAGCAGATGCTGCGGGGCACTCTCAGACAGCACCCGACGAATTACCGCCGGGTCAAGCGCATCACCACCGACCAACAGATAACGCAGGTTGGGGAATACCGATTGCAAACCTTGGGCATACTGATTAAACAAGCCGACCGTCAACCACAGAATGCTGACCTGATGCTGTGTTAACGCTTGGGCGAAAGCATGGACGTTCAGGAGCGTTTCTTGCTCAATCACCACCACCGCTGCGCCATTGAGCAGCGGCGCCCACACTTCTAACGTGGTCGCATCAAATGCGGGGTTGGCCGCCAGCGCAATCCGGTCTGAAGGTTGCACCGCCATATAGCCGTTGTTCAGGACTAACCTTGCAATGGCTCGGTGTGGCACGACGACACCTTTTGGCTGACCGGTTGAACCTGAGGTGTACATCACATAGGCAGGAGTATCACCGCTGACCGACACAGAAACCGCTTCATCACGGGTTTCATTGAGCAGCGATGAGGTTATCTCCAAGACTGGCAAAGATGAATCATCATCCGCAGTCCCCGCTTCTGCAAGCATGAGCGTTGCGCCGCTATCGCGTAATACATAATCCAGTCGCTCCGTCGGAGCTGCCGGGTCGAGCGGTACATACACCCCACCACATTTTAAAATCGCCAGCTCTGCCACCACCAACGCGGCTGAACGCGGCAACCGCACTGCAACTCGCTGACCGGGGGTCACACCCAAAGTTTGTAAGCGGTACGCCAGCGCATTGGCACTTCCCTCTAACACGCCATAACACCATTCACTCGCTTCGGTGATGAGCGCGATGGCATCCGGTGAAGTGCTCGCCTGTTGGCTGAACAGCGTATGAACCCCACAATCGGACGGGTAGTTATAGCCGGTTTGATTGAATTGTTGCAGCACATGTTGCTGCTCACTGTCAGTGAGCATCGGCAGTGCACCGACGGGTAACTCAGGCTGACGAACCATCTCTTCTAATACCGTGATCCAATAGCTGAGGTAACGCTGCACGGTTTCCGGCTCAAACAACGCGGTTGCATAATTGAGCGACCCTTCAATGCAATCCGTGGATTCATGGACGATCAAACTTAGATCGAACTGGGCACTACTGGATTCTTCCGCCAATAACGACAAGCTCATCCCATCAAGTTCAATCGTCTCTTCCGGTAAGTTTTGTAATGCAAACAACACCTGAAAAATCGGGCTGTAAGCAAGGCTGCGAGTAGGAGCGACCGCCTCAACCACTTGCTCAAACGGAATATCTTGATGCGCCTGTGCCTGTAACGAAGTCGTTTTGATCTGGTTCAACAGCGCAATACTATTTGGCTGTTCACTCAGGTTGACCCGCAATGCTTGCGTGTTAACAAACATCCCAATCAAGTCTTCCAGTTCGCTTTGCGTTCGTCCGGCGACCGGAGAGCCGATCACAATATCGTCCTGCCCGGAGAGACGCCCCATCACCACGGACCATCCGGCCAACAACGTCATATACAGTGTACTGCGATGCCGCTGGCTGAACTCACGTAAAGACGCAGTGAGTGATGGCGATAAACGAACCGAAACCGCCGCACCGGTGTAATTCTGTGTCGCCGGACGAGGTCGATCCATCGGTAATGTCAGACAATCCGGAATATCACACAGTTGCTCCGTCCAATACTGCTGTTGACGTTGCAACACATCGCCCTGCAAATGTGTCTGCTGCCATGCAGCATAGTCACCGTACTGGATACGCAATGGTGGCAATGGATCAGGTTTCCCCTGACAGAATGCACGATACAACGTCGAGAGTTCACGAGTCAGCACGCCAATTGACCAACCATCAGCAATCATATGGTGCATGGCAATTCGCAACCAATGTTCGTTTTCATGAATGCGGATCAACTGTCCTTGAACCAATGAACCTCGGGTTAACTCGAATTGAGGCTGGAATGGTGACAACTCATCGATTAATGTCTCCCCATCCAGCCAAGACATCGGAAACTCATGCCAAGCTTTACCGACAATCTGAACAGGAACACCGTCGAGATCGACAAAGTGCGTTCGTAACGGTGCATGCCGGGACACAATCTGATTCAGCGCCCGTTGTAATGCATCAATATTTAACTGGCCTTCCAGTCGTAAACCACCGGTAATCACATACGCTGAAACGGCATCAGGATCCATCTGAGATAAGAACCACAACCGTTTTTGTGCCAGAGACAATGGAATAGCTTGCCCTTCTGGCAATGGCGTAATCGCAGGTAAGGTTGAACCTTGTGCATCCTCAAGCAGCGCGGCCACTTCATGTAATATCGAATGAGAGAACAGCGTTGCCAATGATAACTCTCGGCCCAACTGCTCACGCACCCGTGACACCATCCGCACCGCCAGCAAGGAGTGACCGCCCAACTCAAAGAAGTTGTCGGCACGACCCACCTGTTCAACACCCAACAACTCTGACCAAATCGCTGCCAGTTGTTGCTCCGCATCACCCACCGGCGCTTGATATTCATGCCGCACCACCGAGCTGATATCCGGCTCCGGTAATGCCTTACGATTCACTTTACCGTTCGGCGTCAATGGCATCGCATCAATCACCACATACACCGCCGGCACCATGTGCGCCGGTAAGCGCTCAGACAATTCGGCCTTCAGGGCTGCCACATCCGGCACCGCATCTGCCTGTGCCGCCGTGTAGTAACCGACTAACTGTTTATCCGGACTGCCACCAAAGGCTCGCGCAACCACCACGCCATCCTGTACACCGGTACAACCTTGTAGTGCTGAGCTGATTTCACCCAGCTCGATACGGAAACCACGGATTTTGACCTGGTCATCATTACGGCCGCGATACTCAATCGTCCCGTCCGGTAACCAGCAACCCACATCACCGGTACGGTACATCACCGGATAAGCTTCGTTGTATGGGTTGGCAACAAAGCGCTCTGCCGTCAGCTCATCACGGTTGAGATAACCCCGCGCAACCTGAACACCACCAATGTATAACTCCCCTTCAACACCGACCGGTAGCGGATGACCCTCACTGTCGAGCACATACATCTGAGTATTCGCCACCGGACGTCCGATTGAAACCCGGTCACCCGTCAGTTGCCGTGGACAATGCCATGCTGTCACATCCACCGCCGCTTCCGTCGGGCCATACAGGTTATGTAATTCAATCTGGGGTAAACGCGCATAGCTCTTGCGTATCGCTTCCGCCGGTAGCGCTTCACCACTACAGAACACCAAGCGCAGGCTCGGACAATCATTCGGGCTGACCACCTCAAGGAAACTCTGCAACATTGGGGGGACAAAGTGCACAATCGTTACCCCTTGGGTGGTCATGAGGGTTTTTAAGTAATCCGGGTCTTTGTGCCCTTCGGGTTTCGCCATCAGTAATGTCGCCCCCGACCACAGCGGGCAGAAGAATTCCCACACCGACACATCAAAACTGAATGGAGTTTTCTGCAATACCACATCATCCGGACCAAACCCGTAGTCTTGTTGCATCCAGTGCAGACGATTGACGACACCGCGGTGCTCGTTCATCACCCCTTTCGGTAAGCCGGTCGAGCCCGACGTGTAAATGATGTATGCCAGATGACGGTTGGTCAGCGCTGCTACCACCGGATTCGTTTGTGGGCTATCGAGCCATGGTTGCACCGGAGAGGCTAAATCGACCAAACGGGTTGTTGCAGGAATCTCTCCCAGACGTTCAACTAAACTGCCGCAGGTCAACAGGGCCACCGGCGCACTGTCGGATAACATATACGTCAGTCGCTCACTCGGATAACCCGGGTCGAGCGGGACATACGCGCCGCCCGCTTTGAGAATCGCCAGCAGAGATACCACCAGCTCACAGCTTCTTTCCAGACAGACTGCGACCCGGCTATCCGGACGCACGCCTTGTTCAATCAGCCAGTGCGCCAGTTGGTTCGCCTGCGCATTGAGCTCGGCATAACTGAGCGACTGGTCGTCAAACATCACCGCGGTCGCTTCTGGGCTGCGAGCCACCTGTGCTTCAATCAGCGTATGCAGACAGGATTCGTCAGGGAATGACGTTTGGGTCTGGTTAAACTGATTGAGCACAAGGTCGCGTTCACGATCCGCCAAAATGGTGAGTTGGTTTACGGGCGCAGACGGCTGTTCTGAGAGACTGTTCACCAGCCCGGTCAAGGCCGTCATGAACATCTCCCCAAGTCGCTCGCCACTGAGACGCGGATTGACATGGATATCCAATGAAAAACCACCCGTCACAATATCGTTAACAGCGACTGTCAACGGGTAGTTGGTATTTTCTGCGGCAATCTCAAGGGAGCCGAGTATCTCTTGGTCTGCCGAATCGGTCTGAGCACTGCCCCCTTGATAACGATAGTTCAAAAGCGAACTGAACAGTGGGGTGTGATTACTCAAACCGCTGCACTGTTGCGCCAAGGCAAGAGACGTATGTTCATGTTCCAGTAATTCAGCCAAACGCTGTTGAGTCTGTATCAGTGCCGATTCAACCGATGCATCCGTAAAAGAGAGCCGTAATGGTAATGTGTTGAGGAACATCCCCAAGACCCGATCCGCGCCTTCACCACCGGCCATCCGACCAAACAACACCGTACCGAAGACGACATCATCTTGTCCGGTAGCTCGTTGAACAACCACACCCCAAGCAAGATGGAACAATGCTGCAGGACTGATACTGAAATGACGGGACAACTCACGAATCGTTCGTGCGACATCGTCTGTAATCGCCACGTGGGTTGCTTCGACGTGCGCATCGTCACCGGATGCCTGTAACCCGAAGGGATCACAAGGCTCATCGATATCACCAAGCAATTCACGGAAGTAGTGAAGATGTGCATCTTGATTGGCGTTCAACGTTGTTTGTGCGACAAAGTTACGGAACGGTAATGGTCTCGGCAGTGACGCTTCACGACCGGCAATATAGGCCTGTACTTCTTCAATCAGTAACTCCAGCGTGGTGTGATCGTTACACAAATGATGAAGCAGAAAACAAAGTAGCCAGCGCCCTTCCACCGGATCGGCGACTTTATAGGCTTCAATCATCGGTGCCCGCTGGATATCCATCCGAGTATGGGCTGGGTCAAAATGGTGACACAAGCGATCTGCCACACGCTCGACGAGACCATCATCGTCAGAATCAGCATTCTGTAGTTGAGTCGCTTGCAACGTGTGTAAGATAACGGGGGCTTCACGCCACACAACTTGAACGGGAGTATCGAGCCCATCCCAGACAACCGCAGTGCGTAAAATGTCATGCCGTTGCACAACATATTGCAGAGCAGAGATAAAAGTATCGATATCCGCTTCATGTTTAAAGCTTTGAACCACACGCGTCACGTAAGGGTCACCTTGCTGTTCCAACACATGATGGAACAGAATCCCTTCCTGTAGCGGTGCCAGCGGATAGATATCTTGAATATTAGCGGCTCCGCCCTCAACCGTCTGACTGATGACATCGATCGCCTTCTGATCGAGTGTCACCAACGGTAGCATCTCCGGCGTGATATGCTGGCAATTAGCCGGAATGAGATTTGGTGGAATTGCGTTCTCAGAGCTCGCTTCTTGTATTTCTAATGTTTCAGCCAATTCTGCCAGTGTGATACGGGAAAACAGATGACGGATCACTAACTGATAACCGTGTTGTCGCAAACGATCGGCCATCCGCACCGCCAGCAAGGAGTGACCGCCCAACTCAAAGAAGTTGTCGGCACGACCCACCTGTTCAACACCCAACAACTCTGACCAAATCGCTGCCAGTTGTTGCTCCGCATCACCCACCGGCGCTTGATATTCATGCCGTACCACTGAACTGATATCCGGCTCCGGTAATGCCTTACGGTTCACTTTACCGTTCGGCGTCAATGGCATCGCATCAATCAACACATACACCGCCGGCACCATGTGCGCCGGTAAGCGCTCAGACAACTCAGCCTTCAGGGCTGCCACATCCGGCACCGCATCTGCCTGTGCCGCCGTGTAGTAACCGACTAACTGTTTATCAGCGCTGCCACCGAAGGCTCGCGCAACCACCACGCCATCCTGAACACCGGTACAACCTTGTAGCGCTGAGCTGATTTCACCCAGCTCGATACGGAAACCACGGATTTTCACCTGGTCATCATTACGGCCCCGATACTCAATCGTCCCGTCCGGTAACCAGCAACCCACATCGCCGGTACGGTACATCACCGGATAGTGATGCTTGTCGTACGGATTGGCAACAAACCGCTCCGCCGTCAGCTCATCACGGTTGAGATAACCCCGTGCGACCTGAACACCACCAATGTATAACTCCCCTTCTACACCGACCGGTACTGGATGCCCCTCACTATCGAGGACATACATCTGAGTATTGGCAACCGGACGTCCGATTGAAACCCGGTCACCCGTCAGTTGCCGTGGACAATGCCATGCTGTCACATCCACCGCCGCTTCCGTCGGGCCATACAGGTTATGTAATTCAATCTGGGGTAAGCGCGCATAACTCTTGCGTATCGCTTCCGCCGGTAGCGCTTCACCACTACAGAACACCAAGCGCAGGCTCGGACAATCATTCGGGCTGACCACCTCAAGGAAACTCTGCAACATTGGGGGGACAAAGTGCACAATCGTTACCCCTTGGGTGGTCATGAGGGTTTTTAAGTAATCCGGGTCTTTGTGCCCTTCGGGTTTCGCCATCAGTAATGTCGCCCCCGACCACAGCGGGCAGAAGAATTCCCACACCGACACATCAAAACTGAATGGAGTTTTCTGCAATACCACATCATCCGGACCAAACCCGTAGTCTTGTTGCATCCAGTGCAGACGATTGACGACACCGCGGTGCTCGTTCATCACCCCTTTCGGTAAGCCGGTCGAGCCCGACGTGTAAATGATGTATGCCAGATGACGGTTGGTCAGCTCAGCTACCACAGGATTGGTTGTCGGACTATCAAGCCATGGTTGCACCGGAGAGGCCAAATCGACTAAACGGGTTGTCGCCGGAATCTCTCCCAGACGTGCCACTAAACTGTCGCAGGTCAGCAAGGCCACCGGCGCACTGTCGGACAACATATACGTCAGTCGCTCACTCGGATAACCCGGGTCGAGCGGAACATACGCGCCGCCCGCTTTGAGAATCGCCAGCAGAGATACCACCAGCTCACAACTTCTTTCCAGACAAACTGCGACCCGGCTATCCGGACGCACGCCTTGTTCAATCAGCCAGTGCGCCAGTTGGTTTGCCTGCGCATTAAGCTCGGCATAACTGAGCGACTGGTCGTCAAACACCACCGCAGTCGCTTCTGGGCTACGAGCCACCTGCGCTTCAATCAGCGTATGCAGACAGGATGCGTCAGGGAATGACGTTTGCGTCTGGTTGAACTGATTGAGTACGAGGTCGCGTTCCACGTCCGGGAGAATATTCAGTGAGCCAACAGCTTGGGTAGGTACCGAGACCATCTGCTGTAACAAAGCGTGCCAGTATCCGAGATAGCGTTTAACCGTAACAGTATCGAATAATGCAGTGGCGTAGTGTAACGTTGCCTCAAGTTGATCCTCCGACGGATGAACGAAGAGGTTCAAATCAAACTGTACGGTTGAGACTTCAGCTTCAAGCGATGAGATCGACAGTCCCGGTAATTGTAAATCGCCCTCAGGAACATTCTGTAAAGCGAACATCACTTGGAAAATCGGCGAATGAGACATGTTTCTTGTTGGCGCAACCGATTCCACCACCTGCTCAAACGGGATATCCTGATGGGCTTGTGCCGCCAGTGCCGTGTCTTTCACCTGCGCCAGCAGATCAATCGTGTTCGGATTGTCAGATAGATCGACTCGCATCGCCTGCGTATTGACGAACATGCCGATCAAAGGCTCAAGTTCAGTCCGAGTCCGGCCGGCAATCGGCGTGCCAATCACCACATCATCCTGACTGGCAAGGCGTCCCATCAATACCGACCAACTGGCTAATAAGGTCATGTAGAGCGTACAACCATGCGCCCGACTTAATTTTTGCAGCGCTGCGGTTAATTCTTTATCGAGAACAAATTTTATTTCTGATCCGTCAAAAGACTGCTTAGATGGACGGATGCGATCAGAAGGCAATGTCAGACACTCTGGAATGCCGCGTAACTGTTCAGTCCAATATTCACTTTGCTGCTGTAGCAGCGCATCCTGAATATATTGCTGTTGCCATGCTGCAAAATCGCCATACTGAATCGTCAACGGTGACAATGGATTAGGCGTGTTTTCGACCAGAGCACAGTAAAGCTGGCTGACTTCTTTCATCAAGAGATTGATCGACCAACCATCGGTAATGATGTGATGCATTGCCAGACGCAAAATATGTGTTTCTGCATCGATAGCAATCAGTTGTCCCTGAAATAGCGGCCCGGTGGACAAGTCCATATCGGTGGCAAATGAGGCAACCGCTTGAACATCATCGGCATCGATCTGAGTGAGCATCATCCGCTGGCCTTCCGGCAACACTTTCTGCACGGGTTCACCATCGTGGATATCAATGCAAGTCCGTAAGATGTAATGACGGGAGAGCATGTGGTCAAACGCTTGTTGTAAGGCCACGATATCCAATTGACCGCGCAATGTGAAACGCCCGACCATCACGTACGCTGTTGTTGCCACATCATCGATTTGCGATAGCAGCCATAACCGCCGTTGCGCCAAAGATAAAGGCGGCACGACATCAGCGTCTAACGGTTCAATGACTGTTTTCAGTTGCGTCGGTGTGGCTTCATCAATCGCGCTTGCCAGTGCAGATAGCACAGATTGACTGAACACGGTGGCTAATGCCAATTCAACCTGAAATTGTTGACGAATTCGGGAAATCAACTGCATCGCGACCAGCGAATAACCGCCCAGTTCAAAGAAGTCATCATGACGCCCCACCTGACTCACACCCAACAGACCCGACCAAATCTCAGCCAGTTGAACTTCCACATCTCCCTGTGGCGGCTCATAAGCCCGGTGCGGCAAATGACTTGAATCGACCGCCGGTAAAGCCTTCCGGTCAACCTTGCCATTCGGGGTTAACGGGAAAGCATCCAACGCGATATAAATCCCCGGCACCATGTAATCCGGCAAACGACGGCGTAACTCGGCTTTTAATCCTTCCTCAAAACCCTCACCGGATTGTGCAGCGTCTTCCGCCACATAATAACCCACCAGTCGTGGCTCTCCGTCCGCCATCTCAGGTGCTGCAACCACCGCATCTGCAATACCGGCATAACCCTGCATCAGCGACTCGATTTCACCCAACTCGATTCGGAATCCCCGAATCTTGACCTGAAAGTCACTCCGCCCTAAACAGCGAATCCGACCCTCACTATCCCAACGACCCAAGTCACCGGTTTGGTACATCAACGCACCGGATTCAGCAACAAACGGGTCTGCGATAAACCGCTCGGCGGTTAAATCATCGCGGTTGAGATATCCGGCCGTTACCCCGGCTCCGGCAATGTAAATCTCACCACTGGCACCCACCGGAACCGGCTGGTGTCTCTCATCCAGAATATAAATTCGGGTATTCCCAATCGGTTGACCAATCAGGACGCCCGTATCACTGACGCGCAAAGGATGGGTCGCTGACCAGACTGTCGTCTCTGTCGGGCCATACATATTCCACAAACGACCGACGCGACTAAGAATCTCATCCGCCAGCACTTTCGAGAAGGATTCTCCGCCAATCAGTCCGGTTAACCGGGGCGAGCCCTGCCACCCTGCTGCCAGTAAAAGTTTCCATGTCGCCGGGGTTGCCTGAAACAGGGTAATCGCCTGATTATCCAGATAAGCAGCCAATGCTTCACCATCACGAGACAGCGCTTTATCGGCCAAGTGCAGGGCGGCACCACTTAACAGCGGCAGATAAATTTCAAGCACATGAATATCAAAGGATATCGTTGTCACCGCTAATAAACGGTCATCACCACTCACCTGATGTTGCTGCTGCTGACCGGTCAGGAAGTTGACCACCGCCCGGTGCGGCACCATCACCCCTTTGGGTTGTCCGGTTGAGCCGGAGGTATAAATCACATAGGCCAGATGGTCACTACTCAGCGTTGCCACTTCGGGATTGTTCACCGGCTCATCCGCCAGCGACTCACGATTGAGTTCAAGCACCTGTAACTGGGCGGCCTGCTCACCGAATGTCTGCGCAACATCAACGCTGCCGTCGCTAATCAGAACCACCGGACGGCTGTCGGCCACCATGTATTGCAATCGCTCGGACGGGAACAACGGGTCGAGCGGGACGTAGGCACCACCCGCTTTGAGGGTCGCCAGCAAGGTCGTGACCATGGCACAACTGCGCTCAACCATCACGGCGACATAACTGCCCGGTGTGACCCTCAGTGCAATCAGACGATGAGCTAACTGATTGGCTTGCGTATTCAGTGCGGCATAACTCAGCGAATCATCTCCCGAAACCACAGCGGTGGCATCAGGTGTCTGCGCTGCTTGTGACTCAAATAACTGGTGCAGACATGCTTGCTCAGGATAGAGCATTGCGGTCTGGTTAAAGGTGTCGAGCACGAGTTGGCGCTCTTCATGAGACAAAACACTTAAGTGCGCCGGATAAGTCACATCCGATTCAGCACGAACACAGTCTGTCAGAAAGGATTCCAATCGCTTCAAATGACGCTGAATGTCGTGCCTTTCATACAGATCATGGTTGGCATTGAGATAGAGCGTTAATCCCTGCTGCGGCCCGCGGTCATAAAATGTAAACGATAGATCATCAACCGGGCCAATTGCTGTATTGACGACTGTTGCAGAAACATCGCCGAAAAATAGTTCATAATCCGAAGGGACAAAATTAATCACAGTGCTATACCAGACATCTTTCCCAGCTGATCGCGTCGATTCTTGTCGCAGGTCATCACTGTAATAACGAGAATGTCGGGATGTTTTCCCAACATGCAGGGCAACTTGTTCGAGCAGCTCATCGAATGTCA
Organism: Vibrio gazogenes; assembly: GCF_023920225.1. Taxonomy (NCBI): domain Bacteria; kingdom Pseudomonadati; phylum Pseudomonadota; class Gammaproteobacteria; order Vibrionales; family Vibrionaceae; genus Vibrio; species Vibrio gazogenes. Next base: position 3,131,403 of record NZ_CP092587.1, read on the forward strand.
TATCCGCATTAATATGAATACCGAGAGGCAAAATATTGACCGCGATACCTGTTGTTTTGCGTAGCGTTCGCCCCATTCGTCCTCGATGGGTAAAACCGAGCATCATTGACGACTCTCCGGTCATCAAATGTAGATAAACCGAAGTCAGCGCGGTAATCAGTGTTGCGAGATTCGTTTTGTAACGCTCGGCTAACTCCAGTAAACGCTGATAAACATCAAGAGGAAGCGGATGCCATTCACTAAGCACTTGAGAACACGCAGCACTTTGCCCAGCCAGACAAACCGGTTGGTACGTTTGCATCTGCGCCATATCGTTCAGCCAGTATTCACGATCACGCACGAAACCCGTAGAATCGCGATAAGCGCTTTCAGCCTCCAACAAGGCTTCAATCCCTAATAATTGACACTCAGGAATCGGCTGATCGGCATGTAATGCAGAATATATTTCGGCAAAACGCGCCAAAACCATCATGAAGCCATATCCGTCAGTTGTAATATGGTCGGCGCTACAGTAGAGATAATATTGTTCGGCATGAACTTTTAGCAAAGCAAACTCGAACAGGAGTGTTCTATCGCCAGCCGAGACAGGATGATCAAGTCGTTTTTCCATCCATGCCATTGCTACCGCATCAGCATCCGTCTCCTGAGATAAATCAATAAAAGGAAACTCCCAATCAACAAAATACTCAACCGTTTGCTGCAATGTCTCTTCGTGGTAACCCGCTTTGATATGAAATGTTTCAGCTTCTCCGACACCTTGTCTCACCGCTGCTTCCATCATTTCAGGGTTAATCTGACCCGGCAGATCCAGATAACCAGCCACTTTGAATACCCGAGGGCCGACATGATTGACGATATGCTGAGCAAACCAGATTCCTTTCTGTGGTGTCGAGAGTGGTAAAGCAGAAGACACATTTGACGGAGTGTGGAGATGCGAATTTTGCTCACTTGCTTCGCGAATATTCGAATTCATATAGCACCAACCTTCATTTGTTACTTTTTTATTATTTGTATTTTACGCATAAGACAAAGAGCATCTGATATGTGTAATACCAGACACAAAAACCTCATATATGTTATGACATGACGCAACCGAAAATGACAATCAATTAATGATAAATGTATTATTATTTATATTTTTTACCCTTAATATTTATATTAAAAAAACCTAACCTAATGGTTAACATTTGCGATCCAAATTACCTCATTCGTTCTCTGACAATCAAGTTATATTATTTTGACATCATCCTGTCACAAGGAAAATTACAGTAGCACCCAAAAAACGAGTAAAATAATAAAATTATAAATATTAAAAACAATTGTAATCATGATTATATAATGACAAACAAATCAAAAATACATCAATTCTCTTAATTTAAACACTCAAAAACTAAATTATTCATAGCGTAATAGTGATAGATTTATATAATAAAATTCAAAAAAAATTTAGCTGAACGCAAGTCACACTTATGGGGTAAAACTTGCACAAAAAATAGAATAATCATTAAAAAACATAGAGATAAATGAAACTAAAAAATGCCAATAACTTGTAAACATAACAGAATCATACTTCAGCTTATGGTCGAACCAGAGAAAAAATAAGAATATTACAAATACAAATCACTTAAAATTAGAATAAAAAACCATTTTAAACCTGAAAATCAATATATTAACCAAACCCATCTCCTTCTTCGTTCTATCTTACATTCTACAATTCTCAACCCAAACCAAGGATATTTTTGAAAAGTTTGATCAAGTTCAACAATAATCATAGAATTTGCACATTTTTTCACAGCAATAAAAAGTTATCGTCTAAATAGAAAACCATCAGTTATATAGGGGTATATTTTCAATTTAAGACATACTTTCATTCATAACATCAAATAAAAATCAGCAATGATAAAAATGACATTAAATAGGTAAAGAACAGAGACACCTCTGTTATTACATTTCTGGGACACATCGATTTCACTCCCCAAAAATTAGTGTAAAAACTCAAATTAACCAACTGAATGAAATTTATCTTATGCGCATTCAGGTAAGAAATTTCACAAAGATTACATATTAGATATGTATAATGATACAAGTGAGGTTATTACCTTATACAATTCAAAAAAATCATCATTAAATTAGAACAAGGTAATAAACAAAAGTTACTTTTATTTAATAGCGAACAATAAAATCCATCCATTCTGAACAGCCCTTATGCTTCATATTCTAGTGATAAACAGATAATGATAAATATTCTCATTTGAGTAATAAAAGACTCAAATCCCTCTCGCAGACCTTGATTCACACATTCACTCAGACATCACTGCACACACAGGGTCTATTGATAATAAGAGAGACTTAAATCACAAATAGGGAGTCTGACACGCCGAATAGCATCAAGGTGGTAACATGATTTTGAAATAAATTGGATCACAAACAAGACTATTGACTGGGATATACGGTATAAAAGAGTGGAGTCAGATAGCTGCGTTTTTCCTCAGGAAGGAAGGGTACATAAAACCATTTGAGAGAATGTTGCTCTACTGACAGGGTGATTGCTGTTACACTAGGAAATATTAGAAAAGTTGAACGATATTACAGCTGAAATAGTATATTATTAAAAAACTCCGGTGGTTATGGTGATGAATTTGGACCACAGTTTAACAAAACAGGTAGAAGAGATATGCGCAGCAAGAGGTGTCAGATTGACTTCTCAACGCAAACAGGTCTTTGAGCTTATCTGTTCCAGTAGGAAAGCATCCAGTGCCTATGAGCTGCTTGAAGCGCTACAGCAAAGCGAACCGCAGGCAAAACCACCAACCGTTTATCGGGCACTCGATTTTCTGATGGGGCAAGGCTTCATTCACCGTGTAGAATCAACAAACAGCTACATTTCATGTTGCTCTTGTAATGCTCATAAACACTTCTCACATCTTTTAATCTGCAAACAGTGCAGTGATGTGACCGAACTTCAGGATGAGACATTAGTCTCATTACTGGAACATAATGCAGAGAAGCACGGATTTAAGATTACAAACCATGTCATTGAATCTCATGGAATTTGCCAAACGTGCTCCTCAGAAACAAAGAGAGATACAGTAAAAGATTATGCGCGCTGAGTTTGTAAATCCGTTTTTAGCGTCCCTGATGAACGTATTAAAAACAATGGCTTCACTTGAATTGAAACCTCAGAAGCCAAGAGTCAAGAAAGATGAAATTGCTCGAGGTGATATTTCGGGTCTGATCGGTATGGTTGGAGATCAAACCCGAGGATCGATGTCGATTACTTTTGATGAGAGTCTCGCATTGGAAATCATGCAGAACATGTTGGGCGAACGCCCGAATGGCTTGAATGAAGAAGTAACCGATATGGTGGGTGAAATCACCAATATGGTAACAGGCGGGGCAAAAAGAATACTTGCTGAGAGTGGCTTTGATTTCAATATGGCAACACCCGTTGTCGTATCTGGCCGCGGCCATACAATTCGCCACAAATGCGAAGGTGCGATCATTATCATGCCTTTTACCTCTACATGGGGAAATGCATTTATCGAAATCTGCTTCGAGTAGCTTTCTGATTTGATTTATACCGATGTAAAAACAGGAGATGGTATTACCATCCCCTGTTTGTTTTTTGCGTTACACTCAATGTTCAGTTTTAACGTAGTGCTTTATACGCATTAATCAGTCCGTTGGTTGAACTGTCATGAGATGTCACTTGCTCATCACTTTCCAGCTCAGGCAAAATCGCATTTGCCAACTGTTTACCCAGCTCAACGCCCCACTGATCAAAAGTGAAAATGTTCCAGATTGCTCCCTGTGTAAAGATTTTATGTTCATAGATCGCAATCAACTGTCCAAGCACCCGCGGTGTAATTTGCTTGACCAAAATTGAGTTGGTCGGACGGTTCCCTTCAAACACTTTAAACGGCACAAGTTCAGCAACTTCCTCTGCTGTTTTACCGGCAGCAATAAACTCAGCTTCTACTTGCTCTTTGGTTTTACCAAACGCTAAAGCTTCTGTCTGTGCAAAGAAGTTGGACAACAGTTTCGGATGATGATCCGATGTCGGATTATGTGAAACCGCCGGCGCAATGAAATCACAAGGAATCATTTTTGTGCCTTGGTGAATCAGCTGATAGAAGGCATGTTGACCATTAGTACCCGGTTCACCCCAGATGATCGGCCCTGTTTGATAATCAACCGGCTGACCATTACGATCAACATACTTACCATTCGATTCCATATTTCCTTGCTGGAAATAAGCCGCAAACCGATGCATGTATTGATCATAAGGCAGGATCGCTTCTGATTCCGCACCATAGAAGTTGTTATACCAAATGCCAATCAAAGCCAACAATACTGGGATATTTTCTTCAAATGGGGTCGAAGCGAACGCCTGATCAACCTCATGAGCACCGGAGAGCAATTCGACAAAATTATCAAAACCAATACCCAAAATGATTGATAGACCGATTGCAGACCACAACGAATAACGGCCACCAACCCAGCTCCAGAATTCAAACATATTATCGGTATCAATACCAAAAGCAGAAACCGCTTCAGCATTGGTTGAAAGCGCTGCAAAATGTTTTGCGACTTGAGATTCATCTTTTGCTTCGGCAAGAAACCAATCGCGCGCAGTATGGGCATTGGTCATTGTTTCCTGCGTGGTAAATGTTTTGGATGCAACGAGGAATAATGTTGTTTCTGGATTAACCTGCTTGAGCACTTCAGCAATATGTGTCCCATCAACATTGGAAACAAAATGCATGTTGAGGTGATTTTTATAAGGCTTCAGAGCTTCCGTCACCATATATGGCCCTAAGTCTGAACCACCGATACCGATATTGACAACGTCAGTGATCGCTTTGCCGGTATACCCTTTCCATTTACCAGAAATGATCCGTTCAGAGAAATCCTTCATTTTCTCCAGTACAGCATTTACCGCTGGCATCACGTCTTCACCATCAGAATAAATCGGTGTATTAGAACGATTCCGCAGCGCCACATGCAAAACAGACCGATCTTCTGTCCGGTTAATTTTTTCACCACTGAACATGGCTTCAATTGCGCTTTTCAGGTCAGTTTCTTCTGCCAGAGCCAACAAGAGTTTCAGTGTCTCTTCATTGATGAGGTTTTTAGAATAATCGACCAGAATATCATCGCCAAAACGTCGAGAAAACGTTTCAAAACGCTGACTGTCTTGACTAAAAAGTGTTTTTAAGTCAACACCTTTCATCGATTCAAAATGAGCAGACAGTGCTTTCCAAGCCTGTGTTTCTGTTGGGTTGATATTTTTTAGCATGGTATCTATCCCGAATTTAATAGGTCCTATTCTGCCGAGCAGCATGAGTGATCGTTACAGAATTCCAGAGACAAAAAAAGCAAATCAATTGCAGCTGATGTACCAATACATCGAACAAGTTCACAGCCATATCCTGATTTGCATCCGATTCGCTGATTATACTTAATTTTCAGAGCGAAATTATGTTTTAGCTCAAATCAAACGAGTCAATTTTTATTTCCATTGGTACAAAAAGTGATTGTACGGTAACTAGAAAGCCTCCACTATACAGACACGAGTGAAATTAACAATCGTTCTAATAGGTGCTTACAATGTGGTCACAAACCATCATCTATCTTCAGGAGAAACAACGCGGATTTCACCTGATCACAGATGAAGTTGTCGAACAACTCCCTCAAATTCAATCGGTTTCCATCGGACTGCTCCATTTATTTATTCAGCATACATCAGCCAGTTTAAGTATAAATGAAAACGCGGACCCGACGGTTCGTCTTGATATGGAGGCTCACTTTAATCGCAGCGTCCCGGAAAAATCGCCCTACTATCAACATACCTACGAAGGTGATGACGATATGCCTGCTCATATTAAATCATCTATGCTTGGGGCAAGCCTATCGATTCCGATTACTCAAGGGAAACTGGCCATGGGAATCTGGCAGGGCATCTATTTGGGGGAACACCGGAATCATGGCGGGCAACGACGGATCGTTGCAACCATTTCAGGAGAGTAACCGCTGACTTTATTTTAACGACAGGTTTGATACGAACAACTAGCTTACTACGAATAACAAGCCTGATGAGTGAAACGATCACTCATCATCAAAATCAAATGCCGGTCCTGCGTAGTTATCAAAACGGGAGTATTGCCCTTGGAACGTTAAGCGCACCGAACCAATCGGACCGTTCCGCTGCTTACCGAGTATAATTTCAGCGGTCCCTTTCATCGCACTATCCGGATGGTAGACTTCATCACGGTAAATAAACATAATCAAATCGGCATCCTGCTCGATAGACCCTGATTCCCTCAGATCCGAGTTAACGGGTCGTTTGTCCGCCCGCTGCTCCAGAGAACGGTTTAACTGAGAAAGGGCAACCACTGGTACATTTAACTCTTTCGCCAACGCCTTCAGGGAGCGCGAAATTTCTGCTATTTCCAGAGTCCGGTTATCGGACAGTGCCGGAACCCGCATTAATTGCAGGTAGTCCACCATGATTAATGATAAACCACCATGCTCTCGGGCAACCCGACGTGCACGTGAGCGAAGTTCTGTGGGTGTCAGCCCCGAGCTGTCATCAATGAACATATTCTTCTTCTCCATGAGAATCCCCATGGTGGAAGAAATTCTGGCCCAATCCTCATCATCCAGATTACCGGTTCGTATTTTGGTTTGATCGACACGAGATAGCGATGCCAGCATCCTCATCATGATCTGCTCAGAAGGCATCTCCAAAGAAAATATCAGCACCGGTTTGTCTTGCTCCATCGCTGCGTTTTCACACAAGTTCATCGCAAACGTCGTTTTCCCCATCGATGGACGAGCAGCAACAATGATTAAGTCTGAAGACTGCAATCCAGCCGTTTTCTTATTCAAATCAGTAAAGCCGGTATTGACCCCAGTGACACCATCCTGAGGACTTTTGTACAAGATTTCGATTCTCTCTAACGTCTTTTCCAAAATCGAATCGACATTTTGTGGACCTTCATTTTCGTTGGTCCGAGACTCAGCAATCGCAAAGACTTTACTTTCCGCAAAGTCCAACAGATCCTCTGAACTGCGCCCCTGCGGATCATAGCCTGCATCGGCAATTTCATTGGCCACACCAATCAGATTACGGACCAAAGCCCGTTCAGCAACAATATCCGCGTAGGCATTGATATTTGCAGCACTTGGCGTATTTTTAGCAAGATCGGTCAGGTAAGCAAAACCACCGACATCATCCAGTTGCTCACGCTGTTCCAGAAACTCAGAAAGTGTAATCAGATCAAGTGGTTTGCCGCCTTCCAGAATTGATTTAATACCATCGAAAATCAAACGGTGTGGTCGGCTGAAAAAATCACTGGTCACAACACGTTCGGCCACGGTGTCCCACCGCTCATTATCCAGCAACAGTCCTCCCAGAACGGATTGCTCCGCTTCTATCGAATGGGGAGGCATTTTAATGCCTTCAACTTGTGCGTCAGTTTGCTTACGATTTCTGTTTTCAAACTTGGGATTAACCATGACTTTTCTCAATAACACGACAAAGTGTGCCCATTATAACGAGAATATCGAATTTGTAATTATCTCATGCAGAATTAACCCAGAACTGACTATTGACGGAGCCATTCACTCTAGTATTGTCTGCAGCTTAATGGTCAGTCTTTAGAGGTTTCGTGTGTTGAGGTGTTGGCTGATGCCCTTCAGTCTTTGTATTATCAGCGTTGTTCATGCAGAAGAAGAATCAACAGAGCAAGAAACGCCTTCTCCGCTTCAGGGTCAGGTCGAACTCGGCTACCAAAGGCATACGGGTAATACAAATACAGAATCGCTCAATGTGAATGTATTGGCTGAATACACCGAAGGAAGGCACCGGACAACAGGCAAGTGGGAATTTTACCGACTAGATAAATATGGTGGTGAATACAAGAGAAAATCGACCTATTCGTTACAGTCCGACTACAAAGTTAGTCCGAAAGGCTATGTGTATGGTAGTTTCAATGGAATTGATTCTAAATATAGCGCTTATTTTAAGGACTATACTTTCTCGGCAGGTTACGGTTATCAATTGACACATACTGATGTGCTCACTATCGAACTTGAACTCGGTCCGGGGTATCGATATCAAAGACCTAACCTCGATGAACTCGACGATGATGATCTGATTTTTCCTGAAACGGTAAGAGAACCGATTGCCCGAGGAAATGCCAGAATCGATTGGAGTCTGACAAAAACAGTAACGCTGGGCGGAGATGTTACCATTGTCTCTGGGGACAGTAACACATTGCTGACCACCAATATCAATCTGACCAATGATATTACTCAAAACCTTGCTTTGAAGCTGGATTACTCTCGTTCATATCACTCACGCGTCCCTGATAGTCTCAAAAAAGCAGACAGTGCCACATCGATCAATGTTGTCTACCATTTCTGAATGCTAAAACAATGTTTTCTATGCTTTGAGGGCATAAAAAAACACCAGCATAAGCTGGTGTTTTTCAATACTGGAGCGGCTGGAAAATTATTCAGCAACAACCTGTAGTTTAACGTCTGCAAACACTTCAGAATGAAGTTGAATGCTGATGTCATACTCACCAACGTTGCGTAGAGCACCTTCAGGAAGACGAACTTCACTTTTGCTCACTTGAACGCCAGCAGCAGTCACTGCATCAGCAATATCGCGAGTACCGATAGAACCGAACAGTTTTCCTTCTTCACCAGCTTTTGAGGCAATCACAACCGCTTCCAGAGCGTTTACTTTATCAGCGCGTGATTGTGCAGCAGCCAGTTGCTCAGCAACTTGAGCTTCTAATTCGGCACGACGGTGCTCAAACATCTCAACGTTTGCTTTAGTTGCCATAACGGCCTTACCTTGAGGGATAAGAAAGTTACGAGCATAACCAGATTTTACGTTGACTGTATCACCAAGACCACCTAGGTTACCGATTTTATCAAGTAGAATAACTTGCATTGTTTAATCCTCTTTCTTAATAAACGGTGCCGATTACTGATGTTTGTCAGTGTATGGCAATAGAGCTAGGTAGCGAGCACGCTTAATAGCACGAGCTAGCTGACGCTGATATTTAGCGCTAGTACCAGTGATACGGCTTGGTACGATTTTACCAGCTTCAGTAATATAGTTTTTAAGAGTTGCTACATCTTTGTAATCAATCTCTTGGACGCCTTCTGCAGTAAAACGGCAGAATTTACGACGACGGAAGAAACGAGCCATGGGCTATCTCCTGATCTAAATTTGAGTAATCTCTTGAGCATGGAGCACCAATTTTCCGACACCATTTCGGTCGGTCTGGTAAGTAACAAAGCCACTTACCTTGATGCTGCTGCCCTGTACTAAGTTGTGAGTGAAAGACTGTGACCGCTGACCACTAACCACGACGGGCATTCGACAATAAACCTGTCTGGATAAATCCGCTTCAACGGCAACCGAACGATGTTCTAACCAAAAGCGACAATGTTCGATACCTGACGGACTCTGGCTTCGAATGGGATGCTTGACAATCGTACCGCTAAGTTCCATCCGATTGGTCATAGAATCAATTACTCAGCAACGTCTGCACTGTTGTTTTCTTCTGATTTCACTTCTTCACGCTTAGTACGCTCTTCACGAGCTTTCAGCATGATTGATGGTTCAGTCACAGCAGACTTAGTACGCATAATCATGTTACGCAGAACTGCATCGTTAAAACGGAAAGCAGTTTCCAGTTCATCAACAACTGACTGCTCAGCTTCTACATTCATCAGAACATAGTGCGCTTTGTGCAGTTTGTTAATTGGGTATGCAAGTTGACGACGTCCCCAATCTTCCAGACGGTGAATAGTACCGCCGGCTTCAGTGATAGAACCAGTGTAACGCTCGATCATGCCAGCAACTTGCTCGCTTTGATCTGGGTGCACCATGAATACGATTTCGTAATGACGCATGTTTGCTCCTTACGGATTATTCAGCTTCCACATTTGGCCCGGTCGTCCAGAGGAAGCAAGGAACGGTAAATAAGTGACCAGGAATTTAAGAGGTCGAATAGTACAGAAAGGAGGCAGTATTAGCAAGAGAAATATGACTGGAGGCACCATAAAATAAAGGACGAACGTCTTGTTCGTCCTTTGTATCAATTACACTAATCTTCATCAACAAATTGAGCCTGAAGATAGTTCTCTAAACCCGTCATTTCAATCAAACCAAGCTGGGTTTCAAGCCAATCTACGTGCTCCTCTTCATCGGCTAAGATGTCTAGAAACAGATCTCTGGAAACATAATCACGAATACCTTCAGCATAGGCAATTGCCTCTTTCAAATCAGGAATGGCAGCCATCTCTAATTTGAGGTCACATTCGAGCATTTCTTTGGTATCTTCACCGATCAAAAGTTTTCCCAAATCCTGCATATTTGGGAGCCCTTCTAAAAACAGTATTCGTTCAATCAAATGGTCAGCGTGTTTCATCTCATCAATTGATTCATGGTACTCTTTGTCCGCCAACTGCTTAAGCCCCCAATCTTTATACATTCGTGCATGTAAAAAATACTGGTTGATTGCAATCAGTTCATTGGCCAGAATTTTGTTCAGATGTTGAATAATTATTGGATCGCCTTTCATGACAAAACCTCCTCTTTGGCTCTATTAACTTTAGAACCCAACAGAGAAGTGTCAAATTTTAATCTGTAAAAACAGATAATTAGTTTCAACTAACTCACTTGTTGATACTGAAATGCAACTGTTTCGTTCAAAATTTCCTTTGCCTGACGGACACACTTTCCGCATTGAGTCCCTAATGCAGTACAGCGCCGAATTCCTTTCATATCGCTGACGCCATCCTCAAGAATGAGCTTACGCAACTTTTTATCAGAAACAGAATGACAGAGACAAACGATCATAATGACTCAATACTATATGACAATACACAATGAAAATATAAACGATAATTGTTATTATTTCTACAATTAAGTATTGCTCTCGTATCACAGTGAGCTAGCCACCTTTGGCAGGATTTGAGGGATGGCAATAAAAAAGGGAAGCCAGTGGCTTCCCTTTTTTTAACTCGTGTTAGCTCAAATCATTATGCAAAGATTTTTGCTACAACACCAGCACCTACTGTACGACCGCCTTCACGGATCGCAAAGCGCAGACCTTCATCCATCGCGATTGGGGCAATCAGCTCGACAATCATTTTCACGTTATCGCCTGGCATCACCATCTCTACGCCTTCTGGAAGCTCGATGCTGCCTGTTACGTCTGTCGTACGGAAGTAGAACTGTGGACGATACCCTTTGAAGAATGGCGTATGACGACCACCTTCATCTTTCGACAACACGTATACTTCTGACTCAAACTTCGTGTGTGGCGTGATTGAACCTGGTTTCGCCAATACTTGACCACGTTCTACTTCATCACGCTTCGTTCCACGCAGCAACACACCTACGTTCTCACCCGCACGACCTTCGTCAAGCAGCTTACGGAACATCTCTACACCTGTACATGTTGTCTTCGTGGTATCTTTTACACCAACGATTTCAACTTCGTCACCAACTCGAATGATGCCTTGCTCTACACGACCTGTAACAACTGTTCCACGGCCCTGGATTGAGAATACGTCTTCGATTGGCAGCAAGAATGCTTGGTCAATCACACGCTCTGGCTCTGGAATGTATTCGTCAAGTGCTGTCGCTAACTCAATGATTTTCTCTTCCCATTGCGCTTCACCGTTCAGTGCACCCAGCGCTGAACCCTGAATCACTGGCAGATCGTCTCCTGGGAAATCGTATTCTGAAAGCAATTCACGAACTTCCATTTCTACCAGCTCAAGCAGCTCTTCATCATCAACCATGTCACATTTGTTCATGAATACGATGATGTAAGGAATACCTACCTGACGGCCTAGCAGGATGTGCTCACGTGTTTGAGGCATTGGACCATCTGTCGCTGCTACAACTAGGATACCACCATCCATCTGCGCCGCACCTGTGATCATGTTTTTAACATAGTCAGCGTGTCCTGGGCAGTCTACGTGTGCGTAGTGACGTGTCGGTGTATCGTACTCTACGTGTGAAGTCGCGATTGTGATACCGCGCTCACGCTCTTCCGGTGCGTTATCGATTGACGCAAAGTCACGTGCTGATCCGCCGTATACTTTAGAAAGTACTGTACAGATTGCTGCTGTTAGTGTTGTTTTACCGTGGTCAACGTGGCCGATAGTACCAACGTTTACGTGCGGTTTCGTACGTTCAAATTTTTCTTTAGACACGATCGTGTTCCTTCCTAGTTATGATTCACTCTAAGTAACGTACACCTAAAGTGCGCCAGAAATTGCTATTTTATGCGTCAACGTTCGTCAACGCAATAGATTCGTTATTAACCAGTACTTGTGTTTTATCAACAAATAAAGGTTAACCACGCTCAGCGACAATTGCATCAGCAATGTTTTTCGGCACTTCTGCGTACTCAGAAAACTCCATTGAATACGAAGCACGGCCTTGCGTCGCAGAACGCAGATCAGTTGCGTAACCAAACATCTCAGAAAGTGGGACTTTAGCATGTATAATCTTCAGCCCTGCCGGACCATCATCCATACCTTCGATAAGGCCGCGGCGACGATTCAAGTCACCCACAACATCACCCATCCAATCTTCCGGAGTAGTTACTTCAACTTTCATCAGCGGTTCAAGAATAACAGGAGTCGCTTGAAGCGCACCTTTCTTGAATGCCATTGAGCCAGCGATCTTAAACGCCATCTCACTTGAATCGACATCGTGGAATGAACCATCAAAGAGTGTCGCCTTGATATCCAAGACAGGATAACCAGCGAGCACACCGTTGTTCATTTGTTCCTCGATACCTTTTGCGACTGGGTTAATGAATTCCTTCGGAATCGTCCCACCCACAATTTCGTCGACAAAAACAAAGCCTTCACCGGGTTCAGAGGGCTCAATTTTTAGCCATACATGACCATATTGACCTCGTCCCCCTGACTGGCGAACAAACTTGCCTTCGACTTCCGCTTGACCACGAATGGTTTCACGATAAGCAACCTGAGGTTTACCCACGTTGCAATCCACGCTAAATTCACGCTTCATCCGATCTACAATGATATCCAAGTGAAGTTCACCCATGCCTGATATCAATGTCTGGCCAGTTTCAGCGTCCGTTTCAACACGGAATGATGGATCTTCAGCTGCCAATTTTCCGAGGGCAATCCCCATTTTTTCCTGATCAGCTTTAGAGCGGGGTTCTACAGCGATTTGAATCACAGGTTGAGGAAACTCCATTCGTTCCAGAATAACCTTATGATTTTGATCGCAAAGCGTGTCCCCAGTTGTCACATCTTTCAAGCCGATCGCAGCAGCGATATCACCGGCACGAACTTCTTTGACTTCTTCACGCTTGTTCGAATGCATCTGAACAATACGTCCGACTCGTTCACGCTTTTCTTTGACCGAGTTATAGACAGCATCCCCGGAGTTTAAAACACCGGAATAGACCCGAACAAAGGTCAGAGTACCAACAAATGGGTCTGTTGCGATCTTAAATGCAAGCGCTGAAAAAGGTTCTGAGTCATCCGCATGACGCTCAACATCATTTTCACGCTCATCAATACCTTTAATCGACGGAACATCGATCGGTGACGGCAAAAATTCAATCACAGCATCCAGTACGGCCTGAACCCCTTTGTTCTTAAATGCACTACCGCAAGTCGCCAGAACAATTTCATTATTCAGAGTGCGAGTTCGCAAACCGAGCTTAATCTCTTCTTCGCTTAATTCACCCTCTTCAAGGTATTTATCCATCAGCTCTTCATTCGCTTCGGCAGCGGATTCCACCATATGGCTACGCCATTCTTCAGCGAGTTCGAGCATATCTGCGGGGATATCTTCATGAGTGAAAGTCATTCCCTGGTCTTCTTCAGTCCAGTTAATTGCTTTCATCTTGAACAGATCAATAACACCTTTAAATTCATCTTCTGCACCGATATTCAATTGAATCGGTACAGGGGTTGCGCCTAGTCGATCTTTAATTTGATTTACCACACGCAAGAAATCTGCACCAGCACGGTCCATCTTATTCACGAAAACGAGTCTCGGAACATGATATTTATCCGCCTGACGCCATACTGTCTCAGACTGAGGTTCAACACCGGAGGAAGCACAAAAAACGACCACTGCACCATCAAGTACACGGAGAGAGCGCTCAACCTCAATGGTGAAGTCAACGTGTCCGGGAGTATCGATAATATTGATACGATGAGCGGGGAATTGCGCCTGCATACCACGCCAGAATGTGGTCGTCGCAGCAGAGGTAATGGTGATACCGCGTTCCTGCTCTTGCTCCATCCAGTCCATGGTTGCTGCACCATCGTGAACTTCGCCAATTTTATGAGACAGGCCGGTGTAGAACAGAATACGCTCAGTAGTGGTTGTCTTTCCTGCGTCTACATGAGCACATATACCGATGTTACGGTAGCGCTCGATAGGAGTTTTACGAGCCACGGTTGTATCCTCTTAACTAAGGTGGACCTTAGAAAATAGAAAAGTACTGCGGGGATACCCGCAGTACAGGAGGTATTACCAACGGTAATGAGCAAACGCTTTGTTTGCATCAGCCATACGGTGAACGTCTTCACGTTTCTTAACCGCAGAGCCTTTGTTTTCAGCAGCATCTAACATTTCAGCAGCCAGACGAGCAGCCATAGATTTCTCACCACGCTTACGCGCAGCTTCAACCAACCAACGCATAGCAAGTGCGTTACGGCGAACCGGACGAACTTCTACAGGAACTTGGTAAGTTGAACCACCCACACGACGAGATTTAACCTCAACCGCTGGGCGAACATTTTCAAGAGCTTCTTCAAATACAGCTAAGTGACCTTTACCAGATTTCTCAGCCATAGTATCTAGTGCAGTATAAACAATCTTTTCTGCAACCGATTTCTTTCCGTCAACCATAAGGATGTTGACGAATTTTGCCAGCAGTTCAGACTTGAACTTTGGATCTGGAAGGATCTTACGCTGACCAATTACGCGACGACGTGGCATGGATATTCTCCGTTGTCTTCTTCAGGTTATCCAAAACTTTTCAGTTTCTTCAAAAATTAATATTTAAATTAGTGTTTGGCCTTACTTAACGCTTATTTCAACAGAGAAACATTAAGATTTAGGACGCTTCACACCGTACTTAGAACGACCTTGTTTACGGTCATTAACACCGGCACAGTCAAGTGCGCCACGAACAGTGTGGTAACGAACACCCGGAAGGTCTTTAACACGACCACCACGGATCAAAACAACACTGTGCTCTTGTAGGTTGTGACCTTCACCACCGATATATGAAGTAACTTCAAAACCGTTAGTTAAACGTACACGACATACTTTACGAAGTGCTGAGTTAGGTTTTTTTGGTGTAGTAGTGTACACACGAGTACATACACCACGTTTTTGTGGGCACGCTTCTAGTGCTGGCACGTTGCTTTTTGCAACTTGCTTCACACGAGGTTTGCGAACCAACTGGTTAATAGTTGCCATTAACTAGCTCCTGATTTACTGAAAGTAAGCTTTGTGAAAAATCTATACCCTATATAAATAGGGACGCAAAATTCTATGCACCGCGGCTAGATGTGTCAAGAAATATACAGTTTTTTTTTAGGGGGGCAGGAAATCTTATTCCCAAGTCATTGTACTGTGGTTGTGTTCCGTCAATTCAACAAACCCCAGATAGTCAGTTATCGTTGTTGAAGGACTGATACGGTGATGAATGCCTCGGGCTTTTGCATCGGCTTCCAAAACAAACACGGTTTTTCCTGCCAACAGTTCAAACGCATAATGTAACGGGTTTGCAGCATAAACCGCGTCTTCGATTAATAAGATGGAATCTTGGTCAGAATAAAAGGGATGAACTCGCTTCAATGCAGCGTCTGTTTTAATTACATGTAGCATAAAATGTCTCAAAAACTCAAAACTTTATCAGCCTGATGCAGAATCTCTATCATGCTTTGATCCTGCACAACGGTCACAGGGATGATCAAATCATCTTGCGTCACTCCCCGCTGCAATAATGCCGTTTGGGAGACAAAAACCTGATCAATATCGTACAGATCGAGTAGTTTAATCATAGGTGCATAATCCTTGCAGAGAATATCGTCTGTTTCTTGCCCCTGCAGGAGTTGTAACACGCCATCCCCCATGAAAACGACCGCAATATTTTCACTATAAGCAGAGGCAGCTAACAGCGCATCAACCCCTTCTCTTCCCGAACTTCGACCGTGAGGTGCGTGATGAAAAACATAAATCAAACGATTCAAAACTGTATGACCCTATCTTGTGTCAACATGGCTTCAGCCAAACTCCCCAGACCTGCCTGCACAAATTCGTCGGCCAGATTATCTTTAAAAACACAATGTTGAGCCGCTTCTTTTTCACTCAAAATCCCTCGTCTCAAAGACGCTGCGACACAAGTTTCAAGACTGACACCATGCTCTTTCGCCAAATTTTGCCAAGCTTTGGCAAGATCGAATTCATCATTGGCAGGTACTGATAATGAAGTCCCATTCGTCACACCGTCCTGATAGAAAAACACACTGACCAGTGTATGACCTTTCTGGAGCAAAGCGCGTGCAAACTGATAAGCACTCCGGGCTGACTGAGTACCGTATAGTGGGCCATTGACCACCAACGTGTAAGTCAGGACACTCATTTTTCATCATCCTCAGTTTTACGCTGACGAATATAAAGATACACCGTATGTTTCGAGATATTCAGACGATCAGCAACGCGATTGATCGCATCTTTAATATCAAAGATGCCTTTATCGAATAACGCCATCACAATCTGTCGGTTCTTCGTATTATTCGATACTGATTTATCTGCATTAATTTCTTCGATGGTTCGCTCGACGGTTTGATCCACTAGCTCTTCAACATCACTGGCAAAATTGACTGATGATGCCGCATCTTGTGCATCTTGATTTGGCATAAATGATTGTAGTATCTGAGAAAATGGTGCATCGAGATTGACATTAATACAGAGTAATCCAATCACCCGATTTTCACCGTTACGGATAGCAATCGTGATGGATTTCATTAATACACCACCTTTTGCTCGGGTAAAATAAGAACGGGAAAAATTCCGTTCAGACCCTTCTATATCTTTCAGCATCTTCAACGCTAAATCCGTAATCGGAGAACCAACCTGGCGCCCGGTATTCTCACCATTGGCAATTCTGATAGCAGAAGTATTCAAGTCTTCCAGTGAATGCAATACGATTTCACAAAAAGGACCGATCAGGCTTGCCAGACCATCTACAATTGCCTCATAAGAACGGAGAATGATTTTATCATGCTCTGTAAACGGTTTTACATGCACAGATTCCATTTCCAGTAACATGTCAGCATTGAGTGTCTCTGTCGTCGCCACGTTGTTCCAGCCTTCGCAAATATCAACAAATGAATGTAAGTTTATCAGAAAATTTTAAAGTATCGCTAAGCTATCGTATCAACAACTGATTTAAAACAAATTTATGACGACAAATAAAAAAAAGAGACCTGATAAATCAGGTCTCTTTTATTACATAGAAATCGCTTGAACGACTATTTCACCGTCACAGCCGATTATTTACTGGTTTTCTTAACCTCATCCGCTTTTTCAACTTTCAACAATTCAACTTCAAATACCAGTGTTGAATCCGCAGGAATTGATGGAGTATCTCTGTCGCCATAAGCCAATTCTGGTGGAATGACAAACTTGTATTTAGCGCCAACTTTCATCAGTTGAACACCCTCTGTCCAACCCGGAATAACACGATCCAGTGGGAATGTCGCAGGTTCACCACGATCATAAGAACTATCGAACTGAGTACCATCGATCAGTGTCCCTTTATAGTGGACTTGAACTGTATCTGTCGCTTTTGGTGACTTGCCAGTTCCTTTCGTGATCACTTGATACAGCAGACCTGACTTCGTTTTCGTCACACCGTCTTGTTTTTCAAACTTGGCACGGAAATCATCACCAGCCTTTTTATTCGCTTCTGCTTTCTCTTTGGCTTTTGTTGTTGCCAATGTATTGAGTCGCTTATCAAAATCTTCCAATGCTTTACGAGCATCTTCATCTGTCATCGCTGATTTATCAGCAAATGCATTTTGAATCCCTTGCAGCACAAGATCTTTGTCCAGCGTAATGCCATACTCTTTTGGTTTTTCAAGACTTGTACTTAGATAATTCGCAAAAGAGACACCAATAGCATAAGCTGCTTTCTCATCATCTGACTTAAACTGAACCGCTGCTGGTTTAGCTGCATCCTGAGTCGCAGCTTGTGTTTCTTGTTTTCCTTCATCTTGACAGCCTGCAGCAAGTAGCACAGCGGCAGCAAGAAACGATACTTTTAACAATGATTTCATTCAATTCTCCAAATACGTGGGCAAACCTTTTGTAATTACTCATAATTTCTTGACTAAAATTGATGAGCAACACATTGTTATACGAATATAACGTGATGTGATCCGAATGTCTTTAACTCTCAATGGAAATTCAGACTGATGCGAATATTTTCCCTTTCTCTATTCATGTTAATTGTCAGTGTGGCGTTAAATGGGTGCTTTTTCTTCACATCTCCTATTCAAAAATGGGAGATCACCCCAGAAGGAGCAACTGCTTTCGGTCTGAGCCGAGACGGTAGATTCGCTCTAACCTATTCTCAAAAAAATCAGCTCCAACTCTGGGATCTTTCTGAAAACAAACGACTCGCACTGCTTGGCTCCCTCGATCAACAAAACAGCACAGTGACCCAAATTAGAATTTCAGACAATGATCGCTATGCCGTGACAGCCGGACAGAATAATTTCGCGGTCTGGGACTTAGCTTGGGCACAGTCGAAAGGGCTCTGGTCTATTTCGGATGGACTCATTAGAGATATTGATCTGTCAAAAGATGGCGAACAAGTTCTTATGGGTCTATCCAACGGTAAAGCGATTTACGTGGACTTAGTCAGCGGAAGACGCATGGAGTTCCTTGCTCATCACGAGAAAGTTAACTCTGTAGCATTATCGCCCAATGGTCGCTTTGCCCTAACCGGTGGCAATGATTACCAGGCCTATCTATGGGACACAAAATCCGGCCAAATACTGAGAAAATTTGAACATGAACAACGCGTTGTTCGGGTGGCATTGCAGAGGGACGGAAATTTTGCATTTACATCTGATGGCGGAAATGAAGCCAGAGTTTGGGATTTACATTCCGGTCAGGAAGTATCCCACCTCCACAGCTTTGCCAGACAACTCATTTTTTCTGCAGTCCGATTTTCTGATGACGGGACGCAACTCATTACCGGAACCCCTTCCGGCTATGTTGCGGTCTGGGATACACAAAGCGGCAAGCAACTTGCTAAATTTTCAACAGAGCCTCCAAAAGTGGATCCACCACCACGTTCTGTCGTGTATGATGTTGCCTTTGATCAACAACATCATGTTATATCAGCAAACTCTGCTGGTATTGCAGAAGCTTGGGAATTGGATGAGTAATAAAATGGCCGCAGAAGAAGTAGAACGATTAGAAACTCGAATCAATGATTTGGAGTGCCAATTAGCATTTCAGGAAGATACCATCGAAGTGCTCAATCAAGCTCTCAGCCAACAACAGCAGACCATTTCCCGGATGCAGGACCAGATGAAGTTCATTGCAGGGAAGCTCAAGAACGTGAACGAGTCACCGATGGCAGATCAATCTCAAGAAACACCACCGCCTCATTATTGATGTGACCAAGAATAAGTCAGGATCTCATCAATCTAATACAGATAAAAATAGACAATCACAATACCGGCAACAACTAAACAGCCACCGATACGTCTTAGCAGAGAATTCGGTTGCTGGCTTAACTGGGAAAGCATTCGACGCCAGCCATTGGGTGTAAGTAATGGGCCAAGTCCTTCAGCAATCAGCAATAAACCGATTGCCAACCATATTGAATGAGACATAAAATTTAATTCCAAAAATAAAGGCTCCGAAAGGAGCCTTTATACTATGCTTGGTACTTATTTAGTACTTTTACCCTTTGAGTTCTTCATATAACGGAAAAACTCGCTGTCCGGATCTAGAACCAAAATATCACTTTTCTGACCGAAAGACTCTTCATAAGCCTTTAAAGAACGCAGGAAAGTAAAGAATTCAGGTGCTTTACTGTATGAGTCCGCATAAATTTTAGCGGCTTTCGCATCTGCTTCACCACGCGTTACACGAGCTGTTTTATCAGCTTCTGCAAGAATCGTGGCCACTTCAAGCTCAGCCTGAGCCTTAATGATTTCAGCCTTCTCACGACCTTGTGAACGGTGTTTACGCGCGACAGACTCACGTTCCGCTCTCATCCGCTTGTAAATCGACTCACTAATCTCATCCGGTAAATTGATTTTTTTCATCCGAAAATCAACAACATAGACACCCAAATCTTTCATTGCACTTTCACGGGTACTTAACAAAACTTCTTCCATAATCTGGTCTCGCTGACCATCTATTTTCAAAGCTTCCTTTGCCGCTTCCGTGGTCACGACTTCCGCATCTTCGCTATCAGGCAGAACATTATCATTCAATGGACCAGATACGATCTGTTTAATCTCCCGAGAACCGATTTCAGAACGTAATACGTCAGTTACCTTTCTTTCCAACAGCGCTTGAGCTGTTAAAGCACTCCCGCCCCCTGTTGCCAAATAATAGGTACCAAAATTCTGAATCCGCCACTTCACATAAGAATCGATGATGACATCTTTTTTCTCTGCGGTCACAAATCGGTCGGAACGACCATCCATTGTCTGGATTCGGGCTTCAAGCACTTTGACTCGGTCAAATAACGGCATTTTAAAATGCAGTCCCGGTTCATAGACACGTGCAATTTCGCCGTCTTTTAAAATTCGTCCAAAACGAACAACGATGCCGCGCTCTCCTTCATGAATGACAAATACAGACATGAGAAAAACAATCAGAAATAGCACCAATACAGGGATTATTAACTTACGCATTCTTAGTATCTCCCTTGTCGTGAACCAGTGCGTGGCTGTGATTCATCTTGCTTACCACTTTTCTGTGATTCAAGTTCGATATGATCATAGAGCGGAGATGATTTCAAATCTCTCTTGGTCTGCGTATCTCCTTGCCCTGATAATTTATCAATTGGCAAATAGAGCAAGTTACCACTCGATTTCGAATCAATCAGAATTTTCGATGAATGAGTATAAACAGCTTGCATCGTATCAAGGTACAAACGGTTTCTTGTCACTTCCGGAGCCGCTTTATATTCAGGAAGCAGTTTGTCAAACTGAGCAACCCGACCGGTGGCTTCATTTAACACCCGTTCACTATACCCTTGAGCTTCTTTTTTCACACGCTCTGCACGTCCAGTCGCTTTAGGAATCACCTCATTTTTATAGGCTTCAGCTTCACGAATGAAGCGTTCTTCATCCTCTCGGGCTGCAATTGCATCATCAAACGCATCTTTAACCTGTTCCGGAGGACGCGCTGACTGGAAGTTCACATCAACAATCATTAAGCCCATATCATATTTCTTAATGATGTCATTCAATGTGTCTTGCGTCGTTTCGCGAATCTTCTGACGGCCACTGGTCAAAATGCTATCCATCAATGAGTCACCAATGACGGCGCGTAATGCAGAGTCAGTCGCTTGACGTAAACTATCATCAGCACTCGTGACTTGATAAAGATACTTATATGGATCCGCCACCCGATACTGAATATCCATACCGACGGTGACCACATTCTCATCTTTTGTCAGCATCAACCCCTGCGCCCGTAATGAACGGATGGCCTGCACATTGACAGGTTCAACTTCATCGATAAAGCGAGCTCGCCAGTTCAGACCTGGATTAACAATGTGATCGAACTTACCCAATCTCAGTAATACGCCTCGCTCAGCTTCACCGATGGTATAAAATCCGGAGAAAAACCAAACTGCAACGGCGATAACAGCAATGATTCCAAATCCAATAGAACCACCACCGGGAAAAGAGGATCCTTTATTACCTCCTCCTTTCTTACCAAATTTACCGCTAATTTTTTGGCTCAGTTTATTGAAGACTTCGTCCAGATCCGGCGGCCCCTGATCACGTCCACCACGGTCACCATGGTCCTTATTGCCCCACGGATCTTTATCACGGTCATTATTATCATTACCGTTGTTATTACCAGGCTCATTCCACGCCATTAGTAATCTCCATCATTTGATATGACGTTATACTGTAGCAGTCCTTTAAGTAACTATAAAGTCACATAAAACTGCGTGTTCTCTTTTTTCTAGTCTAGACCAATCCGTCTGTTGCATACGAATAGAAATTAATAAATTCCCTTGTTGATCATATGATTCCTGCAAAATTGATCGATTCTTGAAGAAGAAGCTGCGCATACGGCCCTGATGTTCAGGTGGAATACACAGTTGATATTGAACGATTTGTCCGGCTAAACGTTCTGTCAGCGCTTGGAAAAGTAGCTCAATACCGAGTCCTTCCATTGCTGAAACCCAAACGATTCGAGGGACACCTTCGTCATCTCGTTCAATTCTGGGTTGCTGACTTTCCATATTGTCGATCTTGTTCATTACCAGCAGAACCGGAACTTCATCTGCTTCAATTTCAGCAAGCACATCATCGACAGCTCTTATATTGTCACGAAAACGCTCATCACTTGCATCTACAACATGTAACAAAATGTCAGCTTCTTGAGTTTCTTGTAATGTTGCCTTAAAAGCCGCCACCAAATCGTGGGGCAAATGACGAATAAATCCCACCGTATCGGCCAAAATTGCATTGCCCACATCTTCGAGTCGAATTCTTCTCAATGTAGGATCTAGTGTTGCAAATAGCTGATCGGCAGCATAAACACCAGCCTCGGTAATGCAGTTAAATAGTGTTGATTTACCAGCATTTGTATAACCAACGAGTGATATCGTCGGTACTTCAGCACGGTTTCGAGCTCTACGCCCTTGTTCTCGTTGTTTCGCAACTTTGTCTAAGCGACGCAGTATCGCTTTAATCCGTTCACGCAATAGACGTCGGTCTGTTTCTAGCTGTGTTTCTCCGGGCCCCCGAAGACCAATCCCGCCTTTCTGGCGTTCAAGGTGTGTCCAACCCCGAACCAATCGAGTTGACAAATGGCGAAGCTGGGCAAGTTCGACTTGTAGCTTCCCTTCATGGGTTCGTGCTCGCTGAGCAAAGATATCAAGGATCAAACCAGTACGATCAATCACTCGACATTGACACAACTTTTCAAGGTTGCGCTCTTGGGCAGGAGAAAGGGCATGATTGAAGATCACGATTTCAGCTTCAGTTTGCATCACAGCGTGTGCGATTTCCTGAGCTTTACCCTCACCGACGTAGTATTTGGGGTGCGGAGCCTGACGACTACCTGTTATCACTTGTAGTGTCGTGACTCCAGCGGAACTAACCAGCATTTCACATTCGCTGAGATCTTCCCACTCCCCTTCTTGCGTAAAGTTGATATGAACAAGTACGGCTCGCTCACCGGCTTCATAACGGTCAAACAAGCTATCAACTCCTTATAAGATATTGTATATGATTAATCGTCTGATTTATCTGATGAACGCTCGTTAGCAGGACGATCACCATGATGGCTTACCGCACGGGCTGGAACAACAGTTGAAATAGCGTGCTTATATACCATCTGATTCACTGTATTTTTCAACAGAATAACAAACTGATCAAACGATTCGATCTGTCCCTGCAATTTAATACCATTGACCAAATAAATGGATACAGGAATACGCTCGCGACGTAATGCATTTAAGAATGGGTCTTGTAGAGATTGCCCCTTAGCCATTTTATTTTCCTTATTTTCTATTTGTATTAATTATTTAGCTAGTGGTACACCAAGCTTTGTGCAGCCTTTGCATCCGAGCTAAACGAATAAAGTAACATCCTGAGACACTCAAGTTATGGCGCTTCTGAACCAAAATTTCAAGTGACATGTCCATAAAGGATGTACGACACAAAAACGATCACATTATACACAGCGTATTCGATAAGAAGCTATCGAATTCGATATAATTTCATACGCTTGGTCAATATTATCGCTATCCAGCCAAGTCAGATCATTCCAGCTACGGAGCCATGTGATCTGGCGTTTGGCTAATTGACGAGTGGCACAAATACCACGATAAATTGCTTCATCAAGCGAACAATTCCCGTCTAAATACTCCCACATCTGTCGGTAACCGACACAACGAATAGAAGGCAAATCAGCATGAAGCTCTTGACGAGCATATAACGCTTTGACCTCATCTTCAAATCCGGCTTTGATCATCTGGTTAAAGCGAATTTCAATTCGCCGGTGAAGCTCGGATCGTTCCTGAGGCGCAATCGCGAACTGTACCACATCAAATGGTAGCACTTCTCCCTTTGTTCGCGTCAATTCCGTCAAAGTTTTTCCAGAAATTCGATAAACTTCTAATGCTCTGGATAACCTTTGCGGATCATTCGGGTGGATCCGCTCCGCCGATTCTGGATCAATCTCAGCAAGTTGTTGGTGAAGAGCCGACCATCCTGAATCGGCAGCTTCTTGTTCAATCTGTTGTCGAATCTCAGCGTTGGCTGCCGGTAAAGGGGACAACCCTTCGAGTAAGGCTTTAAAATACAGCATCGTGCCACCAACCAAGAGTGGAATCTTACCGTTCTGCACAATGTCTTGCATATGTTGAAGCGCATCCCGACGAAAATCAGCCGCTGAATAGGCCATTTCCGGTTCCAGAATATCAATCAACCGATGAGGCGCCTGTGCCAGCTCCGCTGCCGTCGGTTTGGCGGTGCCGATATTCATGCCTCGGTAAATCAATGCTGAATCGACACTAATGATTTCAATAGGAAAATGCTGACAGAGTCGGATTGCTAAATCAGTTTTTCCTGACGCGGTTGGCCCCATTAAAAATAGGGCCAGAGGTCGTTGTTGGCTCATGAGTTAAATGCTGTAATCGTTGCCGAAAAATCCACCGGACGAACAAACGCCCTATCCTCTAAAGGCAGCTGTTCAAAATAAAGCTGCTCAACTTCAGCGATGAGTTGAATCGCTTGTGACAAAGTGTAGTCACTCTGTTCGGTGTTCGCATAATCGGCCAGCCATTCTGTCACACAGGCCAGCACTGCGGATGGATCGTTCAGGTTTAAAGAAGAGACGTAAGATACCAGATCTGGAATTAATTTCTGCAAATTCTGCTGTCGGAGCGGTTGCGGAACACTCATCACCATTAAGGTATCGGAGGAACGCTTTTTCAGCTCAATGCCGAGTCGTAAGAAAACGTCCTGATACGATATCGCGCAAGATAGCAGCTCACGAGCCACCTTCAAAGACAGAGGAACTAAAAGCGGCTGCCCTTTGCGGGATTGTGAGGAGGCATCAAGCTGCCTTTGCAACCGCAAGTGATTGGCTCTCACAAGCGCAACCATACAACAGGAAGTCCCGGAGCTCATTAATAGAAACCTCCCTTGAATCACAGCAACAGCTTTGCCCAGAACCCTGACTTCATCCGTTTCAATGCGATCAAACTCGTTTTGGGTATGGTGTTCATCCGCTATAGATGACGGCTGATCA
Organism: Vibrio gazogenes; assembly: GCF_023920225.1. Lineage (NCBI taxonomy): Bacteria > Pseudomonadati > Pseudomonadota > Gammaproteobacteria > Vibrionales > Vibrionaceae > Vibrio > Vibrio gazogenes. The sequence continues at coordinate 3,156,994 of NZ_CP092587.1, forward strand.
GGTGAATCATGGGGGACGCTCATTAATTGCTGATAAATTTTTGCTTCTTTCAGGGACGTCGCTTTGCCTTGACTCCGGTTCCCTGGACTGCCTCCACCAGCCGAAGAAGGCGAGCGACTAGGTTGTGACAGCCAAGGCTGGGAAAGCCCGCTTTCCCGGACACCATCACGGGAATCCTCTGAACTCACTCTTCCCGGATAAGATGGCGTTTTATCAATTGCATCGAGTAATTGCGATGAAAGTTTGGTCGGCTCTGACTGATCATTGGTCTCATCTGTCGTCTGATGATGAAATGCGGAACGGCTGACTTCCGGCTCATCAATATGTTGCCCTTGTGCAAGCGCGCTGCTGATGGCCTGATAGATAAAATCGTGAACCAAACGAGCCTGATGAAAACGCACTTCATGTTTCGCCGGATGAACATTGACATCAACCTGTCTCGGATCTAACTCAATATACAGCACATAAGCCGCATACTGGTCAGGACTTAGACTCCTTTCGTAACTCTGACGAATGGCATGATTGATCAGTTTATCTTTCATCATACGGCCGTTGACATAACAATATTGCAAGTCACTTTGTTGTCTCGCCCCTTCGGGAGTCGAGATCCATCCATGCAATATCAGCCCTTGATGCTCAAGTTCAACCTTCAACATATGTCGGACAAATGGCTGGCCACAGACGGCAGCAATGCGTTTTTCTTTTTGCGGTTCAGTCTGCGCTGCACGATACTGACGTACCATTTTGCCATTATGTTTAAGGAAAATTGTGACATCAAAGCGACTCAATGCAATCCGTTTGAGCACTTCTTCGATATGGGTAAATTCAGTTTTCTCTGTCCGTAAAAATTTTCTTCTGGCTGGTGTATTAAAAAACAGATCCAACACTTCAACCGTGGTGCCCACTGGATGAGCGGCTGGCTGGAGTTGCACGGCCATATCTCGGCCTTCACTATAAGCCAGCCATGCTTCATCCTGCGTTGCCGGACGCGATGTTAACGAAAGACGAGAAACAGAACTGATACTTGCCAGTGCTTCCCCGCGAAACCCCAGACTGATAATCGCTTCCAGATCATCGAGAGAATGAATTTTTGAGGTCGCGTGACGACTGAGGGCAAGCGTGAGCTCATCTTTTTCAATCCCATGCCCATTATCTCTGACACGGATCAGCTTCGCGCCCCCTTTCTCAATATCAATATCGATTCGGGTTGCACCGGAATCCAGACTATTTTCAACCAACTCTTTTACGACAGAGGCCGGTCTTTCAACAACTTCTCCGGCCGCAATCTGGTTTGCCAACCGAGCAGGTAAAATTTTTATCGTCATAGGATTTATCTATTGGGAATAATAAGTATCTGTTTAATCGCTAACTGATCTGAATGTAGCTGGTTTGCCTGACGGATACTGTCGATACTTACACCATAGTCTTTTGCAATCTTGCTTAAATATTCACCACGTTTGACTTGGTGTTTTCGTAAGGGCTTATCTTTTAGGCTCACGGTAATTTTCAGCTTCTGCCCGACACGCAGAACAGATGATCGAAGTCGATTTTCTTTACGTATCGCACCAACACTCACTTTATACTTACTGGCAATGGCCCCCAAGTATTCACCGGGTTTAACCGTATGCGTAATCACTTCGGTTTCGACCGGATTTTTGATTTCAGGCACCACAATCGGGTTCGAATGACTGCTTGGAATGATGAGAGCCTGTCCAACCTTCAACATCGATGATTTCAAATGATTCTCACGTATTAATGTCGCAGTGGTCACACCATATCTCTGGGCAATCACAGACAAAGATTCACCAGACTGAACCACATGTTTTCTGGCTTTTTTACGGCTGGCAAACAATGTCCCTTCAGGCGGCCGATCTTCAAAGTAGTTCACAACTGCCTTTGCTATCGCTTTCGAGAGCTTATTCTGATGGCTACTCTGAAATAACAAACGCTCTTCTGTCGGGTTAGAAATAAACCCGGTTTCAACCAGAACAGATGGAATATCCGGAGATTTCAATACTGCAAGACTCGCATTAACCGGTGTTTTTTTATGTAGTCGGGCCACCTTCCCTAACTCTTTCAAGATATCTCTGGCGACTGTATAGCCTTCTTTCTGAGAATGGCTAAATTGTAAATCTAATAAAGTCTGACTAATATTTTTGTCATTATTTCTTTTCGCCAAAACCTGACCGGCCCCACCAAGCAACTCAGATTGTCGTTCATGATCTTCAACCCACTTTGCAATTTCGGTATTGGCACGACGGGTATTCAGCACAAACACAGACGCGCCTCTGGGTTGTGGAGACGTAAACGCATCCGCATGAATGGAGATCAACAGATGCGCTTTATTTTTTCTGGCAATTTCAGAACGTCGGTTGAGATTAACAAAATAATCACCTTTACGAGTCAGTACCGCTTTCATTCCGGGAACAGCATTGAGTTGGGCGGCAAGCTTTTTCGCCACACTTAAGGTTACATTTTTCTCGTATTTGCCCTTTGGCCCGATAGAGCCGGGATCTTCTCCACCGTGTCCAGCATCAATCGCGACGACAATATCGGCATTCCCTTGATACTGAGAGGCATCTTTCGCGACCTGAGCCGCTGAAGAAGAGGAAGCACCAGAATTTGAACTCGATTCATCGTGAGGCAAATCAATTACAAGACGATGCCCATATTCCTGTTTTGGTGTGGGAGCCAGTTTAAATATTTGTGGCGATACCTTTTTCTTGAGTTCGAATACCAGACGATAGGTACCTGACTTTGGGGGAGAACTCTTTCTGATTTTTTTCAGCACATCACTATCGTTGACCGAGATCGGTAGCTTGGTCCGAATACCAGTATCCACCAAATCAATCACCAGTCGATTAGGGTGACTCAACGTAAAATAACTATAATTAGCTTCTTCACTCAGATCGATGACAACACGTGTTTCATCCGGAGAGGGCCAAACTCGAATACCTTGAATCGAATTCGCCTGCGCAAATTGGCTGACAGATAAGGTAATAAACCCCAAAAAAACAAAAATGAAAGAATAAAGGTACTTAACGTTTCTCATAACTCCAACTGACTCAGTAACGTTCGTCCGTATTCACAGTTTGCAGACAGAACAACAATCCGGCTCTCTCCGTCATAGCGAATATCTATTTCTATATCAGCCGAGGGCAATAGACCTGCACCTTTTTCCGGCCACTCAACCAAACAGATTGCATCAGGGGAAAAATAATCTCGGATGCCCATAAACTCGAGCTCTTCTGGATCGGCCAACCGATAGAGGTCAAAATGATAGACTTGCCATTGCTCCAACTGATAAGGCTCGACCAAAGTGTAAGTCGGGCTTTTCACATTCCCCTGATGTCCTAAGGCTTGAATAAAGCCTCGGCACAATGTTGTTTTTCCTGCCCCTAAATCGCCATGCAAGTAGAACGTTGTTTGACGAGAACATATCAAAGCAAGACGACTGCCTAATCTTACGGTTTCAGTCTCATCCTTTAATAACAGCTTCTTCGTCTCCATCAATCCGATCTCTTATATTGTTAACAAATTCATTTACGGACTCCGATAGTAAACTGGGTTGGAATCAAGAGACAAGTATTCTTCTGTAAGGGATTGGAAAAAACATTCCTGACATACCCACCATTCCCTAAGATCACTCACTGGATCTACCCATATGGATCCGTTAAGATCCTTGTCCCATTTTACCGAGTGAGCACCATGGACTATCAAGCATTAGCAGATAAAATCAAAATTTGGGCTCAAGCGCTTGGATTTGAGAAAGTCGGTATCTGTGATGTTGATCTCACCGAACATGAGGCTGAGCTGCAACGCTGGCTAGATGCCGGGTATCACGGTGATATGGACTGGATGGCACGTCACGGTATGTTGCGGGCAAGACCGCAAGAACTTCATTCGGGCACAATACGCGTTATCAGCGTTCGCATGAATTACTTACCGCCACAAGCCCACTTTGCCAGTAATCTGGATACCCCCACTCATGCCTATATTAGTCGCTATGCATTAGGGCGTGATTACCATAAGCTGGTAAGGAAACAGCTGAAAAAACTCGGGGATAAAATCAGACAAGAAGTCGGAGAACTCAATGATCGGCCTTTTGTTGATTCAGCTCCGATTCTAGAACGCCCCCTTGCTCAAAAAGCCGGGCTGGGCTGGACGGGGAAGCATTCACTGATTCTGGATCAAGACGCGGGTTCATGGTTTTTTCTCGGCGAGTTATTGGTCGATATCCCACTGCCGGTTGATCAGCCCAGCCAGAACCAATGTGGCCATTGTCGAGCGTGCGTCACCTCTTGTCCTACCGGTGCAATTGTCGCTGACGGCGTCGTAGATGCGAGACGCTGCATTTCCTATCTCACCATTGAATTTTCGGGAGTCATCCCACTTGAGTTTCGCAAAGCGATTGGCAACCGCATTTATGGATGTGATGATTGTCAGTTGGTTTGCCCGTGGAATCGCTCAGCGTCCCTCACCGAGCAATCGGACTTTCATCGTAGAGATGTTTTTGCTCACCCAGATCTAGTCGAGCTATTTGCGTGGGAGGAAGAAACTTTCTTACAAAACACCGAAGGTTCAGCGATTCGACGTATCGGCCACCAGCAATGGTTAAGAAATATTGCGATCGCCATGGGAAATGCCCCTTATTCAGAACGGATTGTGCTAGCCTTAGAAAAGCGACTGGGAGAAACAGAATTACTGGATGTTCATATCCGTTGGTCGTTAGAGCAGCATCAACAAAAACAGCAGCAAGAACAAAATCGGAAGCATGAGCGGCTGATTCGTATTATTCAGAAAGGATTGCCCAGAGACGCATAGCACGCAATCCCGTCAAGCAAGCAACTCAAGCAAAATTACAACTTATTTTGACATGATGCCCAAATATTTTGATGTGGAAAAAACTTTCACTTTCACTTTTTTTGTTTGTTATCGGAAGAGTTAATCACATGACAAAGATATGACAAGGATCAATGCATATAACACAAATGATCAACCCCAAATACTGATCATCACAACAAAGAATAACCAAATTCATTTAAAAACATATAGTTAATGGAAATAAGCATATCCAACTATAACTCGGTTATTTTACAAGATCTTTTGCTATCCCCTTTTCCCATCTCACCAAAAATAGATTACCCACCGACTTATCCACAAATCAGATTCTGTGGATAACTCTGTTAGCGAAAATTAGACATCGCATGTACAACACTGATTTCATCAGGGTTCGTCAGTGTACAGATTGGATAGAAACAGGAGTATATTGGTCGGCCTGTTTGACTGGATATTTTTGTAAGGAGTTTATGCTTCACAGCATGAAGAAAGAGCGTGACAAAACTTAGTTTTAATATTGAACTGGAGCGACACACGGGGTTCGAACCCGTGACCTCAACCTTGGCAAGGTTGCGCTCTACCAACTGAGCTAGTGTCGCGTGTCATTAAACTAAATTAAAATTGGTTGCGGGAGCCGGATTTGAACCGACGACCTTCGGGTTATGAGCCCGACGAGCTACCAAACTGCTCCATCCCGCGTCCATGATATTATCGCTTAAGCGCTAATATGAAACTTGGAGCGACACACGGGGTTCGAACCCGTGACCTCAACCTTGGCAAGGTTGCGCTCTACCAACTGAGCTAGTGTCGCATGTCATTAACTAAAATTAAAATTGGTTGCGGGAGCCGGATTTGAACCGACGACCTTCGGGTTATGAGCCCGACGAGCTACCAAACTGCTCCATCCCGCGTCCATTCACATTACTACTCAAGTAGCAATATGTATTCTGGAGCGACACACGGGGTTCGAACCCGTGACCTCAACCTTGGCAAGGTTGCGCTCTACCAACTGAGCTAGTGTCGCACAAAACAACGCTTTACGTCGTTTAGGGCTGCGAATTATAAGAGCATTTTTTTCTGATGCAAGCTTTTCATTTAAAAAAACCGAGTTTTTTTTTAGATTGCAGAAAAAGCGAACAATATCGCATTGTAATGCTCTCAAATCATTCAAATCGTCAATATTGTTTTTCGATAATATTGCAGTTCAGCAATCGATTCCCGAATGTCATCCAGTGCTAAATGGCTTCCCTTCTTATGAAATCCATCCAAAATCTCTGGCTGCCAACGTTTTGTCAGTTCTTTCAACGTACTCACATCCAGATATCGATAATGGAAATAAGCTTCCAACGCCGGCATATACTTCACCAGAAAACGACGATCCTGACCAATACTGTTCCCGCAGATTGGTGATTTCCCGTTGGGGACCCACTGCTCTAAAAACTTGATTGTCAATCGGACAGCTTCTGCTTCAGTCACCGCACTTTGCCGCACCCGTTCCACCAAACCACTTTGGGTATGCGTCGTTACACACCATTCATCCATCTTAGCCAACTCTTGCTCTGACTGATGAATCGCGAGTACCGGGCCTTCAGCCAGAATGTTTAATTCGCTATCTGTCACAATCGTGGCAATTTCAATAATCTTGTGTACTTCCGGATCGAGACCTGTCATCTCTAAATCAATCCAAATCAGATTTTGATCATTTAAAGCCATTACACTTACCTGTATAGGTTTGATAATAAAAAATGTACTATACCCAAATTATACGCGGTGAGATAGTTTGAACCGATGAATGCTGTCAGCGACATCAATGGTTCATACCACTCAGCTTTAACACAGTGAAAGTAATATTGTGGGTAAAAAGAAAAAATTAACCAAAGGACAAGTCCGTCGTGTCCGGCATAACCAGACAAAACGCTTGAAACAAGAAACCACGGTAGAATGGGATGAGTCGATGCTGGGTTCAACCAAACCTGGGTTGGTTATCAGTCGTTTTGGTCAACATGCTGATATTGAAGATTTACAAACTCGGGAAATTCATCGCTGTAACCTGCGCCGAGGCATTGAAACATTAGTTTCTGGCGACCGGGTTATCTGGCGTTCAGGGCTAGATATAATGGCCGGTATTTCCGGTGTTGTTGAAGCGGTTGAACCAAGACATTCGATTCTGACGCGCCCTGATTACTACGATGGTTTAAAACCTGTTGCTGCCAATATTGATCAAGTCATTATTGTCTCTTCCGTTCTTCCTGAACTGTCGCTGAATATCATTGATCGCTACTTGATCGTCGCGGAGACACTGAACATTCAACCACTTTTGGTGTTGAATAAGGTCGATTTACTCAGCACAGAGCAGAAGTTGGAGTTCCAAGAGTGGATGACAACTTATGAAGAACTAGGTTACCCGTCTCTTTTCGTCAGCCGAAAAACCGGGGAAGGCCTCGAACAACTTGAGTCCTACTTACAAGATAAAATCAATGTTTTCGTCGGTCAGTCCGGTGTCGGTAAATCCAGTCTGATCAATGCCATTTTGCCAAATCTGGAAACGGTCATTGAAGAAGGGGATGTTTCTGCCAACTCAGGCTTGGGACAACATACCACCACAGCTGCGAGGCTCTATCATATTCCGACAGGCGGTGACTTGATCGATTCTCCCGGGGTCAGAGAGTTCGGATTATGGCATTTGACACCGGAAGAAATTACGCAAGCTTATGTTGAATTTCGCCCCTATTTAGGCGGCTGCAAATTCCGAGACTGTAAACATGATGATGATCCCGGTTGTATCATTCGAGAAGCGGTAGAAAACGGTGACATCAGTGAAATCAGATACGAAAACTATCACCGAATTCTGGAAAGCATGAACGAAAATAAAGCCAATCGGCAGTATTCAAGAAATAAAAAAGCAGATCTGTAAAATTGTGGCTACTGACATCCTGAAGGATATTCAGTAACATTCCGCCGTTTAACTGATATGGAGTCGATGAGACTGAATGAAAACCATGGATAAATTTAAAATTGGATTACAATACTGGTTACCTCAACATGCGCTAACACGACTGATGGGGAAACTTGCTGCCGCAAAAGCCGGGATTCTGACGACTTCGGTTATCCGCTGGTTTATCAAACACTATCAAGTCAACATGCATGAGGCCTTGCATACGGATCCGACTCATTTTAAAACCTTCAATGATTTCTTTGTTCGTGTACTCAAACCGGACGCCAGACCGATAGCAGAAGGAGACGATGTCTTAGTCTACCCTGCTGATGCTTGTATCAGTCAGTTTGGCCCGATCATGGACGGACAACTCATTCAGGCAAAAGGCCATACTTATTCCACACTGGAACTACTTGGCGGAGATCCTGAACTAGCAGAGCAGTTTGCAGGCGGTGGATTCGCAACATTGTATTTATCACCACGAGATTATCACCGCGTTCATATGCCTTGTGATGGTGTCTTGCGACAAATGATTTACATCCCTGGCGATTTATTTTCGGTCAATCCACTCACCGCTGAAAATGTACCAAATCTATTTGCCCGGAATGAACGTGTCGTCTGTATATTTGATACGCCATTCGGTCCTTTGGCTCAGGTTCTGGTTGGTGCAACCATCGTCGGCAGTATTGAGTGTGTCTGGGATGGTTGTATTACACCGCCACGAGGCAATTCGATTTATCGTTGGGATTATCCATCGGAAGGAGATAAAGCGGTTCATCTGAAGAAAGGCCAAGAAATGGGACGCTTCAAACTCGGCTCTACTGTGATTAACTTATTTGCAAAAGATCAAATCCGTTTTGATGATGCAATGGATATAACACTGCCCACGTTAATGGGCGATGTATATGCCCATCGGAAATAGTAATCCCCAGGGTTGCGACATCAATCGCGAGCGCAACCCTCCCCCCAGACATCATTTTTCTCATACCTATGCTCAAAAACATTAACTCTCTCTAAGACCGATTCCCGTCTATAAATTATCCTAATACGTAGATTCTAAATATGGGTGTCGTTTATGAAAAAAATCGATCTCAACCAACTCACCAAACTGCTTTTCTGCTTTCTGCCGCCACTCATTTTGCTCTGGATACCGATTGATGCGATACCCATTCCGGAAATGACGCTGATCCAGCATCGACTACTGGCTATTTTCTTACTGGCAGCCCTCTTGTGGATACTGGAGCCTGTCCCTGTATTCGCAACCTCGATTCTGATCATCACGCTTGAACTGATTATGATTTCAAATAAGGGCTTACATTGGTTTCGCAAGCCACCGGAAGGCCATACATTTGGCGAACTGATCCCTTACACCGACATATTCAGTGCTTTTTCTTCACCGATCATCATATTATTCATGGGAGGGTTTGCACTGGCGATTGCTGCCTCTAAGTATGAGCTAGACAATAACCTGGCACGCGTGCTGCTAAAACCATTCGGAACACAGCCTAAATTCATCATGCTCGGGCTGATGCTCATTACCGCCTGTTTCTCGATGTTTATGTCCAACACAGCGACAACGGTCATGATGCTTGCACTACTGGGACCAATTGTTGCGTCCGCCCAACCGGGAGATAAAGGCATCAAAGCGTTGGTACTCTGTATTCCGATAGCCGCCAATACGGGGGGGATCGCCACACCGATCGGTACACCACCCAACGCAATCGCACTCCAATACCTGACCGGAGAAAATAGCATTAGCTTTCTGTCTTGGCTGCTCATGGGACTACCATTCGTACTGATACAGATGACAATTGCATGGTTTTTACTACAAAAGTTTTTTCCATCTTCTCAAAGCCATCTGACACTGAATCTAGAGGGACGATTTAAAACAACATGGCGTGCAATGACTGTTTATATTACTTTCGCTGTCACCATTCTATTGTGGATGACGACATCACTACACGGCATGAACACCTATGTCGTCGCAATTATCCCACTGGCGGTTTTCACCCTAACCGGAATCATGGGCAAGGAAGAGCTAAAGCAAATTAACTGGGATGTGCTCTGGCTGGTCGCAGGGGGGATCGCGATTGGCATCGGGTTGGAAGAAACAGGACTTGCCAAAGCATTAGCTCACTCAATCAATTATCAAAGTCTATCTCCAATGTCAGTGGTCATTTCGTTATCTCTGGTTTGCTGGCTGATGGCAAACTTCATGTCGAATACCGCGACAGCCAACTTATTAATGCCAATCGCCGCAGCTATCGGTAGTTCAATGACCAGCCTGCAAGCAATCGGTGGATTACAAGGACTGCTCGTGGTGGTTGCATTCTCCGCCTCATTAGGGATGATCCTGCCGGTTTCTACACCACCCAATTCACTGGCTTACTCCACAGGTTTAATCGAAAGTAAAGACATGGCGAAAATCGGAGCACTCATTGGTATCATTGGTTTGCTCATCGTCTATACCACGACTTGGATACTCACCTGACATACAATACGCCCTATTTGGGTATATGATAGTTCTCCTCAGAAACGTGTTACTTTTGCTTGTGAGTAACACGTCAACTGAGTGATGCACCACTATCTCAAGCTCCTTAAAAACGCTTTGAAATAAACCTTATAAACTACTTTGTTTTCATATCCGCTTCAGGCATATTGATGCGCTGTTTTTGCGACTTTCGATATAGAGATACATCTATGGGTTACGAGTGGTTAGCACTTGCTGCAGCTTTTTTATGGGCTATCGCCAGTATATTGTCTGTGACTCCGGCACGACACCTGGGCACATTTTCCTATAGTCGTTGGCGCATGGGTTGTACATCCCTCATGTTGGGATTGTTTGCTTGGTTCACCCAAGGGTGGGCCACGGTCGAATCCATACACATCATCCCGATGATGTTATCCGGGTTAATCGGTATCTTCATCGGCGATACTGCGCTGTTCGCTTGCATGAACCGCATGGGCCCGAGGCAAGCAGGGCTACTCTTCTCTTGCCATGCGGTGTTCTCTGCCATTCTCGGCTATTTCCTGTTTCAGGAAACTATGACCACCGGAGAGTTTCTTGGTTCAGTGCTCGTCTTTAGTGGTGTTGTAATCGCCATATTTTTCCGTAAAGCTCAACCCGGCACACTTGAAATGATTCATGGCAAGGTATGGATTGCAATCGCATTGGGACTACTCGCAGCACTGTGTCAGGCTCTCGGCGGTATTTTAGCCAAACCGGTAATGCAGACATCGGTTGATCCAATTGCCGCTTCTGCACTACGTATGATTTCAGCCTTTATTGCACACAGTGTTTTATTTCTATCCGGTGCCCGGATCGCAAGACCAACTCAGGCGATGAATCGTAAAATATTTTCTACAACTTTACTCAATGCTTTCCTTGCGATGGCGCTGGGAATGACACTGATTTTATACGCGCTCCGAGACGGAAACGTGGGCATGGTTGCATTACTTTCATCAACCACTCCGATTATGTTGCTACCGATCTTATGGTTTTATACCAAACAACGCCCGAACCGATTTGCTTGGGGTGGCGCCATCATTGCCGTTCTCGGAACGGGTATGTTGGTGTACTAATTCTGGTGCACTCAGGCGGTACAAAGACAGCAAAATAAAATAGTGTGATTTATTATCTGTAAGGTACTATGGATGGAATTGATAGGGAGAATCATTGATCTTAACCCTCATCACACCGTGTAAAATGTAGTAAAATTACGTTAGTTTTTCATTTAGATATTTGAATTTGACGAGGTATCACTATGTCATCAAAGCAGCCAATGGCTCTGGTCATTCTTGACGGTTGGGGTTACCGTGAAGACAACGCAAGTAACGCTATCAACAACGCGAAAACCCCTGTACTGGATAATCTGGTTGCCAACAATCCTCATACATTAATCTCGGCTTCCGGTCTGGATGTGGGCCTGCCCGATGGTCAAATGGGGAATTCAGAAGTTGGTCATACCAATATTGGTGCCGGACGGGTTGTTTACCAAGATTTGACTCGGATTACTAAAGCGATTGCCGACGGTGAATTCCAAACCAATGAAACATTAGTTGCTGCAATTGATAAAGCCGTTGCGGCAGGAAAAGCAGTTCATCTGATGGGATTGATGTCTCCGGGTGGTGTTCACTCTCACGAAGATCATATCTATGCTGCTGTTGAACTGGCAGCGGAACGCGGTGCAGAAAAAATCTATCTGCACTGTTTCCTCGATGGACGAGATACACCGCCACGCAGTGCTGAAGATTCACTAAAACGTTTTGACGAACTATTCGCGAAGCTCGGTAAAGGCCGGATCGCTTCCTTAGTCGGACGCTATTATGCAATGGATCGTGACAACAACTGGGATCGAGTACAAAAAGCCTATGACCTGCTAACGCAGGCAAAAAGCGAGTTCACTTACGACAGCGCAGTGGCTGGTCTCGAAGCTGCCTATGCCCGTGAAGAAAATGATGAGTTTGTTCAGGCAACGGTCATTCAAGCTGACGGAGAAGCATCGGCTGCAGTCGAAGACGGTGACACGATTATCTTTATGAACTATCGCGCTGACCGTGCCCGTGAAATCACACGGACGTTTGTTGCTGACTTCGCCGGTTTTGAACGGGAAAAATTCCCGGCGGCTGAGCTTGTGATGCTGACACAATACGCAGCGGATATCCCGCTCAACTGTGCTTATCCACCAGAGTCGTTGAACAATACCTACGGTGAGTGGCTGTCGAAATCAGGAAAAACTCAACTCCGGATTTCTGAAACAGAGAAATACGCACACGTGACCTTCTTCTTCAATGGTGGTATCGAAAACGAATTTGAAGGTGAAGAGCGTCAACTCGTTGCCTCACCAAAAGTTGCGACTTACGATCTACAGCCAGAAATGAGTTCTGAAGAGCTAACCGACAAGCTGGTTGCAGCAATCCGCTCTGGTAAATATGACGCCATTATTTGTAATTATCCGAACGGCGATATGGTTGGTCATACCGGCGTTTACGATGCAGCAGTTCAAGCTTGTGAAGCTGTCGATAAATGTATCGGTCGTGTTGTTGAAGCGATCAAAGAAGTCAATGGCCAACTGCTTATTACTGCAGACCATGGTAATGCTGAGATGATGGTTAACCCAGAAACCGGTGGGACACATACAGCACATACCAACCTGCCTGTACCGCTGATCTATGTGGGTAATCAGGCAATCCAATTCAAAGACGACGGCAAACTTTCTGATCTGGCACCAACCATGCTTGCTCTGACAGAGATGGAAATTCCTGACGAAATGTCCGGAAAAGTCTTGTTTTAAGATTTGACGATCTGATTACTCAAATCAAACATAATAAAAACAGCAGCCCTATATACAACATATAGGGCTGTTTATTTTTAGAGCCAGAGAAAGTTTTTTACATTTCAGTGTCGAGGCACTTCATTGTTTCTGTATACTGAGAGGCATCTTCTTCAATTAAGCATGATACAAGAGCATGGTGCCGTTTTTGACGATTCGATCTTTCACACTTTCGCGTTATTTAAAACCGCGTCATATTAGTATTTTACTCCTTACCCTGTTATTCCACCTTGACAGTTATGCAGCATCGAAACAAGAGTTGCAGGGAGTTAAGAATGAAATATCTCGCCAGCAACAGTCGCTTGATTCTCAAACAAAACAGCTGGATAACTTACAAAACACGCTCAAGAGCCAAGAACTGGAGATAAGTTCATTAGAGAAACAAATCTCCCAGACCCAAAGTCAGCTCAATCGTTCAACTCACAACCTGTCCCAGTTAAAAGAACGCATCAAAGCACTGGCACAACAAAAAGAAGATCAGTCAGAACGATTAAAGCGGCTGCTACATACCTATTACATCACGCGACAATCGAATCATTTGTCCGGTCTCCTGAAAGATGATGCCGATGAAGATCGTATCAGCCAATATTATCAGCATCTAGCACAAGCACGTTCAGAGACAATTAATGAACTAGAGCAAACAAAGCAGCAGTTAGCTCAACATGAACGACAACTCACGCAAGAACAGGAACAGATCCAATCTCTCCTTTCCCAGCAGACCCAAAAGCGTAATCAGCTTCAGCAAACCCAGCGAAAGCGCAAAAATACAGTCAATAAAATCCGCTCTCAAATATCCGGTGATAAAAATTACCTGGCAGAATTACAGCGCAATGAATCAAGGCTCAAAGCAGAAATTGCTAAAGCCGCGAAGCGCAGCCAAGTACCGATGGATGGTTTTGCCCGACAAAGAGGAAAACTCCCTTGGCCAATCAAAGGGAAATTATTACACCGTTTCGGCACACACCAAACAGGCCAGATTAAGTGGAAAGGGATTGTCATCAATGCTGCATACGGGCAACCCGTCAAAGCAGTTTACTCCGGGAGTGTCGTTTTCTCTGATTATCTACGTGGGTATGGGCTCGTCGTCTTAATCGACCACGGTAAAGGCGATATGACATTGTATGGTTTCAACCAAACGCTACTCAAAAAAGAAGGCGATAAAGTGAGAGCCGGAGAAACCATCGCCCTAGCAGGCGATACGGGGGGCCAACCGGTTTCCTCACTCTACTTTGAAGTCCGTAGAAATAGTAAGGCTTCGAATCCACTCCGCTGGTTGCAATAGAACACGTTTGCCACACAATAAAAAATCCCCGGCACTGACTTTTGCACCAATGCTGGGGATTCTAAACTATCAGATGATATTTATTCAGGATGCATCGCTCTGACGCCTTCTTCTAGTATCTGCAACTGTTCTGCACCACCGATTGTCGCTCTCGGCTTAACGACAGCAATCACATGTAACATGCCTTGATGAATGACTTCTTCAGTCACCTGAGCTTTTTGTGACATCGCGGCACGATAACTCAACCAATTCGCTGTAATCATATGGAGCGTCGTGACAAAAGATTCCATCTCAGACTCCGGTATCTCAATCAACTCGATCTCGATGAACCGACTGACAATACTCACCAAATTATGTCTTAGTTTTTCCTGAACACGAATATAAGAACTATGTAATACCTCATCTCTTTGGAGAATTTCCGGTAAATTCGCGTAAAAAAAACGGTATTTCCACATCAGTGTGAAAATGGAATCTAAATAATGTTTCAGAAGCGACAGACTCTCTTTATGCCCATGAGGCGGCGCAAAGCGTTCGAGCAATTCACTGGAGTAAAGCTCAAAAATTGCTCTGATAATCTCTTGCTTATTCCGAAAATGATAATATAAATTCCCTGGGCTGATTTGGATATGAGCGGAAATATGGTTTGTTGTAACCGTACGTTCCCCCCGTTCGTTAAAAAGCTCCAGCGCTGCAAAAATAATTCGATCTTTCGTTTTCATATCAGGCATTATCTGACCAAGTTCTACACGTTTTTATCATGGTCTCAAAAGAAGCAGACCCATAATGAGTTGAGACTATTTGTGGTAAGGGGCTGACAACTCATGAACGGCATTCACAAAAACATCAACATTGTCAGGCGGCACATCTAAGTGAATACCATGCCCCAAATTGAAGACATGTCCACTTCCCTCACCAAATCCTGCCAGTATTTGTGCAACTTCATCACGAATTTGCGGTGCTGGCGCATACAACATTGAAGGATCCATATTGCCCTGTAAAGCAACTTGCCCACCGACACGGGCTTTTGCATCTTCAATATTGATTGTCCAATCAAGTCCAATCGCATCACAACCAGTTGCAGCAATCTGTTCCAACCACATGCCACCATTTTTGGTGAACAGCGTGACCGGTACTTTATAACCATCATGTTCTTTGATCAAACCATCGACAATTTTATGCATATATTGAAGCGAAAAATCACGATAATCCCGTGGCGTCAGTACGCCTCCCCACGTATCAAACACCATCACTGACTGAGCACCTGCTTTAATTTGGGCGTTCAGATATAAAATAACGCTGTCAGCAAGTTTATCGAGTAGCGCATGTAACGTCTCTGGCTCTGCGTACATCATCTTCTTAATTTTGGTAAACGCCTTCGAACTACCGCCTTCTACCATATAAGTCGCGAGGGTCCACGGGCTACCGGAGAAGCCGATTAACGGAACTGAGCCTTGTAAATCATGGCGAATTTGTCGCACAGCATTCATTACATACTGTAATTCACTCTCTGGATCAGGAATGCCGATTTTATTCACGTCAGCCCGAGATTGGATTGGATGGGTAAATTTGGGACCTTCTCCCGCTTCAAAATAGAGCCCGAGTCCCATTGCATCAGGAATTGTCAAAATATCAGAAAACAGAATCGCGGCATCAAGAGGAAAGCGACGTAGCGGTTGCAACGTGACTTCTGAAGCCAATTCAGGATTTTTACATAAAGTCATAAAATCCCCGGCCTGAGCTCTCACTTCACGGTACTCCGGGAGATAACGCCCTGCCTGGCGCATCATCCATATCGGCGTTCTATCAACAGATTGCTTCAACAGCGCACGCAGATAACGATCATTCTTTAATTCAGTCATTTTTTATCTTCCAAATCAGGGCTTTTATCACTGCTTATATCAGTGCAATTTTTTAATTCTTTGCAAGCGAGATCATGTTCCAGACGAAAAGAAAATCAGATTGTTTGCAACAACTCAGCTTAAGTGTTAAAAATTTGTTCAATAATGAAAATTATTAATAATAATAAACAGAGTACTTGCTACTCAACATCTCATAACGACATCTTACTTACCCCTCCGTTTATGCGGAGGTTTTTTTTATCATAGTGACAAAACACTGCCCGTACGAATATCCGCTAACGTCTGCTCTATCAATGCTCTGGCAATCGTCCCTTCCGGCGCAACCTCCGGCATATTTTGCGGAGAAAACCAGCTCGCATGACTGATTTCATGTTCATCGATCAAGATATCTCCTGATGCATAATCAGCTAGAAAAGCGACCATCATACTTGAAGGGAAAGCCCAGGGTTGACTACCGAAATATCGGATATTCTTTACTTGGATACCCGTCTCTTCAAAAATTTCCCGAGCCACGGTCTGCTCCAATGTTTCTCCGGCCTCAACAAATCCGGCGATGACAGTATACATCCCCCCCTGATGACGGGCATGTTGTGCCAAAAGAATTTCATTATCACGACGTACAGCAACAATAATACAAGGAAAGATACGGGGATAATGAATTGTCCGGCACTCATGGCACTGCATTGCTAGCTCGCGATGATGAAAATAATTCCGCCCGCCACATTGTGCGCAGAAACGCTGTGTCTGAGTCATATGACCATACTGGACAGCCTTACTTGCAGCAAGGAACAGTGATTCAGAAACATTCAGCAATGTTCTCAGTGATGACATTGGCAGACGTTGGTCCAAATCTGCTTCATTCAACCAAAAAACTGGGTGTCCGTCACATTCTGCTATCTTGACTGCTTTATCTTCAGGAAGAGACCAATGCTCTGCCGTTCCAAAGGGGAGCATATGATTCACAGTCCAGAGTTCACTTCCGGAAACAACACACCAGTAAGCGTTTCTGACTTCACTATTTTCTAACATGATCGCTCCTATATCCTTGCAGTCTGACGATTTTACTGGCAATCTAGTTTCATACCAGAGTGGGAAGTGTACCATGTTATAACCCTCTCGTATGAATAAGATATTGTGTCTCTAGACACAACTGCCAAAGCAGGATCTCCCTATGGGGAGCAGATCATGAGGGCATGACCATGCTTAAAAAATTCAAGAGAATACAAGAGCAATGGGGAGGTTCCAGTGATGTCATTGATCAATGGTTAGACTCCCGACAAACTTTATTGGTTAAATATTGTAAACTTGCCTCATTGCAGCCCTGTACTTCCAAAGCGGCTCTCAGTGAACTCCCATCAGCCAATGATATTCATGAGTTTTGCCAAAAACTGGTCGATTACATTTCCACAGGGCACTTCAAGATCTACGATACAGTTAAAGCCAAATGGGAATCAACCGGATTTACTGCTACGGACGAGATCAACCAAACTTATTTTTCAATTGTTGAGACAACCGATCCCCTACTCAACTTTGCAGATAAATACCTGGATATCAGAGATGATGAACACTTGGAAAGTTTTGACCGAGATTTATCTCACTTGGGGGAAACATTAGAGGCACGATTTGAACTTGAAGATGAACTGATACAAATGATTGCTGACAGTTTATCTGTCCCTCCTGGTGCATAAGTTCTCACTCAATTGTATTGTTCATCTCAAAGCACATGAAATGAGATCAGACGGATATATAAAAAAGGCGCCCTACGGCGCCTTTTTACATATTTAGCAATGATTACTCATCAGACGAAAAACCAGCATTCAGCAATGCAGCCAAGTTGTCCGTTGCCTGTTCAGCGGATGGACCTTCTTTCTGCGAATCACGTCTTGCATGACGTTCTTGATGGTAGGCAAAACCAGTACCAGCAGGAATCAATCGACCAACGATAACGTTCTCTTTCAGGCCACGTAAGTCATCACGCTTACCAGAAACCGCAGCTTCTGTCAGTACGCGAGTCGTTTCCTGGAACGATGCAGCAGAGATGAATGATTCTGTTGCCAAAGATGCTTTAGTAATACCTAACAGTTCACGTTCGTAACGTGCAGGTTCTTTGCCTTCAGCAACCAATTGGCGGTTGGCAATTTTCACCTGAGAATATTCTACCTGCTCACCTGCTAGGAACTCAGAGTCACCAGCAAAAGTAATGGTACACTTACGTAACATCTGACGAACAATCGTCTCAATGTGCTTATCATTAATCTTAACGCCTTGTAAGCGATAAACATCCTGAACTTCATTCGCAATGTACTGTGTAACCGCATGGATACCACGCAGACGCAAGATATCGTGCGGAGACTCTGGACCGTCGGCAATCACGTCACCACGCTCGACTTTCTCACCTTCAAACACGTTTAACTGACGATGCTTAGGAATCATTTCCTCATAAGTATCACCACCTTCACGCGAGATAATCAAACGGCGCTTACCTTTCGTTTCTTTACCGAATGACACTGTACCAGTATGCTCAGCCAGAATCGCAGGTTCTTTCGGTTTACGTGCTTCAAACAGATCCGCAACGCGAGGCAGACCACCGGTAATGTCCCGGTTACCGCCAGATTTCTGAGGAATACGAGCCAGCGTATCACCGACACCAACTTCCGCACCATCTTCCAAGTTCACAATTGCTTTACCCGGTAAGAAGTACTGTGCTGGCATATCGGTACCAGGAATCATCACATCACGGCCTTGCTCATCAACCAGCTTGATAGCAGGACGCATATCTTTACCGGCAGAAGGACGCGCCGCAGCTTCTGTTACTTCACTTGAAGACAGGCCGGTTAAGTCATCCATTTGACGAGAAACCGTCACGCCATCAATCATGTCAACATATTGAACACGACCTGATACTTCAGTAATGATTGGCAGGGTGTGCGCTTCCCAGTTCGCAACAACTTCACCAGTGTCAACTAAGTCACCGTCAGCTTTGCTCAACAAGGAACCATAAGGCAATTTGTGTTTCTCTTTCGTCCGACCGAACTCATCGATGATCGTCAGTTCAGTTGCACGAGAGGTAATGACAAGCTTACCGTTCTTATTGGTTACGAATTTCGCATTATTCAGTTTCACAGAACCTTTGTTCTTCGCCTGAATACTGTTCTCTGCCGCTGCTGTCGATGCTGCACCACCGATGTGGAACGTACGCATCGTTAACTGAGTACCCGGTTCACCGATAGATTGTGCTGCGATAACCCCAACAGATTCACCTTGGTTCACCAGATGACCACGCGCTAGATCACGACCATAACATTGAGCACAACAGCCGAAGTCAGCATCACAGGTTACAACGGAACGAACTCTCAATTGGTCAACTGAGTTTTCATCGATGATCTGACACCATTTCTCGTCGATCAATGTGTTACGAGGAATCAGAATTTCTTCAGTTCCAGGCTTGAGAATATCGTCTGCAACCACACGACCCAAAGCAAGTTCAGTCAAAGCAACTTTAACATCACCACCTTCGATATGCGGCATCATTTCGACACCTTCGTGCGTACCACAGTCATGCTCAGTGACAACAACGTCTTGTGCAACGTCAACCAGACGACGAGTCAGATAACCTGAGTTCGCAGTTTTCAGTGCCGTATCCGCCAGACCCTTACGAGCACCGTGCGTTGAAATAAAGTACTGAAGAACGTTCAGGCCTTCTTTAAAGTTCGCTGTGATCGGTGTTTCGATGATCGAACCATCCGGACGAGCCATCAGACCACGCATACCGGCCAACTGACGAATCTGAGCTGCAGAACCCCGAGCACCGGAGTCAGCCATCATGTAAATACTATTGAATGACTCTTGCTTCTCTTCATCACCCTGACGGTTGATAACAATTTCAGAAGACAGGTTTTCCATCATGGCTTTAGCAACACGATCATTGGTTGAAGCCCAGATATCAATTACCTTGTTATAACGTTCACCTGCAGTCACAAGACCAGATTGGAATTGCTCCTGAATTTCGCGAACTTCTTCTTCTGCTTCAGAGATCTCCGTATATTTCGCTGGCGGTACAACCATATCGTCGATACCGACAGAAACGCCAGACAATGCTGCATAAGCAAAACCTGTATACATGATCTGGTCAGCGAAGATAACAGTGTCTTTCAAACCCAGTTTACGATAAGCCTCGTTTAACAGATTAGAAATCTGCTTCTTACCCAGCTTTTGGTTGACCAGGCTATACGGCAGACCTCTCGGCACGATTTGCCACAACATTGCACGACCGACGGTTGTATCAACCATTTTCGTTTCTGTTGTTTCACGGCCATCTTCATCACGAATGGTTTCAGTGATGCGGACTTTCACACGTGCATGGAGTGAAGCAGACTTAGTACGATATGCTTTCTCTGCTTCCTCAGGACCAGCAAGGTACATTCCCTCGCCCGGTGCATTAATCTTTTCACGTGTCATATAGTAGAGACCCAAAACAACGTCCTGTGACGGTACGATGATTGGATCACCAGATGCTGGCGACAGAATATTGTTGGTTGACATCATCAGCGTACGCGCTTCAAGCTGTGCTTCGAGTGTCAACGGTACGTGAACCGCCATTTGGTCACCATCGAAGTCCGCGTTATAAGCCGCACACACAAGTGGGTGTAGCTGAATCGCTTTACCTTCGATCAAAACAGGTTCAAAAGCCTGAATCCCCAAACGGTGCAGTGTTGGCGCACGGTTCAGCAGCACAGGGTGTTCACGAATGACTTCATCCAGAATATCCCATACGACCGGCTCTTCACGCTCAACCATTTTCTTCGCAGCTTTGATCGTTGTCGCCAGACCACGAGTTTCTAACTTGCTGTAGATAAATGGTTTAAACAGTTCCAAAGCCATTTTCTTTGGCAGACCACACTGATGTAAACGCAGGTATGGACCTACGGTGATAACAGAACGACCGGAGTAGTCAACACGTTTACCCAGCAGGTTTTGACGGAAACGACCTTGTTTACCTTTGATCATATCCGCAAGTGATTTCAGTGGGCGCTTGTTCGAGCCAGTAATCGCACGTCCACGACGTCCGTTATCCAACAATGCATCAACTGATTCCTGTAGCATCCGTTTTTCGTTACGGACAATAATATCCGGAGCAGCAAGCTCAAGCAGACGCTTCAAACGGTTGTTACGGTTAATCACACGACGATATAAATCATTCAGATCAGAGGTCGCAAAACGACCGCCATCCAAAGGCACCAAAGGACGCAAATCCGGTGGCAAAACAGGAAGCACGGTTAGAATCATCCACTCAGGGTTGTTTCCTGAAGCAAGAAAGGCTTCAACCAGCTTCAAACGCTTCGTCACTTTTTTACGCTTTGTTTCAGAGTTTGTTGTATTTAACTCTTCACGCATGACTTCAGTTTCATGGTGCATATCCATTGAACCCAACAGGTCCTTAATGGCTTCTGCGCCCATTTTCGCTGTAAATTCGTCGCCCCATTCTTCCAGACGATCCAGATATTCTTCTTCAGTCAGCAGTTGACCTTTTTCCAGATCGGTCATCCCTGGTTCGGTAACGACATACATTTCGAAATAAAGCACACGCTCAATATCACGTAGCGGCATATCCATTAACAGGCCGATACGAGACGGAAGCGATTTCAGAAACCAGATGTGAGCAACTGGAGACGCCAGCTCAATGTGTCCCATACGGTCACGGCGAACTTTAGTCTGAGTGACTTCAACGCCACATTTTTCACAAATCACACCACGGTGTTTCAAACGCTTGTACTTTCCGCAAAGACACTCATAGTCTTTTACCGGACCAAAAATACGCGCACAAAACAAACCGTCACGCTCCGGTTTGAACGTCCGGTAGTTGATAGTTTCAGGTTTTTTCACTTCACCAAATGACCATGAACGGATCATATCAGGTGAAGAAAGGCCGATTTTGATTGCATCAAATTCTTCGGTCTTGTGCTGTGCTTTCAGAAAGTTTAATAAGTCTTTCACAATCAGCTCCTGTAAGGAGTTAAAAGGCGCGAGGTCGCGCCTTTCCACCAGATAACCCTATTCTATAACTCAAGAATAGGATTACTCTTCGTCTTCTAGCTCAATGTTGATACCCAGTGAGCGAATCTCTTTCAACAACACGTTGAACGATTCAGGCATACCCGGTTCCATGCTGTGATTGCCGTCTACGATGTTTTTATACATCTTCGTACGACCATTCACGTCATCCGATTTCACCGTCAGCATTTCTTGAAGTGTATAAGCAGCACCATAAGCTTCAAGTGCCCACACTTCCATCTCACCGAATCGCTGGCCACCGAACTGAGCTTTACCACCAAGTGGTTGCTGAGTTACAAGGCTATAAGATCCCGTAGAACGAGCATGCATCTTATCGTCAACCAAGTGGTTCAGTTTCAGCATATACATGTAGCCAACAGTAACCGGACGCTCAAAAGCATCACCGGTACGGCCATCAAACAATGTCAACTGACCGGATTCAGGCAGATCTGCTAATTTCAGCAGTTGCTTGATTTCAGGCTCTGTTGCACCGTCGAATACAGGCGTAGCGACTGGAAGACCGTTGCGTAAGTTATTCGCTAGCGTACGAATATCTTCATCTGAAAGGGCAGAAATATCCACTTTCTGACGAATGTCATTACCCAACGAATAAACTTCCTGCAAGAATTCACGTAGTTTCGCAATTTCTTGCTGCTCTTTAACCATCTGGTTGACTTTGTCACCAATCCCCTTCGCAGCTGCACCTAAGTGAACTTCAAGGATCTGACCGATGTTCATCCGTGATGGTACACCCAGTGGGTTAAGTACGATATCAACAGGACGACCGTTTTCGTCATATGGCATATCTTCTACAGGGTTAATCTTGGAGATAACACCTTTGTTACCATGACGACCGGCCATTTTATCACCCGGCTGGATACGACGTTTGACAGCTAAATAAACTTTGACGATTTTCAGAACACCTGGGGCAAGGTCATCACCTTGAGTGATCTTACGGCGCTTCGCTTCAAATTTCTTATCGAAATCGGCTTTCAGTTCATCCCATTGCTCAGCAAGCTGCTCAAGTTGTGACTGAAGCTCATCATCTTCCAGCGTTTGTTCTAGCCATTTCTTGCGTTCAATCGAATGAAGTTTCGCTTCAGAATAACCGCCAGACAGCAGTACCGCTTTCACACGAGCAAGCAAACCACCTTCCAGAATTTGGAACTCTTCTGTCAGGTCTTTTTTCGCTTCTTTTAACTGCATCTGTTCGATTTCAAGTGCACGTTTATCTTTCTCGACGCCATCACGCGTGAAGACTTGAACATCGATAATCGTTCCTGAAACTGAATTTGGTACGCGCAGTGAGGTATCTTTAACGTCTGAAGCTTTCTCACCAAAGATCGCTCGGAGTAGTTTTTCTTCCGGTGTCAGTTGTGTTTCGCCTTTTGGCGTTACTTTACCAACCAGAATGTCGCCACCTTTAACTTCAGCACCAATGTAGACAATTCCAGACTCATCCAATTTGGACAGAGCGGCTTCACCAACATTTGGAATATCCGCAGTGATCTCTTCAGCACCTAGCTTGGTATCACGAGCAACACAAGAAAGCTCCTGAATGTGAATGGTGGTAAACCGATCTTCCTGAACAACACGCTCAGAAACAAGGATCGAGTCCTCGAAGTTATAACCATTCCAAGGCATGAATGCGATACGCATGTTCTGCCCAAGCGCAAGTTCACCTAAATCTGTTGAAGGACCATCAGCAAGCACATCACCACGCGCAACGGGTTCACCAGGCATCACGCAAGGACGCTGGTTAATACATGTGTTTTGGTTAGAACGCGTGTATTTGGTGAGGTTATAGATATCAATCCCTGCTTCACCCGGAATCAACTCATCTTCATTGACTTTGATAACAATGCGAGAAGCATCTACAGACTGAACATGACCACCACGTTTAGCAACCGCAGTTACACCCGAGTCGACAGCAACATTACGTTCAATACCGGTACCGACCAACGGCTTATCAGCACGAAGGGTTGGTACAGCCTGACGTTGCATGTTCGCCCCCATCAAGGCACGGTTCGCATCATCGTGCTCAAGGAATGGGATTAACGATGCTGCAATTGATACAACTTGGTTTGTCGCAACGTCCATATAGTTGACGTGTTCACGAGGGTGCAGACCTGATTCACCTTTCTGACGAGCAGTGATCAATTCATCGGCAAAAGTCCCTTCGTCAGTCAGTTTAGCGTTTGCCTGAGCAATAACGAACTGGCCTTCTTCGATCGCAGATAAGTATTCCACGTCATCTGTAACAATCCCATCAACAACACGACGGTATGGTGTTTCAAGGAAACCATATTCATTACAACGTGCAAATGCAGACAAAGAGTTGATCAGACCGATGTTTGGTCCTTCAGGTGTTTCAATCGGACATAAACGTCCATAGTGAGTCACGTGAACGTCACGGACCTCAAAACCTGCACGCTCACGCGTCAGACCACCAGGACCTAAAGCAGAAATACGACGCTTATGCGTTACTTCTGACAGTGGGTTGTTCTGGTCCATAAACTGAGATAGCTGAGAAGAACCGAAGAACTCTTTCACTGCTGCCGAAATTGGCTTGGCATTGATCAGATCTTGTGGCATCACGTTGTCCAGATCACCCAGACTTAAACGTTCTTTTACCGCACGCTCAACACGAACAAGACCAACACGGAATTGGTTTTCAGCCATTTCACCGACGCTACGAATACGACGGTTACCCAAGTGGTCTATATCATCAACTTCACCGATACCATTACGGATCGCGATCAGTTTTCTCATTACCTCGATGATATCGAATTCATCAAGTGTCCCGAGATTTTCAGCATCATTCCGCTCAATAGAACTATTGAACTTCATCCGTCCAACGGTTGAAAGATCATAACGATCTTCAGAGAAGAACAGACTGTCAAACAGTGTTTCTGCAGCTTCTTTTGTTGGTGGCTCACCAGGGCGCATCATTCGATAGATTTCAACCAGTGCTGAAATACGATCAGTCGTGCTGTCGATACGCAATGTATCTGACATAAATGAACCATGATCAAGGTCATTGGTATATAGAACCTCAATCTTCTTGTAACCCGCTTGAGAAAGATTTGCTAGCGCTTCAAGACTCAGCTCTTGGTTTGCTGCAATAATCAGCTCTCCCGTCGCTTCATTCACGTAATCTTTCGCTGTGACCTTGCCGACAATATATTCGACGGGTACTTCGATAAATTCAACGGCGTCTTTTTCCAA
The DNA here is from genome assembly GCF_023920225.1 of Vibrio gazogenes. Lineage (NCBI taxonomy): Bacteria > Pseudomonadati > Pseudomonadota > Gammaproteobacteria > Vibrionales > Vibrionaceae > Vibrio > Vibrio gazogenes. The sequence goes on from NZ_CP092587.1 coordinate 3,182,521, forward strand.
CTGACGAATGTGACGAGCAGTAACGCGACGTCCTTTTTCGATATAAACCTTTCCGTTTGCTTCAATATCGAAGCTGGCAGTTTCGCCACGTAAACGTTCAGGAATCAAAGCCATCATCAGCGTTTGATCTTTCACTTCGAAATGTATTTTTTCGAAGAAAATATCCAAAATTTCTTCTGTTGTTTTTCCTAACGCACGCAGAATAATAGAAGCTGGTAGTTTGCGACGACGGTCGATACGAACATACAAGTTATCTTTCGGATCGAATTCGAAATCAAGCCACGAACCACGGTAAGGAATGATACGTGCGTTATAAAGGACTTTTCCAGATGAGTGGGTCTTACCCTTATCGCTATCGAAGAATACGCCGGGGCTTCGGTGCAGCTGGGATACGATAACCCTCTCAGTACCATTAATTACAAAAGTACCATTATCTGTCATGAGTGGGATTTCACCCATGTAGACTTCTTGTTCTTTAATATCTTTGACAGTACCCGCTGGTGCGTCTTTATCAAAAATAACCAAGCGTAGTTTTACACGCAGAGGTTTTGAATAAGTTACACCACGAATTTGACATTCTTTAACATCAAAAACTGGCTCACCAAGACGGTAGCTAACGTATTGCAGCTCAGAGTTGCCATTATAGCTCTGGATAGGAAACACAGAACGAAAAGCAGCCTCTAGACCATATTGTCCTTCAGGATCCTGTTCGATAAATTTGTCGAACGAATCGAGCTGGATCGATAGCAGGTATGGAATGTCCAACACTTGTGGACGAGTACCAAAGTCCTTGCGGATGCGCTTTTTCTCGGTATAGGAGTAAACCATGGGGTTCCTCAGCTCGCTGATAAGTGACCCAAACTGCCCACCTTTGCATTAAAGGGGAAACGGCAGTGACTAACTAACTGTTTACTGTAGTGACGTTTAACCACGTTGAGATAAACGTTTTTTGCACGGATGTCGAATGACTAAACAGTAGGAAAATTCATCGACACCCTACAGCGCAAAAAGGCCGGTGGTCAATAAACCACCAGCCATTAGCCTTTCGGCTAAGCGATTAAGTAAGAATTACTTAAGCTCAACAGTTGCACCAGCTTCTTCAAGTTGTGCTTTAAGAGCTTCAGCTTCTGCTTTCTCAATACCTTCTTTGATCGCTGCTGGAGCGCCGTCAACAAGAGCTTTCGCTTCTTTCAGACCCAGACCTGTAGCGCCACGAACTGCTTTAATTACAGAAACTTTGTTCGCGCCAGCAGAAGCTAGGACAACGTCAAATTCAGTTTGTTCAGCAGCAGCTTCACCACCAGCAGCAGCGCCACCAGCAACAACAGCAGCGGCAGCAGAAACACCAAATTTCTCTTCCATTGCTTCGATCAGTTCAACAACTTGCATTACAGACATTTCTGCAATAGCGTCTAGGATTTGCTCGTTAGTAATAGACATAACAATTCTCTTCTAAGTCAACAATTAGTTTAATAAGCAACCAGTAAAAAGCAAGCCTTATGCAGCTTCTTGTTTTTGGTCGCGGATAGCAGCGATAGTACGTGCCAACTTGCCAGCAGAAGCTTCTTTCATACACATCATCAGACGTGCAATAGCTTCGTCGTAAGTTGGTAGAGTTGCTAGTACTTCGACATCAGCGATAGAACCTTCGAATGCAGCTGCTTTGATCTCAAAATCTTTATTCTCTTTCGCAAAGTCTTTAAAAAGACGCGCTGCAGCACCTGGGTGCTCATTAGAGAAACCAATCAAAGTAGGACCTACGAATACCTCTTTCAGACATTCGTAGTCTGTGCCTTCAACTGCGCGGCGTGCTAGTGTGTTACGAACCACTCTCACGTAAACACCAGCTTCACGAGCCTGTTTACGCAAAGAAGTCATCGCACTTACTTCAACACCACGAGAATCAGCAACAACTGCAGAAAGTGCACCACTGGCTGCTTCGTTGACTTCAGCAACAATTGCTTTTTTGTCTTGAAGATTTAAAGCCATCTTGGATTTACTCCTGGTTGTCGTTACACCACTCACTATTTTCATCAACAGTGAGAGCTTTTTAGGTGCAGTCCCAGAAGAAAGTTATAAAAATAGAGCTTTCGTCAGTTCGGGCACCATCTACGTAGGTTTGATTAAGCCGTCAGAGACGACGCCTACGGTCTTGGACGGAGACTGGATTATAGTTCAAAGAACCAAGGTTCAGCCCCAACCACAAATATTAGGCGCAAAATTATACATAAATTTCACGCCTAAGCAAATAAATTAAGCTTGAGTGCTTAAAGTTGCCTGATCAATTGCAACACCAGCGCCCATCGTTGTAGAAAGACTTACTTTCTTCACATAAGCCCCTTTCGATGTAGATGGTTTTGCTTTTTTCAGTGCAACAAGCAGTGCTTCTAAGTTTTCTTTCAACTGTTCAACATCGAAAGAAACTTTACCGATTGTTGTATGGATGATCCCATTTTTGTCATTACGGTAACGAACCTGACCAGCCTTCGCGTTCTTAACCGCTTCAGCAACGTTTGGTGTTACAGTACCAACTTTAGGGTTTGGCATCAGACCACGAGGACCAAGGATAGTACCTAACTGACCAACAACACGCATTGCATCTGGAGATGCAACAACAACGTCAAAGTTCAGTTCGCCTTTCTTCACTTGCTCAGCAAGATCTTCCATACCAACTAGGTCAGCACCAGCTTCTTTTGCTGCATCAGCGTTTGCACCCTGAGTGAAAACAGCAACACGGACTTCACGACCAGTACCATGAGGCAGTACAGTTGCACCACGAACGTTCTGATCAGATTTACGTGCATCAATACCTAAGTTCACAGCAACATCAACAGATTCAACAAATTTTGCAGTTGCCAGCTCTTTCAGCAATGCAACAGCTTCGTTGATCTCATACTCTTTAGTAACATCCACTTTTTCGCGGATAGTACGCATACGCTTAGTTAGTTTTGCCATGATATTAACCCTCTACCACTAGACCCATTGAACGAGCAGTACCCGCGATAGAACGCTTCATTGCTTCGATATCTGCACCAGTCATATCTGCAGCTTTAGTTTCTGCGATTTCCTGAATTTGCGCGTCAGTTACTGTACCCACTTTTTCTGTATTAGGACGACCAGAGCCAGATTTGACGCCTGCAGCTTTCTTCAGAAGCACAGCCGCTGGTGGTGTCTTAGTTTCAAAAGTGAAAGAACGGTCACTGTATACAGTGATAACAACTGGAATCGGAAGACCTTTCTCTACAGATTCTGTTTTTGCGTTAAACGCTTTACAGAATTCCATGATGTTAACACCACGCTGACCCAGTGCTGGACCAACTGGTGGACTTGGGTTTGCCATACCTGCTGCAACTTGCAGCTTGATATAAGCTTCAACTTTCTTAGCCATGATATTTCCTACATAATGGGTACTAACGCTAATCCACTGATCAGCTCCCCGTTTCTAGTGAAGACCTGTAAAAAGGCGCGAAATTATAGTCAAATTTCGCGCCTTAAACAAGTCTAAAAAGATGATTTTTTAATCTAGTTTTTCAACCTGACCAAATTCAAGCTCGACTGGTGTTGCACGACCAAATATTGAGACAGAGACTTTTAAACGACTCTTCTCGTAATCAACCTCTTCAACAGTACCGTTGAAGTCAGCAAATGGTCCATCGTTAACCCGAACGACTTCACCAGCTTCAAACATCGTTTTCGGCCGCGGAGCTTCGCTCGCTTTCTCCAGCCGATTCAATATTGCATCGGCTTCTTTATCGGTAATCGGTGCCGGACGATCAGATGTCCCACCGATAAATCCCATCACTCGGGGAACACTACGCACCAAATGCCAAGATTCATCATTCATGATCATCTGGACGAGTACATAGCCAGGGAAGAATTTTCTTTCACTTTTACGGCGTTGCCCGGCACGCATTTCAACAACTTCTTCCGTTGGTACTAATACTTCACCAAACAACTCTTCCATTCCATGCATTTTGATATGTTCACGTAGTGACTGCGCCACTCGACCTTCGAATCCAGAGAAGGCTTGAACAACATACCAGCGTTTTTTGGGAGCTTCACTCATGAATTAAACCCTCTATACTCCAGTCGCAAATGCAACAAGGCGAACCATAATACCGTCAATACCCCATAATGCCAGAGCCATCACAACACAGACGGCCAGAACAATTAATGTGGTTTGCACAGTTTCCTGACGTGTAGGCCATATTACTTTACGAATTTCCATACGCGCTTCTCGCGCGAAGCTCACCGCTTCTTTACCTTTCACAGTAATTGCTGCAAGACCTAATGCGGCGGCAATTAACACAATAACACCAGCAGAACGAATAACGACAGAAACCGTTTCACCATAAAAGGAGTTACCCACAACAGCGGCAGCCAATAGAACAATAGCAATCAACCACTTCAGTTTATCTGCTGCATTTGAGCTCTCAGGAGTTTCAGCATGATTTGCTTTCATAACCCAACCTGTCACAAATCTAAATATAGACGACAATAAACCCCACTGTTGCAGGGCAAACTAACAAAAATAAGCGTTCGATGCTCATTTTCAGAAACAAAGATACCTTCTCTGTCTCAAACCTTTTACTTTTGACTAACAAATCGTCAAAATAAATCTTCAACGCAGAAAAAGGGCATCAAATGATGCCCTTTTTACTAGTGCTGAGTCAAATCATTATGCAAAGATTTTTGCTACAACACCAGCACCTACTGTACGACCGCCTTCACGGATCGCAAAGCGCAGACCTTCATCCATCGCGATTGGGGCAATCAGCTCGACAATCATTTTCACGTTATCGCCTGGCATCACCATCTCTACGCCTTCTGGAAGCTCGATGCTGCCTGTTACGTCTGTTGTACGGAAGTAGAACTGTGGACGATACCCTTTGAAGAATGGTGTGTGACGACCACCTTCATCTTTCGACAACACGTATACTTCTGACTCAAACTTCGTGTGTGGCGTGATTGAACCTGGTTTCGCCAAGACTTGACCACGTTCTACTTCATCACGCTTCGTTCCACGCAGCAACACACCTACGTTCTCACCCGCACGACCTTCGTCAAGCAGCTTACGGAACATCTCTACACCTGTACATGTTGTCTTCGTGGTATCTTTTACACCAACGATTTCAACTTCGTCGCCAACTCGAATGATGCCTTGCTCTACACGACCTGTAACAACTGTTCCACGGCCCTGAATTGAAAATACGTCTTCGATTGGCAGCAAGAATGCCTGGTCAATCACACGCTCTGGCTCTGGAATGTATTCGTCAAGTGCTGTCGCTAACTCAATGATTTTCTCTTCCCATTGCGCTTCACCGTTCAGTGCGCCCAGCGCTGAACCCTGAATCACTGGCAGATCGTCTCCTGGGAAATCGTATTCTGAAAGCAATTCACGAACTTCCATTTCTACCAGCTCAAGCAGCTCTTCATCATCAACCATGTCACATTTGTTCATGAATACGATGATGTAAGGAATACCTACCTGACGGCCTAGCAGGATGTGCTCACGTGTTTGAGGCATTGGACCATCTGTCGCTGCTACAACTAGGATACCACCATCCATCTGCGCCGCACCTGTGATCATGTTTTTAACATAGTCAGCGTGTCCTGGGCAGTCTACGTGTGCGTAGTGACGTGTCGGTGTATCGTACTCTACGTGTGAAGTCGCGATTGTGATACCGCGCTCACGCTCTTCCGGTGCGTTATCGATTGACGCAAAGTCACGTGCTGATCCGCCGTATACTTTAGAAAGCACTGTACAGATCGCTGCTGTTAGTGTTGTTTTACCGTGGTCAACGTGGCCGATAGTACCAACGTTTACGTGCGGTTTCGTACGTTCAAATTTTTCTTTAGACATCAGTTGTCCCTCTAGGTACGGATTAAGGTGGCTTTCATGACCACGCAACCAAAATTTACTGGTAGTAAAGTATATAACAAAAGGAAATATTTGCTTAGAGTGGTGCTGATACCCAGATTTGAACTGGGGACCTCACCCTTACCAAGGGTGCGCTCTACCGACTGAGCTATATCAGCACTCGGAAAGGTTGGAGCGGGCAGCGGGAATCGAACCCGCATCATCAGCTTGGAAGGCTGAGGTAATAGCCATTATACGATGCCCGCACACGTATTTAATCCTAAGAGCTATTTCCTTAAGAATATGGTGGAGGGGGACGGATTCGAACCATCGAAGGCAGTGCCGGCAGATTTACAGTCTGCTCCCTTTGGCCACTCGGGAACCCCTCCAAATTTTTAAATTTTCTCTTTATATAACAAAGAGAAAATGGTGCCGACTGCCGGAATCGAACTGGCGACCTACTGATTACAAGTCAGTTGCTCTACCTACTGAGCTAAGTCGGCGCATAAGTGGGGCGAATTCTATTGAATGATTTCTTTGCTTGCAAGTGTTTCAAGGAAAAAAAATACAATTTTATTTTGTTTTTATCTATTTGTTGTTTTTTCAAACAGTTTTCGTAGGAACTGATGAAATATATAGCCATTCTTTGTTGCTTTATCTTCTTCTTGAGGTATGTTGCTCTTTTATCCGATTTCTACCGTTGGAAAGATTATGGATCCTTATCTCTCATTCGACAGACGCCAGTGGTCGGATCTTCGTAATTCCGTTCCCATGACTTTGTCAGAAGATGATTTAGTTGAACTACAAGGCATCAACGAATCACTAAGTATGAAAGAAGCTGTTGAAATCTACTTACCATTAGCGCGGCTACTGAACCTGTATGTCGCAGCCAGACAGAGCCGTAATACCGTCTTAAACCAATTTCTCGGCCATGCCAACATCGCCCCTCCCTTTATTATTGGTATATCAGGTAGTGTCGCGGTCGGGAAAAGCACAACAGCAAGGCTGCTCAAAGCATTATTGTCTCGCTGGGACAACCACCCCAAAGTTGAACTGATTACCACGGACGGATTTCTTTATCCCAATGAAGTGCTGTTAGAAAAAGGCATCATGCAGAAAAAAGGATTTCCAGAATCGTACGATATTAAACGTCTGGTACAGTTTGTTTCTGATGTCAAAGCAGGAAAGAAAAACATCTCTGCCCCCATTTATTCTCATCTGACTTATGACATTACCGATGAAGTAAAAATGGTTCATGCACCCGATATTTTGTTGATTGAAGGGCTTAACGTCTTACAAAGTGGAATGGATTATCCCCATGCCCCACACCGCGTTTTCATTTCAGATTTTCTGGATTTTTCCATCTATGTCGATGCTGAATCGTCTCTCATTGAAAAGTGGTATATCGAACGTTTTATGAAGTTCCGCCATAGTGCCTTTAAAAGGCCGGGATCCTATTTTAGTCACTACACGAAACTAAGTGAGTCGGAAGCTTCCTCTATCGCGAGGAATATCTGGAAAGCGATCAATGGGAAAAACTTGCAGGAAAATATTTTACCAACGCGGGAAAGAGCGCAGCTGATACTTCGTAAGGGCGTCAACCACACTGTTGAAGAAATTTTGCTACGGCAGTAGTTTTACTGCAAACATAGTTTTATTGAGAACACAGTTTTGAATGGGGCTCACACGTCACCCTGAGTCAACCGATGCCCCATTCCTCAATCATCTCAATCTCTACATAACTCAAGACGCTGCAGGATCATGACCTCGCAGAGAAATCTCCCCGCCGACATAACTTTCAATCCCCCGCTCGGTTTCCAATAACACCGCACCGTGAGCATCGATACCCCGTTCAATTCCCGTGATCACACGCTCCCCCATTAATAACTTAACGGGACGATCAATGAAGTTATCGACTTTGTTCCATCTTTCGACAAAGTTCTTCATTCCTTCTCTTTCGTATGTTTCCATCGTCCGGGACCAAGATTGAATCAAGGCCACGGCAAGTGTATTACGATCAATGTTATCTTTGCCGATCACCTGAGCCAGACTACTCCAAGGTTGATCAATCTGTTGCGTCTGCGGTGCCATCGATAAATTCATACCCATACCAATAACGAGATGCGCAGCTTCACCGGCTTGCCCTGACATTTCAACTAAAATACCGGCCAATTTCTTATCTTGATAGTACAAATCATTGGGCCATTTCAGTTTAATTTCATCAACACCGAGCGTCTTCAGGGCATCAACAACAGCAACACCAACGACTAAACTCAGCCCCATGGCCGCTGCCATGCCTGCATCCAATCGCCAGTACATTGAGAAATATAAGTTTGCTCCAAATGGTGAAACCCAGTGCCTCCCCCGCCGTCCCCGACCTTTTTGCTGATATTCAGCAAGACAAACGGTCCCGGAGGTTAATGAACCGACACGATCCAATAAATACTGATTGGTCGAATCAATGATCGGGTGCAAATAAACAGGCGTCGATACTTGATGCTGAATATAATCTTGATCCAATAACCGCATAGGCTGAGCCAGTTGATATCCCTTCCCTTGCACGCGAAAGATATCAACGCCCCAATCCTGAATTCCCCGGATATGTTTACTGATAGCCGCTCTGGAGATCCCTAAAGCGGCCCCCAATGCTTCACCGGAATGAAAACCACCATCGGCTAAGGTCGACAGAATCGTCAGCTTGGCATGATGTTCTTTCATGATCGTTGCTCCTTCAGCCACATATCCAAATAAACTTCGCTACTGCGACCGATAAATCTCACTTCGTGTTCCAAAGCCACACCATATTTTTCGTAGACACAGCGATATACATGAGCGGCAAGCTGAATCACATCCGATGCCGTCGCGTGCTGATGATTAATCAGAACTAACGCCTGTTGCTCGTGAATGGCTGCACCACCGATTTGAAACCCTTTCAAACCACATTGATCGATTAGCCAGCCGGCTGCGACTTTCATTCCCGATGGCGCCGGATAACTGACAACCTCCGGATAATTCATCGCCAAAGACTGAAACTGCGCCTCAGTTAAAACAGGATTCTTAAAAAAGCTACCGGCGTTACCGATGACTGTCGGATCTGGCAGTTTACGGGTACGGATATCACAGATACAGTCAAATACTTCAGCGGGTGAGCAATTGCTCGCTAACTGCTGCAATGGCCCATACTTCAGACGAGGTTGCCATACTTTAGCAAGCTTAAGTCCGACACCGACAACAACTGCCTGCTGGTAAAGCCGATGCTTGAAAATCGAATCACGATATCCAAATAAGCATTCCGCACGATTCAAACGAACGACTTGAAACGTCTTAAGGCAGAGATAATCAACATAGTCACATATATCCTGAAATTCGAGACCATAAGCACCGATATTCTGGATTGGCGCACTGCCGGCACATCCGGGAATCATGGCTAAATTCTCCAATCCGGGAATCTGCTGCGATACACTCCACCTCACCAATTCAGGCCAATCTTCACCGCCCTGAACATGAAGAAAATAGTGACTTTCATCTTCCTGAACATCAATCCCCTGCAATTGATTAATAATCACGACCCCTTCATAGAACTCGGTAAACAACACATTACTGCCTTTGCCGAGCACTATTTTTGGCAACGATTGCCATTCCGGGTGACGATAAACATCAATTAATTCTGCAACAGTATTGACGGTCACCAACACCCGACAAGACTGCTCAATACCGAACGTATGATAAGCACTGAGATTTTCGTTGAGATATATTTGCATGGTTTTCTTTAAATCACATAGACTACGGCTATTCTATATCAGATGAGGCCCATTCAGACATCCTATGGATCATTTATCTTTCGAAATGTTAGATCCACTCAAACTTCCTTTGGTGCAACGCTTTTATAAACAGCACTACCCGACAGCAAAACCGAAACGCAATGAACGCATTTATACTGCGAGCGCTGCCAATCAACTCTGTGCCGTGGTTCGCTTTCGCCATATTGGTACTTCTCATCTGCTTCTAACGGGAATGGCCGTCGCCAAAGAATTACGCACTCAAGGCATTGGTCATCAACTACTGAATTACTGTGAAACACATGTTCTCAATCAGCATGTCTTTTGTTTTTCTTATCGTCATTTAGAGAACTTTTATCATCAACATCATTTTGCAGTTCAGTCACCACAAGCACTGCCGGCAGAAATTAACCATCTCTATCAACGTTATCGTCATCAAGGCAAAGATATCATTCCGATGCAATATTCCCCGCCACTTCAAGATTAGAACGCCGTCATTTTCTGTCCATTTTTTGCTGACAAACGGAAATGATCGATCTGAAGTGACTTAGATATAGCAATTCATTCATCGAATTTGATAGTATCGGGGCTTTGCTATATCGCATCCACTTGAATTGAAGGTACCGCATCCACGATGATTGCTCGTAGAAATCTATTCGAACAGCTACCCACTATTGCGTTAGAGCCAAAAGATTTTCAAGTCCTGTACTCCGCAGAACAATTTCGGCATCACTTGATTCAGGCAATTAGACAAGCCAATCACAGAATTTATATTGTTGCACTCTACCTCGAAGCTGATGATGCCGGTCAGGAAATTCTGTCTGAACTTTATGCAGCGAAACAAAGAAATCCCCAACTGGATATTGTGATCTGTGTGGACTGGCACCGCGCTCAACGAGGCCTGATCGGTGCGAAACAGTCTCAGGGTAATGCTGTGATGTATGAATCATTTGCCCAAGACAATGAACACCCCATCGCGGTTTATGGTATCCCCGTCCGAGGGCGGGAAGTCTTCGGGGTGCTACATCTTAAAGGTTTCATTGTCGATGATGAAGTGATCTACAGTGGTGCCAGCCTGAATAACATCTATCTGCATTATCAGAATCGTTACCGTTTTGACCGCTATCATTCATTTCACAACCGCGATCTTGCCAACTCGATGGGCGAATTTATTCGTGAGCACTTATTGTCTCATCCGGCTGTCAACAATCTGGCCAATCCCTCACGTCCTGCAACGAAGGATTTAAAAACCATTATTCGCCAGTTCCGGACCCAGTTGGCACAAGCAACCTATCAGGTGCCTGATCAGCCAGTCTCGCAGGACCAAATCGGTCTGACGCCATTAGTGGGCGTTGGTAAGCGAGGTAATCGGCTGAATCAATATATCAGTTACCTGATTGCTCAAGCGAAAGAAGAAATTATTATTTGTACGCCTTATTTTAATTTCCCGAATAATATTGCCAGTCAGGTCAAAAAAGCCCTCAAGCGCGGCGTAAAGATTCATATTATTGTGGGCGATAAAACCGCGAATGATTTTTATATTCCACCGGAAGAAACATTTAAAACTATCGGTGGGTTACCTTATTTGTATGAATTAAATCTGCGTCGTTTTGCTAAATCGAATGAAGCCAGAATTGCCAGCCGGCAATTATCAATTCATCTGTGGAAGCACGATGACAACAGTTTTCACTTAAAAGGGGTGTGGATTGATAAACGTTATATGCTTATCACCGGCAATAACCTCAATCCCAGAGCATGGAAACTTGATCTGGAAAATGGCATTTTAATTCAGGATGACCATGCTCATCTTCAGACTCAATTTGAACAAGAATTTGACAACATTCTTCAGCACACACAGTTAGTCTGTACTTATAAACAGTTAGATGATTTCGAAAATTATCCGGCCGAGGTTCAGCGCTTACTGAAAAGGATTCGTCGGGTAAAAGCTGACCGGATTTTAAAACAAATACTTTAGATGGTTCCAAACAGCTATTTCACGCATTAAAAAAGCCTCCGATCGGAGGCTTTTTCGTGTATATCATGACAGTTCGAATCAAATAAATGCAAATGCATCACCATAAATACGTTCACTTCTCGCGTGCTTATTTTGAGTAAACTGTTCCCGAGCGGCTCCTGCCATATCAAATCGACCCGCAATATAGATATCAAATTCTTCCAACGATTCAAAATCAGCACAGACTGCTTGCAACACATTGCCTACTTTGCCGTCCCAAAGCGGATCGGTTGATATCTCTACAACTGGTGTAAATGTGAGTCTGGCATGTTGAGCCGCTAAATCACGTAATTCGTTAAATGCATAGAGCTGGAGCACATCTTTTGCTCCCCAATAAAGAAAGATATCACGTTGAATATTCTGGTTCAGGCAATGATCCAGAATCGAGCGTACATAACTGAATCCCGTACCTCCGGCAATCAGTAATAAAGGACGCGCCGTATCTTCTTTCAGCCAAGCATTCCCATGCGGAGCATCAATGGTGATCTCACCATCGTGCTGCAATGCTGTATTCATAGCATCAACAACTTCACCGGCATAGGCATTATGTTCAGCAGCACCAATATGTAATTCAAGTTCGCCACCTTGCCGACATGGGCTACTGGCAATCGAAAACGGACGTTTATCTCCCTCTGCCATCACCACCAACAGGTACTGACCCGCATGGAAATCAACGGGTGATTCAGGTTGAAGAAGAATACGGTATGTATTGCTGGCTAAAGGCCGAACTGAGTTTACTTTACATGTTATGATCATTCTGATTCCTCTTCCTTACTCATCCCAAGTAAGGACTAAATGAGTTTGAGCATAGGCCTGACAGGAAAATATCCATCCCTGAGACTGCTCTTCTTCCGTCAGCATTGGTTCTAGTTGATAGGAAACTTCTCCCGAAAGCTTTTTGCACAAACACATCCCACACGCACCGACCCGGCAACGGTGTGGGAAAGGGATTTGCTGACGAATTGCCGCATCTAACACGGTTTGCCCGCGTTCTACGGTGAATTCAATATTTTCGGGCAGCAAGCGTACCGTAAAGGTCATAAGATGCCTAACTCATCCCAGATCGCATCGATCTTGCGCACAACTTCCGGATCTTTACGGATCTCCTTACCCCACTCTCTAGCGGTCTCGCCTTCCCATTTATTGGTTGCATCCAGTCCCATTTTAGAGCCAAGCCCCGAAACCGGTGATGCAAAATCCAGAGAATCGATTGGCGTATTTTCAACCATCGTCGTATCCCGGGCAGGATCCATCCGCGTAGTAATCGCCCAGATAACATCTTTCCAATCTCGAGCATTGATATCATCATCACAGACAATCACAAACTTGGTATACATAAATTGACGTAAGAAAGACCAAACTCCCATCATGACTCGCTTGGCATGACCGGGATATTGCTTCTTGATCGTGACGACAGCCATCCGATAGGAACATCCTTCGGGAGGAAGATAAAAGTCGACAATTTCCGGAAATTGCTTTTGTAAAATAGGGACAAAAACTTCATTCAATGCTTCCCCGAGAACAGCTGGCTCATCCGGTGGCCTTCCCGTATAGGTACTATGATAAATCGGCTGCTTTCTCATTGTCACATGAGTCACAGTAAAGACATGATGACGCTCAACTTCATTAAAATAGCCGGTATGATCGCCATAAGGTCCTTCGTCTGCATACTCATTCGGATCAATATACCCTTCGAGCACAATTTCTGCGCTGGCCGGCACTTCCAGATCATTACTGATTGATTGGACAACTTCGGTCTTACTGCCTCTCAATAATCCGGCAAATGCATATTCAGAAAGTGTATCCGGCACTGGCGTCACGGCCCCCAAAATTGTGGCCGGGTCAGCGCCGAAAGCCACAGAAACCGGAAAAGGTTCCCCAGGATGCTCAACCTGCCAATCCCTGAAATCTAATGCTCCGCCACGATGTTGAAACCAACGCATGATGACTTTGTTTTTACTGAGTTTTTGTTGTCGGTAGATCCCTAAATTTTGTCGTTTTTTCGTCGGTCCCTTGGTGATTGTCAGCCCCCAAGTCAACAGCGGAGCTACATCACCCGGCCAACAACGCATCACCGGTATTCTATCTAAATCAACATCATCGCCTTGCCAGATAATGTCCTGACAAGGTGCTTTTTTCAAACGTTTCACCGGCATATTTAAGACCTGCTTAAAGACCGGGAGTTTATCGATTGCATCCTTAAAGCCTTTGGGCGGCTCAGGTTCTTTAAGGTAAGCAAGCAACTGACCGATTTCACGAAGCTCACTGACATCCACTCGACCCATCCCCATCGCGACGCGTTGCGGCGTACCAAATAGATTTGCCAGTACCGGTATGTCATAACCAACTGGATTTTCAAATAAAAGTGCAGGCCCGCCCGCTCTTAAGGTCCGATCACAGATCTCAGTCATTTCATATTGAGGGTCAATCGGATGCTGAATGCGTTTCAATTGACCATGCTTTTCCAAATAATCGATAAAATCGCGTAAATCCTTAAAAATCATAAGACTTCTGCCTGAATGTGATATCGAAGGCAGTATAACAAAAACGAAACAACTCTGAATTTTCTTTTTTCTATTGTGTTAGCGTTCCTGAACTCTTCAATGGTGCTGCCATAAAGGAGCAAATAAAACAGTGGTAATACACAGAGTGTGACTATCTCAATACCTGACTCAGTACACGAAGCTTCATTTGACGGTTTGCTTTTAGCAATTCATCCAACCAATTCCCGTATCCGGCATTCACCAATACCTGAGCAACATAGGGAGCCTCTTCCTGACTCAGCTCCTGAACCAAATACGTTTTGACCGGTTCAGGCATTGGATTAAGTTGAACTAAAGCTTCAATCGCCTGTGCTCTCAAACTCGGGTTTTTGCTCGCCGCCATCACTTGCTGCACCGAAAAATCGTCTGTCAAACCAGACAGCCGAGTCAATTCAGCGACAGAGTGATCATCTGATTTCATCAACCACAATAACCGGTAAACATCTTGATTCTGACTTGTCCGAGCCAATGCAACCATGACTCGTGTCGAAGGTAACCAGCTACGAATACTGGCATCAATCACCTGCTTTGCCAAATAATCCAATCCCGACTCCGATAAGCTGTCCAACTCCTGAATCAACAAAGATTCCCGAGCATGGCTCTGACGTTTATCTTCGGATAACCATTGTTGTAACGACAATTCATGCTGTTCAACTTTTAACACAAAATCGAGGATACTTTTCTCCTGTTGCCAGGTTTTGACTAAGCGATTGGCAACCGCAGGGTAATCAAATGCTGGCGTGGAAAATTCGAATCCTTCAGCCTGATTGGTGAGATAATAAACCGGTGAAATCAAGCGCTGTTGTTCGATAAAGCGCTCCGCTTGTGCAGAAAAGATGGTCTTTTCTTGTTCAAGAGCCCGGAGTAGTAAAAAACGAACAGCCTCTTGCTGAGGTAAGGCCAACCGCTGTAAGGCAAAAGTTAAAGAATCAATTTTATCATCAGCAATCAGCTGTTTGAACGCTTCAACTTGGTGCTGAATGGTGGGGGCTTGTAACAGTTGATTACGGCTTTGTGCGTCCAATGATTGCGCAGCAGCCGAAAAGCAAATGAAACAAAAACAGAGCAGGAGTTGCGATACCCACGTTCCTTGTGGCATGTGTTAACCTCCATGTAACATCTAATTTTTATTTTCGGTGCATCTTTTATGAAATGCAAGAAAAAGCGCCACCGTTTCCGGTGGCGCTTTCATGATTAGAACCATCTAGATTTTACTGGCGTCTCATCGCATCAAAGAACTCATCATTCGTCTTTGTCATCGCCAGTTTATCAATGAGGAATTCCATCGCATCGCTTTCTCCCATCGGGTGAACGATTTTGCGCAAAATCCACATTTTCTGTAACTCGTCGGTTTTGGTCAGTAACTCTTCACGACGCGTGCCTGAACGGTTGAAGTCGATCGCAGGGAATACACGTTTTTCCGCAATCTTACGGTTCAGGTGTAATTCCATATTCCCTGTCCCTTTAAACTCTTCGTAGATAACTTCGTCCATCTTCGAACCGGTATCAACCAAGGCTGTCGCGATAATCGTCAAACTACCGCCTTCTTCAACATTACGAGCAGCTCCGAAGAAACGCTTAGGTCGATGGAGCGCATTCGCGTCCACACCACCAGTCAGGACTTTGCCCGAAGAAGGAACAACCGTGTTATATGCACGCGCCAAACGTGTAATTGAATCCAATAAGATCACAACATCTTTCTTGTGTTCAACCAGACGTTTCGCCTTCTCAATGACCATCTCGGCCACTTGAACGTGCCGAGATGCCGGTTCATCAAAGGTAGAAGCAATGACTTCACCTTTAACCAAACGTTGCATTTCTGTCACTTCTTCCGGACGTTCGTCAATCAGCAGCACCATCAAAATACACTCGGGATGATTGTGAGCAATGCTCTGAGCGATATTTTGCAACAGCATTGTTTTACCAGCCTTCGGTGGTGCAACAATCAAGCCACGCTGACCTTTTCCGATTGGTGATGCTAAATCCAAAACGCGAGCAGTAATATCTTCAGTCGAACCGTTGCCGCGTTCCATCACCATCCGTTCATTGGCATGTAGCGGTGTCAGGTTTTCAAACAAAATCTTATTTCTGGCGTTATCCGGTTTATCAGCATTGACTGTATTGACTTTCAGTAACGCAAAGTAGCGTTCACCTTCTTTTGGTGGCCGAATCTTTCCAGCAATCGAATCACCTGTACGCAGGTTGAAACGACGAATCTGGCTCGGTGACACATAAATATCGTCAGGTCCAGCCAGATAAGAGCTGTCTGCACTACGCAAAAAACCAAAGCCGTCCTGGAGAATTTCTAATACGCCATCACCAAAGATGTCTTCACCACTTTTTGCGTGAGCTTTTAAAATAGAGAAGATAATGTCTTGTTTTCTTAACCGCGCGAGGTTTTCAAGCCCCAGGCTCTCACCCAGCTGCACGAGCTCAGACACAGGTTTGTTCTTTAATTCTGTTAAATTCATTGTGGTGGATACTTGTTTAGTCAAAATTAGGATCTGTTTAGTAGTGTTAAGATGGATTTGGCCTCAGGATTGACCAAGAAGTGAACATATGATTCATTAGTGTGCAATAACCTAGCACTATTTATTAGCCTAGTCTAGATTTTGTTTTATTTCTATGTGCAAAACCGTACATATCTCTATGTACGGTTTTCAGCCATCATAAATTGGCGTCTAAAAACTCTTTAAGCTGAGTCTTTGACAACGCACCAACTTTTGTTGCTGCAACACTACCATTTTTAAATAAAAGTAATGTTGGAATACCACGAATACCGAATTTCGGTGGTGTAGCCGCGTTTTGATCGATATTTAATTTACCGATCGTGATTTTACCTTCGTACTCATTCGCAATTTCATCTAAAATTGGTGCAATCATTTTGCATGGACCACACCATTCTGCCCAGAAATCAACAAGTACAGGGACTTTAGCATCGGTTACACTACTTTCAAACGTGTCATCGGTGAGCTGCAAAATCTTATCACTCATCTTTAACTCCAATGTATTTTCTTGGACCAGTTGCATAACAACCAGTAATTTGATGCTCTATTGGAATGTATTTACTTCCGTATTGCAAGCTTAAGCTGATATTCTATAGTGATGAAAAAGACGCATATCACAGAGCAAAAATTCGCCGACTTGGGATTAGACCCTCAAGTTACAGCAGGTTTGGAACAAAAAGGGTTTGCTTATTGCACCCCAATCCAAGCCTTGGCGCTGCCGGTAGTGCTCTCCGGCCATGACATTGCAGGCCAGGCCCAAACTGGGACTGGTAAAACGCTTGCGTTTCTTGCTGCAACCTTTAATCATCTGCTAACGACACCTGCTCAAGAAGAGCGGGAGCCAACTCAGCCACGAGCAATCATTATGGCACCAACTCGTGAGTTAGCGATACAAATTTTTAACGATGCAGAACCACTGGTTCAAAGTACCGGCTTAAAAGTCGCACTGGCTTATGGTGGTGAAAGTTACGATAAACAGCAGTCCAAGTTACAGCAAGGTGTTGATATTCTTATCGGAACAACCGGTCGGATTATCGATTTCTATAAACAAAAAGTCTTCAATCTGAACCATATTCAGGTGGTCGTTCTCGATGAAGCAGACCGAATGTTTGATCTCGGTTTTATCAAAGATATTCGTTTTCTGTTCCGCCGGATGCCGCCACCGAAGAATCGGCTGAACATGTTATTCTCCGCCACCCTCTCTTATCGGGTTCAGGAATTAGCATTTGAGCACATGAACAGCCCGGAGCATGTCGTCGTCGAACCGGCGCAAAAAACCGGACATCGAATTAAGGAAGAACTGTTTTACCCATCGAATGAACACAAAATGGCTTTGTTGCAAACCCTCATTGAAGAAGAGTGGCCGGACAGAGCAATCATATTTGCCAATACCAAACATAAGTGTGAACGAGTCTGGGGGCATCTGGCTGCCGATGGTCATCGTGTCGGACTGCTGACCGGTGATGTGCCGCAGAAAAAACGGGAACGCATTCTGGAACAATTTACTCAGGGTCAGTTGGATATTTTAGTCGCGACCGATGTTGCTGCACGAGGACTACATATCCCTCAGGTCACTCACGTCTTTAACTACGATTTACCAGATGACAGTGAAGACTACGTACACCGGATTGGTCGGACGGGCAGAGCCGGAGAAAGTGGTCATTCGATTAGCTTCGCCTGCGAAGAATACGCTATCAATGTGCCGGGAATAGAAACGTATATCGAACATTCAATTCCGGTTTCTGATTATGATCCATCAGCCCTATTAACTGACTTACCCAGTCCGTTAAAGCTTGCTTCATCAAAAACATCAAGAAGAACCAATACTGGTGGTTCTCGATCTGGACGTCAGAATGGACGTGGTAATAATTCATCCAGAAAACGTCCGCGACCAAACAACCACCAGAATAAAAATAGCTGAGTGAATCTATGAGCCAAGCCGTATCTTCACCCCTCTATGCTGCCATCGACCTGGGTTCAAACAGCTTTCATATGCTGATTGTTCGTCATGTTGAAGGCAGTATACAGACGATGGCCAAAATTAAACGTAAAGTGAGACTTGCAGCCGGACTGGATGAGAACAATGCACTCAGTCAGGAGGCGATGCAGCGGGGTTGGGATTGTCTGAGTCTGTTTGCAGAACGATTACAGGATATTCCCAAGGAAAATATCCGCATCGTCGGAACCGCAACCCTTCGAACGGCCATCAATGTCGATGTATTTTTGCGTCAGGCCAATCAGATACTCGGACATCCCATCGAAACCATTCCAGGTGAAGAAGAAGCGGCGACCATTTATAAAGGGGTTGCCCATACCTCCGGTGGCAGCGGACGTCGGTTCGTCGTTGACATCGGTGGCGCAAGTACCGAACTGATTATTGGTGAAGGTTTCGAGGCCAAAGCCTTAACCAGTTTAAAAATGGGCTGTGTCACTTGGCTCGAAAAACACTTCAGAGATCGTCAGCTCTCTCAAGAAAACTTCGAACATGCGATCGAAGACGCGAAAAAGATGCTAACGCCGATTCTGCAACAATATCGCACAATCGGCTGGGACATCTGTGTCGGTGCCAGCGGTACAGTTCAAGCGTTACAGGAAATCATGCTGGCTCAGGGGATGGACGAAGTCATTACGCTGAGCAAGCTGAAACGCCTTCAAAATCAGGCAATGCGAGCCGATCATCTCGAAGAGCTCGAAATCGAAGGACTAACGTTGGAAAGAGCGCTGGTTTTCCCAAGCGGTCTGTCGATCCTGATTGCCATATTTGAGGAATTCCAGATCGAAGCCATGACACTGGCAGGCGGAGCTCTTCGGGAAGGTCTGGTTTATGAAATGATTGAAGGATTACGTCAGGATAACATCCGAGAGCGAACCATCCACAGTATCCAGAGTCGCTATCAAATCGATACGGTATACGCGGGTCAGGTCTCAGACCTCGCTAGTAAACTGTTTAACCAGTGCGGTGGCACAGCATGGATCGTCGAACCACAGGCAGAAATGCTGCTCAGAGCAGCCGCACAGTTACACGAAATCGGTTTAGCTGTGGATTATAAAAAAGGCGGGGAGCACAGTGCTTATTTGATCCAGCATTCGGAATTGCCCGGTTTTACCCGCGCACAGCGTTATTGTCTTGGTGAATTGGTCCGTCGCTATCGCGATAATATCACTTCCATGCCAGAACAATACGCCCTTTCAGGCGCCAGTAGTAAACGCTTACTCAGGCTCTTACGTCTTGCGGTATTACTAAGCCACCGGCGCAATTCAGCACTCGAACCTCATGTGAAACTGGATTGCTCGGAAGACACGCTCCAATTATCGCTGAATGCCCAGTGGCTCGATGCGAACCCATTAACCAAAGCTGAACTGGAAATTGAAGCCAACCGACAAACCGATATGGGATGGCCATTGGAAGTCATTGCCCAACCCTAACCCATCAGTTGGTTAGAGCGCTCGCTGAATGACCCGACCAAATCGGTCGGGTTACTTCTGCGCCACACTCATCGACACAAAATCTGACATGCAACATCAACCGTCCGTCTGCGTCCTCAATCCTCGTTTGTCGTATCGTAACCTTGACGAGCACGGGTTTGCTGTCGCACACGATTGAGTACCGCTCGTAATTTCAAAGGCTTGACCGGTTTCGGTAAAAAACTAAATCCGTTTGATTGAATCGCATCCATCATCTCTTGCGTCCGATCGGCACTGATAATAATCCCTTCAAACTGATTTCCCAGACGTAAACGGCACTGTTGCAAAACTTCCAGTCCTGTCCGCCCCAGCTCTAACCGATAATCGGACAAAATGACATCCGGTATCCACCCACCATCCAGTGCTCTCAAGCTCTCGACCAGATTAGTTGAGGTGCGAATATCACACCCCCAACGCGATAACAGATCAGACATCCCAATCAAAATATCGACTTCATTATCCACACATAGCACTTTAATTTGCGACAAATCCGTCACGTCATTCACGGCTGGAGCAACTTTATCGGCAACGTCCCGGGGATGAGAACGTTGTAGTGATAACGAAAACACACTGCCATGACCGGGCCAGGAACGCATTGAGATTTCATGCTCCAACACATAGGCAATCCCTTTTGATATGGCCAACCCAAGCCCAAGCCCCTGCTCAGAACGAACTTGCCCGCCACGATTAAACTCTTCAAAAATTTCATGCTGCTTATCTGGCTCAATCCCGATCCCGTTGTCCCAGACTTCAATCCGGATTTGCGCGCCAACATGACGAATACCAAGCACGACTTTCCCATGAGGGGCATAGCGAAACGCATTGGTCAGGAAATTCTGAACAATCCGTCGGAGTAACTTCGGATCTGACTTGACCACCACCGACGAAGGCACCAGCGTAAAATCGATCCCTTGTTGTTTGGCAATTGCATGAAATTCAGCATTCAAATTCACCAACACATCATGAATGGCGAAGCTGTGGATATTGATATCCAACTTCCCGGATTCGAGTCGGGAAATATCCAGCAAATCCCCGATCAATTCCTCTGCTGCCCCCAATGCGCTTTCTATATGTGCAGAGAGGCGTTGCACTTCCGCTTCTTGGGCGATTTCCGACAGCGATGACGCAAATAGCCGAGCGGCATTGAGCGGCTGCATCAAATCATGGCTCACCGCTGCCAGAAAACGAGATTTTGAACGGGATTCCCGTTCCGCCCGTTGCGTCTCCTGTACCAACTGACGATTGAGTTTTTCCAACTCCTGAGTTCGTTGATGCACTCGCTCTTCCAGCGACTCATTGGCCTGTTTGAGCGCATCTTCAGCCTTACGGAACGCGGTGATATCGGTAAAACTCATGACAAACCCACCACCGGGCATCGGATTACCTTGAACTTCAATCACTCTCCCGTCCGGTCGGACGCGCGAGGAGGTGTGCCGGGTGCCCTTCTCTAAATGATCGACCCGCTTGCGAACATGTGTTTCAACATCACCCGGCCCACACAACCCCTGTCGTGCATTATGGCGAATAATATCGGCAATCGGTCGACCAACCTGAATCAACCCCGAAGGGTAAGAGAACAGCTCCAGATAACGTTGATTCCAAGCCACCAAACGCAACTGTCTATCAACCACCGTCAATCCTTGCCCGATGTGTTCGATGGCCCCCTGAAGCAGGCTCCGGCTGAAGTCATACAGTTCTGATGCTTCATCCACAATTGCAGCGACTTCTTCAAGGTGCATATTTTTACCCTGCAATGCAGAAGCAAGTACTAACTTCGCTGAAGATGCACCAAAAACACCAGCCAATACCCGCTCTGAATGACGGATCAGTACCGCTGGGGCCTGCTGATTAGGTAAATAGCGCTTCTGCTGCTGCGCCCAGAATTGCTCGAACGCCGCCTTCATTCTGCCTCGCCCGACAAAACGGGCGACCAGCATTTCCAGTTCCGCAACAGACACCCGACTCTGGTATAGCGTCATATTTTCGTTATCAGGGAATGGCGTGCCGACGAATGTGGCTGACTGTAAGCGCTCACTCAGGCTCGGACGAGTAATGATGGAAACATTCCAATAACAGAACGTATTGAGCACAACACTGAGGATCATCCCCCAGTCAGACCTTGATATGCCTAAACCGGCAATCGCTTCCGGAGGGCTAATCAGCCAAATGAGCGGGTTAGACTGCGCATCTCCGGCCAATAAGTGCGTCTGAACCATTAAGGTAATCAACCAAAGTGAAAACCCAACCGCCAAACCGACATAAACACCTTTTTTATTGCCGTCACGCCAGTAAATCCCGCCAATCAATGCAGGTGCAAACTGGGCAATCGCCGCGAAAGAGAGAAAACCAATCGCAGAAAGCGACGGCACCGCATCCAGTACGCGATAGAATCCCCAAGCACAAGCCAGTAACACTAAGATCAATCCGCGGCGGATTCTGAGTAACAAGCGGGAAAAGTGACGATGCCCCTGATGAGAAAAGCGCATCCGGCGGAGTAAGAAAGGCACCACCAGATCATTGGAAACCATAATGGTTAGCGCAATCGTCGAAACAATGACCATCCCGGTCGCAGCCGACGTTCCTCCCAGAAACGCAATCATCGCTATTACATCCGCGTCAACGGCCTTGGGGATACTAATCACGAAAGTTTCTGACAAACTGGCATCCATCATCCCCGAACCGACCCATGATATCGGCAGAACAAACAGCCCCATCAGAATCAGGTAAACCGGAAATATCCGACGGGCAATATGGAGATCCTGTGGTTTTTCATTCTCGACAACCATGGTATGAAACTGACGAGGCAGACAAATAATGGCCAGAATGGTCAACACGAGGTGAATGAACAGTGTCGGCCAATGCGGTGCCACCATCGATTCACGCACAACATCTCCCAGATCGAATGATGTCTGATGCCAACCGATATAGACGATGAACAGACCGACCCATAGAAAAGCCACCAGCTTAACCAAAGACTCAAAAGCAATCGCCATCATCATACCGCGGTGATGCTCAGTATTATCGATATGCCGGGTGCCAAATAAAATGGTAAACACGGCGAGCGCCAACACGACAACCCAAGAAATGTGACTTTCGGTCAACTGCTCAGGGAAAGGAAAATCTGACGTCACGACATGGATGCCCATCGTCACACCGCGAAGTTGCAAGGCGATATAAGGCAGAATACCAACGACCGCAATCAGCGTTGCAACCACAGCAAGTCCTTGAGATTTGCCATAACGTGCTGCGATAAAATCAGCAATAGATGTAATATGTTCGCGCTTCGCAATGAGCATCAGACGGGCTAATATCCGCCAGCCAAAGACAAAGACAAGTATCGGTGCGAGATAAATCGGTAAGAATGACCAAGCATGATTGGTGGCCTGTCCAACCGTGCCGTAAAACGTCCACGAAGTACAATACACACCGATAGATAAGCTATAAATCCAAGGCCGGAAGCGTGCCAGCCAATTCAGGTTTTTGTCACCGTACCAAGCAATAAAGAACAGCAGCCCTAAATAAAGAAACAGAACCGGAATGACAATCCATGACGGCATGAAGTGCTCCTTATCGCCAAGACAGAAAATAAGTCAGAAAAGAAGACAGAAAGTAAAGAATAGATGGCTTCATTGTCTGACTCACTGAAATCAAAACAATTTTATATCGAAAATGATTCACATTGCAGTGCAGCGGTAAGCCAATGAGATCCCATACGCATAGATTTGTTGCTCACCGGGTTCTCCGGAAATAATAGGTGGACTGATAATGGTGAATATTTTCAGTCGTAATGGAAAAGTCGAGTATGGTTCCGTCAGGCGCATTACTGATTGAAGTGACTTGCATTGTCGGCGTGCCTTCTTCGACCTTCAGGTAAGCGGCAATCGAGGCCGGTGTTAAAATCGGCAAAAAGGTAAAATAGTTCCCCTCAATGATGAATCCTGCCTCTTTCTCAATATAATCGAATTTTGATTTTTCCAGATGAGCAACAGACAAGGTGGGATAGAGCTTAACCGGGAGATAAGACTCTTCATAATGCACCGGCCGCTCATCAAGATAACGGACACGAATAATGTAATAGACCAATTCACCATGTTGAATCTTGAGTCGCTGAGCGACGCTTACCGGAGCCGGAGTCATCGAAAAGCTGAGTACCTGACTCGCTATCGATTTATTATTTTTCTGACTCAGTTCAGTCAGGCTGTTCAGCCCTTTATTCTCATGAGCGATCTCTTTATCAATGACAAAATTTCCGCTACCGTGACGGCGCTCAATCAATCCATCCTCAACCAAACAATCAATTGCACGCCGGAGTGTCATCCGGGAAACCTGATATTCTTCGGCCAGCATCACTTCTCTCGGTAATGGCTGATTCAAACAAAATTCATCAGAATTAATTCGTTTCCTCAAGTCATTGGCGATTAATATATAGATCACTTTTATACCTATTATTGTTTGGTTGTCTATTTCACAGAAACAAATAAAAATATTATATATCAATAAATTAAAATAAATTTCCTATTTTAAAAATAAGTAAAAACTAAATAGGTCTAATAAATAGAGTTTACTTATACAAAACATCCACAGACTTATAAGTGATAAATATCACATTCCAATTCTCTGAACAGATAATTCTCAACTATTAATTTCTATTCTGAACTCGCCGGCAAACAAAAAACAATCTAAATCAACGTGAAAATATATTCCCGGAACATTGATGTTTCAGCGGGATGACCAACCAGTCTCCCGATGCACATCGCTTCACCACTCGTTCGGTGAAGACTGAAACTTCAAATTCAGAGGATATAAAGGGAACCAATACTTCACTTTACAGCGATAGCATACTGGAAGGGTAAACCATGTTAAGTCAAATACAGCGATTCGGTGGAGCGATGTTTACACCGGTCCTCCTCTTCCCTTTTGCAGGGATTATTGTGGGGCTGTCCATCGTACTCAAAAATCCTGATTTTATGGGATCACTTGCCGATACCAACAGCACTTTTTTTCAATTGATGAACATACTGGAAGAAGGTGGATGGACCATCTTCCGTAACATGCCACTGATTTTTGCCATTGCCCTGCCGATAGGTCTGGCGCAAAAAGCCCATGCCCGGGCCTGCCTCGTGGTATTTCTCTCCTATCTGACCTACAACTACTTTATTGCAGCCATGGCAGCGGTTTGGGGCAGTTACTTTGGTGTTGATTTTTCTCAGGCTCCCGGAGGGGTCAGCGGCCTGACCCTGATCGGCGGCATCAAAACACTCGATACCAGTATTGTCGGTGCCATATTTATCGCCGGTCTGGTGACATATCTGCATAACCGTTTCTTTGACACTCAGTTGCCGGATTATCTCGGTATTTTTCAAGGAACCGCATTCATTGCCATTCTTGCGTTCTTTACCATGCTCCCCTGTGCGTGGGCCACATTAATCATCTGGCCAAAAATTCAGGCAGCTATCAGTTCTCTGCAAGGACTGATGCTGGCATCCGGTACACTGGGCGTCTGGCTATATACATTTTTAGAACGTCTCCTGATCCCGACCGGATTACACCACTTTATCTACGGTCCGTTCATCTTCGGCCCGGTTGCCGTAGAAAACGGTATCATGATGAACTGGGCACAACACATTCAGGAATTCAGCCAATCAACATTACCGTTGAAAACGCTATTCCCCGCCGGTGGTTTTGCTCTGCACGGTAATTCAAAACTGTTCGGTTCAATCGGGATTGCCCTTGCCATTTACATGACGGCCGATGCAAAGAATAAAAGCAAAATCGCCGGATTACTGATTCCTGCCACCTTAACATCCATTCTGGTCGGTATTACCGAACCGCTTGAGTTTACTTTCCTATTCATTGCGCCGTTTCTGTTCGTCATTCATGCCATTCTGGCCGCCACCATGTCAGCCATCATGTACAGCCTCGGTGTTGTCGGCAATATGAGCGGCGGGCTGATCGAAATCGTCTCACAAAATTGGCTCCCGATGTACAACCATCATGCTTACGTCATGTTGACCCAGATATCGGTCGGGCTCTGTTTTACCGTTATCTATTTCTTCCTGTTCAAAATGCTGATCATCCGGTTCGACCTGAAAACGCCCGGCAGAAACAGTGAAGTGAAGCTGTACAAAAAATCGGATTACAAAGCGAAAACCAGTGGCGAAACACATCCGGCCGACAGCCTTGCCAGTCGCCTTATCGAGGCACTGGGCGGGCAAACAAATATCGAACAACTCAATAACTGTGCCACACGTCTGCGGGTGACGGTCATCGATCCGATGCGGCTTGTCGACGATCAAATCTTCAAAGATATGGGAGCACACGGTGTCGTCCGCAACGGCAAAGCCATACAAATTATTATCGGGCTCAGCGTGCCCCAAGTCAGAGAAGAGTGTGAGGGGCTACTTCATATCTGAAACACGCAGCTTGCAAAAATCGCCGCTTCAACAAGACATGAACAAACACATTTAAAGCCCATAAAAATATGACCCAAAGGAGATCAACATGAAACAGTTTTCAATCGTCATTGCCGGTGGCGGAAGCACCTTTACTCCCGGCATCGTACTGATGCTTCTGGAGAACATCGACCGCTTCCCGATTCGTCGTCTGGCCTTTTATGACAATGACGGAGCCCGACAAGAAGCCGTTGCTGAAGCCTGTAAAATTTTATTGAAAGAGAAAGCACCGCAAATCGACTTTTCCTATACCACAGATCCACAAACCGCATTTACCGACGTTGACTTTGTCATGGCACATATTCGCGTCGGCAAATATCCGATGCGTGAACTGGATGAGAAAATTCCGCTGCGACATGGCGTACTCGGTCAAGAGACCTGCGGACCGGGTGGCATCGCTTATGGCATGCGTTCTATCGGGGGCGTGCTCGAACTGGTCAAATATATGGAACAATACTCACCGGATGCATGGATGCTGAACTACTCCAATCCGGCGGCGATTGTGGCGGAAGCAACCCGGGCACTCTGCCCTCAGAGTAAAATTCTTAATATCTGTGATATGCCGATCGGCATCGAGAATCGGATGGCCAATATTCTGGGTTACTCGTCCCGTAAAGATTTCGATGTGATGTACTACGGGCTCAATCACTTCGGCTGGTGGAAAACGATTACCAATAAGCAAGGGGAAGACTTAATGCCGCAGCTCAAAGCTTATGTCGCCCAGCATGGTTATGTGCCACCGACACCGGAGGCCGGTCAACATGTTGAAGCCAGTTGGAATGATACCTTTGCCAAGGCCAAAGATGTGTATGCACTCGACACGGAAACGTTGCCGAACACTTACCTGAAATATTATCTATTCCCGGATGAGGTTGTTGCTCATTCCGATCCAACACACACCCGGGCCAATGAAGTGATGGAAGGCAGAGAAAAACATGTCTTCGGCGAATGTCGTAAGGTGATTGAGCAAAAAACTGGCGCAGGATGTGCGTTAGAAGTCGATGAGCACGCATCTTATATTGTTGACTTGGCAAGGGCGATAGCCTTTAACACCAAAGAACGGATGTTATTGATCGTCGAAAACCAAGGTTCAATTGAAAACTTCAATACCGATGCGATGGTTGAAATTCCTTGTCTGGTCGGCAGTAACGGACCGGAACCGTTGCGGGTCGGGGCAATACCAACATTCCAACACGGCATGATGAGCCAACAGGTTGCCGTCGAAAAACTGGTCGTTGAAGCTTGGATCGAAAAATCCTATCAGAAACTGTGGCAAGCCATTACGCTCTCGAAAACCGTCCCGAGTGCTTCCGTTGCCAAGGCCATTTTAGACGACCTGATTGAAGCCAATAAAAACTTCTGGCCGACACTAAAATAACCCCGGTGCAACGTGGTGAATGGCTTTTTAGGTTAGAAATTCTCTAGGCTAGAACTATGCCAGAACGTTGCCCGTCTCACGGGCAGTTCAAAGTCTCTTTACATGACGTAAAGAGACTTTCCTTACCCCTGCCCGGGCGCAGAATTTAAATGATGCTCCCGCACAGAATAACGTGGCTCCAGCCGCACAAAAAGCGCCGCAACGCCCATCAGCGCCATTCCCCAGAAAATGTTAGCGCCCCAGCTTTCAAATCCCCAGCCACTGATTGCCGTCATCGTTGCAATCACCGCCCCCAGAGGAATTGCATTGTACAGTGACTGTAATGCAACCATTCTCTCCGGTACAGCTTGTTGGATATAACGAATGGTCGCCAGATGTGCGACCGCAAATGTCAGGCTGTGGAGTAATTGAATAAATACCAATGCGGCAAGCTCAGTGGTGAAAGCCGTCAAACTCCAACGCACCACAACCGCACAGGAAGAAAGCAAAAACATCCCCCGGATCGACCACGAACCGAACAGGCGGCGACTGAGCGCAAAAATACAGATCTCCGCAATGACACCCAAACTCCACAGATAACCAATGATTTCTTCTGAATGTCCGACCGATTTCCAATACACGGAACTGAAACTGTAATAAGCCGCGTGACTCCCCTGAATCAGAGAAACCAGCACTAAAAACTTAATCACTTGCTTGTCTTTCAGCATGTCGATCAGTTTAGGGCGCACCACTTGTGTTTCGGTGTGCGTCACCGGATTGGGATTTGGCGCGCGCAGACTGATTAAAAATGTCACACTCATGCCCAATAACGCTGTATACAGAATCCAGTCATTCCCCCAATGCGCAACAATCCAGCCAACTACCAGCGAACCGACAATGAATGCAACCGACCCCCACAACCGAGTCCGGCCGTAATCGAGCATTTTCATCTTGGTGTAGTAGTTTGCCAGCGTGTCCGAAAGCGGAATAATCGGCCCAAAGCAGGAATTAAACAGGATGGTTGCCAGCGCAATCCAGATCAGATGCGCCACGGCAAAAATATGCACGGCAATGAACCCAATCGCCAGCAGAGTCAACACTCTCAGCATCGGCACATACCATTCAGCGCGGTGGACTCTCGGCGTCACCAGTAAATTCGCCAGACAGCGGGTACCGAACGCGAGTCCCATAATCAGTCCGATATCGGTTGATGCGACGCCTTCACTTTTGAGCCACAACGCCCAAAATGGCGTATAGATGCCATAGACAAAGAAAAAACCGAAATAATACTGAGAGATCCAACGGAACGGAGAAATACTGAGCATAACAACCTACTGATGCAAAAAGCGACGGATGACGGATGTATTATGCTTTGAATGCCATATCAGGAAAAGGGAATATTACTCAACACAATGTTTCCTCTATCTCTTATGTTTTCCCGATAATGACTCATCCTGACACTGATGCGTTGCAAACGTTATATTTCTTCTCTTTGAATTCATACCACTTGAGCCATCGTTGCTGGCATTAGACCAAAGTCGTCTGGAGGCAAATCAGATTTCAGCCAAAATTAAATCAGATGCCCTCGACCAGAAAGGTTGCTATGCCAGATAAATTCAATCTTCAGTCACCCCCATTTGATCGCCTGACCGCAGCACAACAGCAGCAGCTTCTCTCCGCGCTGGATGTCGCTTATTTTCGGTCGAGGGACACATTGTTGCATCGCGGTGAGAGTGGACAATATCTGCACATTCTCATCAAAGGTGTGGTTGAAGAACGCTCAGAAGATGGTCAGGAAGTCTTTGCTCACTATGCGAGCGAAGATATTTTCGATGTTCGTTCCCTGCTTGACGGAACGGTCAAACATCAATATGTCGCACTGGAAGATACGCTGGCCTATCAATTGCCCAAATCGGTTTTTCTGGATTTTTATCATCAGAACGGACAATTTGCGGCTTATTTTGATAGTAACCTCGCCACCCGTCAGGCGCTGCTCGAAAATGCACAACAGCAGCAGAACCTCGCAGAGTTCATTCTGACCAAAGTGGATCGGGAGATTTATCATCCACCAATCATCGTCACCCCGGAGCAAACTATCGCGGATGTCACAGGGTTGCTGAAAGACAACAACTGCGATGCCGCATTGGTACAGTTATCGGCAAACGACGCACGATTCACGCAGACAACGCATCCGTATGCCATTGTTACCCGAACGGACATGCTCCATGCTTTGGCATTAGATATGCGACCGGTCAACACACCGGTCGGTCAAATCGCCACCTTCCCGGTCTTTCAGGTGAATGATGGTGAGTTTCTATTTAATGCGATGGTGATGATGATCCGTAACCGGATCAAACGGATCATGGTATGTGACGGCAACCAAGCCGTTGGCATGTTGGATATGACCCAAATTCTCAGTACCTTTTCCACCCACTCCCACGTACTGACACTGAGCATTGCCAGAGCATCCAGCATTGAAGAGCTGACCATTGCTTCCAATCAACAACACAAATTAGTCGAAAACCTCGTCGGCAACGGCATCAGAACCCGTTTTATGATGGAGCTGATTGCCGCAGTCAATGAACAGATCATCGAGAAAGCCTTTGAACTCATCGTACCGCCGGTGATGCAACAGCAATGCTGCCTGCTGGTCTTAGGCTCAGAAGGACGCGGAGAACAAATTCTCAAAACGGATCAGGACAATGCATTAATCATCAAAGATGGGACAGCCTGGCCGGATTGCCAGCATGTGATGGATAAACTGACACATACCCTGATACAACTCGGTTATCCGGTCTGCCCGGGCAAAGTGATGGTCAACAATCCACACTGGGTGAGATCCCAGCGAAACTGGCAAACAACACTCTCACAATGGGTCGAGCAAGCCAAACCAGAACAAATCATGAATATCGCCATTATGGCGGATGCTCACGCCGTCGCTGGTAATCGGTCGCTGTTATATTCCGTGCGAGACCACCTCTCCGGGCTGATGGCTGATCAAGAGTTGATCCTGTCAGCTTTCACTCGCCCTGCACTGAATTTCTCCCTGCCGCTGACATTATTCGGTAATGTGAAATCCTCCAAATCAGGGCTGGATATCAAACAAGGCGGTATTTTCCCGATTGTCCATGGTATCCGGGCGCTGAGTCTGGAATACCGGATAACAGAACAAAACACGTTCAAGCGTATCGAAGCACTCACTCAAAAACGCGTGCTGGAACAACAAACCGCAGACAATCTGAGTGAAGCGCTCAAACTCTTCTTTAAGCTCCGGCTCATACAACAGCTGCAACAACCGGAACGCCATAATCATTTGGACATTAAATTACTCGACAGCACGGAACGGGACTTATTGCGTCATAGCTTGCATATCGTCAAAAAATTCAAGCAATGGTTATCATATCACTACCAGATTAGAGACTAAGCCCATGAACCGAATCTCACGCCGATACTGGTACTACAAACTCAAAGATTCCGCTTATCGGTGCCTGTTCTTACCACCGGAGCATCAGGAAGTCGTCTCACTGGATTGCGAAACAACCAGCCTCAATCCGCAACAGGCAGAGCTGGTTTCAATTGCCGCCACAAAAATTATCGGCAATCGGATTCTGACCAGTCAGTCATTTGAAGTGAAGCTGTGCGCCCCCAGAACATTGAATGCAGATTCAGTTCGCATTCACCAGATCCGCCATCAGGATCTCAGTGATGGCCTCACTGAAGCCGAAGCTCTGATCCAGTTATTGGATTTTATCGGTAACCGGCCGCTGGTGGGTTATCACATTCGCTATGATAAAACCATTCTCGATATCGCCTGCCGTAAACATCTGGGCTTTCCGCTACCGAACCGCCTGATTGAAGTGAGCCAACTCTACCATGAACAACTGGAAAGAATGCTACCGAATGCCTATTGCGATCTCAGTCTGGAAGCCATTTGCCGTCATTTGGATCTGCCGTTGCAAAACAAACATGATGCTTTACAAGATGCGCTCTCTGCGGCGTTGGTATTTGTGCGTTTGACTCAAGGCGATCTGCCCACCTTCTCTTCAGCTTGAACGCGGTCATTTTCTGCGAGGAACCACTCACAACAAACCGTGTTCCCGACACTTGTGACACCTTGAATCACAATGATTTTTTTACTCACAGATCTCATTTAGCCTAAAGTCTAATTGTGCAATTCCCCTATCTGAACAAGAGTTATTACACCTAGGTAACCTCAAAGCACGCCAATCGGGTGAGTTCGAGTTCATTTGGGTACAAGAATTTCAGATCCTCCGGAAATATTTATTACAAGTCCAAATCAATCATGATGAACCGGAGCGGTCCCTGCATTCAAAAGGAGAAGAAGCTATGAGTGATGTTCATGTTTATCCGGTTAAGAACAATATTAAAGAACATACCCACGCGGATAACGACACTTACTTATCAATGTACCAACGCTCAGTTAGCGACCCAGAGGGATTTTGGAAAGAACACGGGCAAATCGTCGACTGGATAACCCCTTACACCAAAGTAAAGCAAACCTCATTTGATACCGGCCACGTGGACATCCGCTGGTTTGAAGATGGGACGCTGAACGTTTCTGCCAACTGTATTGACCGCCACCTCGCGGCGCACGGTGATGACGTGGCAATTATCTGGGAAGGTGATAACCCGAATGAAGATAAAACGTTAACCTTCAACCAACTCCATCAAGACGTCTGCCGCTTTGCCAATGTTCTGAAAGATCAGGGGGTGCGGAAGGGCGACGTTGTTTGTCTTTATATGCCAATGGTGCCGGAAGCCGCGGTTGCCATGCTGGCTTGTACCCGGATCGGTGCAGTCCATACCGTGGTTTTCGGGGGTTTCTCCCCGGAAGCACTCGCAGGACGCATCATCGACTCCGACGCCAAAATAGTCATTACCGCAGATGAGGGTGTCCGGGGCGGACGAGCAGTACCACTGAAGAAAAATGTCGATGAAGCCCTGACCAATCCTGAAATCAAAACTATCAGTAAAGTGGTAGTACTAAAACGCACGGGTGGCAGTATCGACTGGCATGATCACCGGGATGTCTGGTGGCACGAGTCGACGTCTAAAGCATCGGATCACTGCCCGGCAGAACCTATGAAAGCAGAAGATCCACTGTTCATCCTGTACACGTCCGGTTCCACAGGTAAACCCAAAGGTGTTTTACATACAACCGGGGGTTATCTGGTTTATGCCGCCATGACCTTCAAGTATGTTTTCGACTACCAGCCCGGAGAAGTCTTCTGGTGTACCGCGGATGTCGGCTGGATCACCGGTCACACCTATCTGGTTTACAGCCCGCTTGCCAATGGCGCGAAAACCATTCTGTTTGAAGGTGTCCCGAACTATCCGAATACCAACCGAATGAGTCAGGTAGTCGATAAGCATCAAGTGAATATTCTCTATACTGCACCGACGGCAATCCGGGCACTGATGGCAAAAGGCAATGAAGCCATCGACGGTACCTCACGAGACAGTTTACGCATCATGGGATCGGTCGGTGAACCGATCAATCCGGAAGCGTGGGAATGGTATTACCGGACGATTGGTAATGAAAAATCCCCGATTGTCGATACATGGTGGCAAACAGAAACGGGCGGTATTCTGATCACACCGCTTCCCGGAGCAACTGCGTTGAAACCCGGCTCAGCCACGCGGCCATTCTTCGGTGTCCAACCCGCCTTGGTCGATAACGTGGGCAATCTCATTGACGGGGCAGCAGAAGGGAATCTGGTGATTCTCGACTCTTGGCCCGGCCAAATGCGTACGGTATACGGAGATCATGAACGGTTTGAACAGACCTATTTCTCCACTTTCAAAGGCATGTACTTTACCGGTGACGGTGCCCGCCGCGATGAAGACGACTATTACTGGATTACCGGTCGTGTCGATGACGTCCTCAATGTTTCCGGTCACCGTATGGGAACCGCAGAAGTCGAATCCGCGCTGGTGGCATTCGATAAGATTGCAGAAGCCGCTGTCGTCGGGATTCCACACGATATAAAAGGTCAGGCAATTTATGCCTACATCACTCTTAATGATGGTATCTATCCATCTTCTGAACTGCATAAAGAAGTCAAAGAGTGGGTGCGTAAAGAGATTGGCCCAATCGCCACACCGGATGTATTGCACTGGACCGATGCGCTGCCTAAAACTCGCTCCGGAAAAATCATGCGCCGAATTCTGCGCAAGATTGCCAACGGAGACACCAGCAATCTGGGCGATACATCAACACTCGCAGACCCAAGTGTGGTTGATAAGCTGATCGCAGAGAAAGCAGCTCTCAGTTAAAACGACCTGAAATTCAAATAAATGATCCTGAACTGTGAAGCCATCTCTCCGATGGCTTCATTTTTTAAGGCCAACTCAAACAGTACAGATCGGGTTGCACTATATTCTTCCCAGTCTTGTTCTACCCTGCTTTGCTCTTTCCCCCAGTCTCACTTATTTGAACGAATGTCACAATTTCTGAATTCAACACCTTTTTGCCGTCAAATCACCATTCCGTCTGCATTGAAAATCAAGTGGGATAGCTTCTTCTAACGGTCATCCCTTTCTGTACTGCGCTTCGCTGGACCATACCGCTGGACCAAGTTTATTGTGATTTCCACAAAACCATTTCTGATCTTTATGGTCATAAGACGATAAAGATATAGTTATCAATTTTCCGCAGAGCACGTAGAACTTGGGATCCCCTCCCTCTCTCATTACCCGAAATGGTGATTAGACCAGTAATTTGCTGCCATTTGTGTTGAATTAGCTATAATCAGGAGCAATTCACCGTTTTTTGATTTTCTTGAAAAAAAATTGTGTGAAAAAACCTAAAATATGGGAACATGTAAACAAGACCTCATTATTGAGTAAGATGACGACACAATGACGACAAAATTACGTATTCTTGTGCTAAACGGTCCTAACCTGAATTTACTGGGCCTACGTGAACCGGCACATTACGGATCTCAAACGCTCCCCCAGATTATTGACCGACTCCGTTACCAAGCCGATCAAGCTGGTGTTGAGCTAGAGCATCTGCAATCGAATCGTGAGTATGAACTGATCGAAGCGATTCATCAGGCATACGAAAACATTGACTTCATCATTATCAACCCTGCCGCATTTACCCATACCAGTGTTGCACTGCGGGATGCGCTTTTGGGGGTCAATATTCCTTTTATTGAGGTACACCTTTCTAATGTTCATGCCCGAGAACCTTTCCGCCACCATTCTTATTTATCAGATAAGGCACACGGTGTTATTTGCGGTTTAGGTGCTCAGGGCTATGAATTTGCGTTGTCGGCAGCCATTACCAAACTGCAGGCAAAATAACACTCGACATCCCGCAGCTGTTGTTCGGGTTGTCTTATTCACAAGATCAAAGAGAAAAGACAATGGATATTCGTAAAATAAAAAAACTTATCGAATTAGTTGAAGAGTCGGGCATTGCTGAGTTGGAAATTTCTGAAGGTGAAGAGTCAGTACGCATCAACCGTTACGGCGCGCCAGCTTCATCACCCATCCAGTATGCGCCAGCCCAATATGCACCTGCGCCAGTCGCAGCCCCTGCGGCACCCGCAGCAGAAGCTGTCAGCGCACCGGCAGAAGCACCACAACCAACCGGTCATCAAGTGCTTTCTCCAATGGTCGGTACTTTCTATAGCTCTCCGAGCCCAGATGCAGCACCATTCGTAAAAGTTGGTCAGAAAGTGAGTGTCGGCGATCCACTATGTATTGTTGAAGCCATGAAAATGATGAACCAAATCGAATCTGACAAATCAGGTGTCGTCAAAGCAATTCTCGCTGAAAACGGTCAGCCAGTTGAGTTCGATCAGCCTCTTGTTATCATCGAATAATTGAGGTCAAATTGATGCTAGATAAAATTGTCATCGCGAACCGGGGTGAAATTGCACTCCGTATTCTTCGCGCCTGTAAAGAGCTAGGGATCAAAACGGTCGCTGTCCATTCCACAGCAGACCGAGACCTCAAACATGTCTTACTTGCTGATGAATCCATCTGTATTGGACCTGCACGTAGTATTGATAGCTACTTAAATATTCCACGCATTATCTCAGCAGCAGAAATCACGGGAGCAGTTGCGATTCACCCGGGCTACGGCTTCCTGTCTGAAAATGCAGATTTTGCTGAGCAAGTTGAAAAATCAGGCTTCATTTTCGTCGGTCCGAAAGCAGAAACCATCCGCCTGATGGGGGATAAAGTTTCCGCGATCGCCTCGATGAAGAAAGCTGGCGTGCCTTGTGTACCGGGTTCAGACGGCCCGCTCGGAGACGATGTCGAGAAAAATAAATCTATCGCGAAGCGTATCGGTTATCCGGTAATTATTAAGGCATCCGGTGGCGGTGGCGGTCGTGGTATGCGTGTAGTTCGCAGTGAAGCAGAACTCATTCAGTCCATCATCATGACTCGTACCGAATCCAAAGCAGCATTCAACAACGATATGGTTTACATGGAGAAATTCCTGGAGAACCCACGTCACGTTGAAGTTCAGGTTATTGCCGACGGTCAGGGTGGTGCGATCCACTTGGGCGAGCGTGACTGTTCAATGCAACGTCGTCACCAGAAAGTTGTTGAAGAAGCACCGGCACCGGGTATTACCGAAGAAATGCGTAAATACATCGGTGAACGCTGTACACGCGCCTGTGTTGAAATCGGCTACCGGGGTGCGGGTACATTTGAATTCCTCTATGAAAACGGCGAGTTCTATTTCATTGAAATGAACACCCGGATTCAGGTCGAACACCCGGTTACAGAAATGGTCACCGGTGTGGATCTGATCAAAGAGCAACTTCGCGTTGCGGCAGGTCAGCCGCTGTCATTCACACAGGATGATATCAAACTGCGCGGCCATGCGATTGAGTGTCGTATCAATGCCGAGGATCCGGAGCGTTTTCTCCCGTCACCGGGTAAAATTGAACGCTTCCACGCTGCCGGTGGGATGGGCATTCGTTGGGAATCTCATATCTACTCCGGTTATACCGTGCCAGCGTACTATGATTCGATGATTGGTAAACTGATCGCCTACGGTGAAAACCGTGATGTTGCAATCGCGCGGATGAAGAATGCCCTCAACGAAATGATTGTTGAAGGGATCAAAACCAACATCCCGCTCCAGTTGAAAATCATGAACGATGAAAACTTCCAGCATGGTGGTGCCAACATCCACTATCTGGAGAAAAAACTCGGTATCGACCAATAATCCGCAGTAGCTGAACAAAATGTTAAGCCTCCCTTCGGGGAGGTTTTTTTGTTCAACTTTTTTGTTCAAGACAAGCCCTATTCAAAAAATGAATATCTGCTACACTCTCGGCCATTCAACCCACGGAAAGAGTCAATCACATGCCTTGGATTCAAATTAAACTCAATGCCAACAACGATAATGCCGAAACAATCGGTGATATGTTGATGGAAGACACAGGCGCGTTATCCGTCACATTTCTTGACGCGAAAGACACACCAGTCTTTGAACCCCTTCCGGGAGAAACTCGCCTTTGGGGAGATACCGATGTGCTCGCGTTATATGACGCAGAAGCAGATACCGATACCATCGTTGCACAAATCAAGGCCAGCCAACTTCTGCCTGCGGACTTCTCTTATAAAGTCGAACAGATTGAAGATAAAGACTGGGAACGGGAATGGATGGATAATTTCCACCCGATGAAATTTGGCAATCGCCTGTGGATTTGTCCTAGCTGGAAAGAGATTCCCGACCCGGACGCTGTCAATGTGATGCTGGATCCCGGCTTGGCATTCGGCACCGGCACACATCCGACAACAGCCTTATGTTTAGAATGGCTCGAAGGGCTGGATCTCAGCGGCAAAACCGTAATTGATTTCGGGTGCGGCTCTGGCATTCTGGCGATTGCAGCAATTAAGTTGGGTGCCAAGCAAGTGATTGGTGTCGATATTGATCCACAAGCCTTACTCGCTTCCAAAGACAACGCCCAGCGCAATGGCGTAGAAAACCAGCTCGCGGTTTACCTGCCGCAAAATCAGCCCGACAACCTCAGTGCCGATATTGTAGTGGCAAACATTCTGGCCGGCCCGCTCAAAGAGCTTGCTCCGGTCATTCAGTCTCTGGTTCGTCCCGGTGGACAACTGGCAATGTCAGGCGTGTTAGAGACCCAGGCTGAAGAAGTTGCCAGTTTCTATCGCAACCAGTTTGATATCGAGCCCATTATTGAAAACAACGAATGGTGTCGGATTTCTGGTCAAAAGAAATAACCACAACGAATGTGACTGACTAATTGACTGAAAAATCGGCAATTTATAAAAACAAATTGTAAATGCTCAAATATTAGTCTTTTCACACCGCGAAAAAATGCGTAAAATGCGCGCCCTTGCTGCCTTATAACTGTAATGACGTGTTAAAAATCGGAAACCACCAACTCAAGAACAGTCTGATCGTTGCCCCGATGGCTGGTGTCACCGACAGACCTTTTCGTGAGTTATGTCTTCGCTATGGTGCTGGCATGGCTGTCAGTGAAATGATGTCATCCAATCCGGCATTGTGGAAAACGTCAAAGTCGAAACAGCGGATGGTCCATGAGGGCGAGTCAGGGATTCGTTCGGTTCAGATCGCAGGTTCCGATCCGCAGTTAATGGCAGAAGCTGCGCAATTCAGCGTTGAGAACGGTGCGCAAATCATCGATATCAACATGGGTTGCCCGGCAAAGAAAGTGAATAAGAAGTTGGCAGGTTCCGCCCTGTTACGCTACCCAGATCTCATTGAGGATATCCTCACAACGGTAGTTCAGGCTGTTCGTGTGCCTGTGACGCTAAAAACACGAACCGGTTGGGATACAGCGCATAAGAACTGTATTCACATCGCAAAGCTGGCCGAAGACTGCGGCATTCAGGCACTCGCGCTTCACGGAAGAACCAGAGCCTGCCTTTATCGCGGTATGGCAGAATATGACAGCATTAGAGCGGTCAAACAGGCCATCTCGATTCCGGTGATTGCCAATGGTGACATCGATAGTCCGGAAAAGGCCAAATATGTACTGGAATACACCGGCGCTGACGCATTAATGATTGGTCGCCCGGCACAAGGACGACCATGGATTTTTCAGGAAATCCAACATTTTTTGGAAACCGGCACAACAATGCCCGCGCTTCCGGTTCAGGAAGTCAAAAGCATTTTGCTTGGTCATGTACAAGCGCTCCATCAATTTTACGGAGCGTATCTGGGGCCACGTATCGCACGTAAACATGTGGGGTGGTATCTCAAAGAACATGAACAGGCAAGTGGGTTTCGACGGACCTTCAATGCCATAGAAGCAGCCCCGCTGCAACTGGAAGCACTCGAAGGTTATTTTGATAACGTTGCATCATAAAATTAAGAGAAGAGCTAGACCGAATATGTTCGAACAAAATCTGACTTCAGAAGCTTTAACCGTTACTACCGTTACTTCACAAGACCAAATCACCCAGAAGCCTCTGCGTGATTCCGTTAAAGCATCTCTTAAAAACTATCTTTCCCAGTTAAATGGCCAAGAAGTAAGTGAATTATACGAATTAGTTCTAGCTGAAGTTGAGCAGCCGCTGCTCGATACGATCATGCAGTACACTCGCGGTAACCAAACTCGCGCAGCAACCATGATGGGTATCAACCGCGGAACACTTCGCAAGAAACTGAAAAAGTACGGCATGAACTAATAGCTCTCATATAAGCTATTGAATTTAAAAGCCTAAACAATAAAAATTGCTTAGGCTTTTTTCTTTTTTGCTACACACAATCATTTTTATCTTTTCTCCTGTAGATATGAGAAGTCATATTGTGTTATAGCTACAAGTGCACTAGTAAATTAACAGCTAAAATAACATAGAGTATTAAATCGGGTTCGTTATGAGACTCAAAGACGCAGCAAGAATTTTTAGTAGTGGTTATCTTCGCAAACTAGCTGACGGAGATTACTCATTAATTTGCAGAGTAATCGATGAATTAGATTTACCTAATAACTCACTTACAACTTTAAAAGACGTCTATGAGAATGTTTATCAACTGTTAAACTTGCATTATCGCTTTGAATACTATTACAAAAATACCATTGTTAACAAAGTATTATTAGGTCGTCACTCTTTAAATACTGCTGTTATGTTATCTGAACTTCGAATTGGTCGAAACATTGCTGATTGTGTAATTTTAAACGGTCAATCTACTTGTTATGAAATAAAAACAGAGTATGACTCTTTAGATAGATTGTCCGAACAGCTATCCTCTTATTACTCAATATTTGATAACGTGTACGTTGTATGCGGTGAAAAACATTTAGACAAAATACTAAAACAATCTCCAGATGAAGTAGGTGTAATTCAACTAACAAAACGAAATACACTATCTACAGTAAGACAAGCTAAAGATCTTAGTAAAAATGATATAGATAAGAATCTTATGCTAAATACTTTAAGATCAGAAGAATATAAACACCTCGCCAAATTAATATCAGGATCTATTCCTTCTGTTAGCAACATAAAAATGTATTCAGCATGTTTTGATATTATATCAACTACTGATGCTAAAATTCTGAGAGAACATTTTAAAACAGTTCTCAAATACCATAGAAAAAATAATGGGAATTTTATCAGGTCGCTACCTAAATCCTTAAAAAATGCAGGAGTAAGCTATAAGTTACCTATTAGAACACAACAACAACTTGTTGATATTCTTAATAGTAACTTGAGTAAGGATAACATATGTATTACCCCGTACTCCGAGGCAAACAGTTTGAACTGATATGTTTAAGAGAATTAAGTCCCATTATCAAATGTGACCTTTGGTGTCCAATCATCGAACCAGTAAGACAAAAGCTACAAGGATTGACAAAAACGATTGAATACTTAAATCAGAATCAAATCACACCTATTGTTATTACCAACCCTAGTTTAGGTGATTTTGATGGAAATTTACACTCTATCGAAGAAAAGTTACTAGAAATCAACACGGAACTACAATTCAAGCCTTGTTTTTCAACAAAGAACCGATCATCTAACGAACTCAAAGAATTTACCGAGTCACACCAAAACACAGAATTTGCCATTTTTATCGAAGATGGTGTCAATAAAAACTCTATACATCTTATTGAAAAAGCATCTTTAGTTATTTCAAAAAAATACCAAAGGGGTGCTTTTCGTAATCTATCTAATGTCGTAATTGTTGAAGATAACTTTCCAGTAGTAAAAAATAACTCATCATATCCTGATAAATCATATTTTTCAGATAGGCATACCGACTACAAAGAAGGAACAAATGTCGTTGGATATGGTGATTACACAATTACAGGTAGTGACTATCTAGAAAGTGGTGGCCCTGCATATGTAGTAGCAATACATCTCTCATACATAGATCCAGATGAATACCATTCTATGTTCATTAAACATTTTAAATCTTACGATGATAACTCTCCAACTAGGCCGGGTGAAAAATTTGGAGATGCATTACAAAAATTAATTCAATTTTGTGATGCACACCCAATGCTAGTACAAGAAACTCTTGGACTAAAAGGCTTTAGAGAATTAAAAACTAGGGACCACTTTCCGGGACTAGGGCAAGCTAAAAAACTGTCAATACAACACCACATCCATACGTTATGTATGTATGGAGAAAAGTAGATGGCTAACTGTTGTATAAATTGTTTCAACGATAGGGAGCTGAAAACATTCATCCATACAAATGGAGAGT
This sequence comes from Vibrio gazogenes, assembly GCF_023920225.1. Lineage (NCBI taxonomy): Bacteria > Pseudomonadati > Pseudomonadota > Gammaproteobacteria > Vibrionales > Vibrionaceae > Vibrio > Vibrio gazogenes. Next base: position 3,224,197 of record NZ_CP092587.1, read on the forward strand.
TAGGACGGTGCCCTCGTTGTGGTTCTTCAGAAGTACCGATCTGCGATGGGAGCTTATTGTATGTAATGTTTGAGTTTTTAACGTATGTCTTAGAAGAAGATGAAAATGGGGATTATGCATACAAAATCATAGATGACACATTTCAGCTTTTTAATAATGATATTACGAATAAGCAAGCACTTTTCGAAGAGGTAACTAAAGAAAGTTTCAATGGTAAAAAATATAAATTGGCAATTTCTTTTGACCACTACAAAGAAAGCTGGAAAGAGTTATGCGAAGAACTTAAACACTCAAACCGTTTTTTCCCAACAGGTGTCATATATTCAAAAATATTCAAGCAAAGCAACGATAAAGATTTACCTGTATTCTCATCAATATTAGAGCAATTGGAATCAACCGCTTACATAACAGACTGCTTTTACAGGGCTAGAATTAGCGATGAACCATTAACAGCTAATGACATGGGAGCACCACCTCAAGATAAAACTTCAGCAGGTAGAGCCAACCCCAAAGGCATTGCATATATGTATTTAGCCGACAATATAGATACCTGTGTTTCTGAGGTTCGACCATACAATGGAGCAGAAATTTATGTTTCTGAGTTTAAATTAAAGCAAACAAAGACTCTCATCGATCTAACTGATCCAAGGAAAAAATTTTCAATCATCCCTTTTCAAGAGTCGGACTACGGGGAATCTTTAGCCATAATTGAACTTCTCGAAGCATTTGCATTAGCCTTATCTATACCAGTAAAACCTCATCTATCAGAGCTAGATTATATTCCAACTCAATTTCTATGTGAGTATTTCAAATCATTAGGGCCTTATGATGGTATCATTTTTAATAGTTCATTTAGTAAAGGTAAAAATTATGTGTTTTTTAATACCGATGAGTTCAATATCGATGAACCCGCACCATTCAGGCTAAACTCTATTAACTTTGAATATTCATAAAATACTCTGATTCACAAAACTCCAAGTTAAAAGAAGGCGCTAAGCCGGACTCTATCCGCCACGCAAATACACGGGTGATTAATTCACGTCCGGCAGTCATCACCCCTTTTAAAGCCCTGACCAGTTCGTTGTCACAGTATAGGCTGGTTTTCACCGCACCGGTGTCTTGGTCGATGGAAAGCTCATAGTAAGGTTTGAATACCTGAGCTTGGCTCTTTCCGGTAAATCCATGATGTCTTTTAATCTGCGCAACTCTCGCCAGACCGTGACCGAACAGCCGCCAGTTGCTGAAACTGATAAATACCCCAACAAGCCGCCCAAGCAAATACGCATGCAAATGCTCTGGTTACCATCGCAGAAGAAGCGCGAGATAAAGCGATACGCAGGGCTAATGCGGCAGAAGCAGAGTTACAACAACGACGAAATAGTACTGACAGATAATTGAAACAATGGAATAGGCGGGTATCGAGGCGTTCTCTACAGAATGAATCGTTGAAGTATTCGGTAGCGAAATAACGTCACTCATCTCAACAGGGTTTCAACTCAAAGCCACCTTGATGGTTTGTTCATTAGTAAAAGGGAACGGGCCATCATCTCAACCGTCCATTATTTCAGATTATAAAAACCTTGAGTGATGGTGATCATCTTGCTCTTCAGAGCATAATCCAATATCTTTTTTAAGATGATCATTCATAGCGATAATTTTATGGCTATCCTTATCAGGAAAAATATCAAAATATATAAATTTCAATATTTTAATAATAAATTTTTTATTATAAGGTGCTGTTAATCGCATCGTATTACTCTTGATTACTGATTAGATGCAGCTATTATCGATGTAAATAACTTCCCCTACGAACAACGATTCATTACAGGAACTATAAGTACAACTTATGGACAATCGACTACGTTATCTTTCAGCGCTGCGTTTTTTCGAATCGGCTTCTCGTCTTAAAAGTTATAGTAAAGCGGCTGAAGAACTGTGTGTCACTCAGGCAGCCATAAGCCAAAAGCTACGACAACTTGAAGATCGTTTGGGATGTAAATTATTTATCCGTCGTGGACGTGAAATGCATCTGACAGATAAGGGACAGATACTTCACAAGCATGTCAATGACGGTTTTAAACACATCATCACTGGATTAAACAGAATTCAGAATGAGCCACTCGAAGGAATGCTGAACGTCAGTGCCCCTCGTTCATTCTCCACACGTTGGTTAATGCCTAGACTGTGGAAGTTCACGATGGCGTACCCACATGTCCCGATTCGGGTACAGACGGTGAAGGAGATCGATATTCGCCATACCGAAACTGATGTATTGATCTGGCAAGGCAATGACAGCGTAAAACATCTGGATTTAGATCAAGAGACACTATTTGAAGAAGACATCTATCCTTATTGCTCTCCGCAACTCGCGAAATCAATGAAGTTCGATAGTCCAGAGCAACTCCTGAACTGTTGGTTAATTGATTTTCACACAGCGTCTTTTAGTTGGGAGCAATGGTTTCGCAGTGCAAATGTCAGTGCCAAAAGAGGAGGTATTCAATGGATGGAAGTAAGTAGCTTTGATATGGCGATCAATGCAGTAGTCGCCGGACATGGCGCATGTCTGGCGACTGAAAGTATTTCGGCAGACTTTGTTGAACGAGGTCTGTTAGTTAAGCCATTCAATATCGGACTCACCCCCGGAATTCGCTATTCTGTCATTAGTGACCCTTCTTCTTCACGGGTTCTAAGAGTCAATGTATTTAAATCGTGGTTACAAAAAGAACTAAACGTCCAATCGGGAAGTTAACACTGAGTCAGTTGCGCCACGTATCAAACAATGTGACGAACGATGTGATACGGTTTGGGAAATTACAGCGCGCTATCGGTCCAATCACCCAAAAGGAATTAACCAAGCAACTGAGGTCGTTTGAAAAGCGAGGGCTGGTGATGAGAACTGTCTATCCGGAAATGCCCCCCAGAGTCGAATATTGTGTTACCGACTTGGGAAGAACCCTGAAGCCAACTTTAGATTCCTTAGCGCACTGGATGACCGAACATCGAGAACAACTGATTCAAGAATCAACGTCATCAACTGAGTCGGCTGAGTCTTCGCTTAAAATGATATCAGCATCAGGCAGCCGCACGCTCACCGGAAACGACAAATAAGAATCTCTGTGTTCATGTCCGGTCTCTCACCGTCCACACCCCATTATCGAAGAAAGCGAGTTGGTGTTGCTCAAACCGGGCAAGATAAAGCCACTGATTATCGACCAACTGTTTGACCATCGAATGGCGGCTCATCACCGACTCAATTGCAGCCTCAGGCGCATCAATGACCACCGTTAGGCGCAGTGGTTCGTGCCGCCATTGCTGACCATCGTGCAGCGACTGACGGGAAAGCCCGATACGCAAGTCACCCCCGTTACCTTCAAACACACCCAGTCGCCCACCAACAACGTTATGCAAGGTTTTATTGCCGGAACCATAGCGATGATGATCAACCGTCGAGGCGTAATACTGCATGTTAATCCAGTTGGTGACGATCATCGGTGCAGTCATGATTTTTGCTAACCCACTGGCATCGACATCTTGCTCATGTCGGTATTCGTGGAGGAAGGTTCGACCGTCCAGCTTGAGACCGCGAGTTCTTGCTCTTGGCGCAATAATAAAAGCCGCGTTATTGACCAGCCCCCACTCCGGACGAGTTTGCGCCCAATCGTGGGCGCGGTGTTTGATTCGCTTTTGAACGGAATGCTGCGATTGATGGGTCAGCCCTAATTGTGGTGCACGTTCCATCCGCGCCCCAAGAGATGCCGCATCCAGTTGAGCACGCCATGCATTCAGTGAGTGCTGGATTGGCTCATCCAAATCATCCGTGTCGTACAGTGACAACGCTTCTGTGGTGGTATTGTGCAATCCGGCAACAAAATATGTGGTATCAGGGATTTGAATATCACGTTGCGCTAAACCTTCCCGGACGACAGGTCGATTGAGCAGTTGTGCCAAAGCCCGGACATTCACTTCTCCGCTTTGACCACAACAAGCACCGCAATCCAGACCGGCACGATGGGGGTTATTGGCACTCTCGCTGCCATGACCGATGAGTAGCACAAACGGTGCAAATTCGTGAGTCAGCCCCATCCCTTTCAGGACATTTTCAGCCAACGTCACTTGCTGTTCTGCATCAGTGCGTAGTGTCGGACGAAGCCGCTGAGCACTCGCAGCCGACAACCCCGGAGCTTGGGTTGAATGCCCATTAAGCGGTAAAACCCGTTTGATCAACTTTCCGACGTAGCTTAACCCCAATGCTTCGACCAGCGTAAAGGTTGACGCAGGCATGGTATTGAACCATGACCATCCCGACTCGCGCTGCAATGCTGCCTGCCTTTTCTTCGCCAGCGCTGCATCGTGTTCGTGGCAACCGACGCTATCACACACCGTGAGTGATGGTGCCAACAGCCCGGGAAGCTGTGGGCGCTGAATCTGCGTACCGAGCGGCGTATAACTGACCGGCAGACCGAAAAACCCAGCGAACCCAAGGGTGTGAATCTCATCCCCTTGCGCTTCAAGATGGCGTCGGATCACTTCAGAACGGACATCAATACAAAATGCAGCCTGAATTTTCGGGGCGTGTTGAATATCCGGCACTGGCTGGGCTAACACTTGACTGAGTTGACGCTGATAACTGATTTCATGGGCGCGTTGCCAGATCAAGCGCATGTTGATCGTCTGCGGCCGATACTCAAGGAAATGTTGCTGCCAGCGATGTTGCCAGCGCTGCCAGACAGATCCGGAATGACGATTCTGGTCATCCACCAGCCACTCCCAACTGAGGCGAATTGCCAGTAAATCAATCAACGTCTCGTCATCTTGTTGCGATAACTCCGCCTGCCACTTGAGATAAGCGCCCCATGCAGCCCAACCACTGATCCGATAAATCACCGCTTGCAGGTAGTCTTGCCAATGCTCGGGAGCGATGTCCAATCGGTTTAACACCTGCCTGATCTGCTCACGCGGCGTCATTGCCATCTCCGTCGCCCGCCGCGGAATATGTGCGGCTTTCATTAGTAAGGCAACGCTGTGATCGTGGCACATCGCGTTACGCCAGCTTTGATACAAACGCACGTCACTGTACGGATGCCAGTCCGCCTGATCCTGATCGAAATAGGCGGCGCAAAACTGGGCAATTTGATGGGTGATGGTATCGCACCACGCAGGATCTTGATTCAGATGACGCTGACTATCAAGCATATCGCACAACAAAGGCGCCGGTGTCGGGGAAACATCATCTTCTTGCAATGCAGCGATGACAGCCGCAATCTCCGGCGCTTCTGCCATAGGTAATCGTGTCAGCGCTTGCGCCAGATCGGCCTCGGTTATTGTGCTGTTTTCCCAACGTTCACGGTAATAATCCAGCGGCATTGCCATCGGCGAACCCGCAAACTGAGCGAGCTGATGCGCGACCTCGGCAAAAGGGCGATCAATCCATGACCAATATGGGTTCACAGCAATCATCCGATCAAGCGGCCAGTTAGGCGCAATACTGTCACATGCCGCCTCAATTGCAGCATTCAGCAGCGTCGCGGTGTTGATATAATGGCGAGACAAGGCGGTCATACAGATTCTCCGGCAGTTGAATGATTGCGATTAACCTGCGTCTGAGCTTGCTCAAGCGTCAGTTTTGCCGGCCAGACTTTGAAAGTGAAACGGGTAAATGTCTCATCGAGATAAAATCCGTTATATGCCCAAGGATAGAGACGTTTCACCACCCTGTAGTGCGGGTAACAACGGATCCCCACTTGACCGAGATACAACAGGATAAACACCACGCAGACAAATCCGAGTAACCCGACCTGTTCCGGACCGGTTGAAGGAGCGATGTGCGCAAATGTACTGTGCCATAGCAGATACAGATGTAAGACCACACCACTTCGCAACACTCCGGTCACTAAACCCGAGCGTACGGCGTTTGTTGCACGCCAAAACAGCGGTGCACAGCCCAAGATCAGAATCACACTGGCGGAAAGCGGTAACGACAGGTTCACTAACCACTGCTGCCATAACATCGGCACGCCGAGAACCACGACGGCAGAGCACAATACCGAGCCGAACACCCCGTGAATTCGAACCGCTGGAGGGAAATAGTCCTGATGGATCGTCTGCGCAACGACCTCACCTGCACTCAGAAAGTGATACGCTTTGTACACGGAATGGGCTATCAGGTGAAGCAGCGCCAATTCGTATAGTCCAAGACCGATTTCCATCAGCATAAATCCCATTTGGGCGCAGGTTGACCACGCCAAACGCACTTTAATACTGATACGTGTCATCATCACCCATCCGGCCAGTAAAGCGGTGGTACTGCCGACAATCACCAAGACCGATTGTGCCAGGGGAGCAAGATTGAGCAGCGCTGCCAGTGAAATCATCACGAATCCGCCCATATTGACCACCCCGGCATGCAGTAACGCCGATACCGGAGTCGGTGCCTCCATCACCTGAATTAACCAACCATGCAATGGTAACTGTGCGGTTTTAAGAATCGCAGCAACCGCAAACAATAAAGCGGCAATATTTAATTCCGGTGAGAGGATGGTCATCTGCCCAAGTTGTTGATTGAGGACCGGCAACGAGAAGCTTCCCAGCGCTTGGTAAACCAGAAACAACGCAGTAATCAAACAGACATCTGCCATTCGGCTGACCAGAAATTTTTTATGCGCCACGATTCTAGCTGCTTTACGCTCCCGGTAATGGGTGAGCAGAAAATGAAGGCTGAGACTACTCACACTCCATGCCAGCATCATCACCAACAGATTGTCACTCTTCACCAGCAAGGCGACCAAACCGAGCGTAAACAGAATCGCACGGATAAACCGACGCTGACCCGGATCACCTTCCAGATAACGAGAGGCATAATCAATGATCACCCAACCGAGTAACGTAATCAGTAACCCCATCATGGTCGGTAACACAGGCGGCAACGTCGCGGTCAGCAATCCTGATCCCAAAGGAACAACAAGACTCACGAATAACGCAAGGCGTGACGTGAGACCAGCGATAGCCCACTCATAACTACGGGCAACAAGACAGAGTAAGAAACCGAGTCCATACAGGGCGGCAACATAATGACCTCCCAGCGTCAAATCCATCAAACAATCTCTCCTAAAAATGTGCATCAATTGGAGACGTATTGTTGCAGCAAGCCAAATGAGATGTAAAATAGATAGATATTCACAAAACGTTCTTTTAAAGTGAACAATAGAATGAGAAACCTCAACTTTCATCACCTGCGCTATTTCTGGACTGTCGCGAAAGAAGGACATCTGACCCGGGCAGCCCAAAAACTCAATGTCTCCCAATCAGCCCTCTCCTCCCAGATCAAACAGTTAGAAGAACAACTCGGTCATCACCTGTTCCATCGTCAAGGACGCTCATTATTGCTGACGGATGTCGGCCATCTGGTACTTGAATATGCGGAAGGTATTTTTAATCTCGGCAGTGAATTACTGTCGGTGATGGAAAGTGGTGAACACCATCATGTCCAACAGCTACGAATCGGGGCGGTAGCCACGTTATCCCGGAACTTTCAGGAGAACTTTCTGCTCCCGGTGATTGGTCAGGACAACGTCAAGCTAGCGCTGTGCTCTTCCAATTTTGACGATCTGCTTGAACAGCTTCGCGTGCATAAACTGGACTTAATTCTCTCCAATCGTCCGGTTGCCTCAGATTCAACAACCCCGTGGCGATGTAAGTTAATTGCCCAACAAGGGGTCTGTCTCGTCGGTCCCAATACGCGTGAATTCGAGACATTGCGTTTCCCACAAGATTTAACACGCACCAAATTATTGTTACCGGGGCCGGACAGTGAGATTCGCACCCAATTTGATTTATATTGCGAACAACATAGGTTGTCGGTGACCCCCTATGCAGAGGTCGATGATATGGCAATGTTGCGGCTGTTAACCCGGGATACCGGTGCTATCGCTGTACTCCCGGAGGTTGTCGTACAGGATGAAATTTCGGCCGGCACGCTGAAAAGTTATGCCAAATTAGATTCTGTCATTGAAAGCTTTTATGCCATTACAGCCAAACGACATGTGGAATTACCGATCCTGAAAAAGTTATTTAAAATTCTTTAAAGCGCCGCCGGTGATATCGCGATGAAGAGGTTAAATCAACTTAAATGTATCAAAGTGAATCAGTTAGCTACCTGCTTAACAAAAAAGCAATTCATTTACATTTATACAACAATTTTCTGATATACCTAAGTTGGAACACTATTTCTATAACTAGAGAGGAATTGTTGTTATGTTTTTCAGCCTACGTCAGACCAAAATAAGAACGCGCCTGTATCTACTGCTCCTCGCAAATATTTTATTAATCATGATGTTATTCACCAAACTATTAATAGAATATAAGCATGATCTCATGGAAGAGAAACAAATTAAGACACAGCATCTAATTGAAAGCACCTATAGCCTGCTCTCTTACTATCATCAATTAGAAACTGAGGGAACGCTAACCCGTCAAGGCGCACAACAACAAGCACAGCAAGCCATCAAACATCTTCGCTATGGCAAAAATGATTACTTCTGGATCAACGACCTCACTCCCACAATGATCATGCATCCCTTTAAACCGCAACTGGATGGCAAAAACCTTTCTAAGGTCAAAGATCCGACCGGAAAAGCGCTCTTTTTAGAGATGGTACAAGTTGCCAAGAATCAAGGCGGTGGCGTCGTCCATTACATGTGGTCCAAACCCGGTTCAGAGACCGATGTAGCAAAGGTTTCTTACGTAAAACTATTCAAACCTTGGGGATGGATCATTGGTTCAGGGATTTATGTGGATGATGTCGACCAACTGGTTGCAGAGAGAACAACAATGGCCTTATGGTCTGGATTGCTGATTGTGTTGATCCTGAGCGCATTATCAGCATTGATCATCCGCAGTATCACGCGCCCCTGCGATACAACCCGTCAAGCCCTGAATGATATTTCTCAGGGAGAAGGTGATTTAACCCGTCAGCTCCCCGTCAATGGCAAAGACGAGTTTGCCCAGATTGCAACCGCATTCAACCGCTTTACCGTTAAAATTTGCGACGCGATCCGAAACATTAAACCAATTTCTACCAATCTCACCCATTCCGCAAGAGACCTCAACGCGGTTGCCAAACAGTCTATCGAAAAATCGGAACAGCAATTACAAGCAGCCAATTCCGCGGCCTCTGCAATGAACCAGTTGCAGTCCAGCACACAAGATGTTGCAACAGCAGCCGATGAAGCAGCCCGCTCCGCTCAAATTTCCCATCAAAAGAGCCAAGATAGTAGTCAAGTTCTCATCAACGCCTCCCAATATATGACTTCCTTGTCTGAATTACTGACTGAAACCGAACAAGATACCCAATATCTGGCTAAAGATGCGGATAATGTCGGTGAAGTGTTGAATGTCATTCGTGGTGTCGCTGAACAGACCAATCTCCTAGCACTCAATGCTGCAATTGAAGCGGCTCGCGCAGGCGAACAAGGACGAGGATTTGCCGTCGTCGCAGACGAAGTGCGAACCCTTGCAACCCGAACGCAAAAGAGTACCGATGAAATTGAAGAAATCATTACAACCTTACAGGAACGAGCAAAACATTTAAGTTCGTCCATGGTTCAAACCAAACAACAGTCGCTCGAAACGCAACAAGCAACCTGTAAAGCCCAAGAGATGCTCAATGACATCAATGAGCAAATCCATACGATTCAAGCACTCAACGAAAATATTGCAACAGCCTGTCTGCAGCAATCTTCGGCAAGTCAGAATATCAGTCATAACATAACCGATTTAGCCGAGCACAGCCGACAAATCACAGAAAGCGCACGGGAGATTGGCAACACCAGCCAGAGACTGCTCCAAGACAGCCAATCCTTAAGTCAGAGCTTTAGTGTTTTCAGAACCTAACCATTCCCGGCGGTCAAGGGGCAAAACATTCAGTATTGAATCGGCCAATCATCAACTGAAACCGAGTACAATTGATGTGCTAATGGCCTGTTCTGATATCTCACACCCAAAATGTCTCTGCCACTGATTGGCATACATTTGATATAAGTACAAAGTCAGATACCATAAATATGATTCAATATTGATTATCTAACCGAATCGCATACGCAGGATGACCATGAACGATACAACCATACTCCCCTTCTATTTAATGCAAAATGTGATTCAACACTATGCGTGGGGAAGTACACAATCCATCAACAACCTATTTGATATTCCCAACCCTGAACATTTGCCTCAGGCTGAAATCTGGATGGGCGCGCATCCGGGCGGATGCTCTCAGCTCATCACCGATAATCAACATGATTCTCTTGCCGAGTTCATTCAGCGTCATCCGTCTTCATGTTTATCAGCCCAAACCCATCAGACGTATGGTGAGTTGCCATTTTTGTTTAAAGTGCTTGCGGCAGACAAAGCGCTGTCGATTCAGGTTCATCCATGTAAAGCCGATGCCGAAACAGGCTATGTCCGCGAAAATCAACTGCACATCCCACTCAATGCACCCGAGCGTAATTACAAAGATCCAAACCATAAACCCGAGCTGGTGTATGCTTTAACGCCTTATCATGCATTGAATGGGTTCCGTCCGTTAGATGACATCATCCAGACGTTGACGAAAATGAATCTTCAGCCGATTGAATCACTGGTCAATCAGCTTCGTGCAGACAAAACCGCCGCCGGATTCCAGTTATTCTTTATCCGTTTACTGTCTCTATCCGGAGAACAGAAATCACAAGCGATTCAGGCGTTACTGGCTTACGCACAACAGGCGCAGCAAGACGAGCCGCTCGCTCAGTTGATCCTCGATTTGGCGCAAGATTATCCCGAAGACATCGGGCTGTTTTCTGCGATTCTGCTGCATTATGTGGTTTTACAACCGGGCGAAGCGATGTATCTGGATGCCAAAACCCCTCACGCTTATCTGAAAGGCACCGGTTTAGAAGTGATGGCCAGCTCAGATAATGTCCTCAGAGCGGGACTGACGCCGAAACACATTGACGTTGAGGAATTGGCCAAATGTACATCATTCACGCCGAAACCATCAGAGACACTGCTGATTGCACCAGAAGAAGAAACCGAGGTTGCTTATCATTATCCAGTCCCGGTCAATGACTTTAAATTCTCAATCTATCCGGCGCCGGACGATGTCACCCTCACCGCCACCAGTGCTGAAATCGTTTTTGCGATTGATGCTGATGTCCATCTGCAACATAAAAGTGGTCTGACGCTCACTTTACACAAGGGTCAGTCTGCGTTTATTCCTGCCGCTGCCGATACCTATCAGCTCAATTCATCCGGTCGAGTTGCGCGAGTGTATAACTAGCCGGATCCACGTTTTTTCCTTATCTTTTCATGGCATCAATTGGTTTAAAATTCGATGCCATTGTTCAGATTCATTTCCAGAAAAAAGAACGAATTGATAATTAATTTGCTTATGCCAAACGATTGCGCGAGCTTTTTGGTGATTAATTCGCTAGAATGTGCGCCACAAAATTTAACATCTATTTCGTTCAATTAACTCTGTGAATTTGAGGAAGAAGGAAGCAATGAATAACGCTCGCCCTATTCGCCGTGCGCTTATCAGCGTATCAGACAAAACTGGTATTGTAGAGTTTGCCAAAGCATTGGCTGACCGTGGCGTTGACATTCTGTCAACCGGTGGCACTGCCCGCCTTTTAGCCGAACAAGGTATCTCTGTGACTGAAGTTTCCGACTACACCGGATTTCCTGAAATGATGGATGGTCGTGTCAAAACCCTTCACCCCAAAGTTCATGGCGGGGTTTTAGGGCGTCGGGGACAAGATGACGAGATCATGGCTCAACATGGTATCCAGCCAATCGATATGGTGGTGGTCAACCTGTATCCGTTTGCTGCCACGGTTGCCAAAGCAGACTGTTCACTGGCTGACGCAGTTGAAAATATTGATATCGGGGGCCCGACAATGGTGCGTTCCGCAGCGAAAAACCATAAAGATGTCAGCATTATCGTCAATGCCTCCGATTATCAACGCGTGCTCACAGAGATGGATACCAACAGTGGTTCACTCACGCTGGAAACTCGCTTTGATCTCGCAATTGCAGCTTTCGAGCATACCGCCGCTTACGACGGTATGATTGCCAACTACTTTGGCAAAATGGTTCCTTCTTATGGTGAAAACAAAGAAGGCGATGCCGATTCGAAGTTCCCTCGGACATTCAATATGCAGTTCGAGAAAAAACAAGACATGCGCTACGGTGAGAACAGTCACCAGTCTGCGGCTTTTTATGTAGAAAACCATCCTGAAGAAGCATCTGTCGCGACCGCGCGCCAGATTCAGGGCAAAGCGCTCTCTTACAATAATATTGCAGATACAGACGCTGCTTTAGAGTGTGTGAAAGAATTTTCCGAGCCCGCTTGTGTCATCGTCAAACACGCTAACCCATGTGGTGTCGCTTTAGGCGATTCGATCCTCGATGCTTATAACCGCGCTTATCAGACTGACCCAACCTCTGCTTTCGGCGGGATCATCGCATTCAACCGTGAACTGGATGCCGCCACGGCACAAGCAATTGTCGAACGTCAGTTTGTTGAAGTGATTATTGCCCCGACAGTGGCCGATGACGCGATTGAAGTTGTCGCCGCGAAGAAAAATGTCCGCTTGTTGGTTTGTGGTCAATGGCAAGATAAAACCACCGGTTATGATTTCAAACGCGTCAATGGTGGTCTGCTGGTTCAGGATCGTGATCAGGGCATGGTCAGTGTCGATGACCTGACGGTCGTTTCAAAACGCCAACCTTCTGAAGCTGAACTGAAAGATGCCCTATTCTGCTGGAAAGTCGCGAAGTACGTGAAATCAAATGCGATTGTCTACGCGAAAGGCGATATGACGATTGGTGTCGGTGCCGGTCAAATGAGCCGCGTTTACTCGGCGAAAATTGCAGGTATTAAGGCCGCGGACGAAAATCTGAAAGTCGAAGGAACCGTGATGGCTTCCGACGCATTTTTCCCATTCCGAGATGGTATTGATGCAGCGGCCGAAGCCGGTGTTACTTGTGTGATTCAACCGGGTGGTTCGATGCGTGATAATGAAGTCATTGCTGCCGCTGATGAACACGGCATGACCATGATTTTCACAGGTATGCGTCATTTCAGACACTAATCTGAGTAAGTGCCCGATATCAGGGCACTCAATCACATCTTCTCAACGTGCTGTCTCTGATGGAGACAAACAACTTGAATACAGGAATTCATCTTTATGAACGTACTTGTTATCGGTTCTGGTGGACGTGAACATGCACTCTCCTGGAAAATCGCGCAAAACCCACAAGTCAAAACGGTCTTTGTCGCTCCCGGTAATGCCGGAACGGCGCTGGAATACAAAGTCAAAAATGTCAGTATTGACGTTGAAGATATCGATGGCTTAGTCGCTTTCGCACAGCAAAATGCCATCGACTTAACCATTGTCGGTCCCGAAGCGCCGTTAGTGATTGGTGTCGTTGATGCATTCCGTGCTGCCGACCTGCCGATTTTTGGCCCAACGAAAGGCGCGGCACAGCTCGAAGGCTCAAAAGCGTTTACCAAAGACTTTCTGGCACGTCACCAGATTCCGACGGCTGATTATGCCAACTTTACCGACATCGAGCCGGCACTGGCCTATGTTCGGCAAAAAGGGGCACCAATCGTGGTTAAAGCGGATGGTCTCGCTGCCGGAAAAGGCGTCATCGTTGCAATGACACTGCAAGAAGCAGAAGATGCAATTCAAGATATGCTGGCTGGCAATGCATTTGGTCATGCCGGTAGCCGGGTTGTGATCGAAGAGTTTCTTGACGGTGAAGAAGCCAGTTTCATCGTGATGGTTGACGGTAAAAACGTCTTGCCAATGGCAACCAGTCAGGATCATAAACGTGTGGGTGATAAAGATACCGGGCCAAACACCGGTGGCATGGGAGCATACTCTCCGGCACCGGTTGTCACCCAAGAGCTCCATAACCGCATCATGGAGCAGGTGATTTATCCGACTGTAGAAGGAATGGCGGCAGAAGGTCACCCATACACTGGATTTCTGTATGCCGGTCTGATGATCGACAGTCAGGGAAATCCGAAAGTCATTGAGTACAACTGTCGCTTTGGTGATCCGGAAACGCAACCGATCATGATGCGTCTTCAGTCGGATTTAGTTGAACTGTGCCAAACCGCAATTGCTGGCAAGCTAGACCAAGCCGAATCCAAATGGGATCCACGCGCATCGATTGGGATTGTTTTAGCCGCCGGTGGCTACCCCGGTAATTACAACAAAGGGGATGTCATTTCAGGCTTGCCGCAAGCAGACACGGAAGGTGAGAAAGTCTTCCATGCCGGCACCGGCGAAAAAGACGGCCACGTCGTGACCAGCGGCGGACGCGTCCTTTGTGCCACGGCCTTAGGCAACACAGTCTCCGAAGCTCAGCAACGTGCTTATGCATTGGCTAAGCAAATTCAATGGGATGGTGTTTTCTACCGCAGCGACATCGGCTATCGAGCGATTGCCCGAGAGCAGAAATAGTCACGTTCGTATCGAGAAAACGACAACCACCGCCTTTAAGGCGGTGGTTTTGTTTAGGCACAAAAAAATCGGCCTGTTCAGCAGACCGATTGGGGTGATTTCGTATCTACCGGTGCACTAAACCGTAAATCGGTCCACCAGCGCTTTCAGTTCTTGCGTTTGCTCTTGTAAATCCCGACTGCCTTTACGGTTTTCATCCGTAACATCCGCCACTTGTAAGCTTTGCTCGGAAATAATCACAACACGTTCAGAAATATTTTGTCCCACCTGACTTTGCTCTTCAGTGGCCGTCGCAATCAGTGTGTTCATATCCATAATCATACTGACAGAATCGAGGATCTCTACCAATGCATCACTTGCTTGATGTGCTTTTGCCACGGTATCTTCACTTTGAGTACGACTATCCAGCATCGACTGAACTGCTTCTTGGGTCGCCCCTTTCAATTGTTCAATGATGTGCTGAATATCTCCGGTACTTTGTTGGGTCCGGCTGGCGAGTTTTCTGACTTCATCAGCAACAACCGCAAATCCGCGTCCCTGCTCACCGGCTCGGGCCGCTTCAATCGCAGCATTCAGCGCCAGTAAGTTAGTCTGTTCGGCAATATCCTGAATTACATTCAATGAAGAAGAGATGTTGCTGACATTGCTTTCGAGCTTATCCATCACCATGTTGGCAAATTCAATTTTCTTGGCTAAAACAGCAACAGAGTCAACTGCCGAATCAACCGTCGCCATCGCCTCTTTTGCTTTCTCATCAGCAGACTGTGCAGCCGCAGCAGCGCTCGAAGCATTCTGAGAAATATCATGTGCAGTCGCGGTCATTTCTGTCACCGCTGTCGCCACTTGTTCCGTTTCTTCCCGTTGTGTGTTCGATAACTGATCGACTTGATTAGAACGCTCCAGCATATGCCCGGTTTCATCACTAATCACATCACTGTTCGTTCTCAACTGGCGAATAATATTCTGCAGATTTTCGACAAAATTATTAAAGTTCCGGCTTAGAGAGGCATATTCAGGAATATGATAAGCTTCCATGCGAGCGGTTAAATCAGCGTCCCCAGTGGCAAACCGGGCAATCGACTGATCAAATCGTTGCAATGGCCTTAAGATGCCACGACTAAACAAGATCGTAAACACCGACACCAGGCACAACATGCCGACGCCAATCGACATCATCCACACAAAACTCCGCTTCATTTCATGCTCGGACTTCGTTGCCATCTGAGATGTAATCGCTTCAACGTCGTCAATATAAAAACCAATGCCGATGATCATGTCCCACTGAGATTCATAGATTGAATAACTGAGTTTTTCAGAGGCGACTTTCTCTCCGGGTTTCGGGAAAAAATAGCTCGAAAATCCACCACCATCCTTGCCCTGTTTAATTAAGTTCTGAATTAGAAAGTTACCTTTGCTATCTTTCAAATCCCAGAAATTTTTACCAATCCCCTTCCCGGTATCTCCCAGGAAAAGGCGGTTGCCTTTACTGTCATAACCGAAGACATAACCACTGTCACCAAAATGAATCTGGGAAAGCTTTTCAATCACATCTTGTCGGTCGGCGTTGCTCGCTTTCAAAGCGGTTAAAGAAGAATCAATAATATCGATATACGCTTTCAATTCGGAGCGTTTTTGTTCAGAAAGGTATTGGTGAATCAATTGTTGCTGGGTGTGATTCAAGTTAGACATTTGCGTATATGAGATGAAAATCATCCCAAAACTAATCAGTAACAAGGGGAGTATAGACAGTGCATAAACACGTGATTTAATGGTCAATTTTGACATGATGCTTTCCTCAGTATTATCGCTGACAAAAGCCGATGACGTTGGATATTATTTTATATTCAAATAATACTACACTAAATTTATGTCATGTATGAATATTTCTTCACCAATATCGCCCTTCAATCATGAGGGGAAACAACGCGTGAAAAGACATATCACCACAATTGCAATACATCTCTTTGGCGAGGAAAAACGCCAAGCGTGTAAAGCTTTCGTCATCCCAGAGAAACAACCATTAACCTTTCTGCTATTTTTCGCTAAGGTATAGCCCATAAATGCACATTATCTGCGATGAATAACCACTGATGAAAACCAACCTGATTACCCGGGAAGGCTATAATCGCCTCAAACAAGAGCTCGACTTTCTCTGGCTGCAAGAACGCCCAGAGGTCACCAAGAAAGTGACTTGGGCCGCGAGTCTCGGCGATCGTAGTGAAAATGCGGATTACCAGTACAACAAAAAGCGCCTGCGGGAAATTGACCGTCGTGTCCGTTACCTGCGTAAACGTATGGAACAAGTCAAGATCATTGATTACTCACCTCAGCAAGACGGGAAAGTCTTCTTCGGTGCGTGGGTCGAAATTGAAAATGACGAAGGTGAGACAAGATATTTTCGCATCGTCGGCCCGGATGAGATCTATGGAGATGCGAAAAACTACATTTCTATCGATTCACCCATGGCCCGCGCGCTGCTCAAAAAAGAACCCGATGATGAACTCACCGTTGAAACGCCTCAAGGGCCAAAAACGTGGTTCATTAACCGAATCGAATATAGACCAGACTAACGACATCGAGAGAGAAAAATACGGATGAGCCAAGCTATCTGTCATACGATTGCTTCAGAGCTGAATGTTCGCCCTGAACAAGTTATTGCCGCGGTAAACCTGATTGACGACGGCAGCACCGTTCCCTTTATTGCCCGTTACCGCAAAGAAGTCACGGGCGGGCTGGACGACACCCAATTACGGACGCTGGACTCACGTCTTTCCTATTTACGAGAGATGGATAGCCGTCGTCAGACGATTTTGAAATCGATTCAAGACCAAGGGAAACTGACTGCCGAGCTGGAA
Organism: Vibrio gazogenes; assembly: GCF_023920225.1. Lineage (NCBI taxonomy): Bacteria > Pseudomonadati > Pseudomonadota > Gammaproteobacteria > Vibrionales > Vibrionaceae > Vibrio > Vibrio gazogenes. Next base: position 3,241,562 of record NZ_CP092587.1, read on the forward strand.
CAGGAAATTCTTCAGGCTGACAGTAAAACCCGCCTGGAAGATCTCTATCTGCCTTACAAACCCAAACGTCGCACCAAAGGACAGATTGCCATTGAAGCCGGATTGACACCACTCGCAGATCAACTGTGGGAACAACCGCAAACCGAGCCAGAGCAGGCAGCACAAGCTTATCTTAATCCTGAGCAGGGGATTGCTGACATCAAAGCCGCTTTAGATGGTGCCCGTGCCATTATCATGGAGCGAATTGCTGAAGATGCCAACCTACTGGAAAAGCTGCGCCATTATCTGCTCAAACATGCCGTTCTTGTTTCGACAGTCATCGATGGAAAAGCGCAAGAAGGTGAAAAATTCAAAGACTATTTCGAGCACCAAGAACCGATCAGTAAAGTCCCTTCTCACCGTGCACTGGCGATGTTACGTGGCCGCAACGAGGGTATTTTGTCACTGGCACTCAATGCCGACCCGGAGCAAGAAGTCGGCCGTCGGGGTTCTTATTGCGAAACGTTGATCGCACAACACTACGGACTTCATCTGAGTGATGCACCGGCTGATGCATGGCGTCAGCAAGTCATCAGTTGGGCGTGGCGGATTAAAGTCTCTATGCATATGGAGACCGAACTGATGTCCGCGATGAAAGAACGGGCAGAGATTGAAGCCATTGATGTCTTCGCCACCAATTTGAAAGATCTGCTGATGGCAGCGCCCGCCGGACCACGAGCCACACTAGGGCTGGACCCCGGCTTGCGTACCGGTTGTAAAGTCGCAGTCGTCGATGCCACGGGTAAGGTACTGGCAACCGCGGTTATTTACCCGCATCCACCGCAAAAACAGTATGAAAAATCCATTGAGGTCATTGGCGGGCTGGTGCGCAAATTCAATGTAGATTTGATTGCGATCGGCAACGGCACCGCTTCTCGTGAGACCGATCTGTTTGCCGCAGATTTGATCAAACGGGGGAATCTGAAAACGCAAAAAATTGTCGTCAGTGAAGCGGGTGCATCGGTCTATTCGGCATCCGAGCTGGCGGCAAAAGAGTTTCCGGATATGGATGTATCACTGCGGGGCGCGGTTTCAATTGCCCGGCGTTTACAGGATCCGTTGGCAGAGTTGGTTAAAATTGATCCGAAATCGATCGGCGTTGGTCAATACCAGCATGATGTCAATCAGTCACTCCTTGCCAAACGTCTGGACGCTGTCGTAGAAGACTGTGTCAACGCGGTCGGTGTGGATGTGAATACCGCCTCTCCGGCACTCCTGACCCGCGTTGCCGGACTCTCGACAACGCTGGCAGATAATATTGTGGCTTTCCGTAATGAACATGGCCGCTTTGAAAGCCGCACCACCTTGAAGAAAGTCCCTCGTCTCGGGCCAAAAGCTTTTGAGCAGAGTGCCGGCTTTTTAAGAGTCATGGACGGCAAAAACCCGCTGGATGCTTCGGCTGTTCACCCGGAAGCCTATCCGGTGGTTTCTGCGATCGCAAAAAACAATCAGCAAGAGATGAAATCATTGATTGGTAATAGTGAATTTCTTAAAAGCCTGAATGCCAGAGATTACACTGACGATCACTTTGGCTTGCCAACGGTTACCGATATTATCAAAGAGCTCGATAAGCCGGGGCGCGATCCTCGTCCTGAATTTAAAACGGCCACGTTTGCCGACGATATCCACGAAATCTCGGATCTGGAACCCGGCATGATACTCGAAGGGGTGGTCTCCAATGTTGCCAATTTTGGTGCGTTTGTCGATATCGGCGTTCATCAAGACGGATTGGTTCATATTTCCGCGCTGACTGATCGATTTGTGTCGGATCCGAGAGAAGTGGTCAAAGCCGGTGATATCGTCAAAGTCAAAGTCATGGAAGTTGATGCCGCAAGGAAGAGAATCGGCCTCTCAATGCGCCTGTCTGATGAACCGGGTCAAGCCAATCGTCCCACAGCGCGTAACCAGACTTCACGTCCGGCTCAAAAGAAACCGCAACGTAATACTGCTGCCACCAATAACGCTATGGGTGGAGCATTTGCCGCGGCCTTTGCGAAAGCGAAAAAGTAATTCAGGCGCTCAACTCAATCCAGCCATAAAAAAAACCCTCACTTCAGTTGAAGTGAGGGAATTCCATAGCTGCAATATCTTTCCTCGGTAACGATGAGGTTTACAATATTGCGATGACCTCCGAAGGTGTGTTTGGTGCGATGGCATGTCCATAATGATATTTTATGACCGTTCGCCTTCGCGCCATTTGCCCTTCGGTTATCGCTGCATCAATGATGTGTTTTGGTAACCGGAACCGTATTGTATAACCTTTGCCCTGATCTTTACTGTAGGTCGATAAGGCTAACAATTTGAAAAGCCGCTCAAGCTCACTTGGTGTTTCTTCCTCATAGGAAGAAGCTATTTCCTGTTCCTGCTCAGAATCAATCTCATACTGAGGATGATCTGCTGCATCCCAAGACGCTCGCTTACGCTGCTTATCATCGGATTTCAACCGCCGCTCTGCGTTGGTTTTTTCCAGTTGCACGGTTGGTACGACAGGTGCTCTGACACGATTATCATGCTCTGCCTGTTCCGTCGGCACATTCACCGATGGGGCGATAAGTGGCACACTGATATTATTTGGTGACACAATCATTGCCGAAACCTCCTTCAGCATCGCCCAGCCCATTCAATGTTCAAACACTGATGAGTTAGAACCTATATCGACCCAACCGTTCAAATATTTAACAAAAAAAGCTGATATTTTAAACAATGTGACAAAAAACTGACAATCGTCAAACATCAACTACTGTGCAAACCCGCGCACCTGCTGGCAAAACAGTTCAATTTCGGTCATAAATGGCGCATGAGATGATTGCGTAAAAATATAACAATGGCTATCCGGGGCCATTTTGTCCAATTGCGCAGCAATCTGCACAGGCACTAAACCATCAAGCCGACCGTAAAGACGCAGCATCGGTACCGAGATCTGAGCAATATAATCACGAAAATCAACATTCGCGAGCATGTTTAATCCCGCCATCAAGGCTTGCGGCTGTGGTGCCGGACGAGAAAACACCATTTGTTTTAATTGCTTCACATCTTGTCGGGCTGTCGGACTACCCATCGCTTGAAGCGCCATAAAACGCTCAATGGTCAGTTGAAAATCATCGACCAGTTGCGCCGTAAACGCAGACAAAACCTGTGGCTGAATTCCCTTCCATCCCTTTTCGGCAGCAAACTTAGGAGAACTGGCGACCGTGATCAACTGACTGACATAATCAGCATGATGCAACGCCATATGCGTCGCGACCAATCCCCCGAGTGACCAACCGACCCAAACGGCATCTTTCGGTGCTTGCAGAATCAAGAGTTGAGCGATCTCTTCCAAAGTTTCCGCCTGAATATCGGCACTATGTCCATATCCGGGTAAATCAACAACATGCACCCGGAAGTTCTGTTTAAGCACTTCAACGGTATTATGCCAAACGCCCCCGTTCATCCCCCAGCCATGAACCAATACGAGATCTTTTCCGCGACCTTCAACTTGCCAATACAAAGATGCCACCATGTTCACGTTATCTCCTACAAAACTCATACTTTCGCCGCCTTGATCACCAATACAATATAACGCCTTCCTTGATAACCGGAGAAGCACCACATGTTATTGCAACGCATTCAACACTCTTTCCGTCACCATATTCCCCGATTATGCGCGCTCTGTGAGCTGCCGTTAACCAATCAGGAACACCACTGGTGTGCCAGTTGCCTGACCTATTTTCAATCAACCCCCCGTTGTACACGATGCGGCTTATCGATGCCATTCCCAACCGGCCGATGCGGAACTTGCCTTCAGTCACCGCCACTGTGGAACGCCCTCTATTGCCTTGGTGATTATGCCTATCCGCTGGCCCCCATGATTCACCAAATCAAATACGGACGCCAGTTCTGGCACATACCGCCTCTTGCCGCACTTTTGGCGCAGGTCATCCCTTCTCCTGCGCCACTGTTACTTCCGGTTCCCCTACACTGGCGACGATATCTTTATCGCGGGTTCAATCAGAGTGATTTACTGGCGCACCATCTCAGTCAGGCGCTGGCAGTCTCCTATCAAACCAAACTGCTGCAACGGACTCGTTCAACACCACCGCAAGAAGGTCTGCATAAAAATGAAAGAGAACAGAATCTGAGAAAAGCGTTTATGTTACGCAACCGCCCCTCGACCAATCATATTGCGATCGTTGATGATGTCGTGACAACAGGCAGTACCATCAGTCAATTATGCCAATTATTGCTTGAAGTCGGTGTCGAATACATTGATATTTATTGCTTATGCAGAACTCCTGAATATCACAACCAATAATTACCGTAAAAAGGATTGGATCTCTGATTTCTCAGGAGTAAAATGGTGAATTAATAGCCTACAAAATTACTCAGGTATTCGTCGTGTCAAATTCTATTACTATTACTGAATCCGCTCAGGAACATTTCGCAAAACTTCTCGATCAACAGCCGGAAGGGACTAACATTCGGGTTTTTGTTGTCAATCCAGGCACTCAGAACGCTGAGTGTGGCGTCTCTTACTGCCCGCCTGAAGCAGTAGAAAGTGCTGATACTAAAATCCCGTTTCAAGCGTTCTCTGCTTATGTTGATGAATTGAGCCTTCCCTTTCTCGAAGACGCTGTGATCGACTATGTAACCGATAAAATGGGCGCACAGCTTACACTCAAAGCACCCAACGCAAAAATGCGTAAAGTTGCGGATGATGCGCCGCTGCTCGAACGTGTCGAGTATGCCATTCAAACGCAAGTCAATCCTCAGTTAGCCAGTCACGGTGGTCATATTCAACTGCTGGAAATTACAGATGACGGTGTTGCCATTATCCAATTTGGTGGCGGGTGTAATGGTTGCTCGATGGTCGATGTCACACTGAAAGACGGCATCGAAAAAGAGCTGCTCGAGCAATTTTCCGGGGAGCTGAATGCGGTCAAAGACCTGACCGAGCATGATCGCGGAGAGCACTCATACTACTAAATGGGCCAACCCAAGTCTGTCAACAGAAGTCGATGTTCCTGCATCGACTTTCTATTACGTGACTCTTGTTGGTAAAACTATTGTGAATATCGTCAGACATGTGTTTTCATCCCCATCAGTTTTTTCATATAGTTAAGCTATAGATATCACGGAGGAGTTCAGCATGACGTCTAAACAAAACCCAGAGATCCTAAATATCACGACGGTTGCTCAATCGCGTCTTTTTACAGTGGAAGCTCTGGATTTGCGTTTTTCCAACGGTGAACAGCGCACGTATGAACGGATGCGCCCCAGTGGACGCCATGCTGTGATGATGGTTCCAGTGACCGCTCAGGGAGATATTCTGCTGGTTCGTGAATTTGCAGCAGGCACACAGCGCTACGAATTGGGCTTTCCGAAAGGATTGATTGACCCTGGAGAAAGTCCTGAAGAAGCCGCTGTACGCGAGCTCAAAGAAGAAGTGGGATTTGGTGCAAAGCAGCTCATTCATCTCAAAGATCTGATTCTTGCTCCCTCTTATTTTTCAGGACAAATGTCTCTGTTTATCGCTCAGGACCTATACCCGGAGCAACTCGTTGGCGATGAGCCCGAGCCCCTTGAAATCATTCGCTGGCCGTTAAATCAGGCAGAAGAACTGTTAACTCATCTCGATTTTGGTGAAGCCCGCAGTGTGGCAGCGCTTCTTCTCACCTTAAATTATATGAAGCAGCATCCGCTGCTACCAGAGGTGAATCCATTATGAAACAGGATCATTCACACCTGTTACCCCAACTGATTGGCATTGCCCGTTCAGCCGGGCAACTGATTTTGGACTATTACCAGACTAAATCCTACGAATCATTTACCAAATCAGATCAAACACCAGTGACGAGCGCTGATTTAGCAGCCCATAAACTCATTACCGAGATGCTCACCGCACTGACGCCCGACATTCCGGTCCTATCGGAGGAAGATGCCGATATCAGTCTGGAAAAACGTTCAGAATGGTCTCGCTACTGGTTAGTCGATCCCCTTGATGGTACGCAGGAGTTCATCGCACGCAGTGGAGATTTTGCGACAATCATCGCACTGGTAGAAGACAATCAACCCGTGATCGGGGTGGTTTACGGCCCAGTATCAGGCGTTACCTACTATGCCTGTCGTGGGAAAGGGGCTTGGAAGATCCCTGATTTATCGGACAGCTTACGGATTCATACCCACCAGCATGAATTTCCCGGTCAGTCGATTTCGATTGCCATCAGTCGCCGCCAAAATATCAACCTGATCACCAACCGGCTGAGTACAGAGTGGAATTACGATTTAGTGCCGCTCGGTTCTGCAGCACTGAAAGCTTGCTTGGTTGCCGAAGGTGCCGTTGACTGTTATTTGCGGCTGGGTCCAACCGGAGAATGGGACACTGCAGCAACGCAGTGTATTGTGGAAGAGGCCGGCGGAAAGCTCCTTAGTACGAAACTGTCACCGCTCTCTTATAATCTCAGAGAAACATTGGAAAACCCGAATTTTATCGTCATCGGTGATCCAACACTTCCCTGGCAAGAAATCCTTTCCCACAAAGGCTAACGCGCCTCACACAATCAGTTAGGCGCGCTATCGGTCAGGGGCACATCAATGTGTATGTGCATCTAGTCAGTTGGGGAGTGTCAGTGTACCGTTCGACTGAAATGAGTACCGTCCCTGAGCATCGGTCGATGCATAGGTCTGAATCCATTGGTTGAACATTTTAGGTAAACGTTCACCCGGTTTTACCCAACCTTGAACTTGATACTGATCCTGTGGTGTCAACACCATCGAATACTCACTTTGCAGTGCATCCGATAACTGTTGGCCTTTCAGACTAATCTGGCCATTTTCACAAGCGAGTCGGGCTGAGACTTTTTCTAATGGGACCGATTGAGAGAGCATCGAAATTTGTGCATTTGTCCAAGTAATTTCCCCTTCTCCCTCAGCACAAAATGGTGCCTGGTATCGATAATTATCAATAACCAGTCTGAATGCGCCATCAGCACTCACCGGAAGCGGTAAATGCATATTTTCGGCAACAAACCGAGCCGGTGCCGTCAGTGACAGGTTGCGAACATAGACCCCAGAAAAGTCGACACCGACCTCCCCCTTTCCTCGAAGAGCCACCTCATGACGTTTGCCTAAAGCAATATCGGCAGCGATCCGCCCCTTAAATAGAGAGAATGGACGCAAATTCCAAACCAGTGAGCCCAAATCATAATTCATCCATTTGGCAGACTGAACTTCACCGTGCCATATAGTCCCGCCAACCCCACCCAGCAATAGCTCTCGGGGCTGAGGAATAAATTTTAAAGCCATATTTGCAGGTAAGTGGACCAGCACACTGACCACAAACACAAAAAACAAACCAACGACGTACATAATTTTTTTCTTCACTTTATTTAACCTCGAACTAATTCCAGGCGTTTTATATCAATCATGCCATTTTTTTCAGCCTTATCGATATCCATCATCATCACCTGAATACCATACTGCTGCCGTAAAAAAGCCAACCAGTCGATAAACTGATTAAACGCTAGCGGTTCCACCCAAATTTGTAAGCCTTCACCTTTGGGTTGCATTCGAATTAATCGAACACCAAATTTGCCAGTAGAACCCGCAACAGCTTGGTTCATCGGCTCATTTGAAACGGGACCATCCCCATGCTTTCTAAGCTGAGTTAACGTATCGGCTTTTTCTGTGACCCATGCATATAAATTTTTCTCTGCGGTCAATCTATTCTGCGTCAGAACACGCTGTTCCTGAATAGGGCGAATAATACCACCATACAAGAGAGCCAAAACACTAAAACCGACGGTCACCAGTAACAATCGTTGCTCTCTGGAGGACAATGTCTTCCACCAAGTATAGCCACGATTCATCCATTGATTCATATCGTTCACCTACTGATTCTTTAAGATGAAAGACCCTGAGACCTGATTATTATCTCGGTTGAGAGGTCCTTGCTGTACATCAAACTTCTGGGACAGTTTCTTACGCGTTGCTTCAAATGCCTGAAAATCAGCACCTCGCACGTCGATACGAATATCACCTCGTGCTCTATCATAGTGAATACGTTGCAACTGTATGCCTGAAGTACTGCCAATCGTCTCCGCCAAAGACGTGAATAACGACAATGCAGAATCTTGACTTTCACCACCGGACAGCTTCTGAATCGCACTGGTAAACTGGCCTTTCAGATAACTGACTGTCGGGATTTTGTGCCGCTCCGGAAATATCGTTCTGAAAATATGTTCACTTTCTGTTCTCAGAGCTGTGGCCTCTTGAGACATCCGGCGAATATCAACCGCATGATGAATCAACAGCAAGGTGATCAACGCCACCAAAGCAATGAGACTGCCTCGCCAGGCCTGCCAGTACTTCATCACCGAAGAAGACTTCTTAAATGGGCCGGTCAATAACGTGATCGGACTACTTAATGCCCCGCGGTACAGCAACAAGTCTATAGAATCAACGAGCTTCTCGGTCCAGACTTGTGAACTCGAATCATTCAATTCCGGTGCCTGACTGTAAGACGTAATCTCAAGTGCCGGACTCTGCTCTTCATCTTCATTCATCTGGGTCAGTATGGGCAGCCACGAATGTTCAACACAAACACCACTGAATGGCCCCTGACGAATGAGCCATTCATGGCCCAATTGAACCGCCGTCGCATGCTCTTCCGTCGGTAATGCCAGCACATCCGGCAAAACATTTTCTACTTGGAGTCCACAGGCTTCGAACTGCTCCAGAATACAACTCAGCCAATTCCGATCCACCGCAACGGTATAAACCTGATCCTCTTGCTTCGCCAATACGGAAAAATGCAATCCATCCACATCCTGTGCGAGTTCATCTTCCACTAAGTACGGCAGCATTTTTTCATACTGACGGGCACCACCAGTCGGCAATGAAACGGTCTTCATCACCACATCAGCACCAGAAAGTAAGACGATCACAGATCGCCCCTCAGCATGAGGCACTAACTCATCTATATTGGTCCAGGATGCTATCTCTCCTGACTTTTCAATCGTTGTCGCATGCTCAGCACCGACCCACCAATGCCCTTTGGCTTGGGGTTGCTTACTCAGCCGGACGAGCAGATATTCGCTCACGCTCTCCTCCATAGCGACGGCGAATGACCGTCACAGTTTTTCTATCTTTACTAAACATTAGACTCCGAACCCTCACCCGGGCATCATCGACCATGACCTGAGCATCCAATTCAAAATAATTGCTATCAATCCCAAGAAAAGCGGTGGCGTCTGATTTGATAGTCTCATCAATCCCACTCAACTCACCTTGTGCCCAAAAATCATCGAGACTATCCCAACCGGAATAAGGTCGATCCTCAATCAACTGTACGGCTGCGGACGAACTGAGATAGGGATAGAACATCGCAACTAAAATATTTGCCTGTTTGACCGAAACGGTATTGATGTTCAAGCGCCATTCTTTGGTCGGCAGAGCACATAAACTCGGCATACTTTTCATCATGATTTCACCACTGACGCCCTGCACTGCCCGAATCTCTGAGGCATCGGCCAATAAACTGTCGGGCGCATCATAAGTCGGTGACATCGACTCATAAAAACTGTCTTCGACTCCACTGACCGAATTAATGGAACGATTCGAATCAATAAATTCCCAAATCGAATTAGCAGCGACTTCAGCCTGATAATTATCAATGTCTTCCGCTTCAAACAGATGCTGTAATACCTGGACTAAATAAGGCGTCCCGGTGTCTGCCGGATTCCAGTTAATTCCAGCCAATGCGTTGATATTCATGCAAGACTGCATGTCTTGAATATTCCCTTCCACCGTGCCGTAATCCAGTGGGTATTGTTTATCTTTTACCGCCCAAGGCTGACTCAAATTGACAGCATCATCATTATCTTCATAACTCTGTTTTATAGCCGATTTAGCCAGCGCTTCAACACCGAGGCTATACCAATATGCCTGTTGATATCTGAGTTGGTTTCCTGAGCGATGATACTGGGTAAACAAACGCTCTGACATTGTCGCCGCGATGGAAACCATCATTGCCAATATCAGCAGCACCAGAATCAGGGCAACGCCACGCTGTCTTTGCAACGGTCTACTTGGATACATTGGACACACTCAACTCACTACCAGAAACCAGATAAATCCGTTCAATCTCCCCATAATCTTTCAGTGTGAGTTTCACACTGATGGCTTCCGGCAGAACGCCTTTGTCTTCCCATCGGTCAACCCATTGATGATGACGATATAAACGAAAGCTGATTGACTCAACCTGTGTCAATAACGGCCGAACAATACCATTATCACCGGCAACCGTATCGGGATAACGCCACCATACTCTTTCCAGACGTTCTCCCGTTAAACGGTATCCGACTTTAATGATATCCCCTCGGGGGAACTGCATTTGCGGGTTGACCCAACCGTGTCGTGTAAAAAGAATGCCGACACTATCTGACGATAATAATCCGTCCTGCATCCATAACAATTGAGAGCCGGGGTCTTCTCCCTGATTACGGAACTGGCGGGACGCCATCTGGCGAAAATCACTATCCATAATCGCCAACGCCTTCTGAATTTCACCCAGCCGTTTTTCACTCTCCTGACTGACAACGTTACTCCGCTGAACTTGGTTCAGAACCTGATACGCAGCAATCGTCAGACTCGCCAGAATCGCCAGCGCAACCAACACTTCAATTAAAGTGAATCCCCGACTATGACGCTTCATTTGCAACATAACTTCTCACGATCACCACTGACGGGCCGGATTTACTTTGGGAAACGCTCACATCAAAGGCTTTCAGCACATCATTGCTTGTTTCAACCAAAGACACTTTCCAATACCAAGTCGTTCCAGCCATCTCTTCCGTTCCTTCTTGGTTAGACAAGGTCTCCGGCGCCAGCATGATTCGAGCCATTTGATTATCAACGACCATCGCAGCAAACATCTTCTCTTCGAGTGTGTGCACTGTATTGACATGTTGGCTGACCGCCTTAATCACACTGATCGATGCCGTTGCAAATATGGCCAATGCAATCAGCACCTCCAGTAATGTCATTCCCTTAATTTGCTTCATCGTCTTGATCCGAGGGAGTCCGAATATGCAGAATGCCGTCTTCGGAGGTTTCCACTAACCACAATGAATCCGGTGTAGAATCCGCCCAAAACTGGATAGAAAATGGTGTAATATCACCACTAGAGAGAATAAACACCTGCGGTGTCGGGATTGGCTTCTCATCTTCGTTTTGGTCAGGAAAATCCATATCTTCAAACAAAGATTCCTGACTGAACAAACGCTCCGGATTATTCCAAACCCCGCCGCCGAGTTCAAAACGGAAAGCCGTTCCTTCATCGGTCGTCAGCTCACCTTTGATGGATGACGCAGATTCAAGGTCTTTCCAGCCCTCATCCGATAACCTCAAAAAGCGAAACTCATGCTTTTTTTCATCGATATAAAGACCATAGGTCCGTCCACTGAAAATCGCATCCTCACTCAAAAGCTGTAAACGCTGATAAAGCCGTTCAGCCGTTTGTTGCACCTCATCCTGAGATCTGTCGGGCAGGGACATGACGACGACCATACTGCCCAGCGAAATCACCACCAGAACCAACATAATTTCCAGCAGTGTAAAACCACGGTGGTATTTCATGAGCAGTATTCATCCATTCCTCGATTACTGGAAGTCAAGCAAGTTCCAGTTACCGATGTCGCTGTTATTCCCTTCACCGCCTTCCTGACCATCAGCACCATAGCTAAAAACATCAATTTTACCTTTATCGCCAGGGCTCATATATTGATAGTCATTTCCCCAAGGGTCCTGTGGTAACCGCTTGATATAACCGCCTTCGCGATAGTTACGAGGTTCAGGATTGGACGGTTTGGTGACCAATGCTTCCAACCCTTGATCCGTGGTTGGATAAGCATTGTTATCTAATCGGTACATATCCAATGCATTTTCCAGAGAGACAATATCGGCAATCGCTTTCTTCTGATCGGCTTTCTCTTTATTGCCCAATAGATTCGGGACAACAAAGCTCGCCAAAAGCCCAAGGATGACAATCACGACCATCACTTCTAACAGCGTAAAACCACCTTGTTTGCTTACTTGATTTTTTATTTTCATTCCTACTCCACCAACATTCACGTTTCCTAACCAATGAACAGCTAAGACTAGCGCGTCATTAAATTGTTCATTTCTAAAATCGGCATCAGGGTTGCCATCACAATAAATAAAACCAACCCGGCCATTAATGCAATCAGCATGGGCGTAAACAGACCCAAAGCAATATTTACCGTTGCTTCAAACTGCTCATCCTGATTGTCTGCGGCACTAATGAGCATGTTCTCCAATTCACCACTTTGCTCACCACTGGCAATCATATGAAGCATCATCGGAGGAAAAAGCTTCGTTTGCTGCAAAGACTTACGAATGCTTGCCCCTTCACGGACGGATTCAGCCGCTTCCTGTACTTTCTGTTTCATGTATGTGTTTTCCACAACATCTTTGGCAACAAGCATTGCATCGAGAATCGGAATACTACTCGAAGAACATATCGCCAGTGTTCGTGCAAAACGAGAGGTATTCAAACCTCGAACAATTTTACCAATCATGGGCACTTTCATCAGTTGACGATGAAATGCAAAGCGGATATGTGGCCGTTTTAAAGCCGACTGGATGAATGCCCATCCACCTAACGCCAACAGTAGAACCAGCCAACCCCACTCCTGAACAAAATGGCTCATATTTAACAAAATCTGCGTTGATGTCGGCAGGGTTTGCCCCATTTGGATAAATTGACCCACAATTTTGGGTACTACGGCAGCTAAAAGAAAAGCGACAATCGTGATTGCAAAAACAACCAGAACAATGGGATAAATCAACGCCTGTAAAAGCTTTGAGCGCATCTTCTGTCGATTTTCGGTATAACTTGCCAATCGATTGAGAATCATATCCAAATGCCCGGACTTTTCACCGGCCGCAATCATAGAACGAAACAAACCATCAAAAATATGTGGGTAATCGGCCATACTATCAGCGAGGGAAAAACCTTCCGTCACTTTTGACCGAACACGGGTGAGAACACTGCGAATCCGTGGTTTTTCTGTCTGTTCAATCACCGCTTGCAGACATGCCTCCAGCGGCATTCCCGACTGGAGTAATGTCGACATTTGCCGAGTTAACAGTGCAAGGTCCGTTGCCCCAATTCCTCTTTTCCACGAACTGGTGCCGCCTTGTGTTTGATTATTTTTCTGGACTTGCGTGGCCTGAACAGCAATCGGAGTCAGTCCTTGCTCTTTCAAGCGTTGGCGAACATGACGGGCACTATCCCCCTCGATCACACCTTTTTTGCGTTTTCCTTTGAGATCAAGCGCCTGATATTCAAATGCAGCCATCAGACCTCCTCAGTGACCCGCAACACTTCTTCAAGTGTCGTGATCCCCGCCTGAACCTTACTCAGTCCATCCATACGAATGCTTGGGCATGACTCGCGAACTTGATGCTCAACGGCCTGCTCACCAGCTTCGGTATGGATCAGTGATTTGACTTTCTCATCAATCACTAATAACTCATGAATCCCTGTCCGTCCCCGGTAACCTTTGTAATGGCATTTCTCACACCCTTTCGGTGCATAAAGCGTCAGAGGCTCATCCTCTTGAATATCGAATAGCTCACGCTGTTCTTTATCGGCCTCAAATGGCTGCTTACAATCGGGACATAATGTCCGAACCAACCGCTGAGCCAGTACACCAACGAGAGAAGATGACACCAGAAAAGATTCAATCCCCATATCTCTCAAACGGGTGACCGCACCAATCGCGGTATTCGTATGCAGTGTCGAAAGAACCAAGTGCCCGGTGAGAGATGCTTGTACTGCAATTTGTGCCGTTTCCAAATCCCGGATTTCTCCGACCATCACGACATCGGGGTCCTGACGCAGAATCGCTCTCAACCCTCGGGCAAAAGTCATATCGACTTTTGGATTTACCTGTGTCTGACCAATACCGTCAATATCAAACTCAATCGGGTCTTCAACCGTCAGAATATTTTTCTCATTCCGATCCAATTCTTGTAAGCCGGCATAGAGCGTCGTTGATTTACCGGAACCAGTCGGCCCCGTCACCAATAAGATGCCATGTGGTCGCTGAAGCAGTTCTCGGAACCGAACGAAAATTGTCTCGGTCATTCCCAGACTGTAGAGATCCATCTGAGTCGCATTTTTATCCAAAATACGCATAACGACCCGCTCTCCATGAGAAGAAGGCATGGTAGAAACACGAACATCAACGGCCCGCCCACCGATTCTCAGCGAGATACGTCCATCTTGAGGTACCCGTTTTTCAGCAATATCCAGCTTTGCCATGACCTTCACACGCGAGACCAATAAAGGCGCAAGTTTACGGCTGGGCGATAAAACCTCACGAAGCATGCCATCGACCCGAAAACGGATCGATAAAGATGTTTCAAAGGTTTCAATATGGATATCGGAAGCTTCTTCTTTGATGGCTTCACTCAACATGGCGTTAATCAGCTTGATGATCGGTGCATCATCATCTGAGTCCAACAAATCTTGGTTATTCGGCAGTTCCTCTGCGAGGGCAAAGAAATCATCGTTATCTGCACCGAGATCTTCCATCAACTGGCGAGTTTCGGACGTATCACGCTGATAGACTTTCGTCAGCCTAGCATCGAACTCGGCTTCAGGAAGCGCCACCAGCTCAAATGACTTTTGCAACACCCGCTTGGCCTCAACCAAAGCCGTAATAGATACCGGCTCCACATAATAAAGATAGGGGGTCTCATCTTCATGTGAGGCGTCAAATACGAGCTTATACCGGTTTGCGAAACTAAAAGGTAAACGCTGCACAACGCTACTCCTGATCCTGGCCCTTAGGAATCTGCTCGATAAATGCCTGTAATTCTTCCGGATAATGGCCTTGTAAATTAAATGCGGGTATCACTGGCGTTTTCTTGTCACCCATCAATTTCAAGCCTTTCTCGGCTTTCACAAGCTGCTCAGCACGAATGAAGTTATACTTCCGCTGAGTCACACCATCCGCGGTCATACCATCACGAATGATCGTTGGCTTAATAAAGACCATTAGATTTCGTTTCTCAACTTTGGTACTGGTTGAACGGAATAGGTAACCTAGCAAAGGAATATCCCCAAGAATGGGAACTTTGGAGTCGCTCTCCTGAGTGCGTTCGTCGATCATACCGCCCAAGACTAGCATTTGACCATCTTTGACCATAACCGAGGTATTCAACTGTCGTTTGGCAAAACGAACATCGACAGCACCGTCAGCGGCCAGAACATTCGATACTTCCTGCTCGATCTTAAGCATCACCGAATCCCCTTCATTGATTTGGGGAACAACCTTTAACTTAATCCCAACTTCTTTCCGATCCACGGTTTGGAAAGGGTTATCATTCCCAGAGCTTGACGTCGCTCCAGTCAGTACGGGAACCTCTTCACCAACTACAAATGAGGCTTCACCGTTATCCATGACGGTAATACTCGGTGACGACAGAATATTTGAGCTGGAGTCTTTAGAAACCGCACTGATCAGAGATGTCCAATCGCCCATCACGATACTGACTGCAGCACCTTCTACACCACTCAATGCATCAGACAACGACTTATAGTCACCAGATTTTGAGGTCGTATAAGGCCGACGATTACCATTATTATCGGTGTAATATTCAGTGCTGACCTGATCTTTCGCTTCTTCCAGACCGACCATAACCTTACCGATAGAAGCACCGCTATTCCCAAACTGGATTTCCGATCCACTTTCAATCGAGCCCCATTGCACCCCGAGGTTAATCCCTTCACCTTCGGACATTTCGACAATCAGGGCTTCAATCAGTACCTGAGCCCGACGAATATCCAATTGGCTAATCACATCCAGTAAAGGTTTCATAATATCTTGTGGTGCACTGAGAATCAGAGAGTTGGTATCCTTGTGTGCGGCAATCGTGACGTCAGCCCGGCCCGAAGGAGCCGACTTTTGCTCACCTTGCTTTTCCGACTGAATATTATCAGAAACGCCTTTCAACACATCGACCAAATCTTCCGCTTTGGCATACTTCAGATAAACAACCCGATGGTTACTTTTGGTCGCCATTTCAATATCAAGCCGTTTAATTAACCGGACGATCCGTTTTCTGACTTTCGGATCACCAGAGATCAAAATTGAATTGGTCCGATCATCTGCAACCACTTGTGGCTGGAGAATCTGAGGCAGACTTCTCGTCTCTTTACTGGTATCGAGCGCACTGACAATCCGCACAATTTCCGGTGCCGAAGCATTATTCAGTGTCACGACATCAATGTCCGTGTTTCCTGCTTGGTCAACGCGATCAATAATCTGAGCCAGACGGTCAACGACCGCAGCACGTCCGGTCAACAAAATAATATTCGCAGGTTCATAATGAACCACGTTACCGGAACCCGCATTGTTCACTAACTGACGCAACAATGGAGATAATTCTTTAACGGAAACATTGTGAACAGAAACAACCCGGGTAATAACACTGTCAGCATTTGTGTGACCGGAAGAGTCCAATACAGGAATTGCCGAGGTTTTTGCATCTTTGGATTTAATGACTTTCAGAACACCGTTGTCCATTTCAACCACGGCAAACCCGTAGACTTCCAAAACATTCAGAAAGAAACCGTAGTACTGGTCATCACTGAGCGTGTCATAACTCCGTACATCAATTTTCCCTCGCACAGAAGGATCAACAATAATTGTTTTATGTAAGTTACGACCGACGATGTTAATAAATTCCTGAATATCAGTGCCTTTAAAATTGACGCTGTACTCGTTCGCCAAAGCTGCCGGAGAAAGCATCATACTTCCTAGTAACAACCACATGCTTTTTTTTAGCCAATACTTCACGTCTTCACTCCCTCAATGCCTAGCGACGCTGCATTAAAATTGAATATATATATCATGAGTCTGTCCATCTCTCTCTACTGTGATTTTTACATTCGAAAGGTCTGATAACACAGAGGCAATATCTGACATTGCACTTTCCTTCCTTAAATCGACATCATTCAATGCAACGGCAATATCACCACTCTTTAATCCGACAGATTGAAATAACTCCGGTGAACGTCCGGGACTCAAACGGTAACCGAGAATATCATTGTCACGTTTCATTTGAGATAAACGAACATACTGAAATAAAGTCTGCGGATTCTCCGCAATTTCATGTTTGATTTCAGTCAATCGTTCCTTCTGGGTACTGACTTCCCCGGTATCATAATTGACAAAGTCATCCGGAGATGGAGCCTTCAGCATGGAATGAGGCTGAGTCTTCATACTTCCCAGACGACTGTATTCCACATCTTCCAACATAAGCGTTTCACTTCTGCCGGCATTACGGATAATCACTCGATCATTCAGCACCGACTCCAGTGTCACTCGAGTCCCTGCAATTCGTTCCTTCAATCCATAAGTTGCCTGAACACCTTGATAATCAATAATGGCAAGATCTTCAGTATTGTTATCACTCACAACAACACCAACAAGCTTCAGATTTAATTTCGTTTTCGGGGCATTAACGACATGCTCTTGAACAACTGGCTTATCATTCTGCTTTTGTAACTGGCCAAAAAGTTGTTTTTCTTTCACAAATGCGCTGTCGAAGCTATTTGTTGAACCTCGCACTTCATTTGAAGCAGGGGGAGTCCATGACTGAATCTGCATCGTCTCAAATGGCGCCCAGACCAGCTGACCGAATATCCAAACAGCAACCAACCATATTCCTGCTGAAATAATGGTGCTGAACAATGATTGATAGTGAATGAAAGAACGCAATAAAGACATGAATAACGCAGGTACTGAGTTCTTTAGTGTGTCAACGTGTGGCAATCTCTAACCCTTTGAATTTATCCCTGATTAATCGGTGTAATTAGTTGTATCACACCATATTAAGACCCTGACTAATATAACATACCCATTTTACTATCCACTGTTTTATACTCAAATTTCATCATTTTCTTGAAAACCTAGGTATAAACCACCATTTATCCTTTTATTATTGAGTAAACCAACATATTCAGAGGACGATTTTGCGATGAGTTCTAGCGAAGAACCGGTACGGTTAGATAAATGGCTCTGGGCTGCGCGATTTTATAAAACCCGTTCGATTGCCAGAAATATGGTTGACGGTGGCAAAGTCCACTATAATGGGCAACGGTCTAAACCAAGTAAAGTCGTAGAAGTCGGAGCAACTGTCACGCTTAGACAAGGGCAAGAAGAAAAAGTTGTCATTATTGACAAAATATCGGGGCAACGCAGAGGTGCACCCGAAGCTCAGACCTTGTATACAGAAACAGCGGCAAGCATTCAAAAACGTGAAGCAAATGCGATGCAACGCAAATTGAATGCACATAACCCGAGTCCGGATAAGCGTCCCGATAAAAAGCAACGACGCGATATCATCAAATTTAAACATCAATAAAGAACAAAGCTGGAGTTTCCTTCATGGCAAGCAATATGTTAAATCGCTACCTGTTTGACGAGTTATCAGTACGTGGCGAACTGGTACAACTGGATGACGTCTACCAACAAGTCGTGTCCAGTCAGGAATATCCGGCACCGATTCAATCTCTGCTGGGAGAGTTACTTGTTGCAACCTCTCTTCTAACTGCAACCCTCAAATTTGAAGGCTCAATCACCTTGCAGATTCAGGGAAACGGCCCAGTCTCTCTCGCTGTTCTCAATGGCGATCACGAACAAAATGTCCGTGGCGTTGCCCGTTGGAAGGGTGACATCCCTGAGGATGCAACCCTGCATCAATTAATGGGAGATGGGCACTTAGTGATTACCATCGACCCAGACAAGGGGGAACGATATCAAGGGATTGTTGCTTTAGACGGTGATTGTTTAGCTAATGTTCTAGAAACTTATTTTGCACAGTCAGAACAGTTGAAAACCCGGTTATGGATCAAAACAGGACGATTAGAAGAGAAGCTCTGCGCGGCAGGAATGCTCCTACAAATTATGCCGGATGGCACCGGCTCACCAGACGATTTCGAACATCTTGAACAGTTAACAAACACGGTCACTGATGAGGAATTGTTCTCTCTGGAAGCAAATGAATTGCTCTACCGCCTATACAATCAGGAAACCGTGCGACTGTTTGAACCACAGCCGATTACTTTCCACTGCGGCTGCTCTCGCCAACGCTGTGGTGCAGCGATCATTACCCTTCCTGAAAATGAAGTACAGGAAATGCTCGCTGAAAACCCCACGATTTCTCTTCATTGTGAATACTGTGGCACCGACTACCAATTTGATGAAAATGATATCAAAGAGTTACGCTACAGCTCACTGGTACAAAACAAAACCATTCATTAATTTTCATTACTTATTAAGCGTTTTTCTCATACCTAAGGCCAGTTGAAATACTGGCCTTATTGCTTATCCTTCAACACAAAAAGCCATTTCTTTCATAAAAACCAACATTTTATCAACACTTAATTTGCATAAATTAATAATTTTCACCACCTAGTCTAAACTAGTCTCTATACGTTAGAATAACTTACCCTGATATGTGATGAGGCGCTTAAATACTCATGGGAAATGTGGGTGTTTTTTGAACCATCTCCCTGTTTTCGATGGTTCTCGTTGCTAGCATGGTGTACAGATTACATAAAAAATTCTTACAAAATCTCTACAATTCCTACGAAGGAGCACCTATGACCGTAATGGAACAAATAAAGGCTGCAAATATGGATCTAACCTCTTATGGCATCACCGATGTCACCGAAGTTATTCATAACCCAAGTTATGAGCAGTTATTCGACGAAGAGACCGCACCTCACTTAGAGGGTTATGAGAAAGGTATCATAACCGAACTAGGCGCCGTTGCTGTTGACACCGGTATTTTTACCGGTCGTTCGCCGAAAGATAAGTACATTGTGAAAGATGACACCACCAAAGATAATTTTTGGTGGACGTCAGACACAGTAAAAAATGATAACAAACCCATCACTCAGGCAGTTTGGGATGATCTGAAACAGCTCGTCACCAAACAGCTTTCTGGGAAACGGTTGTTTGTGGTCGATGGTTACTGTGGGGCCAATCCCGATACTCGTCTTTGTGTTCGTTTTATCACGGAAGTTGCTTGGCAGGCGCACTTCGTGAAAAACATGTTCATCCGTCCCAGTGATGAAGAGCTAGCAACATTCGAACCCAGTTTTGTGGTGATGAATGGTGCAAAATGTACCAATCCTGACTGGCAAGCGCATGGCCTGAACTCAGAAAACTTTACGGTCTTTAATCTGACAGAGAAAATGCAGCTGATTGGCGGTACTTGGTACGGTGGCGAAATGAAAAAAGGTATTTTCGCCATGATGAATTATTTCTTGCCACTCAAAGGCATTGCAGCAATGCACTGCTCTGCCAATAGAGGGAAAGATGGCGATGTCGCAGTTTTCTTCGGTCTATCCGGTACAGGGAAAACGACATTATCAACGGATCCTAAACGAGCACTGATTGGCGATGACGAACATGGCTGGGATGATGATGGTGTCTTCAACTTTGAAGGCGGATGTTATGCAAAAACCATCAAACTCTCCAAAGAAGCCGAACCTGATATTTACCATGCTATCCGTAGAGATGCATTGCTTGAAAACGTCACCGTGCGTGCTGATGGCACGGTTGATTTCGACGATGGTTCCAAAACCGAGAATACCCGTGTTTCTTATCCGATTTATCATATTGATAATATCGTTAAACCTGTATCAAAAGGCGGACATGCAAGCAAAGTCATCTTCCTGTCTGCTGATGCGTTCGGTGTCCTGCCTCCGGTTTCTAAACTAACGCCTGAGCAGACCAAATATCACTTCCTCTCCGGCTTTACCGCAAAATTAGCGGGAACAGAACAAGGCATCACGGAACCAACACCGACGTTCTCCGCTTGTTTCGGTGCGGCATTCCTGACATTGCATCCAACCAAATATGCGGAAGTGCTCGTCAAGCGTATGGAAGCAGCTGGTGCTGAAGCATACCTTGTCAATACAGGTTGGAATGGCACAGGAAAACGGATTTCAATCCAAGATACCCGGGCAATTATTGATGCTATCCTTGATGGTTCGATTGAAGATGCACCGACTAAAACTGTCCCGATCTTTAACCTTGAAGTCCCAACGTCATTACCGAACGTGAATCCTGAAATTCTCGATCCTCGGGATACATATGTCGATGAGCTGCAATGGGAAAGCAAAGCCAAAGACCTCGCTTCTCGTTTCGTGAAAAACTTTGATAAGTATACCGATAACGATGAAGGTAAAGCGCTCATTTCTGCCGGACCACAAATCGACGCATAAGCCGTTTAAAATATCAGTAAGCCCCTATTTCAGGGGCTTTTTTTTGATCGTACGAATTTAGTTGAAGCAAAGCGATTTTTGTTCCAATCTGTTAGACCGAATGAACCAATGGTCCTAAAAAATGAAAACAGGTATTATCCGGGTATTCCTTATATCTCTTCTACTCATCCTGATAGGGATCACCGCTGGAATCGTGATTGTCCAGTCTCGCTATATCACACCTGTTGCCCAATGGATGATTCAACAAATAGGGCTCCCTGAGTTCCATGCTCAGAAAATCAGCTACCAATATCCATTCCATCTAAAATTTGAACATGTCACTCTGTCTCAACAATTGGCACCGATCCAAACGGTGGATATTTGGCTCAACCCTTATCAAAGCACTCTCAATCAACTTATGTTCGATAGTGTGCTCATTGATGGTCTCACACTAGACAATGAGCAAGCATCTCTACCAACGCCATTAGAGACAGTAAAAATCAACCAGCTTGCTATTCGCAACCTTGCTGTGGAAACCACAGACAATCTAATGATTCACGGTCTCAATGTTCAAATTCAAAACCCGACTTGGAATGAGACAAGTACCTATCTGCCTTATGGTGACATTCAGCTTTACGCGTCTCAGGTCATGTGGCAAGGAGAAACACTCACCGATCTGCTCATCACTGGCAGTCATCAAGCACAACATAGTCAGATTAATAGCCTGACCGCAACATGGCGCGGCGCTTCATTTTCCTTGCAAGGCAAAACCGATGGACAACGCTGGTCAATAGAAAACCTAACCACAGACAAATTGAATTTGTCTCTGTCCCAGTTTCAGCAACTGTCTGATAAATTCAAAGATCTGATTGCACAACACATCGCGCAAATTGATCGACTAGATCTGTTAAACAGCCAGCTCAATATGCCGCATGTTCAGCTCAATAATTTTGATTTATCGCTCACTGATTTTCATCCGACCGCATCTGAATCGCTTTGGAAACAGGCTCATGCAGTACTCTCATTGGATGCGGAAAGTCTTGTCCTTGATGATATGATGTTGGTAGAACCCAGTATCAATCTCATCCTGACACCCGGTCAGTTAGATATAGATGACTTTAGCTCAACACTCATGGACGGCCAAATCCATGCGTCCGGCTCAATTACACCGGAGACGGTGACCATTCGGGATTTACAAATACAAAGCATGAAAATGTTTATCGAGTCAGGATCTGAACCAGACTTCACTTGGCTTGCATCACTCATACCATCATTCCGACAAGTAAATGTCGAACAGCTGAAAATTCGAAATAGCCAGATTATCCAACTCGCCCACCAGCCCTATTGGCAATTATCAGGGATCAATACAGATATCGATCATGCACAACTGATCGATGCTCAACGGTGGGGATTATGGCAAGGCACGGCAAGAATGTCCGTCAATAATCTCAGCTATGGTCAGTTCGTCGTATCCCAAGGATTAGTCGAAATGCACAGTCAAGAGAATAACTGGGTACTGGATCGACTCTTTCTTCCGTTCTCCAAAGGATACCTAGCTGCCAAAGGACAATGGCAATATGGCTTGAAAGGAGCCCCATGGCAATTTTCAATTGATGCGGATAGTCTCCCCCTGAACCTGTTCAAACACCTGCCACTCCAGATGAAAGGACTTGCTGACCTGTCAGGTTCAGCGCAGGGGCTTTCCGGGGATTCGGTGATTATCAATCACACGTTAAGTGGCTTATTGAATCTGGATATCAGAAATGGCCAACTTCAGCTCCCCGATAACCATGCTCAACCAAAAGATTTTATGCTGAACGCCATGGAAATCACCGGAGATCGGGGAAAAATCACCGTCCCTGAAATTCATCTCAAATCCAACGATCTCAATGCGACCATCAGTGGTCGTTGGGATTTGACTCAGTCTGATAAAGGCTCGCTAACTCTCTCGGTGACATCAGGGGAAAAGCAAACCCATTACAACTTACTGGAACCATCGCAAGCCGTGCCACCAGCCTCTCAGACTAAAACAGGCCCCATACAAGAAACACCGGATTCATCGGCCAATTAAAGACTTATAATTCGGGATCAACATGTATGTCCCGACAAACTGAACGGCAGGTTTATCACCACTTTTGATGGTCACATTGACGATGATCCGAGCTTTACGCCCAGATTCAAGACGATCCAGATCACCACTAATATCATCTAATGAGGTCACTGCAAGCGGGTTATCACAAATGGGCAGCCGATAACGAATGTGACTATCGGCCATCACAATATCTCCATAAAGATTGCGTTCCCGCATGAGTAACCATGCCATTCCCCACCCTGTCAATGTCGCCAAGGTGAAAGCGGAACCGGCAAACATTGTGTTATGCGGATTGATATTGGGATTCATCGGGGCGTAACACTCGAACTGATAACCAGTGTACTGATTAATCTTGATCCCCATTTTTTCACTGATCGGGATCTGGTTTTCCCAACGTTCCTGCAACTCTGAACACCACTGCGGCTTACGCTGAACATTCGCCATCGGATCCAGTGTTTTCACCATCTGTTGATGCCGGACAGGCCCGCGTTCATCACTCAGTTCACCGCGACGCTCAAACCCGTTTTTCTCATAAAAAGCAATGGCATCTTCTCTGGCATTACATACCAAGCGTTTCGCGCCTTCTTGACGGGCAAGCGATTCTAACGTCACCAAGAGCAGTGACCCCATTCCTCGACTCCGGCGATTGGCTTTTACCGCCATATAACGAATCTGTCCTTCACAATCAGGGGTAATGTACAATCGGCCGACTGCCATAGGGCGCCCCCGACTATCAACAATCATCCGATGATGACTCATTGGATCATATTCGTCCCGTTCTGATCCCAACGGTAAATGCCATGGTTCACGTAGCATTTGCCAGCGAAATAAATAGTATTTACTCAGCTGGTTCTCCGTCTGAGGACTAATAATCTTAAACATGAACTGTCCCTATCTTATTGATTAAACCTGTAACCAGAAGGTCACCGGCCCATCATTGACCAACGCCACTTTCATATCCGCGGCAAAGCGTCCTCTCTCCGTAGGAAGAACGCTTGTACATTGCTCAGCGAAATAATCGTACAAACGCTCAGCATCGGCTGGTGCCGCACCACGAGAAAACCCAGCGCGTGTTCCCTTTTTCGTATCTGCCGGTAATGTAAATTGTGAAACCACTAAAACTTTGCCCCCGATTTGTTGAACATTGAGATTCATTTTCCCCTGTTCATCTTCAAATACCCGGTAGGTCGTCACCCGTTCAACCAGACGTTTAGCCTTAGCTTCATCATCATCTTTTTCAACGCCCAGCAATACCAACAATCCTTGCCCAATATTTCCCACAACCGAGCCATCCACAGTGACGGATGCTTCACTTACTCTCTGAATCAGTGCGATCACAATGTCTTCCTTTTTCTCCACCATTATCAGCCGATTGTTCGGATTTTAGCATATCTGCTTGCCAAGATTCATATTCACCCAGCGCGGCTGTTACTTCCGCGCCCAATAAGACAATCAACCAAGAAAAATATACCCAGATAAAGAGAATCGGAATCGCGGCTAATGCCCCGTATATGAGCTGATAAGATGGAAAGTGTGTAATATAGGCAGCAAACCCCGCTTTACTGATTTCAAACAGTAACGCGGCAACCAGCGCCCCTGACAGAGCATGACCCAACTTCACTTTTTTATTCGGAACAAGGACGTACAACCCGGTAAATGCAGCAAACGAGAGTAAGAATGGCAGCCTTCTGAGTACCCACTGAGAAAATCCATGAAAGGTTTCATTGGAAACCAAGTTCAATGACGTAATGTAGGATGTCACAGCAAGACTCGCCCCAACCAGAAGCGGGCCTAACGTTAAAACCATCCAATACATTGAAAAAGAGAAAACCCAGCGACGCTTCTGATCAACCCGCCAGATGTAATTCAACATTTTATCAATATTAGAAATCAACGTTAGTGCAACGACAAATAGGAATAATCCCCCCAACGCTGTCATTTTGCTCGTATTCGATACAAAATCATGCAACGCCTGATTGACAGCTTCACCAGCAGCCGGCAAGAAATGAGTAATAACAAACGTTTGAATGACTTCCCCGGCATCATTAAAAGCAGAGAACGCAGATAAGACTGAGAGTAAAACCGCCACCATCGGAACGAAGGACAACAACGAGATATATGCCAGATATCCCGCATTGACCTGAATACGATCATGAATCACCCGACGCCATAAATATCGGGAAAAAACAACGCCAGTATCGATGATTTGTTTTGTATTCAACACAGAGACCTCATCAGCACGCGTAGTTTTATAGATAACAACATTGTTGTTTTAAAGATGATATATGAGTCAAAGGCATAATTTTATCCCTTTCTTATATCAATTGAGCAAGAATATGCATTTAGATTAGCAGGATATTCACTGAGTGACTATCTCATCGCACTGATAAAAAAGGCGGAAACAATGTTCCGCCTTTATTACATCATCAGTCTGTCTATAAAGACTTACTTTCCACCGCGATACGCTCTTTTACGATCATTTTCAGTAAGATGTCTCTTACGAATTCGGATGCTCGCAGGCGTCACTTCAACCAGCTCATCATCATCGATAAATTCTATCGCTTGCTCTAGTGTGAATTTAATCGCAGGAGATAGAACCTGCGCTTCATCAGTACCAGAAGCACGAACGTTGGTCAGTTGCTTACCTTTCAAACAGTTTACAGTTAAATCATTCGAACGGTTATGAATACCAATAATTTGCCCTTCATAAACTTCATCAGCGTGTTCAGCGAATAGACGTCCACGTTCCTGCAAGTTAAACAATGCGTAAGTAAGCGCTTTACCCGTCGCATTAGAGATCAACACGCCATTGTTACGTTGACCAATAGTGCCACCTTTGTGTGGACCATAATGATCAAAAGTATGGTAAAGCAGACCTGAACCGGAAGTCAGCGTCATAAACTCTGTTTGGAAACCGATTAAGCCACGAGAAGGCATCGCAAAGTCCATCCGAACACGACCTTTGCCGTCCGGAGACATATCTTTCAATTCACCTTTACGCATGCCAATATTTTCCATGATGCCACCTTGATGCTCTTCCATCACATCAATAGTCACCACTTCAAAAGGTTCAAGTAACTGGCCATTCTCTTCTTTCAGAATAACTTCAGGACGAGAAACCGCGAGTTCAAAGCCTTCACGACGCATATTTTCGATCAAAATCGATAGATGCAATTCACCACGACCGGACACTCTGAATTTGTCTGGATCGTCAGTTTGTTCAACGCGTAGTGCCACATTATGAACCAACTCTTTTTCCAGACGCTCCAAAATATTACGAGATGTAACATATTTCCCTTCTTTACCGGCAAACGGTGAAGTATTCACTTGGAAAGTCATCGTGACTGTCGGCTCATCAACCGAAAGTGCCGGCAATGCTTCCACGTTATTTACATCACAAATCGTGTCTGAAATTTTCAGCTCACCCAAACCAGTAATCGCAACGATGTCACCAGCAGTCGCCCGCTCAACTTCGTGTCGCTCAAGCCCTAGATACCCCAGAACCGTCCCGACTTTACCGTTTCTCTTCTTACCATCTGCACCAATAACACTCACTTGCTGGTTCGCTTTGACAGTTCCGCGAGAGACTCGGCCAACACCGATAACACCAACATAAGAGCTATAATCCAGCTGGGAAATTTGCATCTGCAACGCCCCATCAAGATCAACATTCGGAGAATCGACATTATCAACAATGGTTTGGAAAAGGGGTTCCATATTTTCGCCCGTTTCGCCTTCTTCTAGCGAAGCCCAACCATTCAGTGCCGATGCGTAAACCACTTGGAAGTCCAACTGCTCATCCGATGCACCTAGATTATCAAACAGGTCAAATACTTGATCCATTACCCAATCAGGGCGAGCGCCCGGTCGGTCAATCTTGTTGATAACCACAATCGGTTTCAAACCATGTGCAAAGGCTTTTTGAGTAACGAAACGAGTTTGTGGCATTGGGCCATCAACGGCATCAACAATAAGCAGAACAGAGTCAACCATAGACATAATACGTTCAACTTCACCACCGAAATCCGCGTGTCCGGGGGTGTCAACGATATTGATATGGTAATCGTGCCAGTTAATCGCTGTATTCTTAGCTAGGATTGTAATTCCACGCTCTTTCTCAATATCATTCGAGTCCATGACTCGTTCTTCAACTTCACCGCGAGACTGTAAAGTTCCGGATTGTTGTAATAGCTTATCAACCAAGGTCGTTTTACCGTGGTCAACGTGCGCAATGATCGCAATATTTCTTAGTTTATCAATCTGTGGTGTTGTCATGGATTCATCATCATTGTAAAAGTTCAATTCCCGTTCTTTGATGTAGCTGGATTTCGGGATAAAAAAAACGCTCAATAATGTACCAGATTTTGAAGAAATGCCCAGAAATATGTGATCTAAAACAGGCTTATTTCTTCTATTCGTACATTAAGTCACTCTTCTAGAGTTTAGTCTTTGGAATCCATCACGTTCAAAAATAGTGGTGATCACAACTTTTCACGACCAGAAAGCAGAAAAAACCATCAAATGCAGTTTGACAAATTGCCTATTCATAGGGCTGAATAGAGAGGCGGTTGACAACTATTGGTGCAACTGAAATCCAAACGCACCATATTAGTGCAATGCGCAAATCATTTTAGTGCAATGATTGATAACTGAAAGCTCATTATCTTATTAATGCATTGAATTAAAAGGATTTTTAATCATGGCACGATTTTGGCTAGTAAAGTTTTAGCTTTAGTTAACGTGATAAACACAAAGTTAATTGATGCTTAAACCAAGTCGAGCTTTTACCGATTTTTTAACACTGGAGGTTGTCCAAGATGTCAGTAGAAAATGTTCTATCGCTGATCCAAGAAAACGAAGTTAAGTTTGTTGATTTACGCTTTACAGATACAAAGGGTAAAGAGCAACACGTTTCTATTCCTGCTCACCAAATCGATGCTGACTTCTTCGAAGAAGGTAAAATGTTTGATGGTTCATCTATTGCCGGCTGGAAAGGAATTAACGAATCTGACATGGTCCTGATGCCAGATGCCTCAACTGCTGTTTTAGACCCATTTACAGAAGACTCCACATTAAATATCCGTTGTGACATTTTAGAGCCGGCAACCATGCAAGGCTACGACCGTGACCCACGTTCGATTGCACAACGCGCTGAAGAATACATGCGCTCTACAGGTATTGCGGACACCGTGCTATTCGGTCCTGAACCAGAATTCTTCCTGTTTGACGATGTAAAATACTCAACTAGCATGTCCGGTTCTTTCTACAAAATCGATGACATAGAAGCTGCATGGAACACGGGTTCAGAAATCGAAGGTGGAAACAAAGGTCACCGTCCGGGTATTAAAGGGGGTTACTTCCCTGTTGCTCCAGTTGACTCATCTCAGGATATCCGTAGTGCTATGTGTCTGATCATGGAAGAGATGGGACTGGTTGTTGAAGCACACCACCACGAAGTCGCAACCGCCGGTCAGAACGAAATCGCTTGTCGTTTCAACACCATGACACAGAAAGCAGATGAGATCCAAATCTATAAGTATGTTGTTCATAACGTTGCTCATGCATTTGGTAAGACTGCGACTTTCATGCCGAAACCGCTTGTCGGCGACAACGGTTCTGGTATGCACTGTCACCAATCTCTGGCAAAAGATGGTGTTAACCTATTTGCTGGTGATAAGTACGGCGGTTTGTCTGAAACAGCCTTGTTCTACATCGGTGGTATCATCAAACATGCTCGTGCAATCAACGCATTCGCGAATGCTTCAACAAACTCATACAAACGTTTGGTTCCAGGATTCGAAGCGCCAGTTATGCTTGCTTACTCTGCTCGTAACCGCAGTGCATCGATCCGTATTCCTGTTGTGCCAAGCCCTAAGGGACGTCGTATCGAAGTTCGATTCCCAGACCCAACAGCGAACCCATATCTGGCTTTTGCTGCGATGCTGATGGCTGGTCTAGACGGAATTAAGAACAAGATTCACCCTGGAGATTCAGCAGATAAAGACCTGTATGATCTGCCTGCAGAAGAAGCCGCACAAATCCCAACTGTTGCAGAGTCTTTCCAACAAGCATTGGAAGCTTTGGATGCGGATCGTGAATTCTTGACTGCGGGTGGTGTGTTCTCTGATGATTTCATCGATTCTTACATTACTCTGAAATCAGATGATGTAACTCGTATCAATATGACAACTCACCCACTTGAATTCGACATGTACTACTCTGTATAAGTTCACAATTCATATCTATATTATTAGGCCCGCCTCTGGCGGGCTTTTTTACACCAAGTGAAGATTACTTATTGAAATATCATCATAAATCTTTTCGCAAACCTCACAAACAAAGAGCATATCAGGCAAGATAATTGCATTCATATCTAATGTAATAAACCATGGCTACAGTTGTCGTGAAATTGGACCAAAGTGCTGTTGAACTGACTGATTTCAAAGAAGAGAGACTTGTATTTATCCCTTAGTTAGCCATACTCATTCTATTAACGCACCATTTGTGTGCAATGCGTCATTTTGGAACATGGTGACCACTCATGAGTAGTGAACTTAGTACAACAATATTGAACAATATTGTGACATCCACACTGATACTGGATGAGTCTTTATGTGTCCGCTATGCGAATCCTTCAGCAGAGCAGCTATTCTCACAAAGTGCCAAGCGGATTATTAATCAACCCTTATCCAACCTAATTCAACATGCATCTCTTGATCTCGCGCTCCTCTCACAACCATTGCAGAGCGGCCAAAGTATTACCGACAGTGACGTAACATTTGTAGTCGATGGTAAACCCCTGATGCTAGAGGTCACGGTTAGCCCGTTAACTTGGCAAAAAAAATTAATGTTGTTAGTTGAGATGAGGAAAATCGGTCAACAACGTCGTTTGAGTCAGGAATTAAACCAACATGCCCAACAACAGGCCGCAAAGTTACTCGTACGAGGATTGGCCCATGAGATTAAGAATCCACTGGGGGGATTACGAGGGGCTGCGCAATTATTAGAAAGGATGCTCCCAAATCAGAGTCTGACAGAATACACACAAATTATTATTGAACAGGCTGACCGACTTCGATCTTTGGTTGATCGGCTCCTTGGGCCTCAAAAACCAGGGAAAAAACAGTCTGAAAATTTGCACTTAATTCTAGAGAAAGTCCGTCAATTGATCGAACTCGATGCCCGTTCTCATCTTGTGATTGAACGCGATTATGACCCAAGTTTGCCCAATATCATAATGGATATGGATCAAATTGAGCAGGCACTACTGAATATTGTCAGTAATGCTGCACAAATTTTGTCATCACAACAACATGGAAAAATTACGCTTCGCACCAGAACAGTGCATCAAGCGAATATACATGGACAACGACACAAACTTGCGGCCCGAATTGAAATTATCGATAACGGACCGGGGATTCCAAACGAGTTGCAAGATACGCTTTTCTATCCAATGGTCAGCGGAAGAGAAGGGGGTAGCGGGCTGGGATTATCGATTTCTCAAAATTTAATTGATCAACATAATGGCAAGATCGAGGTTGAAAGCTGGCCGGGACGGACCATTTTTACCATCTATCTACCGATAAATTAATGATGATCCGTTCAATGATAGAACCAATGAACGAACCATTAACGGAACAAAAATTTTAACGCTTAGCGAACGTTAGTGACAGATGCTGTTTAAGGAATACTGATTATGAGTAAAGGATACGTATGGGTTGTCGATGACGATAGCTCTATTCGATGGGTGATGGAAAAAACCCTGTCTTCAGCCAACATTAAATGTGAAACTTTCTCCGATGCAGAGAGTGTTCTGATGGCTCTGGAAAGAGAATCTCCTGACGTATTAGTATCCGACATACGCATGCCTGGTATTGATGGTATCGAGCTATTACATCAAGTCCACTCTCGTTCACCAGAGCTCCCTGTAATCATTATGACGGCTCATTCTGATCTAGATGCCGCAGTAAACGCCTATCAAAAAGGCGCCTTTGAATACCTCCCCAAGCCTTTTGATGTTGATGAAACACTCACACTAGTTGAACGCGCCATTGCTCATGGTCAAGAGCAGCGAAAAGATCAGTCGGGTCATCTGATACATACAGATAATACCCCAGAGATTCTTGGAGAGGCACCGGCTATGCAAGAAGTCTTCAGGGCCATTGGACGTCTTTCACGTTCTTCAATTTCCGTATTAATCAATGGTGAATCAGGAACAGGGAAAGAGCTGGTCGCCCATGCTTTACATCGGCATAGTCCACGCGTGCAAAAGCCGTTTATTGCCTTAAATATGGCTGCCATTCCGAAAGACTTGATTGAGTCAGAGTTATTCGGGCATGAAAAGGGAGCATTTACCGGTGCAAACAATGTCAGACAAGGTCGATTTGAACAAGCGAATGGCGGAACGCTATTTCTAGATGAGATAGGTGACATGCCGCTCGATATTCAAACTCGATTGCTGCGCGTGCTGGCTGATGGGCAGTTTTATCGTGTTGGTGGGCATTCAGCAATCAAAGTAGATGTTCGAATCGTTGCTGCAACGCATCAGAACCTTGAGAAACTTGTCCATCAAGGTAAGTTCCGAGAAGATCTGTTTCACCGCTTAAACGTCATCAGAATTCAAATTCCTGCACTCAGAGAGCGTCGTCAGGACATCGAAAAGCTGGCTAAACATTTCTTAGCACTTGCGGCCAAGGAGCTCGGTGTTGAAATGAAAACACTGCATCCAAAATCATTGGAGATTCTCAATCGTCTTGATTGGCCGGGTAATGTACGGCAGTTAGAAAACATGTGTCGTTGGCTAACGGTCATGGCAAGTGGTACAGAAGTCCTTCCTAATGACTTACCCTCAGAACTGTTATCAGAAAAGAAAAATGTTGAATTCGATAATGATTCCAGCTGGCAGAAACAATTAGACGCGTGGGCAAGAACGGCACTGTCTGCCGGTGAAACGGATCTCTTATCCTATGCTTTACCTGAATTTGAGCGAATCCTTTTAGAAGCGGCATTAAACCATACCAATGGACATAAACAAGATGCAGCAAAAGTGTTAGGGTGGGGGCGAAATACATTGACTCGAAAATTAAAGGAACTCTACTAAACCTCACCTATTCTTGTTGAAAATAAAAAGTCTGCTTCAGTGGCTATATTGCTATTTCTCTATCCAATAGCAATATAGCCACTGTTTACCACAACTCAACGATGAGTCATATATTGCAAAAAGCGGTTTAGGACATCACTATATGCTTAAACGAAAGTACTGATTCGCTTATGTTGTAAGTTGTAAACAAGGCTATAACGGACAAAAGGGAGTTGGTGAAGTAGCTTTCTCTTCACGGATAAGCGGACGGGACTCGAACCCGCGATTGCCTCACGGCAGCGTGACAGGCCGCTGTTTTTAAAAAGAAAGGCTAACCCACTGAACGACCGCGCAACTCGGACTGTCGATGAAACGTAATACCAATCGCACTAATTAATTGGTCAACATGGTCCAATCTCTAAAGCAGAGTGAAATGACTCTGCTTTTGTCTGCACAAAAACGATTCCAAGCACTACACAGCTTGTCGACAATATCGTCATAACATTCAAAACACCTATTGGCTATTTCGTTCTGACGTAACCAACTCCATACCTGCTCTATTGGATTCAGTTCCGGTGAATAGGACGGTATATGAATGATAGTCACGTTCTTGAATGAATCGGCAAGATAACTTTGATGCCAACTGGCTTGATCCATGATGACGACAGCATGTTTGTCCGTGGGTGTTGATTGAGAAATGAGCCTGAGTTGCTCTTTCATTGCTTCCATGTTGCTCATCGGCACAACAATAGCTTCAGTTTCTCCGGTATTAACGCACACCGCTCCAAAGAGGTACGCATACTCAAATTGCTGTTGTTGTACCGCTCTGGGGCGAGTCCCTTTTTCTGCCCATATTCGGGTGGTTGTGTTGCGCTGGCCAAATCTGGCTTCATCTTGAAACCAGATTTGAACATCTTTTAAAGCCACATGTCCTGGGATCTTAAGGATCGTTTCGATTTGGAATTTTTTTAAAAGCTTCTTGCGCTTCTACAGATTGCTTTGGGTGCTTTGAACGCGTTGTTATCCAAACTAAATCAAGCTTTCTCAATATTTTATAGATACCTGATAAGCTGTACGATAGGCCAAATTCCTCATGTATGAATTCAATAATATCTGTTCCCTGTAGTCTTCCACCTTCAGGCTTAATCGCATTGGAAGTTATGTACAGCTTTAACTGAGATAGCTGGTCTTCAGTCAGTCGTGGAGGACGGCCTGTATGCTGCTTTTCTACTAAGCCTTCAACACCGTTCTTCAAATAAGTCACCACCCAGTTATTGACACTGGTACGACTGACTTTTAAATATTTGGCGATCTGAGTGCGGCTTTTTCCATCCACGAAATGAGATATAGCAAGAAGTCTCGTACGCATCCTAGCATCAGATGTTTCACGAATAAGTTTTGGGAAGTCAGAGGTCATCATATCAGCTCCTATTGAAGTTGACATTAGATCATAAAATTAGTGCGATTGGTATAAGAATGGGACTCTATCCGCCAGACACAAAAAACCCTGACATCGCTATCAGGGTTTCAAAATAAGTGGCGGAGCGGACGGGACTCGAACCCGCGACCCCCGGCGTGACAGGCCGGTATTCTAACCAACTGAACTACCGCTCCGCATTGGTTAGCTTGGTGCTAAATTAAAGCCTGGCGATGTCCTACTCTCACATGGGGAGACCCCACACTACCATCGGCGCTGTTTCGTTTCACGACTGAGTTCGGCATGGAGTCAGGTGGGTCCAAAATGCTATCGTCGCCAAGCAAATTCTTTCAATTCGAAAAGCTGATTCTCTCTCTACACAATCAAGTCTCTTAATGAGCCCTAAAACCCCTTCGGTGTTGTATGGTTAAGTCTCACGGGCAATTAGTACAGGTTAGCTCAACGCCTCACAGCGCTTACACACCCTGCCTATCAACGTTCTAGTCTCGAACAACCCTTCAGGACGCTTTAAGCGCCAGGGAGAACTCATCTCAAGGCTCGCTTCCCGCTTAGATGCTTTCAGCGGTTATCGATTCCGAACTTAGCTACCGGGCAATGCGATTGGCATCACAACCCGAACACCAGAGGTTCGTCCACTCCGGTCCTCTCGTACTAGGAGCAGCCCCTTTCAATTCTCCAACGCCCACGGCAGATAGGGACCGAACTGTCTCACGACGTTCTAAACCCAGCTCGCGTACCACTTTAAATGGCGAACAGCCATACCCTTGGGACCGACTTCAGCCCCAGGATGTGATGAGCCGACATCGAGGTGCCAAACACCGCCGTCGATATGAACTCTTGGGCGGTATCAGCCTGTTATCCCCGGAGTACCTTTTATCCGTTGAGCGATGGCCCTTCCATTCAGAACCACCGGATCACTATGACCTGCTTTCGCACCTGCTCGAGCCGTCACTCTCGCAGTTAAGCGGGCTTATGCCATTGCACTAACCTCACGATGTCCAACCGTGATTAGCCCACCTTCGTGCTCCTCCGTTACTCTTTGGGAGGAGACCGCCCCAGTCAAACTACCCACCAGGCACTGTCCTCACCCCAGATAATGGGGCCAAGTTAGAACATCAAACATACAAGGGTGGTATTTCAAGGTCGGCTCCACAATCACTAGCGTGACTGCTTCAAAGCCTCCCACCTATCCTACACATGTAGGCTCAATGTTCAGTGCCAAGCTGTAGTAAAGGTTCACGGGGTCTTTCCGTCTAGCCGCGGGTACACTGCATCTTCACAGCGATTTCAATTTCACTGAGTCTCGGGTGGAGACAGCGTGGCCATCATTACGCCATTCGTGCAGGTCGGAACTTACCCGACAAGGAATTTCGCTACCTTAGGACCGTTATAGTTACGGCCGCCGTTTACCGGGGCTTCGATCAAGAGCTTCGACCGTAGTCTAACCCCATCAATTAACCTTCCGGCACCGGGCAGGCGTCACACCGTATACGTCATCTTACGATTTTGCACAGTGCTGTGTTTTTAATAAACAGTTGCAGCCACCTGGTATCTGCGACTCTCATCAGCTCCATCCGCAAGGGACTTCACCGTCAAGAGCGTACCTTCTCCCGAAGTTACGGTACCATTTTGCCTAGTTCCTTCACCCGAGTTCTCTCAAGCGCCTTGGTATTCTCTACCCGACCACCTGTGTCGGTTTGGGGTACGATTTCTTGTGAACTGAAGCTTAGAGGCTTTTCCCGGAAGCATGGCATCAATGACTTCACATCCGTAGATGCTCGACATCGTGTCTCAGCCTATTGTAGAGCCGGATTTGCCTAACTCTACAGCCTACGCACTTGAACCTGGACGACCGTCGCCAGGCCCACCTAGCCTTCTCCGTCCCCCCATCGCATTCACAACAAGTACGGGAATATTAACCCGTTTCCCATCGACTACGCTTTTCAGCCTCGCCTTAGGGGTCGACTTACCCTGCCCCGATTAACGTTGGACAGGAACCCTTGGTCTTCCGGCGGGGAGGTTTTTCACCCCCCTTGTCGTTACTCATGTCAGCATTCGCACTTCTGATACCTCCAGCATGCTTTACAACACACCTTCAACGGCTTACAGAACGCTCCCCTACCCAATGCGATAAATCGCATTGCCGCAGCTTCGGTTTACAGCTTAGCCCCGTTACATCTTCCGCGCAGGCCGACTCGACTAGTGAGCTATTACGCTTTCTTTAAATGATGGCTGCTTCTAAGCCAACATCCTAGCTGTCTGAGCCTTCCCACATCGTTTCCCACTTAGCTGTAATTTGGGACCTTAGCTGGCGGTCTGGGTTGTTTCCCTCTCCACGACGGACGTTAGCACCCGCCGTGTGTCTCCCGGATAGTACTTACTGGTATTCGGAGTTTGCAAAGGGTTGGTAAGTCGGGATGACCCCCTAGCCTTAACAGTGCTCTACCCCCAGTAGTATTCGTCCGAGGCGCTACCTAAATAGCTTTCGGGGAGAACCAGCTATCTCCGAGTTTGATTGGCCTTTCACCCCTAGCCACAAGTCATCCGCTAATTTTTCAACATTAGTCGGTTCGGTCCTCCAGTTGATGTTACTCAACCTTCAACCTGCCCATGGCTAGATCACTCGGTTTCGGGTCTATATCCAGAGACTAAACGCGCAGTTAACACTCGCTTTCGCTACGGCTCCCCTAATCGGTTAACCTTGCCACTGAATATAAGTCGCTGACCCATTATACAAAAGGTACGCAGTCACACCACGAAGGTGCTCCTACTGCTTGTACGTACACGGTTTCAGGTTCTATTTCACTCCCCTCACAGGGGTTCTTTTCGCCTTTCCCTCACGGTACTGGTTCACTATCGGTCAGTCAGGAGTATTTAGCCTTGGAGGATGGTCCCCCCATCTTCAGACAGGATATCACGTGTCCCGCCTTACTCGTTTTCACTTCAACAACGCCTTCGGTTACGGGGCTATCACCCTCTATCGCGTGCCTTTCCAGACACTTCACCTAACGCTGTAAAAGCTTAAGGGCTACTCCGATTTCGCTCGCCGCTACTGTCGGAATCTCGGTTGATTTCTTTTCCTCGGGGTACTTAGATGTTTCAGTTCTCCCGGTTCGCCTCATCAGGCTATGTATTCACCTGATGATACATGCTGCT
The DNA here is from genome assembly GCF_023920225.1 of Vibrio gazogenes. Lineage (NCBI taxonomy): Bacteria > Pseudomonadati > Pseudomonadota > Gammaproteobacteria > Vibrionales > Vibrionaceae > Vibrio > Vibrio gazogenes. The sequence goes on from NZ_CP092587.1 coordinate 3,278,658, forward strand.
GCATGTGGGTTTCCCCATTCGGAAATCGTAGATTCAAGTGGCTCTTACTGCCTCATCTACGCTTATCGCAAGTTAGTACGTCCTTCATCGCCTCTGACTGCCAAGGCATCCACCGTGTACGCTTAGTCACTTAACCATACAACCCGAAGAAGTTTCGAGCTGCATTATCAGTAACCTAGGTGTCTCTCATTATTTTACATGAGCGAGAGACTGGTTTTGCCGGACTCAATTGAATAGACACTAAATTGTGTCATTCCAAGAACACTTGATTGTGTTGGTCTTTCTCTTTCGAGAAAGGATTGAGAACTTTTACAAATAATCGTCTGTTTCCAAAGAAACACACATTATTTTGTCAGCTTTCCAAATTGTTAAAGAGCAAAGATTTTGTATATTACAAAACCATTTTTAAAGATTCTGTCTAAAAACCCTTAAAGATGGTGGAGCTATGCGGGATCGAACCGCAGACCTCTTGCATGCCATGCAAGCGCTCTCCCAGCTGAGCTATAGCCCCATAACTCTCTTTGCTTATAAACCAAATCAATCTGTGTGGACACTCATCTAAAATATCTCTTCGTAAGGAGGTGATCCAGCGCCAGGTTCCCCTAGCGCTACCTTGTTACGACTTCACCCCAGTCATGAACCACAAAGTGGCAAGCGTCCTCCCGAAGGTTAAACTACCTGCTTCTTTTGCAGCCCACTCCCATGGTGTGACGGGCGGTGTGTACAAGGCCCGGGAACGTATTCACCGTGGCATTCTGATCCACGATTACTAGCGATTCCGACTTCATGGAGTCGAGTTGCAGACTCCAATCCGGACTACGACGTACTTTTTGGGATTCGCTCACTTTCGCAAGTTGGCAACCCTCTGTATACGCCATTGTAGCACGTGTGTAGCCCTACTCGTAAGGGCCATGATGACTTGACGTCGTCCCCACCTTCCTCCGGTTTATCACCGGCAGTCTCCCTGAAGTTCCCACCCGAAGTGCTGGCAATCAAGGATAAGGGTTGCGCTCGTTGCGGGACTTAACCCAACATTTCACAACACGAGCTGACGACAGCCATGCAGCACCTGTCTCTCAGTTCCCGAAGGCACAAGACTGTCTCCAGTCTCTTCTGAGGATGTCAAGAGTAGGTAAGGTTCTTCGCGTTGCATCGAATTAAACCACATGCTCCACCGCTTGTGCGGGCCCCCGTCAATTCATTTGAGTTTTAATCTTGCGACCGTACTCCCCAGGCGGTCTACTTAACGCGTTAGCTCCGAAAGCCACGGCTCAAGGCCACAACCTCCAAGTAGACATCGTTTACGGCGTGGACTACCAGGGTATCTAATCCTGTTTGCTCCCCACGCTTTCGCATCTGAGTGTCAGTATCTGTCCAGGGGGCCGCCTTCGCCACCGGTATTCCTTCAGATCTCTACGCATTTCACCGCTACACCTGAAATTCTACCCCCCTCTACAGTACTCTAGCCTCCCAGTTTCAAATGCAACTCCGGGGTTAAGCCCCGGGCTTTCACATCTGACTTAAAAAACCACCTGCATGCGCTTTACGCCCAGTAATTCCGATTAACGCTCGCACCCTCCGTATTACCGCGGCTGCTGGCACGGAGTTAGCCGGTGCTTCTTCTGCAGCTAACGTCAAAATATAACTCTATTAAAGCTATATCCTTCCTCACTGCTGAAAGTACTTTACAACCCGAAGGCCTTCTTCATACACGCGGCATGGCTGCATCAGGCTTGCGCCCATTGTGCAATATTCCCCACTGCTGCCTCCCGTAGGAGTCTGGACCGTGTCTCAGTTCCAGTGTGGCTGATCATCCTCTCAGACCAGCTAGAGATCGTCGCCTTGGTGAGCCTTTACCTCACCAACTAGCTAATCCCACCTGGGCATATCCCGACGCGAGAGGCCCGAAGGTCCCCCTCTTTGGTCCGTAGACATTATGCGGTATTAGCCATCGTTTCCAATGGTTATCCCCCACATCAGGGCAATTTCCCAGGCTTTACTCACCCGTCCGCCGCTCGTCAGCAAAGAAGCAAGCTTCTTTCTGTTACCGCTCGACTTGCATGTGTTAGGCCTGCCGCCAGCGTTCAATCTGAGCCATGATCAAACTCTTCAATTAAAGTTTTTGTGACACCGAAGTGTCGGCTCAATGAATACTGCTTTTCGTCTCCGCTTTTTTAAAAAAAAGCAGAAGCAAAAAGTCACATTACATATGTAATGTTGAATTGACTGTGCTCTTGTCAGATAACAGTAAACTGCTTTCCAACTTGATATTGGTCACTCGGTTCATTGATAAAATCTTATTGGATATTTATCGACGAGTGCCCACACAGATTGATTGGTCTATATTGTTAAAGAGCTTTGCTTTCAGTGCGTTAGCACTTAGGCAGGACGCGTATAATACGCCACCTACTTTGAAAGTCAACATAAAACTTTCATCTTCTGAAAAGCTTTATGGTGACTTGCTTCTGTTGAAGCAAGTAACAAAATTAAAGCCTGGCGATGTCCTACTCTCACATGGGGAGACCCCACACTACCATCGGCGCTGTTTCGTTTCACGACTGAGTTCGGCATGGGATCAGGTGGGTCCAAAACGCTATCGTCGCCAAGCAAATTCTTTCAATTCGAAAAGCTGATTCTCTCTCTACACAATCAAGTCTCTTACTGAGCCCTAAAACCCCTTCGGTGTTGTATGGTTAAGTCTCACGGGCAATTAGTACAGGTTAGCTCAACGCCTCACAGCGCTTACACACCCTGCCTATCAACGTTCTAGTCTCGAACAACCCTTCAGGACGCTTTAAGCGCCAGGGAGAACTCATCTCAAGGCTCGCTTCCCGCTTAGATGCTTTCAGCGGTTATCGATTCCGAACTTAGCTACCGGGCAATGCGATTGGCATCACAACCCGAACACCAGAGGTTCGTCCACTCCGGTCCTCTCGTACTAGGAGCAGCCCCTTTCAATTCTCCAACGCCCACGGCAGATAGGGACCGAACTGTCTCACGACGTTCTAAACCCAGCTCGCGTACCACTTTAAATGGCGAACAGCCATACCCTTGGGACCGACTTCAGCCCCAGGATGTGATGAGCCGACATCGAGGTGCCAAACACCGCCGTCGATATGAACTCTTGGGCGGTATCAGCCTGTTATCCCCGGAGTACCTTTTATCCGTTGAGCGATGGCCCTTCCATTCAGAACCACCGGATCACTATGACCTGCTTTCGCACCTGCTCGAGCCGTCACTCTCGCAGTTAAGCGGGCTTATGCCATTGCACTAACCTCACGATGTCCAACCGTGATTAGCCCACCTTCGTGCTCCTCCGTTACTCTTTGGGAGGAGACCGCCCCAGTCAAACTACCCACCAGGCACTGTCCTCACCCCAGATAATGGGGCCAAGTTAGAACATCAAACATACAAGGGTGGTATTTCAAGGTCGGCTCCACAATCACTAGCGTGACTGCTTCAAAGCCTCCCACCTATCCTACACATGTAGGCTCAATGTTCAGTGCCAAGCTGTAGTAAAGGTTCACGGGGTCTTTCCGTCTAGCCGCGGGTACACTGCATCTTCACAGCGATTTCAATTTCACTGAGTCTCGGGTGGAGACAGCGTGGCCATCATTACGCCATTCGTGCAGGTCGGAACTTACCCGACAAGGAATTTCGCTACCTTAGGACCGTTATAGTTACGGCCGCCGTTTACCGGGGCTTCGATCAAGAGCTTCGACCGTAGTCTAACCCCATCAATTAACCTTCCGGCACCGGGCAGGCGTCACACCGTATACGTCATCTTACGATTTTGCACAGTGCTGTGTTTTTAATAAACAGTTGCAGCCACCTGGTATCTGCGACTCTCATCAGCTCCATCCGCAAGGGACTTCACCGTCAAGAGCGTACCTTCTCCCGAAGTTACGGTACCATTTTGCCTAGTTCCTTCACCCGAGTTCTCTCAAGCGCCTTGGTATTCTCTACCCGACCACCTGTGTCGGTTTGGGGTACGATTTCTTGTGAACTGAAGCTTAGAGGCTTTTCCCGGAAGCATGGCATCAATGACTTCACATCCGTAGATGCTCGACATCGTGTCTCAGCCTATTGTAGAGCCGGATTTGCCTAACTCTACAGCCTACGCACTTGAACCTGGACGACCGTCGCCAGGCCCACCTAGCCTTCTCCGTCCCCCCATCGCATTCACAACAAGTACGGGAATATTAACCCGTTTCCCATCGACTACGCTTTTCAGCCTCGCCTTAGGGGTCGACTTACCCTGCCCCGATTAACGTTGGACAGGAACCCTTGGTCTTCCGGCGGGGAGGTTTTTCACCCCCCTTGTCGTTACTCATGTCAGCATTCGCACTTCTGATACCTCCAGCATGCTTTACAACACACCTTCAACGGCTTACAGAACGCTCCCCTACCCAATGCGATAAATCGCATTGCCGCAGCTTCGGTTTACAGCTTAGCCCCGTTACATCTTCCGCGCAGGCCGACTCGACTAGTGAGCTATTACGCTTTCTTTAAATGATGGCTGCTTCTAAGCCAACATCCTAGCTGTCTGAGCCTTCCCACATCGTTTCCCACTTAGCTGTAATTTGGGACCTTAGCTGGCGGTCTGGGTTGTTTCCCTCTCCACGACGGACGTTAGCACCCGCCGTGTGTCTCCCGGATAGTACTTACTGGTATTCGGAGTTTGCAAAGGGTTGGTAAGTCGGGATGACCCCCTAGCCTTAACAGTGCTCTACCCCCAGTAGTATTCGTCCGAGGCGCTACCTAAATAGCTTTCGGGGAGAACCAGCTATCTCCGAGTTTGATTGGCCTTTCACCCCTAGCCACAAGTCATCCGCTAATTTTTCAACATTAGTCGGTTCGGTCCTCCAGTTGATGTTACTCAACCTTCAACCTGCCCATGGCTAGATCACTCGGTTTCGGGTCTATATCCAGAGACTAAACGCGCAGTTAACACTCGCTTTCGCTACGGCTCCCCTAATCGGTTAACCTTGCCACTGAATATAAGTCGCTGACCCATTATACAAAAGGTACGCAGTCACACCACGAAGGTGCTCCTACTGCTTGTACGTACACGGTTTCAGGTTCTATTTCACTCCCCTCACAGGGGTTCTTTTCGCCTTTCCCTCACGGTACTGGTTCACTATCGGTCAGTCAGGAGTATTTAGCCTTGGAGGATGGTCCCCCCATCTTCAGACAGGATATCACGTGTCCCGCCTTACTCGTTTTCACTTCAACAACGCCTTCGGTTACGGGGCTATCACCCTCTATCGCGTGCCTTTCCAGACACTTCACCTAACGCTGTAAAAGCTTAAGGGCTACTCCGATTTCGCTCGCCGCTACTGTCGGAATCTCGGTTGATTTCTTTTCCTCGGGGTACTTAGATGTTTCAGTTCTCCCGGTTCGCCTCATCAGGCTATGTATTCACCTGATGATACATGCTGCTGCATGTGGGTTTCCCCATTCGGAAATCGTAGATTCAAGTGGCTCTTACTGCCTCATCTACGCTTATCGCAAGTTAGTACGTCCTTCATCGCCTCTGACTGCCAAGGCATCCACCGTGTACGCTTAGTCACTTAACCATACAACCCGAAGAAGTTTCGAGCTGCATATCAGTAACCTAGGTGTCTCTCATTATTTTACATGAGCGAGAGACTGGTTTTGCCGGACTCAATTGAATAGACACTAAATTGTGTCATTCCAAGAACACTTGATTGTGTTGGTCTTTCTCTTTCGAGAAAGTATTGAGAACTTTTACAAATAATCGTCTGTTTCCAAAGAAACACACATTATTTTGTCAGCTTTCCAAATTGTTAAAGAGCAAAGATTTTGTATATTACAAAACCATTTTTAAAGATTCTGTCTAAAAACCCTTAAAGATGGTGGAGCTATGCGGGATCGAACCGCAGACCTCCTGCGTGCAAGGCAGGCGCTCTCCCAGCTGAGCTATAGCCCCATCTTTAGAGATAAATCATTGAAGAGCAAGGCAGTTTTCGAGGACGTGTATCGTTTATACACGACGAGGAAACTAACGCCGCTATTCGAAGATTTTGGTGGGTCTGAGTGGACTTGAACCACCGACCTCTCGCTTATCAGGCGAACGCTCTAACCACCTGAGCTACAGACCCAAACTCTCTTTGCTTATAAACCAAATCAATCTGTGTGGACACTCATCCAAAATATCTCTTCGTAAGGAGGTGATCCAGCGCCAGGTTCCCCTAGCGCTACCTTGTTACGACTTCACCCCAGTCATGAACCACAAAGTGGCAAGCGTCCTCCCGAAGGTTAAACTACCTGCTTCTTTTGCAGCCCACTCCCATGGTGTGACGGGCGGTGTGTACAAGGCCCGGGAACGTATTCACCGTGGCATTCTGATCCACGATTACTAGCGATTCCGACTTCATGGAGTCGAGTTGCAGACTCCAATCCGGACTACGACGTACTTTTTGGGATTCGCTCACTTTCGCAAGTTGGCAACCCTCTGTATACGCCATTGTAGCACGTGTGTAGCCCTACTCGTAAGGGCCATGATGACTTGACGTCGTCCCCACCTTCCTCCGGTTTATCACCGGCAGTCTCCCTGAAGTTCCCACCCGAAGTGCTGGCAATCAAGGATAAGGGTTGCGCTCGTTGCGGGACTTAACCCAACATTTCACAACACGAGCTGACGACAGCCATGCAGCACCTGTCTCTCAGTTCCCGAAGGCACAAGACTGTCTCCAGTCTCTTCTGAGGATGTCAAGAGTAGGTAAGGTTCTTCGCGTTGCATCGAATTAAACCACATGCTCCACCGCTTGTGCGGGCCCCCGTCAATTCATTTGAGTTTTAATCTTGCGACCGTACTCCCCAGGCGGTCTACTTAACGCGTTAGCTCCGAAAGCCACGGCTCAAGGCCACAACCTCCAAGTAGACATCGTTTACGGCGTGGACTACCAGGGTATCTAATCCTGTTTGCTCCCCACGCTTTCGCATCTGAGTGTCAGTATCTGTCCAGGGGGCCGCCTTCGCCACCGGTATTCCTTCAGATCTCTACGCATTTCACCGCTACACCTGAAATTCTACCCCCCTCTACAGTACTCTAGCCTCCCAGTTTCAAATGCAACTCCGGGGTTAAGCCCCGGGCTTTCACATCTGACTTAAAAAACCACCTGCATGCGCTTTACGCCCAGTAATTCCGATTAACGCTCGCACCCTCCGTATTACCGCGGCTGCTGGCACGGAGTTAGCCGGTGCTTCTTCTGCAGCTAACGTCAAAATATAACTCTATTAAAGCTATATCCTTCCTCACTGCTGAAAGTACTTTACAACCCGAAGGCCTTCTTCATACACGCGGCATGGCTGCATCAGGCTTGCGCCCATTGTGCAATATTCCCCACTGCTGCCTCCCGTAGGAGTCTGGACCGTGTCTCAGTTCCAGTGTGGCTGATCATCCTCTCAGACCAGCTAGAGATCGTCGCCTTGGTGAGCCTTTACCTCACCAACTAGCTAATCCCACCTGGGCATATCCCGACGCGAGAGGCCCGAAGGTCCCCCTCTTTGGTCCGTAGACATTATGCGGTATTAGCCATCGTTTCCAATGGTTATCCCCCACATCAGGGCAATTTCCCAGGCTTTACTCACCCGTCCGCCGCTCGTCAGCAAAGAAGCAAGCTTCTTTCTGTTACCGCTCGACTTGCATGTGTTAGGCCTGCCGCCAGCGTTCAATCTGAGCCATGATCAAACTCTTCAATTAAAGTTTTTGTGACACCGAAGTGTCGGCTCAATGAATACTGCTTTTCGTCTCCGCTTTTTTAAAAAAAGCAGAAGCAAAAAGTCACATTACTTTCGTAATGCTGAATTGACTGTGCTCTTGTCAGATAACAGTAAACTGCTTTCCAACTTGATATTGGTCACTCGGTTCATTGATAAAATCTTATTGGATATTTATCGACGAGTGCCCACACAGATTGATTGGTCTATATTGTTAAAGAGCACCTAGTGTCTGGCTTGTCGCCTTGGCTAGGGGTGCGTATCTTACGCTTTTCGAAAATCAAGTCAACAGATATTTGCTAACAATTTTAAGGATTTTCTTTCACCTTGAGTTTGTCGTTTTCAGACACTCTCTGTCGGTGAGGCGGCATTATAGGGAACAAATAACTTGTAGCAAGTGATTTTTTTACTTTTTTTTCCGTTTGCTCAAAAAGAAATCAGAAACGTTATAAATAATGTTACAACCTTTGAAGATTATCACAGCAATAGGTTGGAAAAACCCCGGACATAAACGTAAGATTCATTTATCTGTTCTATTTTATTTATGTATTCATCTTTCTTATTAATTGATAAGTAGTATTCCAATATGAATTTAACTAAATATTTTTTGTGGCTTGCCACGTTTGCTGTATTAGGTGTCATTGCACTTTCTCAGCTCGCAATTCCCTCGGTGGTTGCTTTCCTGGTCGGATTGGCAGGAGCAACACTTGTTTTTCTTCTCACTTCACAAAATTCGTCTTCTCAACAGCAATCACAGATGGCGACAACAACATTATATGTCGGCAACCTCCCTTACAAAGCCAATGAATCGAATGTGAAAAGCCTATTTGCAGATTATGGTGAAGTCTTCGCTGTGCGTTTAATGAAAGACAAACGGACTGGCAAGCGACGTGGATTTGGCTTTGTGGTCATGCCGGAGGCTGACGCACAAAAAGCAATTACAGAACTCAATGAGTCTAGTTATATGGATCGGACTCTTAAAGTTCGGGTTGCGAATGATCCGAAAAATCCTGAATCGGATAGTTCTCAATTTGATTAAATCCCCAATCGGATAAAACTTGTGTCAGTGCTTCGCTATCATATGGCGAAGTGCTGGCAAAAACCCGAGGTGTTTTTGGGGCATGTCTACACATTGTTTCAGAAATCAAGCTCTCCACCCTTCGGGCAATCGCTTTGCCAGAATCCACCAGAATGACCTTGCTTCCTAATACCTGCTGAATCTCATCTCTCAATAGCGGGAAATGTGTGCAGCCGAGTACCGCAACATCGATTTTCCCCTGAATCGGTTGAAGAATGCTTGCCAGTTCAAACATGTTCACTGTAACGCCACGTAATTTACGCTCAGCCATATCGACCAACGCTGTTGAGCCAAGCAGACAGATATCTTTATCAGATGAGAAGTCCCGAATCAGCTCATGCGTATAAGGCCGCTTGATGGTTGCGGGAGTCGCAATAAGGCCGACACATTGCTGGGCCAAATTACACGCAGGCTTAATCGCAGGCACAACCCCAACGACAGGAATATCTAAGCGCTTTCGTAAGGAAGGCAAAACAATCGTGCTCGCGGTATTACAAGCAATCACAACGATATCAATCGCCATTTTCTTAACGATAGATGTGACTAAGGCTTCAACCCGGTGGAGTAGTTCCTGTTGTGGTAGCTCTCCATATGGATAGCCTTCATTATCGAACAGATAGAAGTAGTTATGATCAGGCAGTCGCTGAATAATTTCCCGATAAACCGAGAGGCCACCGACACCGGAGTCAAAGATTAGGATATTAGAAACTTGTGAAGACACGATAAAAATATGGTACGTCAGAAAGGAGAAAATAAGCTGCATCATACGCTTTCAATGCTTTTTAGCAATAGCATTGAACCAATGGAAGAGCCGCCAAACGGCGGCTCTGATGCATTACAAATCATATGAGATATTTAGATAGTACTCTCTATCTGCCGTATTGTAACCAAGTGCGGTCTGATATTCCCTATCAAGTAAATTAGCAACTCTACCACCGACTTTAACACCATTATCGAACATATAAGAAGTTGCCAAATCAACTAAACCATATCCTCCTAGGACTTTTTGGTTTCTTGTATCTTCGTATCTTTTCCCTTGAAATAAATAACTCAACTTAACTTGCCATGCTCCATATAGATATTCAGTATCCCATTTGACACTATGTCTTGCTCTACGTCTGAGCTGCTTATCTGTTGAACTATTTTTAGCATCCAGAAAATCGTATACGACGGTGTGATACAAACTCCCTGTTTCAAATTTTGAGACAAACTCCATCCCTTGTATATCGACTCTATCCACATTTTCATTTGAGAGACTATCGATCATATCTTTCACGCGGCTTCGATAGGCTGCCAGACGAAGCTCCGCCCCATAATAAGTCCCTTCAAATGCTAATTCACTCGTCTTTGTTTTTTCAGGAACAAGAGATGGATTCCCGGAGTAGCAACCACCGGATCCAAAACATTGGGTCGGCCAATAAAGTTGATTAAAGGTTGGCGCTTTAAAGGATTCCCCATAACTCATCGTAATACGCAGATCATCCGATAAACGATATGCCGAGGCAATTTGGTTAGTCGTTACATAACCGTAAGCACTATTTTTATCCCGTCTAATATTTCCTTCAGCAGAAAAGTCTCCTAAAGATAAATATCCGCCAAGATAGCCAGCAGTATTTCTTCGTTTATCACTGAGGTACTCAATCGAACCATTGTCAACACGATCACGATACCAGTCGAAACCACCAGTAACGACAAGCACTTGATTTAACTTATATCGATTATCCCATGAAAATGAGTCTCGGTTGGTACTAATCGTATTTGGTGTTGCTCCTTGCCCATGGAATTCAGCCGAATCCTGATTCGTTGCTACCGTCAAGTGACTTTGATAACTAGGATCTACTTTATACTCTGTAATCAAGCCGACATTATATAAATCACTATCTGTCTGATCAGCTCCATTCGATGATTGTCCATAATCATAATCTGAGTTTTTACGCTGGTAATACCCATTCAATTTTAGGGTTAATGAGTCTGATAGTTTTCTCCCCACATCAGCCAATATATATTGTGAGAGAACCCCATCATTATCTGAATCATGAATATTTGGACTATTCGTCTTTACATCAAAACCATCATTCTGTTGATGAGTTACAGACATGTTTAACCAACTAACATCATCCGCCACAGAAAAATAAGCATTTGTATCAAAGTATTTATTACTTCCTACCGATGCTGATACGCCTGAACGGTTGCTCGGCGATGCTGTTGTAATCAGATTAACAACACCACTGACTGCATCGGAGCCATAAACGGCAGCTCGAGGGCCTCGAAGTACCTCTATCCTCTCAATACCTTTCAGTGGAATTGCAGATAGATCTGTTGATCCAGAGGTGGCACTACCGATCCTAATACCATTTAAAAGGAACAAGGTATTACTAGATGAACGTCCTTGTAAATAAAGTTCAGCGCTTTGCCCAAGCCCTCCTTGATTTGCAATCTGGACACCAGGTAGATGTTTTAGTACATCTACCAACGATGTTGCTTGAATAGCATTAATATCTTGTTTAGTAATAACTTCTACTGGTTCAATAGTTTCTTTTATTTTTTGCTCAAACCGATTCGCTGTCACCACCATCGTGTCAGCATTTGAACTGTCTGCATAAGAATAGAAAGCACAAGGGAGCTGCGATACCACTGCTATCGCTAAAACTGTTTTTTTCATTTTTATATCCTGAATTCGCGTTAATCTGACTGGGATACCTGTCTTCTCCCAGTTGCTGGCAGGTCTTCGGACTTAAGAATATGATTACCCTGAGATAACCGCCAAAATCTCGACTTCCCACACATCTGGTGCAGTGTCTTTTGAGATCTTGTCTTCTATTTACCGCTGCGCGTCAGTTCTGGATTTTCACCAGATTCCCTTTTCAACACCCCAGCAAATGCATACTCGTTGTCACTGGGGGTACCAACTGGCACGATAGTATTGGCCTACCTAACCCTTGTCCAGATGATATTTACGGTATGTATGAAAAAAATTCTTGCGGATCGGCGAACAGACTGGACATCATGATGGAATCGAATAAAATCTGCGCTCTTTAACTGTTCGCTCTGTAAGGTAATACGATGGCTACTCTTGATGTAAATCCCGAACGCTACCAGAATCAACTAAAAGAGAAAGTCACTCGGCTTACTGAGATGTTCTCTGAATTTCAAATGCCAGAACTGACCGTGTTTGAATCACCGGAACAACACTATCGGATGCGTGCGGAGTTTCGTGTCTGGCATGAAGGGAATGACCTCTACTACATCATGTTCGATCAGGAAACTCGCCAGAAATATCGGGTCGATCAGTTTCCGGCAGCAAGCCAACTGATCAATCAACTGATGCCAGCTTTGCTCGAACAGATTCGTGATAACGATATCCTGCGCCATAAGCTGTTTCAGGTTGATTTTTTATCATCACTCAGCGGCGAAATTCTTGTCTCACTACTCTACCATCGTCAGATTGACGAACAGTGGCAGCAAGCCGCACAAACCTTGAAAGAGACATTACGTCAACAAGGGTTCAACCTGAATTTAATTGGCCGGGCGCGAAAAATAAAGATGGTCTTAGATCGCGATTACGTGGTTGAAAAACTGTCCGTCCATGGTCAAACCTACACCTACCAGCAAGTTGAAAACAGTTTCACTCAGCCCAACGGACGTATTGCGGAAAAAATGTTGGCGTGGGCGGTTGACTGCACCCGTGACAGTCAGGGCGATCTGTTAGAACTCTACTGCGGGAATGGCAATTTCTCTCTCGCTCTGGCGCAAAATTTCAACCGTGTGCTGGCAACAGAACTGGCGAAACCTTCGGTCGACTCTGCGCAATACAATATTGCTGCCAACCATATCGATAATGTACAAATCATCCGGATGTCCGCGGAAGAATTTACTCAAGCTATGGAAGGAAAGCGTGAGTTCCGCCGCCTGAAAGATGCTGGCGTTGATCTCAGTAGCTACCAATGCAACACGATTTTTGTCGATCCACCGCGCTCAGGTATGGATATCGATACTTGTAAGATGGTGCAGAAATATCCTCGAATTCTTTATATTTCTTGTAACCCGGAAACCCTCAAGGAAAATCTGGCCGTTCTGAGTGAAACGCACCGCATTACTCGCTTCGCGCTGTTCGACCAGTTCCCCTACACCCACCATATGGAAGCAGGTGTGATGTTAGAGCGCATTAAATAAGGACTTAAAGGATTTTTTGTTATGGTAAGAATCGCCTATGGTACGGCTTGGGGTACGGGAAGGTTTTAACTCTCTGTATCCCGCTAACTATTAAACATAAGGTTTTAATGGACTTAAGGGAATGTACAGATATAACCAGTACTGAATGCATACTTACTAATAGCAAAAAATATAAAAAGAGGCAGCTACATGCTGCCTCTTATCTAAATGAAAAACCACTATCAACAAACCTGCTTAAGATCGGCAACTAGCTCACTTGATCATGTCCACTTCCCCTAAACTGAAATGACGACACTCTATTTACACTAAAATCACTAACGTGGTCACATCTGAAACACAGAATGCAATTTGTATCATAATAGATATTATGTTCCACAAAATTTCAGTATTATCATACACGCATCACATAACTGTAATTCATTTTCTAATTAAATTATTATTTTTTTATATCTTGTTTGCAATCGGTTGCATTATTGTAATATATTTTCACGGCTTTATCTTGTGACCAATTTTTATTTAAATCATAAACAATAGATAATACAAATTAATAATTAGATGTTATATTTGTTATTAAACAATTAAGCATCCATTGTTTAAATTTGCATCTCACAACTCTGGTGTTATTAGCTTTCAGTCAATTACACCAATAACTTAAACAACTAATTTAAAGTTGAAAAAGGAATTTCTATGTTAGGAGAAAATTACTTAAAAAGACTGAAAACCCCAAGATGTGTTTATATTAACTCAAAGTTAGTTACAGATGTAACTACAGAGGATTCGTTTAAAGGGGCCATTGATAGTATTGTTAATTTTTATCAACTCCAAGAGTCACAATCAGACTTGTTCACTTATATGGAAGATGAGAAACAATATCACATAAGTACACTAGCTCCTAAAAACATTGATGATCTAAAGAAGAAACGTGATAGCTATAAGATCGTTGCTGATTTATCTTTTGGAATGCTGGGAAGAACACCTGATTTTATTAATGCAGCTTTAGCAGCTATGGCTGTTAATTCTGACTTCTTAGGAGCGGGAGAGTTTATTGATTTTTCATATAATGCTAAATGTTATTATGAAAAATGCCGTCAGGAAAATCTCTTCGTTGGCCATGGAGCCGTCAATCCCCAGATTGATCGTGCAGTACAATTAGGGATTCAGGAAAATGCATATTGCGGTGTACGAGTTATTTCATCAGATGAAAAGGGCATTATAGTTTCTGGGGCAAAAATGATCGTCACGTTAGCACCTATCGCTGATGAATTATTAATTTTCAATATGCCGGGACTACGTCCTGGTGATGAGGACTTCGCACTGGCTTTTGCCGTGCCGGTAACGGCTCAGGGCCTAAAATTAATATGTCGTAAACCTTTAAACTATAAAAATTATAATTTGTTGGATCACCCAATGGCAAATCAATTTGATGAGTCTGATGCCTATATGATTTTTGATGAAGTGTTTATTCCTTGGAGCGATGTGTTTGTATTTCGCGATGTTGAAAAGTCGAATTCTTTTTATGATAAAACACGGATCCGTAATCACAATGGGCATCAAGGAATTGTTCGTGGACTTGCTAAGGCCGAGCTGTTAACAGGTGTAGCAATTGAACTTGCAGATAAAATGGGCTTGGATACTTTCCTCAATGTCCAAGAACAATTAGGTGAGATGACAACGAGTCTTGAATTAGTTAGAGCTGCAATTCTTCTATCTGAACAGGATGCAACATTAGAAAATGATATCTTAAATCCTAGTATTCATGCAATTCAAGCAGTTCGATACCATTTCCCTAAATGGTATCACCGTATGGTAAATATTATCCAATCACTAGCAGCAGGTTCTATGTTAGCAGTACCGCACCATGGTGACTTCGATAATGAAAATGGTGAGACGATTCGTACAACATTGCATAGCGCAACTATGAGTGCTGAGGAGCGAACTTTTCTTTTAAATCTTGCTTGGGATTTAACTGGTGATGGTTTTGGGCAAAGACAGTTGGTATATGAAATTTATCATGCAGGTGACCCTGTAAGAATTGCTGCAACACATTATAAAAATTATCCTAAAAAAAACATCAAACAGCATATAAATAAAATTAAAAAAAGCTTATCCAGATATAGTTTTAGTTAGAATTAATATCAGCGAACACAAACTTAATATTATTAAATTTTTTAGTTTTTCAAACATATTAATATTGACAATTAAATTAACAACAGTCATTTCATAGGAACTATTATGGCGTATAACTTACCTCAAATAGATAAATTATTCTCTAGGATGGATATTGACTTATTGATTGGTACAAGCAAAGAGAGCATTCAATACTTTTCTGGATTTTCACCTGTAATAAAAACATTAAATCCATATTATGGGCAATGTTATGTGATGCTACATCGTAATGCTCCTGACACAATACATATTGTACATTCTATTGGAGAAATTGATCAGATTCTCGATGCGGATACTCCAATTCATCATGTAAAGACATATGGAACATTTTATAGAGAATCTATTGAAAGTGTGGATTTAACACAGGAAGAGGTGAAACTACAGTTACTCAGTCAGGTTGAGCGATCACATCCTTCTCCAGCAGAAGCAGCTAAAGCATTAATTATCGAGCTGAAAAAAGATATAGATATTAAGAGAGTTGGTTATGACAAAGATGGTATGACATTACAATCATTACAATATCTACAACAGGAGTTTCCGGAGCTTTTATGGGTTGAAGTATCGAAGCAGATTCGCTTTTCTCGACAATTCAAGACCTCACATGAGGTTGAGTTGCTCACTCAGTCTGCTCTAATTAATGAATCTGCAATTTATGACACTGCTGCTTTTGCCAAAATTGGGGTGTCAGAAACCGAATTAGCAGGACGATTTAACTGTGCTCTGGTACAAAGAGGGGCTTTCCCTTCTTTAACTATGCTGAAAATCGGTCGTTCAGCTATTGGTGGACAACGTAGACAACGTTCAGACATTTATTTGCAGTCAGGAGATCTACTTTGGTTTGATTCTGACGCGATCTATCAAGGCTTCTGGTCTGATATTGCAAGAGTCTATAGTGTTGGACAACCGACTCCGATCATTCAAAAACGCTACCAAGCACTACAAAATGGAATGTTAGCCGCACTTGACTTTATACGTCCGGGGCTTACTGGTAGAGATGTATATTCAAGAGTCATGGATGTTGTCCATCGTTCAGGTTTTCCTGAATATAATCGCCACCACGTAGGGCATGCAATCGGGCTGGAACCTTATGAAACCCCTATTCTTAGTCCTTCTGATAACAACATTATTGAAGAGGGAATGGTTCTTTCTGTGGAAACACCATATTACGAGTTTGGGATAGGAGCATTGCATATAGAAGATCCTCTTCTAGTCGGTTCACCACATAACCAGTTTTTGACTGCCAATCCTGCCCCTGATTTAGTGAGATTATAAATTATGACGACACATACTATATGTTCTGTAACTGATCTTATCGGTCATACACCTCTCTTTTCGTTACAGCACCCTCTCATTCCTGCCAATAAAAAGTTGCTGCTCAAACTAGAACAGTTTAATCCAAATTTTAGCGTTAAAGATCGGACTGCTCTAGGGTTAATTCAAACAGCAATGAATAGTGGGAAGTTGCATCCTGGAGGGACAGTAATTGAATCAACTTCAGGGAATTTGGGGAAATCACTAGCAATGCTTAGTGCTAGTATGGGGTTTCGTTTGATTGTAGTCGTTGATCCGAAAGTCAGTCACAACTCTCTAAACTGGTTTAAATCTTACGGAGCTGAAGTTGAAGTTGTTAGTACTCCAGATGTAAATGGTGGATACCAAAAAGCTCGAATTGATAGAGTTAAAGCTTTGTTAGAAAAATATCCTGGGGCTTACTGGACGAATCAATATGATAATCCAGATAATCCGAATTACCATGAGATGATTACCTCACAAGAATTTATAAATATACCTGTTGACATGATGCTTGGTTCAGTGAGTACAGGCGGGCACTTTGGTGGTATTGTTAAAGGTGTAAAAAAGGTACATCCAAAAACGCTTTCTATGGCTTGTGATGTGGCAGGCTCTGCTATTTTTGGAGAACCATTTCATCCCTATTTACTCAATGGATTAGGACTAAGTTGGAAAGCACAGAATACGGATCTAGCCATATTTGACTTTCTTAACAATGTTAGTGATCAGGATGCAATCTCTTTGTGTCGGTTATTAGCGCGTGATATTGGGTTGTTGCTTGGAGGTTCTTCAGGCGTTGTTATTTTCTCTGCACTAGTGGCACTACGGTTACCTGAAATTAATTCAGTACTCGCTATCACACCAGACTCCGGTATCAACTATCTTGAGCAATTTTACGATGATGACTGGCTGGTAGAAAAGGGAGTCATACCTTTATCAAAAGAACAGTTGGAAATTCGGTTATCGTGTAACGCAGACAAGTTTTATGAAGAGATGATAATTCACGATGAAATTTAGATTCTATACTACATGTCTACATATTCTTCCCCCAGAAATTGCGCACCATCTCTCTATATGGGGTTTAAGATATTTTTCCCCAAAGCAATCTATAGAAATACCAGCAGGACTAAGTCAAACCCTTTGGAAGAAAAAATTCGCTCATCCGATTGGTTTGGCGGCAGGGTTTGATAAGGATGCAGAAGCCTACAATGCTTTAGGGCGTTTAGGATTTAGTTTTGTGGAAGTTGGATCTATTACCCCAAAAGCACAGCCTGGTCATCCTCGTCCTCGCTTGTTCCGTCTTAAGGATAATCAAGCGATTATCAATCGGTATGGCTTTAACTCAAAGGGTATGAATTATGCTAAACAAATGTTAGAAAATCGGCGTGACAATATGATTCTTGGAATTAATCTAGGGAAAAATAAAGAAACAGTGAATTATCTGGATGATTTTTTGCAAGTCGCAGAAACACTAATACCTTACGCTGATTATCTGACAATTAATCTATCATCACCTAATACCCCTGGACTGAGAGATTTACAGCAGGCAGAAATCATAGAACCTTTATTAAAAAGTCTTGATGTACTTAGGGTAGAAGAGGCTAGCGGTTGTCCTATTTTTATTAAACTATCCCCAGATATCGCGCCATCAGAAGAGACTGAACTACTCTCTTATTTAGCTAGCTCAATTATTGATGGAATAATTGTCAGTAATACGACAATTAGCCGGGATGGTTTGTCACTATCACCAACAAGCAAACAGTCTGGGGGACTATCCGGTAAACCTTTACAGAAAAGAGCGCGAGATATGCTCATAAGGGTTTATTCGACTGTTGGTCGTGATAAACCAATTATTGCATCAGGGGGAATCAATAGTGGCGTAGAAGCCTATGAACGTATCTGTATGGGGGCAAGTCTATGTCAAATCTATACCGCTTTTGTATATGAAGGTCCAGATATTATTTCTCGTATGTTGACAGAAATGGAGCAATGTATGTTACGTGATGGCTATTCTACAATAGAACAAGCAATAGGATCATATTATGTCTAATATTCAGAGTGAATTTGCGGCATTTCTCATTGACAGCAAAGTAATTAATTTTGGTGAATTTAAGCTAAAATCTGGCAGAGTAAGTCCGTACTTTTTTAACTTCGGTCAATTATCTAGTGCTCGACTATTAAACGAAACTGCACATTATTATGCTCGTTTCCTATATGAGCATAAATTAAGGCCTGATGTGATTTTTGGTCCAGCTTATAAAGGCATTCCTTTAGGTGTTGCGACTGCTTTATCATTACAACGTGATTTTGCATATAATGTTCAATTTTCATTCAATAGAAAGGAAGTGAAATCGTATGGGGATGGTGGATTCCTAGTCGGTTCTCAATTGCAAAAAGCTTGTGTGGTAATCATTGATGATGTGATCACTTCAGGTATTACTATTGATGATAGTGTAAAACTAGTCGTAGAAAATGGAGGACAAGTAAAATCATACCTTGTTGCGCTTGATCGCCAAGAGCGTTCGTTCGATTGTGGTAAATCTGCTATACAGGATGCTGAAGAACGTTTAGGACTAAATATTTTTTCAATTACAAATATTCAACATATTCTAGCGCATCTGACGACGATACCAAATTCGCAGTCGAATGTTGAATCTATACTGAATTATCTGAAGAAGTACGGTGTGTAGTAAAATTAAGATAGGTGAAAATTTACATCTGAATAATACGAGGTCACCCTCAATTTTTATTATTATTCATATGTAGATTGATTCGTCAAAAATATCAAATCAAGTAGAACTAAAAGGAGAGACTGTGAATCCAGTCTATATACTCATTGCTATCAGTGTTGGTGTAGCTATTGCTATGCAGTCAGCTGTGAATAATCAACTGAAGAATATCTTAGGTGGCAGCACTATGCTTGCTTCCATGATTTCCTTTATCATCGGCAGTGTATGCCTTGTATGTTTATGTGCAATATCAGGTGAACGTTTTACACAATTAAATCAGTTGCAATATAGCAATAGCTGGCAACTCACAGGAGGAGCTCTCGGTGCATTCTTTGTATTTGGCACGACGTTTCTTGCACCGCGGATAGGTATTGCTGCAATGATTTCGTTAGTTATATTAGGACAAATTGTTACATCCTTAATTTTGGATAAGTATGGTTTTCTTGGGTTACCAATTCGGGATATTTCTCCTACTCGTTTACTGGGAACAGCCTTAGTTTTGGGCGGTGTATTATGTGTAAACTACAGTAGTCGATGATGATATCTTTATTACCCTTTTGATATAAAGTCGAGAGTTGTTGATGGCTTGTCCTTATATAGTTAGTCAATAATATGTTAATTTAATGATTTCTGTTTAAAGGTGAAAAAATGCGTATTGCTGTTTTTTGTGGCTCTAATCATGGAGTCAGCCCCGAATTTATGGAAGAAACGAAAGCACTAGCTCGTGAAATGGCCAAAAGAAATGCTGATTTAGTTTACGGGGGAGGAAAAGTGGGCCTCATGGGAACATTGGCTGATGAAGCAATTTCTTCTGCTGTTCATGTTATTGGCGTTATGCCTCAGTCTTTGGTTGATTATGAATTAGCACACCCAGATATTGACGAATTGATTATTGTCAGTGACATGCATTCTCGAAAAGCATTAATGGCAGAACATGCAGATGCTTTTATTGCTTTACCTGGTGGTACCGGAACGTTAGAAGAAATTTTTGAGGCATGGACGTGGGCTCAATTAGGTTTGCACTCTAAGCCTTGTGGATTTTTAAATATCAATGGTTACTTTGATGAATTGCTAATTTTCTTTGAGAAAATTATTGCTTCAGGATTTATGAAAGAAGAATATGCTAGTATGCTTACTGTATCGGATAATGTCGGAGATTTACTCGACAATATAGTGTCGTACACTCCACCTGTTCCTAAATGGCAACAGGCCTGTATTCCAGAATCTATATAGTAAATGTGTTTGGCAGACAATAATTGGTAATACATACTATGGATAGGAGGTCCCAAATGAATCAACTTATCAGTGTCGGGTGGCTTTACCGAAAAGGAAATAAGCTACTTTGTGTTAAATCTAAAGGTAAAGATAAGTTCTTTATTCCCGGTGGAAAGTTGGAAGTAGGTGAAACATATGAAGAAGGCTTACAACGTGAAATCCGAGAGGAGTTAAATATTGAGCTCATCCCAAACTCTATCCAGTACCTGTTTTCTATCACGGATATTGCGTATGGTCTGGAAAATACACAGTTGACAATGTTTTGTTATATCGCAGATTTTAACGGTGATATTGCACCAAGTTCAGAAATAGAAACAGCGAAGTGGTTTGAACTTTCCCAAATCCACAACTGTGCTCCTGCGGCACAAAAGGCGATGAGTTACGCTTTGGAGCTGCAGGTATGAAATCCCTCTATAGTGTAGTGCTAAGGCATGGTTAATCATGAATACAACGGAGCAGATGCGCTTCAAACGCTTCATCGATTGTCTCCGCAATCAGTTCGATGCGGCTTTCGACACATTCGTCCAGTTCAACTTCGGTCAATCCGTCTTCTGTCAGGTTATAACCAAAAATCCCGCTGTCCGTAATGAATACCGCTTTCATCCGCTCTAGTTGCAACTCAACCAATAATTGCCGTAGCTTCGAGTGTTCAAAAATCTTCTCTGGAGAAAAGCGCCAGCCCGCACTGTGAAAACCTTCCCCTGCATTGACTGCTTTCAGCATACCGCTTTCCGGTATAGGTAACTCAGAAACCAAAGGCTTATTGTGACGATGATGATGGTGGGGGTGCGCCAAATACGCATGTACCGACGTATTTCCCTCGAACTCGGAGAAAGGGATAACGCCATACTCGGCAAAAATTAACTTCGTATCCGGTCTGCCCACTTTGGCAACATAGTCTTGTAACGCTTGTACATCACCATCTTGATAGAGATCGCGTTTGTTCCCCACCACGGTATCTGCAATTTCAATCTGCTGATTAAACGTTTCATGGTCGGTGTAACGAGAATCCGATAGCTTGCGTGCATCAACTAAAGTGATGTTCTTTTGCAACGACAAGAGCTGACGGTAATACGCTGTCGATAACACCTGCAAGACTTCCTTGGGGTGCCCAAGTCCGGTGGGTTCTATCAGTAAACGATCCGGTTTTGCTTCCGACAACAGTTGGTTGAGTGCGATTTGCATAGGCAGACCTGCCGCACAACACATACAACCACCTGGCACCTCTCGAATGAAAACGTTGCCTTTTGGCACCTGTTGTCCCTGCAATAAGCTCCCATCAATGCCTATTTCACCGAACTCATTGACCAAAATCGCCCAGCGTTCATTGCTCGGTTTGGCAGCGATTAAATTCAAAATCGCCGAGGTTTTTCCTACGCCCAAAAACCCGGTAATCATATGGGTCGGAACCCCTAACATTGGTTGTTCAGATCTCATTGGCAATTCTCTTGTTGTTTTGTACAAATTCGGGGGGCACAACAACCACTGACTCCGACAGATAAACAGCAATACATGAACGGTTACGAAAACCTCATAACACAACGCTCAAAGATTGAGTGTTTAGGGGTTGTTGACCTTTCGTGGTTGAATTTTGTTCAATCTGAACGGGTATTAATCGCGGCGCGGGGCATGCCGCTTAGCTATCCTAAGCAAATGACCCGCAACAAAGAGCAAGACACGTTCAGATGAACCCTCTGGGCAGCATTTGTCGCTCATTTATCCAGCGTTAGGTCATAGTTCATGTAGATCGCTACACTTCACATGACCTGCCTTGACTCAATGCACGACAAATTGCTGCAAAAACTATCAAGAAAGGTCAACAGCCTCTAGCGTTTGACAATAATTTCTCAGCACATTCATCGCACACACAACTGATTTCGAACTGAGGACTCATCACGGTAAAACCTGCTTGCCTAGCATCTGTACGGATGCTGGAAATCACCTTCGGTTCAATCGTCAGCTCACTGACCTTACCGCACTCAGAACAGATCAAAAATTGAGGACACCCATGGTCTTGATTACAACGAATATGGGAACAGACGATGAACTTATTCGACATATTCAGCTTATGGGCGAAATGCTCTCCCTCAAGAAAATCTAAAATACGATAAACCGACATCGCCTGAATGTTCTGCGCAAAATATTGATGGCAGTAATCGACGATTTCATAGGCAGAAAGAGGCTTATTGGCATGCAGCAAAGCATGCAATACCAACTTTCTCTTTGCGGTAAGGTGTTTACCCCGGGTCAGGCAAATTTTTTCTGCCTGTGCCATGATGGCATCGGTATTTCGCATTTGAGGTTATATGAAATCAAGTGTGAGTAATAAGCGCCTTTCATTCGATATCAATTCAGGAGAACGATGTACCAAGCCCGTCTGTTCGTTCCCTTCCCAGCCACCACCTTTCAATAAGGCGACATCACCGGATTGCATCTGATTGATACGCTGCTCATTATCAAATAAACCAGACAAATGATCGGCCATGCCCTGAGCACCCGCTCCCAGTTTCCGGCGATCAACATCGTCGTTACTTAACCACTCCGTCGCAGAACCAACATAAGTCGTCACAAGGCGACAAGGTATTTGATCCACATGAAATTTAGGACACATTGGTTTATCCAAAGCCGTCAAGCGCAGACCCACTTGCTGTAAATCGAAAAGACAGCAGAACATATCAACAATCAAACCTATATCTTCACCCAGTGCATCTGCACATTCGTAATCCGATAACCGATTGCGAATCCACTCAGCTGCATTTGCGGGCGTCACGCTTTGTACCAACGCTAAAGGCTGCCCCTCTTGCAGCATATTTTTAATATGTGCGGTCATCTCGGAAGATAATGGTCGCTGCCAGATCGCAATGTTGTTTTCCGGTTGATAAATATCGCTCAGGATACTCGGCATCGTCGATCTCGGAGCGACCGATGCTCCCCGCACCATCTCTGCAGGCATCGCCATGTCAACACTCATTATTCTTCCTCCCAGGCTGGAAATGGATCCGGTAACGCTTGCCACAAGGGCTCACCCGCCAACATTTCCTCTTCGGTGAGTAAACATTCATCAAGCGCATGTATCATTGCCGCTTTATCTAACCGCTGCCCAATGAACACTAGTTCCTGACGCATATCACCAAATGGCTCAACCCAATTGTTTTCAATCTCTGCTAAGTATTCTGGCTCCGTTGGCCATTGCGCTTTCGGGATCGCTTTCCAAAACATACCGGCAAAACCGTAGTAAGCCATACCACCGGCTTGGTTCCACTGCCCGGCAAAATCTGGACGAGATGCGAGCCAGAAATACCCTTTCGAGCGAATCAACTTCCCGTAGCATGTCGTATTGTGTAGCAACCGATAAAATTTTTCCGGATGGAACGGACGACGCGCCTGATAACAAAAGCTGCTAATGCCATACTCTTCGGTTTCCGGAATATGCTCACCTCGCAGCTCTTTTAACCATCCCGGAGCCTGTTGCGCCCGCTCAAAATCGAACAGACCCGTGTCCAGCACCTCAGAGACATTCACTTGCCCATTTTGAATCGCAATAATGCGCGCATGTGTATTTAAGGTTTTGAGAATCGCTTTTAATCGCTCGACGTCGTCTGCGCTGGCAATATCGGTCTTACTGATCAAAATGACATCCGCAAACTCCACTTGCTCAATCAATAGATCAGAAACACTGCGCTCGTCTTCTTCCCCCAAATGTTCCCCGGTTTCCTGAAGAGACTGAGCCGCTTCGTAATCACGTAAAAAATTCACCGCATCAACCACCGTGACCATGGTGTCTAACGTCGCTACATCGGAGAGCGATACGCCATCGTCATCCGCAAACGTAAATGTCTCTGCAACCGGTAGGGGCTCTGCAATACCGGTCGATTCGATCACTAAGTTGTCAAAACGCCCCTCTTTCGCCAATTGAGCCACTTCCACCAGCAGATCTTCGCGCAATGTACAACAAATACAGCCGTTACTCATTTCCACCAGTTTTTCTTCTTTGTGATTCAGGGAAACTTCGTTTTTGACGGTCGCTGAATCGATATTGATTTCACTCATATCGTTCACGATAACCGCGACTCGCTTGCCTTCACGATTATTGAGAATGTGGCTAAGAACCGTGGTTTTACCAGCGCCCAAAAACCCTGATAACACCGTAACCACAATTTTTTTCTGACTCATTGTCCTCACTCCAAAACTCTTTTATGTATACCCAAATGACCTCAAGATGCAGTTTCAGCGAGAATCACTGGACTCAGAGGCAAGGCAGAGATTTGAGTCATAGCCATTCTATGGCGATAATCTCTAACACAGTCTCTGAGTTCAGTGAACTCGCCCTTCGGGAGTGCTTCAATCGGCGCCTTTCTGCGTCAAATGTCATTGAAATGGGAAGACCATTCCTGCCGACATTTTCCTTGAATGACGCCGATTGAAGACACTCTGAATCCTGCATCTTGAGGTTACTTGGGTATATATTTCCAGTTAACTCTGCGAGTCGGCTTGCATCTTCAGCCGAACTTTCCAAATTACACTCGACGCGATAAATAACCCGGCGGCAATACAAACCATTGTGGGGCCAGTCGGCGTATCCAAAAGGTAGGAAGTGCGTAAGCCAATCACACTGGCACTACAACCAATCACTGCGGCAAGCATCACCATCATTTCCGGTGTCTGACTAAATGGTCGGGCTGTCGCCGCAGGAATAATCAGCATCGCCACAATCAGCAGTACACCAACAACTTTAATGGCAACAGCGACCACGACAGCAAGCGCAATGGTGAGAATGAGTTGTTCCCGTTTAGGCGAAAAGCCACTAGCCAGTGCTAAATCTTTATTCAGCGTTGATAACAGCAGCCCAGACCAACGAAAACGAATCAGCCCGATCACAAACAAAGTTCCCACCCAAATAACCAGCAGATCCATTTTGCTGACGGCCAGAATGTCACCAAATAAGTACGCCATGAGATCCAGTCGAATACCGGAGAGAAATGACACCGCCACAAGACCCGCTGCCAGAGCAGAATGCGCCATCACGCCCAACAGCGTATCCATGGCATACCCTCGCCCGGAAAACGAAGACACCGTGATAGCCATGAGCAACGCAATAAACAATACGCCAGGGAAAATTGGCAGAGAAAAAGAGAGCGATAAGGCAACACCCAACATGGAGGCATGCGCCGTAGCATCGCCAAAATAAGCCATACGACGCCATACAATAAAGCACCCCAGAGGGGCCGCGGCTAAAGTCACACCAATGCCGGCAAAAGCGGCACGCCAAAGAAAATCATCCAGCATTTAATGATCCCCGATGTATGTAATGAGAGGAATCTTGATGCCGATACACGCCTAAAACATCATCGTCATCAAGACCAAACAGTGATTTATATTCCGGAGACTGACTGACCGTTTCCGGAACACCTTCACAGCAGATATGGCCATTTAGGCAGATAACACGATCCGTTCGTCTCATCACCACATGCAGGTCATGACTGACCATCATCACCGCACACCCGGTTTCTTGCCGGATCGCATCAATCTGTTGATAGAAATCCACAGTGCCACGTTGGTCGAGCCCTTGTGTTGCTTCATCCAACAGAAGCAATGAGGGTTCTTCCAACAATGCCCGGGCCAAGAGAACCCGTTGCAGTTGTCCGCCGGACAAGGACATCACCTGCTGTTTTTCCATGCCCGCAACACCAGCACGCGCTAAAGCCTGCCTAATCGCTTCTTTTGAGTGACGCTGTGGAAGCGTCAAAAACCGGTTAACCGTCATCGGTAGCGTTTCATCAATATGGAGCCGTTGCGGCACGTAGCCGATCTTCAGGTCGGCAGATCGAATCACTTGACCACTCGTCGGAGACACCGCACCTATCAACGTTTTTAATAACGTTGACTTACCAGAACCATTCGGGCCGACAATCGTAACGATTTCACCCCGACTCACCGAAATATTGACGCGATCCAAAATCGTGTTATGACCAAACTTAACGGACAACGCTTGTGAAGAAATCAACATCTACTTTCTCCCAATGGTGTGACGATATCGGACAAGTTTTTAAATAAAGACCGACAGATAAGATACCCAAACTAAAAGTTATGTTATAACATAACAATTCAATTTGCCACTCTGACAATTTTTATTACATACGATCAGGAGAATATCATGCTCAAAAAAGCCATATCCGGTATTGCTATCGTTTTGGCAACCGTCTCGCAAGCTTACGCTCAAGCCCCTCATGTCGCCGTTGACATCGCACCATTACATTCACTGGTCGCGCAAGTGATGGATGGTGTCGGTCAACCGGATCTACTCATCCGCGCGGGAGCTTCCCCTCACGAATATCATTTGCGCCCTTCTGAGGCGCAGGCACTCTCACAAGCAGATATCGTGTTTTGGATTGGTGAAGGATTAACCCCTTGGCTTGAAAAACCACTTTCAAGTTTAGCGAGTTCTGCCGTTAAGGTTGAGATGGCAGAAGTGAAGGGAACGACCCTGTATGACTTCCGTCAAGGCGCAACATTCGAAGCCCATGAACATCATGGAGAACATCATGATGGAGCCCATGATCATCATGAAGGGCATCATCACGAAGGACATGACCCTCATATGTGGCTGGATCCCCAGAATGCCGAAGTTTGGGTCACAGCGATTGCTAACACATTGTCGAATGCAGACAGTGAACATACGCAGCTTTATCAACAAAATGCCAAAGCAACGATTATTCGTTTACATCGGCTTAGCGATAAAATTGCGCAGCAAGCCCAAACCCTCAAAGGGATTAAATTCATCGTATTTCATGATGCTTACCAATATTTTGAGCGCCGGTTCCATCTGTTGGCTTCTGGGGCGATTTCCATTTCTGATGCATCGAAACCAAGCCCGGCCCGAATTGCAAAAATTCGCAAAACAGTCAAAGATTTGGGGGTGACCTGTGTGTTTACCGAACCGCAATTCAACCCTGAATTAGTTCATGCGGTCTTTGCAAACTCAGCCATCACAACCATCGGCACCATGGATCCCATTGGTGCGAACATTCCGGTTGGCAAAGATCATTACCGAGCGCTGTTAGCCGCGATGATCGACAGCCTGAAACAGTGTCATCGTTAATATCAATACCACTGAGCCTCTTCTTACCATGCATAGACTGACCATGCTTAGAGAGAGGCTCTTTGCTTCCAACTCCCCCCACAGCCAGCTCGCTAGTACCTAGTCTAGTACCTAGCACCTAGCACCGCCTTAAAGCATCCTCCCTGCCAGCACGAAAATTTCAGCGCATCGATCTTATTTTTCAATTGAGTTTTGTCGAACTTTTGATCAATAATGACCAAAAGTCATTAGCAATTAATAATCATTATCATTTAAAATTAAATGAGAAATAAGAGTACATGAGAGACAGATACGCCATGTTGTACGACTGCCAACGACATCCGCAGGCATAAGGAATCATCAATGAACAAAGGACAACACCAAACATACCTTTTTGACCCTTTATTGAGACCGGCTCTCAAACCCGTATTACCACAGCTCGGTTTAGGCATACTCGCAGAGGGAATCGCCGGTTTAGCGACACTCGCTGCACTCTGGTGCCTCATTCACCTGATAGCGGATCTATCCATCATTTGGGTACTCTATGCCTGTGCCTGTTGGAGTGTCGGAGCGATTTGTTCATCAAGTGCGTCATGGATTTCCCATCAGGCCGAAGCCGGTTTTTCCTCAAAACTACGCCGTCAGGTTGCTACTCACTTAACACAACTCCCGACCCGGACGTTAGCGCGCTACGATGACAACGCACTGCGGCGATTAGTGTCTGAAGATATTGCCGCCCTGCACCACATGGTCGCTCACTTACCCGCAGAAATCGCGACGTTTATCATTGTCCCTGCCGCTTCGGTGATCATGCTGCTTATGATGTCCGGGCCAATCTCTTTGCTCGCTTTACTCCCCGGATGCATCGCTGCCATGTATTACCTGATCTTCGTCCCACGTTATTCAATGCGTTTTAATGTTGAACGGGTGGCAGCCATGGAGACCATCGTCACCGCGATTAACAACTATGTCCGTGGGATCCGCATTCATCGCCTTTTCAATGCACAATCCGGTGCGCTTGCGGATTACCATGACGCTACCAATCGCTTCACACAGGGTATGGTCACGTGGGTAAGTCATGTGGCAACCGCCGCCGCGATTGCCACCGCGTTATTACAGGCGGTGGCAACATTTGCCATCGCATATTGGGTCTCTTATGAACTCAGCCCCGTCGCGCTCGCAGCGACAATGTTTTTCGGGCTGGCAATCGTCACCCCGTCATTGCGCCTCGGACATGGTCTCGACTACCTTTCCTCCGGCCGCGTTGCAGGCCAGCGCATCGCTGAATTGCTGCGTGAAACAACACTTCCCAAAGGCAATGCTTCTCTTCAGGGGGATGACGCAAAACTCACCGCCCAAGCCATCAGTATTCATACCGAGAACGGAGCGCTGATTGAGCATTTTTCTCACCAATTTCCCCCCGGAAAACTCACGGTCATCATGGGGCCAAGCGGCAGTGGCAAAACAACCCTACTCCGGATACTTGCAGGGTTTGAGCAATCAGGCAGTGGTGCGGTTTGTCTGGGGAACCAAAGTATTGTGGCGCTCGATGAGCAAGTCCGTCATCAGATGATTCAGTTGCTACCGCAAACAAACCCCGTGCTCAATGCCACGGTCCGGGAGAATTTATGGCTGACCGCACCGGATGCCAGTGATCAACAACTCCATGATGCGCTGACGCATGCCCAACTGGAGATCGACTTAGATGTCGATGCAACAATACTGTCTGGCGGAGAACAGCAAAGAGTCGGACTGGCACGCTTATTCTTGAGCCCGGCAACGATCCTACTGCTGGATGAACCCACCAGTGCTTTGGACCACGCGAATGCGCATCAGCTCATGGCGGCATTGTTACATTTGACGCATAGCCAAAATAAAACGCTGATCATGGTGACTCATGATCCCGCTCTGGCCGCTCAAGCTGACCAACACATTGATCTCAAAAAATCGCTACAACTCAAAGCATCATCACAACACAAGGAATGAACGGTATGACTTTAGCGAGCCACATCCCATCCGGTGCCACGTCGTCAAAATGGCCCTTACATGCCAAGCGTCGACTGATTTGGATTAGTCTCAGTTGGTGTTTGGTCGCCGCGCTGGAAGCCATGGCCTATACAGTGCTGGCACAAGCTATCACACACCAACAATCTCCGGTTTGGGTCTTACTCACCGCCTGCGTTGCGATACTCATGACAATCTTGACGACACGTGCAGGTTTTTTCTGCGGTGTTCGATTGTCCGGTGATTTATTCGAAACATTGGGCCAAGCGATCGCCCGAGCCAAACTTTCATGGTTGACCGATACACGCCGAGCCCAACTCGCCATGTTAGCTTCTCAAGGTATTCCCGGATTCATGAGTGTGCCGGCCCACCAGATACAAACTTTCCTGCATGCGCCATTGCTGCCCCTGTTTCTGGTCTGCGGCATTGCATGGTTGTCAGGGCCAGCCGTCGCATTGCTCACCGCGGGCACGCTTGCTCTGTCACTGTTCCTGCAATTTAAAGCCCAAATGGCACTGATTGAGAGTGATAAAACAAGGCATACTGCCAATATCGGGACTGCAAACGCGACCATCGAATTCGTTGACCATTTGGAGCTGTTGCGCACCACCGCGGGGCCAACAAGGGCAATCGGGCGAATCGAACAACAATGGCAAACCCAAGAACAGGTTCTGGCCAATACCAACCGCGCTGCTGCCAAAGCAACATTACTCTCAGCGGTCGCCAAATTTTTGCCGTTAGCCTGCATCAGTGCTTACCTCACCATCACAACTATCAGCACACCCATTATGACTCTGGCGCTGTTGGTGTTAGTCACCCGTGCAGCCGCTCCGCTCGGTGAACTGGCATTGGCAGGTTTGGGAATTAATCAATTACGTGCAGCAGTGAACGACTATCTCCAAAGTACCTTGGTTCCGACCTTACCTGAACCAGAAGCAACTCAAGCTTTAGTGCCGGATGGACACCATCTCTCCCTGAAGAACATCTGCCAGCCCCCCGTTCTCAACCAGATCAGCGCTGAGATTGAACCGGGCGCGCATGTCATCATTTCCGGGCCGAGTGGTAGCGGGAAAAGTACCTTACTTGAACTACTCATACGCTTTGATGATCCCCAAAGCGGGGCGATCACCTTTGGTGGTGTGCCTTTGCATCAGATGCGCTACGCTGAACTGACCTCACATATCGCTTATGTTGCACAGGATCCGGTCGTGTTCACTGGCACCTTAGCCGAAAATATCCGTTTAGGTCGTGCAGGGGCAAGTCGTGCTGACGTCGAAATCGCAGCACGACACGCGATGCTGGGGCATGTGATCGACCGCTCCCCCGACGGGATTGATCAGCCTGTCGGTCATCAAGGCAGTGCACTTTCTGGCGGAGAAAGACAACGGATCGTCATCGCGCGCGCGCTCCTCAAAGCGGCGCCGGTGCTTATTCTCGATGAAGCAACCGCAGCACTCGATGAAGAGACCGAACGACAGATTGCAGCATACGTGAGCACGCTACCTGCGACGCTGATTATCGTCACTCACAGAGACCCGACGATTTGGCAGCCGACCAAAATCATCACACTGACTGAACCGACACAGATATAAAAACGCATGGTTCAATATAATCAGTATTTGAATCATAATGAAAACAGCGGTAGCACGCGATTTACAGACTCGCGCTCTACCTGCAATCATTGTGTTTTGGGCGAATCATGAGCGAGGCAATGGATAAAAGTACCGATATCAAAACAACGCAGTTACATCGACGGACGCGATCACCGCACACCAGACGCACAGCGTTGATGGATGCCGCTGAACATTTATTTTTAACCAAGGGGCTCCATGAAACCCGAATCGAAGATATTACCGCTGCGGCTCACGTCGCCAAAGGGACCTTTTACATTTACTTTCATTCCCGCGATAGCCTGTTACACGCCTTACAGCAGCGTTTTATGACCAGCTTTTGCGTGCGGATTGATACCGCGCTTGCCCAATGTCGACCCGATGATTGGCAATCACAACTGCGCACTTGGTTCACAACCGCAGTCGACGGATTACTCGATCAGATGATGGTTCACGATATGCTCTTTCAGGATATCCATCCAAAGCAAGGGCGAAGTCTGATGAGCGAAAATCCGGTTATTGAGCAGTTATGTGCCTTACTACAACAAGGTGCTCAGGCGAATGCATGGCAAGTGCCTGCGCCCGACATGATGGCACTGATGATGTTTCATGCCATGCATGGATTAGTCGATGACGCACTAGCACGGGGAGAGATTGACCATCGCTCATCTTTAGTCAGCATATTAACCGAGACCTTTAGCAAAGCACTCGGGCAATCAGCTTAAACACTTTCGGCGATGACGACGCTTACATATTCTTAAAAATAAGACACTTCTGTGATACTTATTCCACTTCTTTCAGGCAACTTTTTGCTCACCGGGCAACTTCTTGCTCGCCTCTGGGCAAGATCTTGCTTGTATCTATATTTGTATCTTTATAACCGATTGATTTTATTAATATATGTAAGTTGGCACACCCCTTGCTCTTACAGTACAAGAGCCTAAAGGTTCTATGTGTATTAAAAACATGAACTTATTATAGATAATTGAAGGAATTTCAGAATGCCAACTCCATGTTATATCTCTATCGAAGGTGAAACTCAGGGGCTTATCACGTCAGGCGCTTGTACTGCTGATTCTATCGGTGACTCTTTTGTTGAAGGTCACGAAGATGAAATGATGGTTCAACAGTTCGACCACGTTGTCACTGTTCCGACTGATCCTCAGTCTGGTCAGCCTGCTGGTCAACGTGTTCACAAGCCTTTCCAATTCACTGTGAACCTGAACAAAGCTGTTCCTCTGCTATATAACGCATTGGCTTCAGGTGAAAAAATGTCTTCTGTTACTTTGAAGTGGTACCGCACTTCAATCGAAGGTAAACAAGAAAACTTCTTCACCACAACACTTGAAAACGCAACGATCGTTAATATCGAGTGTGCAATG
The DNA here is from genome assembly GCF_023920225.1 of Vibrio gazogenes. NCBI lineage: Bacteria > Pseudomonadati > Pseudomonadota > Gammaproteobacteria > Vibrionales > Vibrionaceae > Vibrio > Vibrio gazogenes. Next base: position 3,311,189 of record NZ_CP092587.1, read on the forward strand.
CCACATTGCCAAAACCCAGCAGACGCTGATTTCACTCAGAACCTGACGGTATCAATGTCTTACCGTAAGATCACTTGGGATCACGTTAACGCGGGTACTTCAGGTGCTGACGACTGGCGTAAGCCTGTCGAAGCTTAATTGTCTGATGGACAGGCACCTGATGTACCTGTCCGACAATGCTTTGATGGTCATGTTGCTCACCTTTGGTGGGCAACATTATTTTCGTTCAATACATCGTATTGAACTTCTAATCAATAAGACAATATACCTGAACAACTTTAATCAGAAGATACTCGCTTCAGAGGTTGCTCAGGTATATGTGTTGTTAGGCAAGATGGCTGGGGTACAGTTTAAAACTGAGAGACTCCTTCAGGAAAATTGCTTTCTCGTTGATTTCCCCGCCAATTTTTCATTTTCATCAAGACTCATATATTCATCCGGTTATAATCGAAAACCGGGCCGAACCCATGTCATTCACGGCGGCGAAGATCCTTAAGGACGCGCTGATTTCACAGGTGACAAAATCAATGGGTATGTGAAAACTCAGTCAACTCAACAATGTCAGGTAAAAACTATGGGGACTTTGAACTTCCGTCTTGTCAGTGGTGTCGGTGAAGCGTTGGTGGTTCGTGACTATCAGGGACATGAATCGGTTTCTGATTCACGCGATGCACAGGGCAACCCGGTCTATGGCTTTCGCTACCAAATCGAACTGGCCAGCCGCAATTCAAGCATCAGTGCCGAGCAACTGGTCGATACGACCGCTGTCTTAGAAGTCATCCGCGATGGTGAAGTCGTGCAACAAGTCCATGGTATTGTGCGCAGCTTCAGCCGGGGTGATACCGGCCATCATCACACCTATTACTCCCTGACACTGGTGCCCGCCCTTGAGCGACTGTCCCTGCGCCACAACAGCCGGATTTTCCAACATAAAACCGTCCCTGAGATTCTGGCGATTCTCCTTGAGGAAATGAACATCACCGACTACGCCTTTTCCGTCAAACGGGAATGTGCACCGCGGGAGTTCTGCGTTCAGTATCGGGAGACGGATTTAGCCTTCTTCCATCGGTTGGCGGCAGAAGAAGGGTTGATGTACACCTTCAGCCATGAAGCCGAAAAACACACGTTAGTCGTCACTGATAACAGTGCCGGATTTACCCAACTGGGCGGCACCGTCCCCTATAACGTGCTGTCCGGTGGGGTCGCCGAAACCCCCTATGTTTCCGCCATCAGTGAGACCAAACAATCCGAGGTGACGGAAGTTGCCATGCGGGATTACAGCTTTAAAAAGCCCGACTACAACTTTAAACAGTCCGTCCTTGGCAGTGACATGGCCTATCAACTGCCGGACTACCAACACTACGATGCACCGGGGCGCTATAAAGATGATGCCAGCGGCAAAGCCTTCAGTCAGATTCGCCTCGAATCACTGCGCCGGGCAAGCCACACCGCATCGGGTAAAAGTAACCAAGCCAAGCTTCAGGCCGGCGTGGTATTCACTCTGGCCGACCACCTTGACAGCACTATGAATCGCCCCTGGCTGATTGTCGGGATTGACCATCAGGGCAGTCAGCCGCAAGCACTGGAAGAATCCGGTGGCAGCGGTGCGACCACATACAGCAACCAGTTTGTTGTCATTCCGAATGAAACGCTGTGGCGCATGCAGCCACACCCCAAACCACAAGTGGACGGCCCGATGGTCGCCACCGTGGTCGGGCCGCAAGGCGAAGAAATCTACTGTGATGAACACGGCCGGGTGAAGCTCTCCTTCCCGTGGGACCGTTACAGCAATGAAGATGAGTACAGCTCTTGTTGGGTTCGCGTCGCCCAAGGCTGGGCAGGCGCCCAGTACGGGATGGTCGCCCTCCCCCGTGTCGGCCACGAAGTGATTGTTACTTTCCTCAATGGTGACCCGGACCAACCGCTAGTGACCGGTCGCACCTATCATGCGACCAACACGCCCCCTTATTCCCTGCCGGATAACAAAACCAAAACCGTCATTCGCACCCAAACCCATCAGGGCACCGGTTTTAACGAATTAAGTTTTGAAGACCAGTCCGGCAGCGAGAAGATTTACCTCCACGCGCAGAAAGACTACGAAGCGCTGGTTGAAAACGACTGCACCACCCAGATTAAACATGACCGCCATCTCACGGTTGAAAACGACCGTTACAGCCATGTGCAGGTCAACGACCACCTGAGCATCGACGGTGAGCAGCGTACCGCCATCAAACAAAACCTCACCCTTGCAACCGATGCCTCGCTGCACCAGAAAGTCGGCCAGAAAACCATTGTCGATTCAGGCAGCGAAGTGCATCTCAAGGCCGGTAAGGCCGTCGTCCTCGATGCCGGTAATGAAATCACCGTCAAAGTCGGTGGCAGCTTTATCAAAGTCGATGCCGGCGGTGTGCATGTGGTCAGCGGTGCCATCAACCTCAACTCCGGCGGCAGTGCCGGCAGCGGCTCAGGTTACGGCGGACAGCCAGCCACCATGCCGAATATCCTCAAAGCACTGACACCACCGGCGCAGGCGCAGGCACCCAATATCACCGCCACACAAACACCGGCATCACCAGAGATTTACACACTGGCTTCACCGAAAAATATTCAAGCGGAAGCATTTGAACAAGTATCGATGCAAAACACACCGATGTCGAAAATGTGTCAGCGACAACCGGACGGCAGTTGTCCTCGTTCAGACTGCCCTTGCACAGGGAAGGCATAACCGATGAAGATTTTCCCAGAATTACAGGACAGCGCATTAACCCACTGGCTGGTGGTCGATTCGGTCCGAGTACCGGATATTACCCAACTCGTTTATCAGTATGAGAAAAACGTTGAGTTATATCGTCTGTTTGCGAATACACCATTCGATCATTTAATTGAGCAGAGTCCGGTTGCTTTTCGTTATAGCGGCGTGACAGAAATCGAACGCCAACTGAAAGATGATTTTGCACTACGCACCAGCAGTGTATTGTTTTCCTGCGAGGCATCAGTGCCGACTGAAGCGGTTATTCAACATCTACAGGCACTCCTCTATGTTGTTGTCGATGAATCACCGATTCTGTTCCGTTATTACGCAAGTCCAATATGGCATGAGATTGAATCTGAATTATCCGCAGCGGATCGCTGCACACTGCTTGGCCCTTGTCAGGCCATGAGTTGGATAGATAGTCAGCAAACCGGTCACACCCTCAGACAAGCGCCTGTCGCTGATGTCGAGGCCGACCTTCAGTTACCGTACCATTTAAACTCCCCCGTATTTAAAGCATTGGTAGAACAACGTTATGGCTAATACAACCGACACGCCTAAAACTTATACAATAAAACCCGACGACTGCTTAAGTCTGCTTGCTGTACGCTTTGGCACATCACCAGAGGCGCTTAAAAAGCTGAATAGTGATCTGATTGATGATATTGATCTGATCTATGCCGGGGACGACATTCTTCTGCCCGGAGAAGATGCTGAAACAGCGATTGATAACAAGCCCGGCAGCCGGGATGAAATCCCCAAGCCCCCGGAAAAATCAGCTTGTGCAGGCGATCTCTGCTCCGGGAAGGATACGCCGTTTACCGATATCTTGTATGTGCCGTCGCATCCGACCAAAAATCAAAAGCAGTTTTATGCCATTACCGATGAAGTCAAACAAGCGATTCAGGCAGAACACCAACTATTAGCAAAATCGATCGTTGAAGATCAAACCGAGACCATCCAAAACCTCAATCGCCTCGGTATTCTGTCGCGTTTTTATACCAGCCCGCATGAGATGTTTCTTGAATCAGAAGATAATCTGAATCGTTACCGCTTTCTGTTCCATGCACGCAAGACCATTCGCTCCGGTGCGGCGAAAGATTATCAACACGGTGGCGAAAATGGGTTTATCGTCAGCCTTGCCGAACAAGAAGGCCTTGATACCCAGAAACTACTTGAGCGTTATACCACTTGGGAAAAGGTCAAATACTGGATACTTGTCGGTGTCATATGGACCAGCCCAGCAGCTCGGACACTACTGCTCTCCAACGACAATATGAAAGACTATTTCAAGGAAGCCAGTGAAGAGGCCTATCATCTCGAGCAAGCTCGAAAGCATTTAAAAGAAACCTTACAAGATCATCTCGACGATGAGATCGAAAAACTGGATAAAGTCGCAGAACTTACCGCAAAAAACAAAAAGGCCGATGACGGCTCTTCTTATGTTTATGACAAAAAGCGGAGCTACTTCACCAGTGACTATGAAAAAGAAATAGAAAATTCGGTCAAAATGCTGCTCCGAGAGCGAAAAATGTGGGGAACGGATACCAAATTAGCGCTTGATTCCCATGAACAAGCAACGCAACTGATCGAAAATTTATGGGATCGTGAAGTCAAGTATGCCGACGAGTTTATCCAAAAATGTACCGCTGCCCGAGAGGCCGATGAGGATGAAAGACTGGTCACTGCCGGTCCATATTCCCACAATAACCCACCGTATGCATGGAACTTTACCCGAACTCTGAATGCATTAAACCTACGTGGCTACGTGGTGAAAGAGCAATGCCTGACCATGGCTGAGCTGGAAGGCACCAGTCCGGTACACCTCGGGCCACAAACACTCGAGAAGAACTTTTCAGAATGGCGGAGTAACAAGTTCCTCACAGATGACGGGCTGCCGGTCAAAATTACCGAAGGGACACAACTGGTTAACGACTTGCTGAACGAACTCCAAGTCAATAAAGCTGACCTGCACGCCAAAAATATCGACGGTACCCGCAAACAGACCGAAGAAGAACTCGTTAAATCACTGCTCAGTCAGGGCTGTGCAGGGCAATGGGCCTATTACCCTTGTCTGGCGCTGGTCAAACTGGTCGATGCGACAATCACCAAATGGATAGCCGACTTAGACGAACTGCTGGGCCTTGATAAAGATGAGCAATATAAACGGATGCCGGCACCGGATATGTTCGGTGACCTGCTCTGGCTGAAAAAGCTTGCCATGGCGCGGATTGATGCGCTGAAAACTTTGGCGGAGTCGAGAGCCCAAAAAGGCGCTGACTCGCTGAGAAACTTCTACCTTAGCGGTGATAAAATCCCAACCAGCTACCTGCTGCTCTGGGAAGAAAAAGAATATAAACCGAAAGAGAAAAAGACCAAAGTCTTCCACAAAGAAACAGGCAAAGCCGACCTTCAGGTAGTTGAATGTGTGTTGATGTCTGAAGGAACGCTGGGCTGGGTGCGCGGCCCGGCGTGGTATTTGCCTAAAGATGAAAAAGACACCCTGCTGGCAAAAGGCCACCTCAAAGATATTACCACTAAAGTCGCGCTGGTCAGCCCGGCGGCTGACGGTAAAACACCGGGAAACATTAAGACCGAAGCCAGTGCATTTCCGACCCTGTCTGAGGCAATGAAAACCATCCGCACATCCATCAAAACGGATGGCGTTAAGGCATTGAAAACCAGTATGCTGAATGGCAAGTTCCTGCTCAACCCATTCAACTTAGCCGCAGAGAAAAAATCAGAAGTATCGGCATTCTGGTCAGACAGCTATCACTGGGAAGATGGGCTCGGGCCGGACGGCAAATCCTCTCAATATGTGGTCGATGCTTCGGCACAATTTATGCGCTTATCTTCTAGTGTGAAAACCAACCTCAATCTGCCGTTAAGCGAATACAATAATCTCGCGGTCAATCGCGATACCACTGCCGGGGGGGCTCTCAGCCTCAGTGCCGATTTATTCCGCGCCCAGTTAACAGCGAAGGCATGGTTCCCACTTCAACCTGAAAATGATGACAATAAAGACAAACGCCAGTTCAAAGGGAAACCCCTAAAAATCCATTATCTGAAAAACGTCGATGGGCAAGATAAAAAGGACATTTATGATGCCGGTGAGATGTTTATGCGCGTCTCCGCCACGATTTATGGGTTAGCAGCCGCCAGTGTCAGTATCGCCGGGAATCTGTGCTTCGGCCCAGCTACAACTGAGACCGGGCAACTCGGTGTGCGGGGTAAGGCGATTACCACTGCCGACTACAATGCCGGTGAAATCAGACAACTCCGCGCCGCCCCGCCGCAACCCCTGCCCCAATCCGAGCAATCCGTCGGGCAAAGAGCACTCGGCAAACTCAAAAAGAACTCAGCCGCACAAGCAGGGATAACCGTCGATGCCTTTGCCGGGGTTGAAGTCGGGGGTGAGCTGAGCGGTGAGGTCTACTGGCGGCCACCGACAATTGACATCTCCAATAGCGCGGAGCGCGGTAAGATGATGCGCTTAGGGAGTTTAGCGGTTCAGGCTGCCGTCAGTTACGGGGTCGGTTTATCGGCTCAGTTCAGTATTACCTTCCACCGCGGGGCCTTATATGTGATTGCCGCTGCAAAAATGGTGTGCGGCCCCGGGGCATCAGGCAAAGTCGCCATCGCCCTTGATGCGCTCAACGTTGACCGTTTTATTCAATGCCTGCTCGCCATGCTCCATGAATCCGGCTTCAAACGCATCGAAGCATTCGGCGAAGTCGATGAACAAGGCCGCAATGAAGACTTTGAAGAACTCAACCGCCGCCTGACCGTCGCGGTCGCACTCGGCCTGACTTTAGGTGAAGCCCTGCTGCTGCCAGCCAAAGCCCTGTCATTTATCCACAAAGACGGCTTGCAGGAAGATTATGCACCACTGATTGCCAGACGGATCATTAAAAAAGATGAAGGCAAAGCGGGTAAAAATAAAGTTCAGAGCTGGGTTTCCGATTTACCACCGGAGACACTATGTAACCTATTGGATTGTTTAAGCAATAAAAATGAAAGTGCTTGGTTTGAAAACGACGAAGAGAAAGTCGCCCGACAAAGTCAAGAAGTCGATAAGGCTTTAGCCATTGTGCAGATCTTAGAATGGATATCCCCCAAAACCGGTGCCAGTGAAGCGTATATTGAGAAGAAACGACTGCAATTTGAGAAGACACTGATCCGCATGGGGGGCAACTATGAATCGGCCCGACTCCCGATGGAACAATGGCGACGCTTTACCCAAAGTTGGATGCAATTGGCAGAGTTTATAAACCAAATCAATTTCCCATTACAGAATGGACTGAATGTCAATGATATAAGAAATGACTTTATCAGATATAGTCAATTACTATGTGGCAATATGAGACGCTATCACTATGAAGCAGAAGAGCACTCGGATGCAATTGCTCATTTTGTCGATGGCGAATATGACTATTTAACCATTCGGGTTGCCAAAGACGGTGACAAGCCACAAGTGGTTGCAGACCGCAAGCATCTTGAAGAGACGATTCAAGCGACCGAAGACAAAGGTTATTTCTGGAACAAAACCACCTACAACCCGTGGAAAGAACAAAGCTGGACACTTTAAAGCATGAGTATCAATAAAAAACTGATTTACAAAACACTGCTGACCATCGTTGGTGTGATTATTTTAGCGGCTGGCGGACTGATGGCCTACTTGGTGATCCCTTCCGGCTTTCAGTCCCGGCAGGCAGAAGGCCCCAAGGTACTGACTGAGCTGCTAAAAATGGCTCAGAAAAGCCAATCATTTAACCCCGACCCGTATATCTCCAGCACCTATCGCCCCGGAGATCCACTGTATGAGCCATTACTGTATATTCAAAGACATCGGCAGGGAAAAGCCGAAGAGCTATTAAAGCCATTAGTCGAGCAAGGTAACCCAGATGCCATGTATTGGTTGGCTCAAATCACCTATGACGATAGCTACTACTCCAGCGGCCCGGCAGCGAAATTATTCCAGAAGTCAGCCGAGCTGGGGAATCCCTATGCCGCACTCCGATTAGATAGCAACAATCGTGAATGCCAGATGTTTATGAGCGGTTACTGTGATCAAAAGTGGGGAAAACTCGGGCGAAAACTACTGCAAGAGCGGGCAGCTCAAGGTGATAAAAAAGCAGAGTATTATCTGCTTCAGTATGATGAAAATAGCTCAGAAGAGGTGCATAAAGAGCTGGAACGACTTGTCACTGAAAATGCCAAGAATCATTATTATCAACCATTAATGAATTTAATCTATGATTATTATAATGGAAGCTATTTGACTTTCTTTAAAAAAGGAAGAACACCAACAGAAGAAGATAAAAAAACACTTATTAAAATTGCATTAATACCTGCTCACAATAACTTCCCCCCTGCTATATTCAATGTTATTTACAGCATGATTCAATTAATACCTGATAATGATGCTTTAAATATAATAAAACACAATATATATACAGATAGTAATTCATATGTCTGTCGAAGTTATTATTCAGAAATAAACAATAAAATCAGGGATAATATTATTAGAGGTGCTGCATGTGCAATAGAAGAAGACATGTTTATTAATGACCATTTAAATATGGATAGATATACATTTTCTCTTAAACAAAAAAACATTAAACCTCTTACAACAGAAGAGTTGGATAAAGCTAAATATATTGCTAATGAAATACTAAAAAATAAAAAAACTGTTATCTACATTGATGAAATGAACACAAGACCATAAAAACTACAAAAAGAGGGATCAGCAATCTGATCCCTCTTTATATTCCTTAAATCCCTTCGACGTCTTCTTTAATCAAATTCATCTCATCAAAGGTAATCAGATTATTGAGAAATAACAGCACTTCACGCAGTTCATTTTGGTTAACGAAAGGTGCGGTATTCATGACGAGAAAATCAATCAGATAACCGCGAGCAGTCAGGTGTAGATCATAATTAGGTTGTGAGTTCAGCATTGTAGCCTCCTGTAGTTTGTCGAAAATCACCACCGGAGGTCCGAATCTCAGAGGTGGTGAACTGGGAGGGTTCGAACTACCGCACCACAGGTTGCAGCCTGACTGAGTCAGCCCAACCCAGCTCACCATTATAGGAGTGAGTAGAGGCTACACACAAAGGCTCATCTGTACAAGATAAGGCAGTCTGTGCATCTGTGGTTTAGACGGTGTTCGAATCCCGACACCGGTTTTATCGGTGCGAATTCAGGGTAAGCAGTGTCGGGTTTGTTGGCGAGGCGCGCTAAAATAAAGCGCGTGTGACAAAGCAAAATCCCATACTTTGCTCACACTCAGTTCATCATTATTTTGCGAGTAATTTCACAGAGTTGTCGAGGAACAAGCCGTTCATCAGGATTCATATCTGGATTAAGGTATAATCTCCATTCACTCAAATGAGTTTATTAGAATCATTAAAATGAAGCTTAAATCAACGTCGGCTCTGTACAATGACGCACCATCAGTTTGAGTGGTTTCAGAAACACTTGCCTATGTATAGTCAAGCGATGGGCTCAGGGAAAAAGTTCAGGACGAACTTTTTAGCTTTTCATGAGCAGGATGCGAATAAAAGCGCCCCTGATAATATGCTCTGAAGCTGATACAGGCCTTTTGGGATACTTTTGGGGCCAAGCCAAAAGTATCTGATGCGCAGACGCGGCAGTGACTGAGATCGAAAATATTCAGCGCATCATACAATGCTCGAAACAGAGACGAGAAAGGACAAGGTTACTTGTGGAACAAAACTACCTACAACCCGTGGAAAGAACAAAGCTGGACACTTTAAAGCATGAAGATCAATAAAAAACTGATTTACAAAACACTACTGACCATCGCTGGTGTGATTATTTTAGCGGCCGGCGGACTGATGGCCTACTTGGTGATCCCTTCCGGCTTTCAGTCCCGCCAAGCGGAAGGCCCCAAGGTGTTGACGGAACTGCTAAACATGGCTGAAAAAAGCCAGCCATTTAACCCAGACCCGTATATCTCCAGCACCTATCGCCCCGGAGACCCGCTGTATGAACCTGTACTCGCTATTCAGCGGGATCGCTGGGATATAGCCAAAAAACTCCTGCAACCCTTAGTCGAACAAGGCAATGCTGACGCAATGTACTGGCTGGCTCATATCTCCGGGGGTAGTATCTACGCAGGCAAAGAAATTGCTCGGTTATTCCGGAAATCCGCTGAATTAGGCAACCCTTATGCAGCTCTTCGTTTGGATGTCAGCAGTGAAGATTGCAGCCTTTATCTTCGTGGCTACTGTGACCCCAAATGGGGAAAACTCGGGCGAAAACTCCTGCAAGAGCGGGCAGCTCAAGGTGATAAAAAAGCGGAATACTATCTGCTTCAGTATGATGAAAACAGCTCAGAAGAGGTGCATAAAAAGCTGGAACGACTAGTCACTGAAAATGCCAAAAATCATTATTATCAACCATTAATGAATATGATTATTGATTATTCAGTTCAGTATTATCTAAATTATTTTCAAAAGAAAAATGAACTACCTCTAGAGTATAAGAAAGATATCAACAAACTATCTATTTTGATGGCAAAAAATAACTTCTCACCTGCGATTGGTAATATTTTTTATACAAATAACATTAAAGAACCCAATAAATATATACACCATTATTTTAAGATTGGTGGCAACTGGTCTACATGTGAAAGTTATTATAAGAAAATAATAGGGGAAAATAGAGATAATGTGATAGATGCAGTGACATGTATTATCATTGGTAACATCTTTAAGAAAGCCACCAACAATTGGACTTCTTATGACATAAAAGAAGCAGAGAATGATTGGAGCATTCAGTTTATTAATGAGGATCTAGAAAAAAATGGTAAAGATTCATTAAGTGAAAAAGAAATGGATTTAATTAGAAAAAGAGTAATAAAAATAGTTAAAGAAATGACACCAATGATTTATATCGACGAAATGAATCCAAGACCATAAAAACCACAATAAAGGGATCAGAAATCTGATCCCTCTTTATATTCCTTAAATCCCTTCGACGTCTTCTTTCATCAAATTTATTTCATCAAAGGTAATCAGATTATTGAGAAACAACAGCACTTCACGCAATTCCTGTTGGTCAACGGAAGGTGCAGTGTTAGTGACGAGAAAGTCAATCAGATAACCGCGAGCAGTCAGGTGTAGATCAAGATGATTAGACATAATAGTCTCCTAGTGAAATTTTTAGAAAATGACCACCAAGAGGTTCGAATCTCGGAGGTGGTGAACTGAACAAGGTTCGAACAACCATTCACTAGGACACGGCCTGACCAAAGTCAGCCTCATTCAGCTCACCATTATCCAGATGAGCAAAGGCTACATATAAATACAGACCAAGACAAGCGTCGCTTTATATGCCTAGTGATGTCAGTTGGGGTTCGAATCCCGACACCGAGTTTTATCGGTGCGAATTCAGGGTAAGCAGTGTCGGGTTTGTTGGCGAGGTACAAGAAAATAAAGCGCGTGTGACAAAGCAAAATCCCATACTTTGTTCACACTTGGTTCATCATTATTTTGCGAGTAATTTCACAGTGTTGTCGAGGAACAAGCCGTTCATCAGGATTCATATCTGAATTAAGGTATAATCTCCATTCACTCAAATGAGTTTATTAAAATCATTAAAATGAAGCTTAATCAACGTCGGCTCTACGCACCATCAGTTTGAGTGGTTTCAGAAACACTTGCCTATGTATAGTCAAGCGATGAGCTCAGGGAAAAAGTTCAGGACGAACTTTTTAGCTTTTCATGAGCAGGATGCGAATAAAAGCGCCCCTGATAATATGCTCTGAAGCTGATACAGGCCTTTTGGGATACTTTTGGGGCCAAGCCAAAAGTATCTGATGCGCAGACGCGGCAGTGACTGAGATCGAAAATATTCAGCGCATCATACAATGCTCGAAACAGAGACGAGAAAGGACAAGGTTATTTGTGGAACAAAACTACCTACAACCCGTGGAAAGAACAAAGCTGGACACTTTAAAGCATGAGTATCAATAAAAAACTGATTTACAAAACACTGCTGACCATCTCTGGTGTGATTATTTTAGCGGCCGGCGGACTGATGGCCTATCTGGCGATCCCTTCCGGCTTTCAGTCCCGCCAAGCGGAAGGCCCCAAGGTGTTGACTGAGCTGCTAAACATGGCTGAAAAAAGCCAGCCATTTAATCCCGACCCGTATATCTCCAGCACCTATCGTCCCGGAGATCCGCTGTATGAGCCATTACTGTATATCCAAAGACATCGGCAGGGAAAAGCCGAAGAGCTATTAAAGCCATTAGTCGAGCAAGGTAACCCAGATGCCATGTATTGGCTGGCTCAAATCACCTATGACGATAGTTACTACTCCAGTGGCCCGGCAGCGAAATTATTCCAGAAATCAGCGGAGCTGGGTAACCCGTATGCCGCATTACGGTTAGATATCAATGACCGTGAGTGTCAGATGTTTATGGGCGGTTACTGTGATAAAAAATGGGGTGAACTCGGGCGTAAGCTACTGCAAGAGCGCGCTGAGCAAGGTGATAAAAAAGCAGCATATTATCTGCTTCAGTATGATGAAAATAGCTCAGAAGAGGTACATAAGAAGTTAGAGAAACTCGTTACAGAGAATGCTAAGAATCATTATTACCAGCCATTGATGAGACTTATGAAGAGTTATAAAGATAGAATGTATTTAACTTTTTTCAATAGAAGGGAGACTATTTCTTCTGAAGAAAACAAGTATATATCTGAGCTAGCATTCCTTCCAGTCAATAACAACTTCCCACCAGCAATGACAAACATTGTTTTTTTCAATAGAAACTTCTATAAAAAACCATATTTATTAAAAGTAATCAAGCAAAGTATAATGATAAATACAGAACCATTCCTATGTATAAGATACTATACAGAAGTTGACAATATTGACAGAAATCATATTATAGATAGTGCAGCATGTGCTATTGCTTCAGATCAATTAGAGAACAGAGATGATAACTTAAGAAGGTTTAATTATATTCTTAAAGAAAACAACTTAAATCCTTTGACTAAATTAGAATTTAATAATTCTCATAATAAAGCACAAGAAATAATAAATAATATGACTCCTGTTATCTATATCGATGAAATGAATCCAAAACCATAAATGACGATTTTTACACAGGGAGCAGTGATCTGCTCCCTTTTTTATCATCTCAATACAACCCCTTCTGCGTCTTCCTTCATTAAATTCATTTCATCAAAGGTAATCAGATTATTGAGAAACAACAGCACTTCACGCAATTCGTGTTGGTCAACGGAAGGTGCAGTATTGGTGGCGAGAAAATCAATCAGATAACCGCGAGCAGTCAGGTGTAGATCATAATTAGGGTGTGAGTTCGGCATTGTAGCCTCCTGTAGATTTTCAAAAAATCACCACCAGAGGTTCCAATCTCAGAGGTGGTGAACTGAGCAAGGTTTGGAACTACCGCACCACAGGTTGCAGCCTGACAAAGTCAGCCCTATACCCAGCTCACCATAATAGGAGTGAGTAAAGGCTACACACAAAGGCTCATCTGTACAAGATAAGGCAATTTGTGCGTCTGTGGTTTAGACGGTGTTCCAATCCCGACACCGGTTTTATCGGTGCGAATTCAGGGTAAGCAGTGTCGGGTTTGTTGGCGAGGTACAAGAAAATAAAGCGCGTGTGATAGAGCAAAATCCCATACTTTGCTCACACTCGGTTCGTCATAATTTTGCGAGTAATTTCACAGTGTTGTCGAGGAATAAGCCGTTCATCAGGATTCATATCTGGATTAAGGTATAATCTCCATTCACTCAAATGAGTTTATTAGAATCATTAAAATGAAGCTTAAATCAACATCGGCTCTACGCACCATCAGTTTGAGTGATTTCAGAAACATTGACGTCATATTTACCTATGTATATTGAAGCGATGAACTCAGGGAAAAAGTTCAGGACGAACTTTTTAGCTTTTCATGAGCAGGATGCGAATAAAAGCGCCCCTGATAATATGCTCTGAAGCCGAAAACAAGCCTTTTGGGATACTTTTGGGGCCAAGCCAAAAGTATCTGATGCGCAGACGCGGCAGTGACAGAAATCGAAAACATTCAGCGCATCATACAATGTTCGGAAACAGAGACATAACAGGCAAAGGCGAGTGATATCATAGTATTCGGGTACAACCGGCTATTCCTGTTTTAACTGTTTCAGTTTTTTTATATAGGCTGACAGTTTGACACAAGCCGTGCTCACCCCGATAAACAAAAGCGCATAGCATACCGCCACGCCGTCAAACTCCAATAAACTAAGTTTATTCACTAACAGCGAAAGCAGCCCGCCACAAATCAATGTCAGGATCCAATAGTTTGCTTTCGCATGAATGAGTTTATCTTGTAATTGGTCATGATCTAATTTCACGGCAACCTCAATGATTAAAACACAGTTTATTTTTCATAAATATATTGAACCACGTTGACTCAAAGCTTATAAATGTTGCCCTGCACCGATGATTTATTATCTTATTATGTTTACTGCTCATATCGGTGCGTATGGTTTTATATCCATTGCCATGAATATAATTCAGCAATCATTGATTAATCAGCAAAAATAGCCCATACAGAAATAATAAAAATATAAATAACAAAAATAAAGTAAGGAGAATCTCTCCTTACTTTAGTCAGAGATAACTTGAATCAATCATTAAACTTCGGGATTTATTGGGCTAGAACCAGATCTCAGCCTGAGCACCAAAGGTAAAGCTATCATCATCATTTTTGTTATAGCCATCTAGGCTAGAAGCATTATAGTCACCGGTGAATTTTGCATACGTTGCATAAAAACGAATTTCAGGACGACTAAAGAAGGCTTTTTTCAGCTTGAGGGTCGGCGCAAATGTAAACGTTGCGAGGCCACCTTCTTCTTTTGTTATTGCACTGGAATAGCTGCTGCCGTTGTAACCTGCTTCAAACTGGAGTGCAAAATTGTCGTTAAGATAATAGGCACTACGGGCACCAAGCGTCCACCACGTATTTTCACTGCCATCGAAATCGACATCTTCCTTATGTTGGAATAATGCGATGGTATTGATTTCCCACTGATCAAATGTGGCTAAACCATCAACGAACACACGGTAATTTTGCCCGTCATCATTTGACTGGTTTGTGTCGCCATTACGTCCCAAAAAGGCGGCCGAAGTCCCGGTTGCATATTGCGCAACGTATTTGACTCGCCCATCGGTTAACCCAAAATACGATGGCTGGGTGTAACGAGCCATCACATGGGCACCGGCTGTTGCAGCTTTCCCGGTATAAGAGCCGGTGATGCCATTAATCGTTTTGGTTACCGAATAGCGGCTGTCATCACTGTTTGTCTGCAAACTACCGGCAAACCACCATTGCCCGGTACGATATTCAACCCCCAATGTATGGGTTCTGGGTCTGGCCCCATCATCGTAAGTGACCGTTGTGCCATTCTCATCCGTATAGGTTTTATCACTATCACTATCGTGAGAAGTCACGAACAGATCCATTTTGCCATCACCGAGGTTAATGCCTTTAACACCAATACCGGGCGAACGGATTTCATAGTATTTACGGTCAAGGATATGAATATCATCAGACCAGTTAACCCGACCGGCCCAGAATGTGACGTCTGGGGCGAATGATAGATTCCCCATTTCGACATAGGCTTTATCCATGAAAATAGTTTTATCTTGCGTATCAAAAACCCAGCGTCTGGCATCACGGTCTTCGTATACCAAGCCAAAATATGCTTTGGCCCATGCCCCGTTGACGTCGAATTTCCGGCTTAAAGCCGTCGCAGCATAGTTACTTTCACCACCACCAAGCCGGTAGAACCCGCCTGAGTTCGGTGCTTTTATGGTTGTATTTCCGGAGCCCGAACCATTTTCATTCGAAGTAAATCCGGCACGGAAATAACCATTCCATTGCACCGCTTCTTCTTTTTGGGTATCAAGCTGCTCTTGCATTTTGGCAATGGCCGCAGCATTGGCTTGGCTTAAATCTTCTGCATGGGTATTTGCCGACATGACGACCAAGCCCGCACACATGATATGTGTAATATTTAAAGGGATTATCTTTTTCATTGAATTAATCCTGAGTGTAGGGTTTATCATATTATTAGAAATTTAGGACATGACTATTCGGCCCTGATTCATACGCATTGAATAAGGGAATTCATTGAATAACCACCAGCATGTTCATGTTATCTAAATTCAGTCACTGAATAACTCAGCAATTTATTTTATTGAATATAACGTCTCCTATTTAAAGTGATGAATAAAAAATAGATACTTCAATATTCATGAGGCTTTTAATTAATATTTTTGACTGACGGGCAACCCGGTATGAATTGCCCCGTAAACGTCAGCCAGTGCAATCGGTGGCTATTTCAGGTTCGTATCCAGTAATCCCTCAGCCAGCGCAGGTGCCAGACCCGGAGTTAAAGGCAGGCGCGGAATCACCAAACAGTGCATTAAGTGATAAATATCTTGCTTGCCATCCCAAACTTTACTGCCCCCTGCCCGGTTATTGGCATCAAGCTCCTGCCACCATGAACAGCCTTCGTAATCGATAAAGTATGTGCGGCAGTAGTCCCACCAAGTGCGATACCACGCTTCATACTTGTCATCACCGGTCACGGTGTATAGCGCATACGCGGTGCCAATGGCTTCGACGGGGATCCAGCGGATCCGTTCGCGCACTACGGGTTGACCCTCCCAATCGACAGAGTAAACAAATCCGGGAGCACCATCAGCAGCCCACGCATCACGTACTGTCGCATCGAATAAACTGATGGCATCTTCTAATAACCAGTCAGGGCAATCTGCACCGATTTTCAATAGGGTGGCACGCAGGTGACAAATCAGACGTCCCCACTCGATCCAATGGCCCGGTGTACCGCCATAAGCCCGAAAGTGGCTGGCCGGGGTTTCTTTGTTGTAATCCGGTAATGGATTCCAGTCAGTATCAAAATGCTCGTTGACCCGATAATTGAGCCCTTTCGCTGTTTTATGAATCATGAACTCGGTGATATTCAACGCACGATCGAGCCATTTACGGTCTTGGGTGACATCGTAAACAATCAGAAATGCTTCGACAGAGTGCATTGCCATATTGCCACCGCGGTAATCTTCGGTCTCGGTAAATGCTTCATCCCAAGACTCGTAGCACATTTGTTTCTCTTCGACCCAGAAGTGTTGTTCATAGACATTGATCGCTTCATCTAACAGTGCCTGAGCCCGAGGATGGCCGGTTGTGACGGCGCTTGCCGCACCAAGCAGAACAAATGCATGTTGGTAGCCTTGCTTCGATGCATCAAGAATATCTTGCCCTGCATTGGCAATGGTTGCGTACCATCCCCCGTATTGCTGATCTTTCAACGGGCCTTCAAGCGCTTTGATACCGTGTTCAACCAATTCGTAAGCACCCGGACGCCCCATATGAGCCGCCAGCGCATAGCTATGTAACATCCGTGCCGTGATCCAAAGACAGGTGCCCATCTCTTCACGCACTTTGCCGTTGTTGCCAATCCAGCCGAAACCGTTCGGCACCACCGCATGACGACCAAATTCAAAAATCCGATCAGTCTCTGTCTCGAGCCACGAATGGTGAGACCGCGTATTAATCCATTTCATTTCAACCTTACCTTTCAGTTAAATAATTTATCTTGCAAACCTGTATCGCGGGGGGATTTACCCATGTTCAGCCACTTGTTTTCTTAATTCGTCCGCTAACTTATGCACATCAAAAAACACCACCTGAATTTGATTATTCGGTAAGTGGATAAACCCTAATGCCCCTTGTCGGCGCAGCAGCTTTTCATCCACGGATCCCATATCTTTGACCTGAATCCGTAACCGGGTCGCACAGTTATCAATATTTTTAGCTTCAATATTGTCGACCCCGCCCAATGCGGTCAGTATCTTCTGTGCTTTTGCCTGCAAATTGCCTTTGTCATTGATCATTTGTTGTCTCCTGCTGAAATAAGCCTGTACCTGAGTGACGTATACCCCTTACATAATGCCGACCAGTTTCGGCAGACCAATCACCAATTGAGGGAAGCAGGAGATGACAAAAATCAACACCACTTCGACGAAAAGGAACGGAATAATTTTCTTGGAAATTTCCGAAACCGAAACTTTCGATACTCCGGATGCAACAAACAGCACAAGCCCCATTGGTGGCGTTGCCAATCCAATCGATAAGTTGGCACACATCACCACCCCGAAGTGAACCGGGTCGATACCGGCATTGACCATAATCGGCGCAAAAATCGGTGCGAAGATTAAAATCGCAGGGCCGGCATCAAGGAACATCCCGATGATAAACAGCAACACATTGATGATGGCGAACAACAAGTAAGGGTTTTCAGTAATGCCGTTCATGAAATTGGCAACCATGTTCGACACACCCGACAAACTGATCAACGATGCAAAACCACTGGCCGCAGCCACAATGATTAAAATCGATGCAGCATTGACCGCGACCTTGGCAAACAAGGCGTAAGTCGTTTTCACGTTGGTGACTTTAATGATGAACAGAGAGACCGCAATGGCGTAAGCAACCGCAACTGCTGCCGCTTCTGTCGGCGTAAAGATGCCGCCGTAAATCCCGCCCAGAATAATCACCGGTGTTAATAGTGGAATGATTGCGAGTCTGAACGCTTGTTTACGCTCCATCGCAGGGGCTCGCTCCATCGGATGAACATCCGGGTATTTTCTAATCTGAATGCGGTTCATGATCATCAGACCGATACAGAAAATAAGCCCAGGCGTCACGCCAGCCAGGAACATGGCTGCAACCGAGGTGTTCATCACAAACGCATAAAGCAGCATAATACCTGACGGTGGAATAATATTCCCCAAAACGGTGGCAGCGGCCGTCAGCGCGGCTGAATACCCCGCATCATATTTGTACTTCTTCATTTCCGGAATCAGCATACCGCCGATCGCAGAGGTTGCAGCAACCGCTGAACCTGTCAGGGCACCAAAGATCGTTGCAGCCAAGATAACAACATGACCGAGCCCCCCGCGCAGGTGCTGTACCATCGTCTGCGCGAAAGCGATAATCCGTGGGGTGATCCCTCCTGCGGTCATACACTCCCCTGCCAGCATAAAAAACGGCAGCGCAAGCAGCAGAAAACTATCAAGACCAGAATACAAACGCTGATACAGCATATTGGCAAACAGCATCTGATCATTCTGGAACAGCGTAATCACAGGTGATAAGCCCAAGGTAAACAGTACCGGCACACCAATAACCAAAAGAATCAAAAAGTAGAGTAAAAAAATTGGAGAAACCATTGTCGTACTATCCTCATTAAGCCGTCTTCGAGCAGATCGGCTGAGTTGGCTGTTGATCATGAGTTGCATCTTCGTCATCTTCCGACGCTTCAAACAGTGCAGCGGTCAGTGCTGTTTGAGAGATATCTTCAAAATCACCGAGCATGTTCCGTAAAGACGAAACACACTTTTGCAGCGCGAATAAGAGCGTGACACTCATCATCACCGGAGGAATGATATAGATGTAATACATGGGAATGGGCAGACTGTCCGCCATCACCGAACCGGTATGGAAGAAGTTCCAGCCAAATTTAATCCAGACGACAAAGACGAATATTGCCGAGATATGAGCCAGTAACGCGAGGAAAGCAAACAGCCGAGGGGTTTTCTTTTCCAGAATTTCAGTCACAAAGGTCATGGCAATATTTTTATCGGTCAGATAAACAAACGGCAAACACAAATACGTCATGTAAATCATCAGGAAGCGGGAAGATTCATCCGTCCAACTTAACGGAATATTGAGGATGTAGCGGAACAACACTTGGATAACCACGATAGTCGTCATAACAAGTAGCAAAATACCGCCCATATGACGGAGTATCTTCGACAGAGGCGTCGTCACATTGTTTAGTGCTTTTTCGATGGCTCTTAACATAGAATCACCATTATTGAATGAGAAAATGATCGGGAGCGTTGATGCTCAGCCCCCGAAACAGGCTGCTGTATTGTTATTATTTTGCTTTACCATTTGAGCCAAACAGACGGATCTTGTGTTGTACAACTTCTTTCATACTGGTAATGCCTTTGTTCATGACATCAGCCAGAATGTAGTCTTTCTCATTGGCTTTCCAATGCGCCTGTACACCGAGGATAAACGCCTGACGCAGCTCAGTATCGACGTTAATCTTCGCGACCCCGCGCTTCACAGCTTCAACGACCTGATCATCCGGTACTCCGGAACCGCCGTGCAGGACAATCGGTTTTTGTACGGCCTGTTTAATTTCAGAGAGTCGGTCAAATTTCAGCTCTGGCGTGGTTTTATACACCCCATGCGCTGTACCGATAGAGACGGCGAGATAATCGACACCGGTACGCTCAGAGAAATCTAATGCTTCTGCGACCGTGGTGATCATCGCATCTTTCTCGTCAACGGTGATGTCATCTTCGGTGCCGCCAATTTTACCAATCTCCCCTTCAGCACCGAGCCCTAAAGCATTTGCGACTTCGACAACCGCTTTGGTAATACGAATATTGTCTTCAAAAGGCAGTGCAGACCCATCAAACATCAGTGATTGAAAATGACGAGTTGCCGCTTCCATGCACTGTTCAAACTGACGGCTATGGTCTAAATGAACACACACCGGCACGCTGATATGATGATATTCAATCAGAGAGTCAATAGCGTCCCGGAGCGGTTTCATTCCCATTTCATTAATCGCTTTCTGACCAATTTGAATCATGATTGGTGACTGCTCTTCTTCAGCAGCAAGGAGTACAGCTTTAATTGTTTCTAGGTTATGCGCGGTAAAAGCGCCGATGGCGTAACCATTTTCCCACGCTTCCTGAATCATTGTTTTACCAGATACATACGACATTTATCGTGTTCCCTTATCATTAATTGAGTCTTTAAGACGGTGGTTTGTTGAGAACAATCTACCAATCGAATCTGTCAATTTCTGTTACCCACATAACAAATATGTCCATAAAATGACATTTAACACCAAAAAACTACACGAGATCACATAGGAATGAATCATAATGCTCATGGTGTCGTTTCACATATAACCGGTGATCAGTAGTCGCCCCAGCAGGATTCCGGCACGAAGTCACTGGTTTATAGATGAACCAAAAATCAAAACAAATCAATTATTATCAATTATTTATTTAGATATAATTATTATTATCACTTTATCGGGAATCACGGAGCGATACAGAAAGCATGATAGATAGCACGGGGAATAAGCAGCCTTTCTACTCTGAATATGTCAAGAAAGGCTTTTAGCGGCGGGGAACAGCATCAATCAACGGATGAATAATCATCCATTGATTGTGCTTGAGTGTCAAAAAATGTCAGATAATAATCATTTGCAGTGAAACAACGTTTATCAAGTTCGATGTCATGCTTCAACAGCTACTTCACTTTAGCCGCTAAACCAGAAGTCACACGCAGTTGTTCAAGAACCGCAGTCCAGTCTTGACGTCCGCGTCCGGCAGCCCGGGCTGCACTGTATAATTCGCGAGAGGCCGCCCCACAAGGCATCGGCACATGTACCTGATTCGCCAGATCGAGCGCAATCCCTAAATCTTTATGGGCCAGATCAATCATGAATACCGGCGAGAGATCACCGGCAAGCACTTTACCCGGCCATGTGGTGGTAAAATGGCCTTTGCCGGCAGGCGTACCACTCATGACTTGCATGGCGGTATCCCAGTCTAATCCAATCGCTTCAGCCAGTGTTGCTGCCTCTGCTGAGAGCGCATTCAGCGCAATACTCATGTAGTTATTAATAATTTTAACGCGGATACCTTTTCCCGCACCACCGGCGTCAATCGTTTCAGACCCCATGCAGTCGAATAGCGGTTGCGCCCGCTCGATTTGTGCTTTGGTCCCCCCGGCCATAATCAGAAGTTCACCCCGAACTGCGTGCTCTGACGTACGGCCAACCGGCGCTTCCATCATGGCAAACCCTTGGTCGAACATGGTTTGAATCAGTGCATCCGTTTCCAGTGGATGAATGGTTGACATATCAATCACGAGCGCGTTTTTATCTAAAGTCGAGACCACACCGTCCTCACCAAAGAGAACATTTTTCACCAAGGTACCATTTGGCAACATCGTCACCACAAATTCAGCATTCAAAGCCGCATCAGCAGGTGATGTCGCTGCGGTAGCCCCTTGCGTAACTAATTGCCGGACGGCCGCCTCATTGATATCGAAGACTTTGAGAGAATGCCCCCCTTTGAGCAGATTCAGCGCCATGGGCATCCCCATCTGACCTAAACCAATAAAACCAATTGCCGACATACTGTTATTCCTTCACATAGGTAGATAAGTGAAAAACAATATAAAACATTTATGCTGACTCTCACCACAACAAATGTCACATTTTGTCCACTTTTGTTTGTTTTAGTTATTTTGTGATAAAAATCCCAGCCAAATGTCAAAAAATAATTATACTTCGCTATCATCACGGTGGCTGTATCAGCCAACCATAACGGACCAAGAGAAGAACGATGACGATTGCATGTGTAGGTATTACGGTACTCGACCGAATTCAACAGGTAGAAAGCTTACCGTCCGGGGGTGGGAAATATATTGCCAAAGATTACTTTGAGGTCGGAGGCGGTCCGGCGGCAACAGCCGCTGTTGCCGTTGCAAAATTAGGTCATGCCGTCGATTTTATTGGCCGCGTGGGTCAAGATAGTGTCGCAGAAACGCTACTGACAGAACTGAACAAATACGGCGTCAATACAGACAAAACAATACACATTGATGCAGCATCATCCGCATTTTCAGTGATATT
This sequence comes from Vibrio gazogenes, assembly GCF_023920225.1. Lineage (NCBI taxonomy): Bacteria > Pseudomonadati > Pseudomonadota > Gammaproteobacteria > Vibrionales > Vibrionaceae > Vibrio > Vibrio gazogenes. The sequence goes on from NZ_CP092587.1 coordinate 3,333,750, forward strand.
GGTTGATAACCAAGGTGAGCGAATCATCGTCAACTATCAGGATCCCTCACTCAGCCGGGATCCAAGCCCGCTGAAAAATATCGACTTCTCCCGATACACCACGATCCTCACCGATGTACGCTGGCCTGAAGGCACAGAGTATGCCCTACAACAAGCAAAAAACTATGGGATTCCGTCGGTTTTGGATGCGGATATGTCTCCGGATCCAATTGATTCACTGGTCAAACTTGCCGACCACGTCGCATTTTCTGAACCTGGGTTAGAGAAATTTACCGGTTGCGCCGACCCGATAGAAGGGCTCAAAATAGCTCAAAAACAAACATCGGGAAAAGTCTATGTTACAGTAGGCTCTCAAGGTTGTTACTGGCTTGAAAACCAAGATGTATGCCACGAGCCCGTCATCAAAGTTAATGTTGTTGATACCACGGGGGCCGGGGATGTATTCCATGGTGCGTTGGCCGTTGCCGTCGCAGAGGCTAAACAAAGCCGTGAAAGTATTGTATTCTCAAATACCGTAGCAGCGTTAAAGTGCACCAAAAGGGGCGGTCGAGAAGGAATCCCGACCCGGGTTGAAGTGGATCAAAAACTACAAAAATGAACAAAGCGAAGGGTTAATGTGACTAATCCCAGACAAGATAAGTTAATTCAGTTAGTCAACGAAAAAGGGTATTACGGGGTCGAAGAACTCGCTGAGCTGTTGGAAGTATCAACGCAGACGATTCGCCGTGACATTAAAAAACTCAGTCATGAGCGACTGGTCATTCGCCACCATGGTGGTGCCAGCTCTCCGGCCACCAAGAATAACCTTGATTATGAAGTCCGTAAGGTCTCCGGCACTGCCCAAAAACATGCTATCGGCAAAGCCATTGCGGATTTGATTCCTGATCATTCAACTGTTTTTATTACAATCGGCACAACGGCTGAAGTGATTGCCAGTTATTTGGCACAGAAGAATAATTTACAGGTGATTACCAACAGCCTTCGCGTTGCCAATGTACTGCATACCAACGCTTCTATCGATGTGCTGATCCCGAGCGGAAAGATTAAAGCGTTTAACGGTGGCATTGTTGGCACAGAAGCGATTGATTTTATTTCTAATTTCCGCTTCGATTATCTGATAACCAGCGCAGCATCGATTGATTTGGACGGCACATTGCTTGAGTACGACCTCAACGAAACAATGATCACTCAGATGGTGATGAAATCGGCACGGCATGTCTTAGTCGCGATGGATTCGAGTAAATTTATCCCACGCGGATCAATCACTTTAGCCAACATCAAAGATGTCGGTTACTTCTTTACCGATACCCAGCCGAGCCCCACCATTGAAGCCGTGGCAAAACAAAATGATACCGAGCTGGTGATCTGTCCGTAATGACGACCCGGCACGGTTTGCGACGAAACATGGTTTGCCACGAAATACGGTGTTCTACAAAGCGACACCGTGTTCTTCAAATACAGTGGTTCTTCAAATACAGTGTTCTTCAAATATGTATAGCAACGCATCAAAAACAGGCAGAGTCATTCTCTGCCTTAAAACCGTTGCTCATATAAACCCTGCGGGTATATCACCACAACCGCTCTCACCGAATCATCACTTGGTTGCAAAACGGTAGATCGTTTTCTCTTCGAAAATCTCACCTGGATTCAAACGTGTTGTCGGGAAATGGGCATGATTCGGACTATCGGGGTAATGTTGCGTTTCGAGACACAAGCCATGGTTGGACTCGTAACGCTGACCATGACGACCAATCCAATGTTGATTCGATAACTTAAATCCATTGTAGAACTGAACGGCAGGTTGCGTGGTCAGCACCGTCATTAACCGACCACTGCTCGGCTCATACAACTCTGCGGCATAGTGGTATTCCCCCTCTTTCTTGACCCCCTCTAAGATAAAATTATGGTCAAATCCCGCCTCGCCTAACCGGGACTGATTGTCGCCAATCCGTGTTGCAACCGTAAAATCTAACCCTGACCCCGCCACCGCACGAATTTCACCGGTTGGGAGCATCTGCTCGGTCACGGGGGTATAGAAGCGGGAAAATAGTTTTAACTCATGGTGGTCTGTTGTCCCTGCATCGTGTCCCGCAAGGTTGTAATAACTATGGTTTGTCAGATTAACGACCGTCGGACTGTCCGTGGTCGCCTGAAAGTTGAAATGGACTTGATTCCGTTCATCCAACCCGATGGTATGTCGCACATGCAATGTTCCCCCATACCCTGATTCTCCGTTCGGTGAGATGCGACCAAAATGGATAAAGATCGCATCGTCTTGCGTTTCTACAGCAAAGTCCCACACGTATTTATCAAACCCTTGTCGTCCGCCATGTAAATGCTGTTGCGTTGCCAGCTCGTTTCTTTCCAGTTGAAAGACCTGACCATCAATGGCGTAGCATCCGTCTTTTATCCGGTTGGCATATCTCCCTGCCAGCGCACCAAAAAATGGATGTCCCTGTAGATACTTGTCCAAACATTCGTATCCCAGGACAACATCAGCATGATTACCATAACGATCCGGTGTTTCCATCGATGTCACAATACAGCCATAGTTGGTCACGCGCAGGGTCATTCCCTGACTGTTTTGCAGCGTGATTAACTTCACCGCTACATGTTGTCCTTCTATCTGTCCCCAATTTTCAATCTTCGATTTCACGTGATTATCTCTTTGTTATTGGTTCATATTCGTTATCGGGTAATCCGTTTTCAATGCGACAAATCCAGACACAGAGCCGGGTATTTTAACCATGCAGAAAAGCCCGAAAGCAGTAAATGAATTATACAAAACCGATCATGACCATCTGCGTTATTTGTCACAAAATGAAAATAACCAAACACATTCAGACAAAATGTGACAAAAATAATGGTATTTTTTTTTGATAAATCTATAGTGTCATGACACTCACTTAGTTCAAACACAGGACATATGGACACCATCACACTATATATTTCGCTGATTATCGCGCTGGCTGGCTTTACCCAAGGTCTGACAGGATTCGGGGCGGCTTTAGTTTCCGTACCGTTACTTTCTCTCCTTGTCTCAGCCCAGACGGCTGTACCGATTGCCGGCATTTTTGGCTGGTTAGTCACCTTCCCTGTCGTATGGAAAATGCGCCACTCCATCCAGCGCCAGACGGGGCTTATTCTTTTTGTCGGCTCAATTCCGGCATCATTTGTCGGGGCAAAATTACTGGCAAATATGCCATCTCAATACATTCTGATCACCATGGGCGTGGTCTTGATCGTCTCCAGTATTCACTCCATGACATCGAAGAAACCATTGTTTAAAAAGACTTCTGTGCCGATCACTATCGGGGCTGGTTTTACATCCGGGGTATTGGGGGCGAGTGTCGGAGAATCAGGTCCACCGGTGATTGCATACACGTCGATGCAACCGTGGACAGCCGATCAAACCAAATCAACGCTGGCGTTTTTCTTCATGCTACAAATGATCGGTGCCATCATCGGTTTCTGGCGAGAAAAGCTAATCACCGAAACCGTCATCTCGCATGTGCTTTCGGCCATGCCGGCTTTTGTAATTGGCCTGACCGGTGGCATGGTGGGTTATCACTTACTCCAGAAATATAAAGTCAATTATCACCGGATTGTGCATATTTTTCTTTTGGTCATCGGTTGTGCGCTTGTGTTTAAAAATGTCAGTTTTTAAACATATAAAGTAATTTTCAATCCGATAAAAAAGGCGGCTTTCTCAAGAAAGCCGCCTTATCGTTTGAGTCCGGTTTAGTTTCAAACCAAGTTCAGTTTACAAACCAAGCTGATGTGCCGTCAGAATTGCGGCATACACAGCATCAGCCGTGACCGGGAATGGCATATTATGGATGGTTTCACCTTCCGCGCATGATGCTTTGGCAACGTCCATCAGTTTCTCATGATTCAGTTCTTGAACGCCCATTTCATGAAGGTTGGTCGGTAAACCGACTGTACGACAGAAACACAGAACTTCATCAATCTCTGATTGTGGCGCGTTCTCAAGCACCAACTGAGTCAACGTACCAAAGGCGACTTTCTCTCCGTGCAACAGGTGATGACACTCTTCCAGCTTCGTCAGACCATTATGAATCGCATGGGCAGCCGCCAGACCTGAACTTTCAAATCCGATACCGGAAAGATAGGTGTTCGCTTCAATAATATTTTCGACCGCTTTGGTCACAACACCATTTTCAACTGCAACTTTGGCTTTTTCACCATCGGCAATTAAAGTGTCATAACATAACTTCGCCAGCGTCTGAGCCGCCCGTGTCGGCAAGCCTCCCGCCATCGTCGCTTGACCAGACAGACCATTCGCACGCGCTTCAAAGTAGGTTGACATTGCATCACCCATCCCGGAAACCAATGTACGAACCGGAGCAGCCGCGATGATACCGGTATCCATAATCACCATATTCGGATTTGACGGGAACATCAGATATTCACTGAACTCCCCTTCTGGCGTATAGATCACCGCCAATGCAGAGGTCGGTGCATCGGTTGATGCAATGGTTGGCACTATCACGACCGGGATTTTCAAGTAATACGCGACCGATTTGGCGGTATCCAGTGTTTTTCCGCCACCGATACCAATGATCACATCGTTTTCTTGAGCACGGCATACATCAACCAGACGCTCAATTTCAACCCGGGAACATTCACCGCCAAACAGATCAAAACCGACCTTGAGATTTTCACCTGCACAGCTTGCGGCAACGCGCTCACGCGTTAACCCCATGACGAAGTTATCCGCAATCGCTAATGGTCTCTGACCAAACACCGAAACATATTGACCAATATTATCCAGTGCACCGTTGCCCTGAATGTATTTACTTGGGGAGATAATAATCGTGTCCATAACTGAATCCTTTTCTTATGCTTAATTTTATAGGCTCGTTCGACCACCCGGCCATCGCCTATTTGGATGAAAACTGACGAAAGACAACTTCAACGGCAAAAGCACCGGGATCTTTGTTACCAGACAGGTTGTCACTGTTCAGATAAGATGAGCGACCGGCTTTCGCATGTGTCATCGCAACCGTCGCTTCGGCACCGGCTTTAGCGGCATCACTCGCCGCGGTAATACCATCCTGTTCCCAAGCATTCAGCGCCGGAAAAAGCGCATCGATCATGGTACGATCACCGGGTTTTGCTCCCCCATAAGCCATCATCTGATGAAGTCCCGCTTGTAGCGCTTTGGGAAGAGAACCATGCTGTTCATAATCGCGACCAGCCGCTGTGAACATGATAGAAAGTAACACACCTGATGATCCTCCCATGACAGATGTCAGACAGTCTGCGATGGTGGTCATTAATTTGGCTTTATCTTCTAACGGCAGTTGTTTTGCTGCCAACTGCGCTAATATCTGACGGGCACCGGCGGCAAATGTCGAACCCGTGTCACCATCCCCGACAATCGCATCCAGATGATTCAGCTCGGCTTCGATATCAATGATCGCCTGGCAGACTTGCTGTAAAGTTACTGCCGTTGCTTCATCGTAAGAGGGCTCAAACGTTTGCTTGGCAATCTGGTTATCACACGGCGTCACTGGCAATTCACGACAGCGAGCTACCCCCGGCCAGCCAGCCGTTTCCACTTCAAATGAGAGGGCTTTGGTAATTTCGTCTGTCAGTTGAATGGTTGAAAGCGAGAAACCTTTCATATCAACGGCGGTCATTAATGCGCCGGTGATGATCAATTTCGCCTGTTGGCCAAGCGCTGTCGCCATCACTTCGTTAGCCACGATGTTCATCTCAATCGGTGACAGACCACCAAGGTTATTGAGTAAAATCGCATTCTCGGTAATGGGCTTCGCCGCCATTAATTTGCTGACCATTGTTGCAACGAGATCTTTGGCTTTCGGTAAGTCAATGGTCTCAATACCGGCTTCACCATGAATCCCCAAACCCAGCTCAGCTTTGCCTGATGCAATACGCTCTGCTCGGCCGGTGTCCCCCGGTAAAGAACAGCTGGTTAACGCCACACCAATCGAGGCGATGTTTTGATGCGCCTCCTGAGCAGCCCGTTTGACTTGCTCAAGAGTGCCACCGTTTTCAGCCACATATCCTGCCACTTTCTGCACGAGGAGCGTTCCGGCAATGCCGCGCGGCTGGGGGTTTTCCGGAATAGAGATATCATCACCGACCACAATCAGATCAACGTGGCGTCCCATCTCTTTGGCTTTTTCAACAGCAAGCCCGAAATTGAGACGATCTCCAGTGTAATTTTTGATGATCACTAAACATCCGGCCTCTCCCGTTACATGCAAAATAGCATTCAGAACGGCATCGACACTTGGGGCGGCAAATAAATCACCACACACAGCAGCGGTAAGCATTCCTCTGCCGACAAAGCCGGCATGGGCCGGTTCATGACCGGAACCACCGCCACAAATCAGCGCAACTTTATCTTTGTGCCAGTCATTGCGCGCGACGACTTTGATACCGTTATCAAAATCAAGCAGGGTTAAATTATCACGGCAAGCGGTGTACAGCGTGCCCCGAATCGAATCCATGACGAAAGATTCTTTATGATTAAAAATTAGCTCAGACATAGCGTTCCACTTTTCTTTAAATAAGTAGGGATCGTCCCTCCGGCTTCCGGAGGGACACATACATTTCATGTCAGGTTTAAAATCATACGGAGACTGACGAGCGTCAGTCATATGACAGACAGCTAGTAGCGGCTGATCTCAGCCAGCAATCGGGCATCTTTTGACTGTTGACGATAGAACACTGGGGGTTGCCCGATCGGTGCATCGACTTCAACCCAGCCACCTGTAAACGTTTTACCGGACCAAACATGAACCCACTCATCCTCTGGCAGATAGACCCGTTTTACAGTTTCCCCTTGGTTATAAACCGGTGCGACCAGCAAATCACGCCCAAACAGATATTGATACTGAATATGATAAGCTTCGCTATCCTGCTCATAATGCATGAACAGCGGACGCTGCACTGGCATACCTTTTGTTGCGTTCTCAGTAACCGCAGACTGAATATATGGCTTAAGGTGCTTGTAGATTTTTGTCATACGCGCTAAATGAGCCATCGTCTCTGTATCAGTATCATATTGATGGTTGTCATCAGGACGATTGCCTTCATGGCTACGCATAATCGGCGTAAAGGCGGCCATTTCAGCCCAACGTTGGAACAACTCTTTCGAACGTTGATTACCATGTAGGGTCGTATAACCGCCAATGTCACTATGGCTGATACCGTTGCCCATCAGCCCCGCAGATAACGCCGCCGGAATGACCGAGGCTAAGCCATCATCTTTTTCCCAGATAACCGACTGATCACCCGCCCATAAGGCATGACAATACCCCTGAATCCCTGTCCCACCGGCACGCATAAAGAACAGAATATCATTCGTTTTACCGGCTTCTGCGATGGCTTCATGCTGCACTTTTGCCCAGCGATAAGGCCATTTGTTGTGCTCTATTTCTGCGCTCTCACCGTTGAATAAAGTACAATCCGTCGGTAAATATTCACCGAAGTCACCCATCCAGCCGTCAAGTCCAAAATCAATCATGTTGTGACGAATGATATCTTTGTACCATGCGCACGCATCCGGATTGGTGAAGTCAACCACACCGCAATAAAACTCACCAAAATCCACGAGGTATTTCGAGCCATCACGCTGCGTTGCCAGATAACCTTGACGCTGCGCTTCGTGATAAAGCGGAAAGTCTTGCAATACATAGGGATTGATATAACCGAGGAAACGAACCCCCTGCTGTTTCAATTGATGGATTTTGCTATCCAATCCCGGATAAAGTTCAGCGTTCCACTGCCAGTCCCATTGCAAGCGCTTACCAAATGAGGTCATTTTGATCCCTTGCCAGTCCTGACACCAAACGCCCGCGACTTCAATCCCCATCTCTTTTGCCGCAGCAATTTTATTCAAGGTAATTTCCGTGCCGCCCTGAATCCCCAAAATGACGCCGTTATATACCCATTCGGGTAATTCGGGTTGGCGGCCAAATACACCGGTTATATTGGTCATTAATTCAGGGAATGAATCCTCGGCGTCGAATAACAAATATTCAGGAATATTCCAGCACTGTAGTTCATGATATGACGTATGAGTAAAATCAAAATCAGCGTAGGCCGTCGTTTCTAAATGGCAGAAATATTTTTTATCTGACACAAAAGTCGGCTGCGGATAGTTGGTATTGTAATAATTCCCGCCCGCTTTATCTTTCACATCTGCTTGCCATGTGGTGTAGGTATTTTTGTTGCGGCCAACGCCCGGTTCTGAACTCCACAACGGGAAGTTTTTGCCGCGTAAATTAAAATAACTCAACTGCTCACCGCACCCGTAGACGGCTTCACCTTCTGTCGCAGCAATACGAATCCAGAAACGGTTATACGTTTCATCAAGTGAGATAAATTCTATTTTCAGTCGTTTTTCTGCGGTTTCAAACACACGAACCTTGAGAGCTTCTTGCCCATTGAGGCTCAAGGTAATGACACTATCGCCGGCATTTTCAACCACCGTAAATTGTTTGAGTGGCAAACGCTCGCTGAGATAATCTTTAATATCAAAATTCCCACGATACATATCAAAGGTACTTTGACCCACACCTAAATAAAATGCAGGGCTTATTTCTGTGTGCTCTAAAACTACTCGACCCTTATGGGTAATTTTAAAACCAGTATGACTAGAGGTCAGTTCCATAATGGCGGCTTCCAAAATTTTGCGAAAATAAAGGTGCACTCATAATAAAAGTGCACCTGATTGTTTTTTGAATATTTTCAGGATATAGCTATGAAATTAATTGAGCTGAAGTTTGTATTCTGCTTTTAGTTTCATTTCGCATGTATTAATTTCCTTCTCGAAACGCTGTAACCATTTTTTACCTTCAGCACCATTTTCCTTCAAAAATTCAGTTTCAACCGGTTCGGCAGCAACTTTAAATGCTTCTTTCTCTTTTGCTGTCGGGTTATAAATAACGCCACCAGCTTTTTTAAATTCTTCGTAAGCTGAGTATTCCTTATGTTTGGGATAGGCACGTAAATATTGGTTTTGGGCAGCAATGCCATCAACAATGACCTGTTTCAGATCATCCGGAAATGCTTTGAATTTTTTGTCATTAAAGACCCAAGCGCCACCCATGTAACCGTGTCCATCCAAAATCATGTAACGGAGACTTTCATGGAATTTGTTCATGATGATATCAACAATGCCGTTCTTTGTGCCGTCGACCATACCGGTTGACAGTGCCGTATACACTTCAGGCCATGCAATCGGTGTTGGCGCCCCACCGAGGGCTTTGACTAAATCCTGCTGAGTTTTGGCCGGAACAGTACGCAACTTCAGCCCTTTGACATCTTCAGGTGTTTTCACCTGCTTTTTCGTGGTGGCAATATTACGCCAACCACCGGAGTTTGATACCGCCATCAAGCGAACGTTCGGTGCATGTTTCAGAATCTCTTTACGGACATCACTAATGAGCTGTTCATCGTCATAGACACATTCTGCTACGCGGTCATTTGGTAAGAGATAAGGCAAGTCGAATGCACCAATCGGCTTCCAAAAATTACCCAGCTCAGGAATTGTGGTTTGGAAGTAGTCAAACATCCCGGCCTGTACACCGGCAATACACTCTTTTGCATTGGAGCACAACTGGCCTGAAGGGTAGATATCAACTTTGATTTGGCCGTTTGAGCGTGATTCAACATAGTTTTTAAATACCAGCAATGACTGGTGATTATAACCATCTGTGGATGTGACATGAGGGACGGTTAATTTGTATGTTTCAGCGTTGGCAGCCCCGGCAAGCGCAAATGATGCAATCGCCAGGCTCAGTAATGTCTTCTTCATATGTTTTCCCTTTTACATTATTGGATTATTGATTCCGACTCTTCTTATTATTGCTTTATTCAGTCGAAGAGCAGTTTGTATAATTTTTAGATAACTCACCGGGATTAGGCTCGTCATAGCCTTATTTTTTAATCATCGTGAAAAATATAATCCATTGAGCAATTCACAACGGAATAATCATTCACAATAAAATAATCGTTCATAATAAAGTGATAATGCGCTGTCTATTAACCCCAGAGTGATTAATTCCAATGCATATCATTCAGTCAGCTCTCAATAATATGCACCTCAATACACAATAAGACGTAATCATAAATAACCGATACAACCTCAAGCAACCCATCTTGTTGTATTCAATATCACAACAAAATAGCAAAGAAGCATGAACCAAAAGCAACTACTTGAATATGAAAGCTGACACATCAAAAGAGCCAGCAAACAATGTTACACCGCCAACACAAGGGCGCTAAAATCAGATAAACCTAAAAATAAAGCCAGCGGAAAATATCAATGCGCCCATTTTCGTTCCCACATGTTTTGTTCCCACATGCTTGACTATAAAAAACCTGATCGATTAGTTATAATGAAAAAAATTCAGGTTTTGAGTCCAAAACGGAATGGATATAGATTTACTTCGCACTTTCTGTCAGCTTGCAGATGATAAGAACTATCGTATCGCCTCAGAGCACCTTTACATCACGCAGTCTGCACTCACAAAAAAGATCAAGCGGCTGGAAGAACAACTCAATGTGGTATTATTTGATCGTGGTCGCCATGGTGCGATACTGACCCCGATGGGGAGCGTCCTACTGCCGGAAGCCCGACGTGTGCTGAAAGGATTTGAGTCATTCAAGACGCTGGCTGCATTTGTCGCTGAAGGCACATCAGGGCATTTAAACATTGGTTATGGTATCTCTTCATTTCATGAAGCTCCCGAATATATCGCTCGCTTCAAACAGAACTATCCGGATGTTCATGTCACCCTGAATGATTACCCATCGCACAAACTGGTCGAAGAACTTCTGAGCGGCAACCTACAACTGGGGTTTGATCGTCTCCCTGTCGAGCCACCGTTAACCGCAATACCGCTCTTCTCTGACCGACTATCCATCGCCATTCATCAAGAAGAAAACATCGATGAACAACATTTATGGCAGTCATTGAGCCATCATCATTATCTGGCACTGAGTCGGGATAAAAACCCGACGATGAACAAACATATCACCACTTATCTGTGGGAAACGCAGCAAAGACCGAATGTTGTTGAAGAAGCAGACGACATTATTACCTTGCTCGCTTTAGTCTCTGCCCGTTTGGGTTACACCATTATTCCGGCAAGTGTGGCACGCATCAGTCAGCCGCAGATCCGCTTTATTCCATTAGAAGGCGATCATGCAAAATGGTCGGTGGGTTTATTATGGAATGCTGACTTTTCCGACCCTGTACGACGCGCGTTTATTCAGAAAGTGGAAGAAGATACCGACACAACGCGGTGAAATCGGAAACCGCCCAGCCCCCGGATACGCTTATCACAACAAGCGTATCCGGGGGCTGGTGAAAGTATTGCTGAAATGGATCAAGCCGGAGCGCATCACGTGAGGTCACGCAAAGAAAGAAGCTGCTCAAGTAAAAAGGCATCCGACGATTAATCGCTTAATGTTTACCCCAGTAGCCCATTTTGCGGGCAATCCAGACCATTAACAATAACACCACGACGATCGCGAAAAAGTTTGAACCGGCTTCGGGATACTGCGCTTTGACAAAGGCCGAATGACCAAAAGCACCGACAAAAAAACAGGCGAGCCCGACCAGCGGAAAATCTTCTGAGACCGGCTGACGCAGATATTCCTGATAAAGCGCCTGAACCGCGAGAATTAACGCTATCCAAGGGAAAATAGAAAAAGTGATTTCACTCATGGTCATCGAAGACAGAATGGCATCACCACATACGCCGACAATAAAAGCAAGAATCAAATTCTTGCGCTCTGAACTATTTTGACTCGACATTAATCAACTCCATCTCTCTGTTGATGTTTACGTGCAGCCCGATAACTTGCCGCACCTTTGGCAATCATTCTTAACTGAACAATTAATCGTTCTGCCAGTTCGTCCCGCTCACCCTTATCCATATCCATCGCTTCTGCACCGGAGCTAAACACCAAAGTCACTGAGGCTTCTGCCTGAGGTGCTGCGATTTCTCGCGCTAAGCCATTCAGGACAAGGTATTCGGTCAGTTCGGCAGAAAAATGTTGGATCTCTCTGGCCACGGCGGCCCGAAAGTCATAAGACGTTCCGGAGCGTTCTCTCAGCAATAGACGAAACACATTGGGACTGTTTTCGATAAACTCCATGAAGGTCTCGACCGAGGTGCGAATCACACTGCCTTTGGTCGCAATACGCTGTCGTGCTTGGCGCATCAGTTGCCGCAGTAATAATCCCCCTTCATCAACCATCGTCAGCCCTAACTCATTCATATCATCAAAATGGCGATAAAATGAAGTCGGGGCAATACCGGCTTCTCTGGCGACCTCTCTCAGGCTCAAACTGGAAAAACTCTGTTGTGCGCTCAATTGGCGAAATGCAGCATCAATTAATGAACGACGGGTTTTTTCTTTCTGTTGAGCACGGATTCCCATGGCGTACAATTCCTAAATCACAGCTAAAAACGATCTACTATAACGCGAATTATTTTTTTATCGATAAACAATATCTCATCCCGCGCAAAATTGTCTATTCAAACTAATTTCATAGCGGTATCAGCGATCATTATCACTGCTCACTTAGCAGAACGGAGACACAGGCAAAGAATCCGTTACAATGATCCGTTACAATAATGCGTTACAATATCATCATCAAAAAACCAACGAATATTCATCAGGAAGTCATATGTCAGAGACTCATCATTTCGATGCGATTGTCATCGGCAGTGGTCCCGGCGGTGAAGGTGCCGCGATGGGACTGACCAAAGCAGGGCTGAATGTCGCCATCGTTGAAAAAGAGCAAAGTGTCGGTGGCGGATGTACCCATTGGGGGACGATTCCATCAAAAGCCTTAAGACATGCCGTCAGCCGTATCATCGAATTCAACAGCAATCCGCTGTTTTGCCATAACAACACCAGCCTCCACGCCACATTCCCCAACATTCTGTTACATGCCAAATCTGTCATCGATAAACAGACGCGATTACGACAGGGGTTTTATGATCGCAACAAGTGTACGTTACTGTTTGGTGTTGCCCAGTTTATTGATAGCCACACGATTGAAATTCTTCAGTCTGATGGTAGCAAAGAGCGTTATACCGCGGATAAATTTGTAATCGCCACGGGTTCACGTCCTTATCAGCCGGATGATGTCGATTTCAATCATCCCCGAATCTACGATAGTGACTCGATCCTCAACCTCGAACACGATCCACGCCATATCCTCATCTATGGTGCAGGCGTCATCGGCTGTGAATATGCGTCAATCTTCCGTGGACTTGGGGTGAAAGTTGACCTGATTAATACCCGTGACCGTTTATTATCTTTTCTGGATAATGAGGTCTCAGATGCACTGTCATACCACTTCTGGAATAACGGGGTAGTGATTCGTAATGATGAAACCTATCAGAGTATTGAAATTTGCCAGGACGGGGTGATTGTTCACCTGAAATCAGGCAAGAAAATGAAGGCTGACTGTCTGCTCTATGCGAATGGCAGAACGGGCAACACCGATCGGTTAAATCTGGAAGCATTGGGATTAGCCGCTGACTCTCGTGGTCAACTGGCAGTCAACCGGAGTTACCAAACCGAGGTGGCACATATTTATGCCGTCGGTGATGTGATTGGCTACCCTAGCCTCGCCAGCGCTGCTTATGACCAAGGCCGATTCGTCGCACAAATCATCGCATTCGGGGCAAGTAACAGTCAGCTGATTGAAGATATTCCGACCGGGATATACACCATTCCTGAAATCAGTTCCGTCGGTAAAACCGAGCAGGAGTTGACCAATGCTAAAATCCCTTATGAGGTGGGCCGTTCGTCTTTTAAACATCTGGCTCGCGCGCAAATCGCAGGCACCGATGTAGGGAGTTTGAAGATTCTGTTCCACCGGGAAACCAAAGAGATCCTTGGGATTCACTGTTTCGGTGAACGGGCTGCGGAAATCATTCATATCGGTCAAGCCATCATGGAACAGAAAGGCGCAGCCAATACCATTGAATATTTCGTCAATACGACCTTTAACTATCCGACAATGGCGGAAGCCTATCGGGTTGCGGCATTAAACGGGTTGAACCGCCTGTTCTAATCGAGGGGTAAGCCACTTGCAGATTTGCAAGAGGGGTTGTTTTCCGTCTGCGATGCTTGGTTTTGTCTCATTGCAGGTTTTGTTTTACACACAAAGCCTGCATACGATACGAGCAATCCAGTATTACCAATCACAATTTACCAATAACAACGAATCACGACGGGTGTGTAACGGAATTGGCAGCTCGTCAGGCGACAAACCAAGCGCTGCCATATTTTCCAACGCCGACAAGGATAATTTAACGGTGAGAAGCGCTGCACATCTTTGACCCACGGCAAGCAGTTCAATACCGCGTGCTCTGGTGCAGCAAAGCCATGTTGGTAAGTACCGGAACCCAACCGTTGCCCTAAACGCGTACCGGTTTTATCGCCGGCCAGCAGTAAACACGCATGAGCATGAGGGAAGGTCAGCCCAAGCGTTCTGATAAAGGCGGCTACATGCTCTGACTGCGTTTCAAGCAAAGCATGTTCACAAAGAATCAAGACCGGAACAGACTCTGAAATATTGATGGTTTTTAACCATGTCAATGAAGTAACGCTACCACTGATATGCTGATAACGTTCACTGGGATGGAATAGTCGCTGTCGCCAGATCAAATGCTCAGACACATCCACTTCCAGCCAATGGCAACGACCATTATCAACCCGATAAAACCGGGTATCTAAGCCGGCACCGACGTTGATCACCCAAGCATCAGGATAGGTAGAAAGAAACTCACGAACTTGTTGATCACAGATCTGAGTCAGTGTGACATGTAACAACTGCTTTTGATCAATATTACTACTCCGACAATCGGGAGCGACTTGACAGGATAAACAGGCTTGGGCAGCAATCGGATCATAGATCAGGCCATTGTCTGCTAAGCTTTCCCGGCTTCGAAACCAAAGCGGCTCAATGAGATGTGCGGGAATTTGATAGTGTTCTCGATGCTTCCGGCAATAATATGACATTGTCATTATCCTCTAAAGTCGATTTAGATGATAATGAATATCAATTACATTAGCAAGTTATTGAGAGCAGTTCTCAATAACTTACACTGTCAGATGTTTTACCATCTGTTTCACCATCGTCGCTTACATCCAATCGGTATTACGGATTATTCCGACGGCGACCCCTTCAATCGTCAATTCCTGAGAAGTGAGATCGACCTCGATAGGAGTAAAGTCTTCATTTTCCGCATGTAACAACACTTTGGCCCCTTGGCGATCAAGACGTTTTACCGTGACATCATCTTCAACACGGGCAACCACAATCTGACCATTTCTGACATCCTGCGTTTTATGCACTGCCAGCAAATCGCCATCCATGATACCAATATTTTTCATACTTTCACCGTGGACTCGCAGCAGAAAATCAGCTTGGGGTTTGAACATCGCCGGATCGACCTGATAGTGTGCTTCAACATGTTCCTGCGCCAGAATCGGTTCACCCGCGGCAACGCGGCCAATCAGTGGCAGACCTTCTTCAACCGGGTCATGCGCAGAATTGAGCAGAATACGTATGCCTCGAGAAGCGCCCGGAACAATTTCAATCACTTGTTTACGCGCAAGTGCTTTCAAATGTTCTTCAGCCGCATTGGCAGAACGGAACCCCAATTCTTTCGCAATTTCAGCGCGAGTCGGTGGCATTCCGGAATCTTCAATCCGGCTTTTGATCAAATCAAAGACCTGTTGTTGGCGTGGTGTTAAAGGCTTCATAATTCACCTGTCTTTTTATACAGTTAACTGTGAGTATATCCAGTATTCTGATAAATGAAAAGTGAATCTTTCAAACCCAGTCTTTGAAAGACTTAGAATATAAAAATATCGACCCAGATATAAAGTGACATAAGAATCGAGAGTAACACGGCGGCAGACCCCATATCCTTGGCCTGTCCCGCCAGTTGGTGGTGCTCAAGCCCGATACGATCGACAACAGCCTCAATCGCACTATTCAAAAGCTCAACGATCAAAACCACCAGCAATGAACCAATGAGCAGTAAGCGCTCGATTTGGGTGACATCTGCGAACAAAGCGATCGGTATCAGGATAAGACACACAATCAACTCTTCCCGAAAAGCCGCTTCACCAATGATCGCGGCACGAATGCCCTGATAGGAATATTTTGCAGCGTTCAATATACGTGTTAAACCTTGCGCTGGTTTCTGTTGCATAGATTTTTCCGATTAATGAGTGTGAATAAGAGACATATGGACAAGCCGAAAGAATCCTATCACGACGGTGGCAGAGAACAGTAGTAGTACACAAAAATAGTCGTGAATAGTAAAAGGTTACCCCTGTTTCTGTTATTCTAAACCACATTCCGGTGACCAGATCGATGTAATTGATATTGTGACAATCTGGTTCCTATTTCGTTATTTATTCTTGAGAGTCCGAGCTTTTATGTCAGTCCGACAATCAGTATCACGTTCGCTATTCACTATCCCTGTTTCTGTTTTGACCAAGAGTACGGTTGTTCCAGCCGATCCCATCGCCGATCACCATATTGATCTGGAAAAACCCATCGTCTATGCGCTCCCGTTTCAATCGACCGTCGATCTGCTGACTTTAAAACAGCAAACAGAGAAGCTAGGACTGCCGGATCCGTTTCAACCTTTAGAAATCGATGGTAAAAAACTCACGCGTTATATTTTTATTGCCTCCCGGCCAACCCTGATTCGCAGCGATGACAATGTGCCTTACGGCTCCGTCACTCAGTTCACTGAATTACTTGCATTACATCAAGCCAATCCTGAGCTTGATATTCAGTTACTGCCGACATCCGTCCTGTGGGGCAGAAAACCCGGCAAAGAAAACCAGAGTAAAGCTTATCTGGAACCGATGAACGGTCCACAAAAGGCCAAGGCGGTATTACTGTCCGGCAGAGACTGCTTGGTGCGTTTCAGTCCGGTGGTTTCTCTACGCTATATGGCAGACAGCCACGGCACGGATGCAGCCATCGCCCATAAAGTTGCACGGGTCGCCAGGATTCATTTTTCACGCCAGAAACTGGCCGCCTCAGGGCCGCAACTGCCGGAGCGGGAAGTATTATTGCAACGGTTGATGCAATCCCAAGCCATTCGCCATGCGATCAATGACGAAGTCAAAACCAAAAATATTTCGCAGAAAAAAGCACAGAAAGAAGCACTGAAAATATTAGACGAGATTGCAGCAAACTTTTCTTATTCTCTCGTGCGCAAAAGTGATCGCTTGCTGAAATGGCTCTGGAACCGGATTTATCAAGGGATCAATGTGCACAATGCGGCGCGTGTCCGCCGTCTGGCTCAAGATGGTCATGAAATTGTGTATGTGCCCTGCCACCGGAGTCACATGGACTATCTGTTATTGTCTTATGTGCTTTATCATGAAGGAATGGTGCCTCCCCACATCGCTGCGGGTCTGAATCTGAACTTTTTCCCGGCGGGTCCGTTGTTCCGGCGCGGCGGGGCATTTTTTATCCGCCGCAGTTTTAAAGGCAATAAGCTTTATTCGACGATTTTCCGTGAATATCTGGCTGACTTGTTCGCGAAAGGATATTCCGTTGAGTATTTCAGTGAAGGGGGACGCTCGCGGACCGGACGCTTGCTTCCCGCCAAAACGGGGATGCTGGCAATGACGATCCAAGCGATGTTAAGAGGTCTCAACCGCCCTGTCACCTTGGTCCCCGTGTACATTGGCTATGAACATGTCATGGAAGTCTCGACCTATGCCAAAGAGCTGCGCGGCAAGCAGAAAGAAAAAGAAAATGCCGGTCTGGTGATCCGCACAATTCGTAAACTGAAGAACTTCGGTCAAGGGTATGTCAACTTTGGCGAACCTATCTTGCTCAATCAGTTTTTGAATGAGCAAGTCCCTGACTGGACCAAAGATATCGATCGGATCGGGAACAGTCGTCCTCAGTGGATCACACCGCTTGTCAATCAACTGGCAACCAAAGTGATGACCCGTGTCAATGATGCTGCGGCAGCAAATGCCATGACGTTATGTGCGACTGCCCTGCTTGCTTCTCGTCAGCGTGCACTTGCCCGGGAAAACTTGATCAAACAGATCGACTGTTATCTTGATCTATTGCGCAATGTGCCTTATTCAGAAACGATGACCGTTCCGCTAGATAGTGCGAAGGCATTGGTGGAGCATGCGACATCGCTCGATAAGTTTTTGATCGAATCCGACAGTATTGGTGAAATCATCTCTCTGGATCGTCACCAATCGATTCTGATGACTTACTATCGTAACAATATTATTCATCTGTTGGCATTGCCGTCACTGATTGCCCAGATACTGGTGAGTCATCAATCGCTATCGCTCGATACGCTGCGCAATTATGTGGCGCTTATCTATCCATTCATCCAGCAAGAGCTGTTCCTGAGTTTTCAGCCGGAAGCACTCGACGATCATATTGATGCTTATCTGCGCGAATTGCAGCGTCAGGAATTAATCCAATGTGAAAATGACACGGTGTCGATCAATCCAGCCAGAACACAGGTGTTAATCTTACTCGGCAGAACAATTTCCGAAACACTACAGCGTTATGCGATTACGTTAAATTTACTGGTCTCGACACCGGATATGACGAAAAGCGAGCTCGAAAAGAATAGTCAGGAAATCGCCCGTCGTCTGGGACGACTCCATGGGATTAATGCGCCGGAGTTTTTTGATAAGGGTGTATTTACGGCCTTAATGACCACGCTGAAACAGCAAAACTATCTCAATCATGATCAGCAACTCTGTGCGGATAAATGTCAGCAATTGTCTGAACTGATGTTCACCTTGCTCTATCCTGAAATCCGCTTAACGATCAGAGAGAGTATTTATCTGATTGAGTAGTGCTTATCCCTGCTTTGTTGGGCAAACAGCGTTGAATTAAACACAGCGGCTCTGGTTTATTCAGGCAAAAAGAAACGGCATCATTTGATGCCGTTTTTCTTGCCACGCTGCGTTCACTGCTTAATGGGACCACATGGAAACCAGCAACCCCGCAGTAATCACCATGCCGACATAGTTGTTGTTCAAGAATGCTTGTAGACACTGGGTTCGCTGACGGTGCCGAATTAAATGCTGTTGATAAACAAATAATCCACTCACAATCAGCACACTCCAATAAAATATAGCGCTCAACTGATACATTACACCCACGCCAATCAGCATCAGCAACGTGATCAGTTGGAGTGCGCCAATGATCAGCTTATCAAAGCGGCCAAACAAAACCGCAGTCGACTTTACGCCGATCTTCAAATCATCTTCCCGATCGGTCATCGCATATTGTGTATCATAAGCGACTGTCCAGACCGAATTAATCAGAAAAATAAACCATACCACGCCCGGTAAGCTATTTGACTGTGCTGCCCAAGCCATTGGAATCGCCCAGCTAAAAGCCAGTGCTAAAAAAACCTGAGGTAAATGTGTATAACGTTTCATGAAAGGATAAATAAACGCCAACACAATCGCAGCAAAAGAGAGCTGAATGGTGAGTTTGTTCATCGTCAGAACCAGCGCAAACGAGAACAACGACAAAATAAGAAATAAGCCGACCGCCTCTTTCTCGGTCACGAGGCCAGCCGGTAAGGGGCGCATTTGTGTTCGTTGAACATGCCCGTCAACATG
Source organism: Vibrio gazogenes (assembly GCF_023920225.1). Lineage (NCBI taxonomy): Bacteria > Pseudomonadati > Pseudomonadota > Gammaproteobacteria > Vibrionales > Vibrionaceae > Vibrio > Vibrio gazogenes. Next base: position 3,353,436 of record NZ_CP092587.1, read on the forward strand.
ACGATCCGCAAAGTCGTTAATCACACAGCCGGCAGACCGCATGAAGACCACCCCAAGTACAAAAACAAACAGAACGTTCAGATCAGGAATGCCTTCGGCAGCAAGAATCAATGCCCATAACGTCGGCCATAACAACAGCAAAGAGCCAATGGGGCGATCCATCCGCATCAATTGCCAGTATGCTTTTGCCTTTGATACAGTCATTCTTTGTTCTCCTTCACATACACGGGGGCGTCTGGTAAAAATAGTTCTGTGACAAGCATCGGTTGACGTGCCATCCATAGCCTTGAGCGACGCGCCCACAATACGCCATCTTCAGTGTCCACTTTTGCGACCTGTAACGCATCTCGTTGAACATCCTCAGATTGAAACACGAAATCCCCCAGTGAACAGGCTCCCAATCGAAAGAGACGATTCGACAAGTCACTCTTGTCCAGCTGCGGAATCAACGTATGACCAATCACCCATGGTGTGTTATCTCCCGACAGTAACACCTGACGCACCAGACATCGTTGAGGAGAAGACAACAAGTTTTGCTCTTGCGCAGAAAACCAGCCAGTATCTTCCCAATCATGCCGGAGTACATCAACGGATAGAGACTGGCAATAGTTTTTCATCAACAGGGAAAGCGATCCCTGTTCTTGTAACCATTGTCTAATCTTTGGCGTCGGAAAATAAAAATTTTCGCATTCTTGCCAGATTATCTGGTTTAATAGCGATAGATAAGGCGAAACTGATCGATGCATACTACTATTTTTATGTGAATGCCTTTGTGATTGCATAATATCCTGATTAGGATATTGTTTTGAAGCGAATGTCGAAGGCTGTCAGCTTTGTTATCAATGGGTAAACTATTGTAACAAGATCAGAGCGATTCGAATATCATCAACCTTTGTCAGATTATAACATTATTATGCTGAAACGTTATTTAGCCCTCATCATTCTCATGACAGGCCTGTTCTCTGTCTCACTTAGCTATGCGGCTGAGGATTCAGGTGCACCTAAGCTTGCCTATTTTACGCTGGAACCCGATCTAACCACCAATTTCTTTACCAAAGGGAAAGAGCTTGGCTACATTCAAGTTCGTATCGAGATTATGGTTGCCAGTGCTTCAGATCTGCCGATCATCGAAAAACATCAGCCACTGATTCGCGATACAGTCGTCGAGCTGATGGGGAAACAGACTGCGGATACAATTCGCTCTCTTGCGGGCAGAGAAGATCTGAGAAAGATGTTGGTGAAAAAAATCAATGATTTGCTTTTACCGGAAACGGGGCGCTCCATCGTCGCTGATTTGCTATTTACTAAATATATTTATCAGTAACCTAAAAAAGGTCGTCTGCTAACAAGAAACAGCCTGCCTGTTCGGCACAAGGTTCCGGGTTGTTCGCCTATCGAGTTGTTTATGCGTTTGCCGGAGCTCGTTTCGCTTCGTACAGTCCGAGTCCCATCCCGATCAACAATCCAGCCACGTGTGCACTATTGGCAATTGGCATAAAGGGTTGCACAAAAGCAATGACTAACCAGATCAGCATGAAACCGAGTAACGGTTTCTGAATGGATAATCCAAGTTCAGGCCGCTTCCAGCCAATCATCCAAATAAAACCGACCAACGCATAAACCACACCGGACAAACCACCAAACCCCGGGCCATCACTCCAATATTGTACGATGCCTGATCCGGCTGAAGACAACACCAGTAGATTCGCCAATTTCCAAGCGCCCAGACGTTTTTCGAGATCGCCCCCCAGATACCACCACCACAACAGGTTAAAAATGATATGGAGTATCGAAAAATGCAGAAAAGCCGGTGTAACCCAACGCCAAATTTGCCAAGCTCCGGTTTGAGAGGTGGGAAAATGGAGCAGATTAAACATTGTTTGCTGCAATCCAAACACCTGCAGTACAAAAACAACAATACACAGTAAGCACACGCCCAATGTCATATAACCGGCTTTGGCGTAAAACAGCTGTAAAACACTGGGTGAGCGGTAACGAAATAAGGGTTTTTGCTTACCGTCGGTCTGCCAAGATGCTGCACGGTATTTCGGATCTTCCGGATGTGCTAAAAACTGTTTCAGTTCGATTTCGGCTTCATGCAGGTTTTCATCTTTGACTAACCATAAACAGAACATTGCTTCTAAGTCCGGTGACATCACAATTTCTATATGCTTTAAAGCCATATAGTCAATGAATGCCTGCCCCAAACGAGGATTATCGATCGTAATCAGACGTATCATATCTCTGTCTCTTCTTCGTCGAATAGTGGGAAACATTGGATGATTCACAACGTCATGTCATGCGCTCACAATAACCGTAGGATGCACTGATATTATGACAACGATGAAGTCGGTAAATTCGCTCGATGCCAAGCTTCAAAACCACCATCAATGCTATATACCGCTTCAAATCCCTGATTAATTAAATACTGTGCTGCGCCCTGACTGCTGATACCGTGATAACACATCACAAGCACTGGGGTCTCATAATCAACGTCGTCCATAAACTGATTGATTGTACCGTTGGTCAAGTGAAACGCAGATTCAGCATGTGCCACGGCAAACGACTGAGGATCGCGAATATCGACTAACGTTGCGCCCTGCTCTTGCATCATGTTCAGCGCCCCCTGAACATCAATATGTTGAAATTGCTCCATGATTTATCACTCCCGCACTCTATCGGTGAACACTATTGTAACCTATTCAGGACCTATCAATACAATCGAATCACAGGGGCCACCCATGTTTGATCATTTTTTCACCATCAGTGGATAAAGCTGTGAATTGTGTTGATAAAGTAGTCAGAGTGAAAATGATCCACAATATGTAGTAATGATCTTTATTTTATTGTGTGTAAATCTTTTGATATCCCCAAGCTGAACAATCTGTTCAGCGCTTGGTAATGACGTCTCATACACCGAAAGTCAATCATTTAAACACAGACTTATCCACAGGTCGAAATTGACAGCGCTGCACTGGTTTGGATCAAAAATAAAAACCGGGATCGCTGGGATCCCGGTTTCTGAATTTGTTCTCGCTGAGAAAAATGGATGCCTACATTTCTCCGACTGCATCCTTGAGTTTCTTCATGGCATTTTTTTCTAGCTGACGAATACGCTCAGCGGATACACCATAATTATCGGCTAAATCTTGTAACGTTGCTTTGGGTTCATTCAACCAACGAGACCGGACAATATGTTGGCTACGCTCATCCAAACTCGATATCGCTAACGATAGACGATGATTGGTATGCTGTTCCCAGTTGGTGCTTTCCAGATTTTCAGCAACATCAGAGTTTTTATCTTCGAGATAAAGGACCGGTGCTGACACTGCATTTCCTTCGTCGTCATCAACAGACATATCAAAGGTCGCATCCTGAGCTGCCAAACGAGATTCCATCTCCCGGACATCTGACGGCTCAACACCTAACTCTTTCGCAACCGTTTCAACTTCACTATGGTTGAACCAACCAAGACGCTTTTTCGATTTTCTTAAATTAAAGAAAAGTTTCCGTTGCGCTTTCGTTGTCGCGATTTTAACAATACGCCAGTTGCGAAGGACGTATTCATGAATTTCAGCTTTAATCCAGTGCACAGCAAAGGAGACTAGACGAACACCAACTTCAGGATTGAAACGCTTGACCGCTTTCATCAAGCCGATATTGCCTTCCTGAACCAGATCTGCCATTGGCAATCCATAACCGGAATAACCACGAGCAATATGAACAACGAAACGAAGATGCGACAGAATTAACCCTTTCGCGGCTTCAATTTCACCTTTGTAATGTAATCGTTCCGCAAGCTCATGTTCTTCTTCTGCACTCAGCATCGGATAACTATTCACAGAACGGATATAGCTGTCCAGGCTATCTTGTGTCACAACTGCCATTGGATACGTATGGTTTGTCATTCAATTCCTCATCAATTTCTGATTAAGAGTGTACTCAACCTATTTATGTGGGACTCTATCATCTTGTTGCTTACGAGTTGAGTCCAACAGATACAGATAAACAATTTTCCATCGGAAGTCAAGATCCCATTTTTACTCGCTGCAAGCTTCAGGAGATAAGACACATCTTTTCTACACAGGTTCAATTTCTTTCAAATGTCGTTGTGCAGATAACTTGGCTGCGATACAGCTAAGTAATGTACCGACCATCAGAAGTAGTAAAGATTCATCCCAGCCGAGTCCTAAAAGACGGAACTGACTATCGTAAAGTGTTGCCAACTGACTCACTGCACCATTAAACAATATAGTCAGAAAAGCCGTAAATAACCATGCGCTGAGTGAACCGAGCAAACCAAACCACATGCCGGCGTATAGATAAGGACGCAGAATAAACACATCTGTCGCCCCGATGAGTTTCATCGTTTGAATTTCTTCTTTATTGGCTAACACATTAAAACGTAGCGTATTCCCGACAATTAAGAAAACAGCAGCAAACATCAACAATGACAAGCTCACGACAACCATTACCGCCAGATGTTCGATCGCATCCAAGCGTGTCAGCCAATCTTCGTCAAGGCGCACATCCGTCACATTCTGCTCATGCTGAAGACTTTCAGCTAACTGCTTCACTTCTGACTGGTTGGTCACCGCGGGCGTAATCACGATTACTCCGGGTAATGCATAATCATCCAGCAGGCTGATCGCTTGCTCAAATCCCGCGTGTTGGCTCATCTCAGCCAACCCTTGTTGCGGAGAAATGTATTCAACCTTCTGAACACTCGGGCGCACTTCTATTTCATCTTTCAGCACCATCACCCGGGCTTCGGGTGTGCCTTCTTCAAGATAAACGCTGATTTGCGAAGGCGTGGCAACATGGCTGGCAACCGAGGCGACATTTTTACTTAACAAGTACAGACAGGTAGGCATGGTTAACGCCATCGAAATCACTGCCAATGTCAGTAGGTTTCCCATCGGGCGCTGCTGCCAAAGGGCCAGAAAAGACAACTTCGCTTGCTTGTAATGTATTGCCAGAAAGTGATCGCGAGGCGGACGCTTTTGTTCTCGTTTTTTCTTTGAGTTGGAGGTGCGTTTGTTTTTCGGCTTAGTGGCCATAATCTTCAACCTCACTTAAGAAACCCTGATTTAACTCGAGATGACGATACATCGGACGGGAATTGACCAGATTGATATCATGCGTAGCAAGCAAGATTGTCACACCGGCACGGTTGAACTCCTCAAACAAGCGAAGAATCCGATTGGATAAATCCGGATCAAGATTACCGGTTGGTTCATCAGCCAATAACAATGTCGGTCGATTCACCACTGCCCTTGCGATACCGACACGCTGCTGCTCCCCTCCGGAAAGCTGACTCGGTAGGCAACGCGTTTTATCTAGGAGCCCGGTTTTATCCAAAGCCGCTGAGACGCGTCTTTTGATCTCATTTTCAGAGATCGATTCAATACGCATCGGGAGTGCCACGTTATCGAACACACTACGATCCATCAACAGCCGATGCTCTTGAAAGACAATCCCGATATTACGCCGTAAAAACGGAATATCGGGATTCGGAATACGTGTGATATCGTGTCCGTTAAAATGGATCCGCCCGTCAGTCGGCCGTTCGATAGCACAAATCAATTTCAGTAATGTGCTTTTCCCAGCACCTGAATGCCCACCGACAAATGCCATTTCCCCTCGACGAAGGTGGAAGTCGACTTTTTGTAAGGCTTGTCGTCCCCCTCGATAGGCTTTACTCACTTGCTGAAATCTGATCACTCGCTATCCCCTTCCTCAAGCATAATCCGTGTTTATTGCCCGTCTGTATACTGTCTTTACTACGGTCTGTTTTGCAGCATTGTCAGCTTTGAATCCCGTCAATTTCACGATCATTGTTCGCGGGCGTCACCCGAACGATTGATCTCACTGCAACTATTCATCCCGACTGAACAACGCTTCGATAAACTCTTCAGTTTGGAAAGGTCGTAAATCATCAATGCCTTCTCCGACACCAATAAAGCGAATCGGGATTTTAAACTGATCAGCAATCGCAAAAATCACCCCGCCTTTGGCTGTTCCATCAAGTTTTGTCAGGGTAATCCCCGTCACCGGTGCAACCTCACTGAAGAGTTTGGCTTGGCTGATCGCATTCTGGCCGGTACCGGCATCTAAAGTCAGCATGATCTCATGAGGCGCCGATTCATCAAGCTTCTTCATGACGCGTACAATTTTGCGCAACTCTTCCATCAGGTTGCCTTTATTTTGTAATCGTCCGGCAGTATCAGCAATAACCACATCGATACCCCGCGCCTTGGCGGCCTCAATGGTATCGTAAATCACGGAGGCGCTGTCAGCACCGGTATGCTGGGCAATCACTGGCACTTGATTACGTTCTCCCCAGATTTGCAGCTGCTCAACGGCAGCGGCTCGGAATGTATCACCGGCAGCAAGCATGACCTTTTTACCTTGCATCTGATATTGTTTCGCCAGCTTACCGATTGTGGTGGTTTTCCCCACCCCATTCACACCGACCATCAGAATCACGTAAGGGGTTTTCTGCTCATCAATCACTAAAGGCTGCTCGACATGAGAGAGAATCTCTCCCATTTCCTCTTTCAGCAAGCCGTATAGTGCTTCACCGTCTTTTAACTGTTGGCGATTGGCTTTTTCTGTCAGGTTGTTAATGATCTTAACCGTTGTATCCATACCGACATCGGCGACTAACAACTGTTCTTCAAGTTCTTCGAAAAGATCTTCATCGATCTTTTTCCCTTTGAATAAACCAAAAAATCCGGCACCGATGTTTGCCTTGGTCCGGCTCAGGCTTCTTTTTAAACGTGCAAAAAATCCTTCGGTCGGTTTTTCCTGTTCGGCGACTCTCACGGGTTGAGGCGCTTCCGGGACTGGCTCTGCGTGACTCGCTTCACTCGATTCCGGGATACGATCCGTTTCAACCTCAGTTTGATGCTCAGGCAATTCCGCCGCTTCACTTGCCGCGTTTTCCTCTGTCGGCGCAGCGTCAGCCACAGACTCATCCACTTCAGGGATATCTTCACCGACATCGTTGTCTGTCGATGTTTCAGTCAGATCATTTTTTTCCTTGGGAGTCTCATCATCACCAAAACCAAGCCATGACAGCAGGCCACGCTTCTTTTTTTCTGTCATCTGGAAATATCCTAGATTTATTCATCGCTTCAAAACGTTATAATACCAGTTCTACTGATGACGTCATTGGTATCATACTTTTCTCAGAATATTGATATGCTCAAGAAAAGAAAAATGACAAAGCCGTGAAAAATCTAAACTCAGGCTGTTAAACTTCATCATACTTCAATTCGTACCTTCACCCGTCTGCAACAAAACAGGCCGGGCGGCTATATTAACACTTTATTTTCGGTCAAAAAATCATGGGAAAACATCGTCAGCCAAACCAGTCACAAAAAAGAGACAAATCAGGCTTTATTCGGATTATTAGTGGATTGTGGAAAGGCCGAAAACTGCCGGTTCATGATGCTGAAGGTCTCAGACCCACCACAGACAGAGTCAAAGAAACCCTGTTTAACTGGCTGGCGACCGATATCCCTCAGGCTCGTTGTCTCGATCTGTTTGCCGGTTCAGGAAGCCTAGGCTTCGAAGCGGCATCACGTCAGGCTGAACAGGTGACCATGATCGAGAAAAACCCAGCCGCATTTCAGCAACTCAAGAAAAATCAGCAGGCGCTGTCAGCGACACAACTCCAAATCATTCAAAGCGATGCGCTGCTTTATCTCGCTCAAACGCCACCAGAAGGAACCTATGATATTGTGTTTATCGACCCACCGTTCCGACAAGGGTTACTGGAGGAAACGCTCCACTTACTGGAGAGCAACCAATGGTTGCACGAACAGGCAATGATTTATATCGAGAGTGAAAAAGAATGGCCAGTCACAGCCATCCCTGCATCGTGGCAACTTTACCGAGAAAAAGTTGCCGGACAAGTTTGTTATCGCTTATATCAAAAAGCCCCTTAAATCGGGGCTTCTCCAATGACGGGCCTGACACAGACTCAGCCTGCCACATAACTTTTGATACCATCCAAAAACATCTGCGTTGAAACCATCACCAAAAGTAGTCCCATTAAACGCTCGGCTGCTCTCAAACCTTTTTCTCCTAAAATCCGGTGGAAAAAGTCATAAAACATCAAAATAATCGATGTGCCGGACCATGCCAGAAAAACAGCCAATGCCAACTCTGGTAAGTCGTTTGGCGACTGTGTAGAAAATACCAATAACGATGCGATCAAAGACGGACCGGCAATCATCGGAACGGCCATCGGTACGATAAAGGGTTCTTCGCCAGCAGCCAGCCCCGTAATTGAACCGGCACTTGGAAAGATCATCTTAATGGCAATAATAAACAGAATCACACCGCCGGATATGCTCAACGTCTCCGGGGCAACTTTCAGGAAACCAAGGATATTTTTACCGGCAAACAGGAAAATCATCAAAATGAGCAGTGCAAAACACAACTCCCGAATTAACACGATACGTCGTCGTTTCGGGTCGAGGTGTTTTAATATCGCAAGCACGATAGGGAGGTTACCAAGCGGATCCATAATCAAAAACATCATGGTCGCGACGGAAATAATTTCCATATTTACATCTCAGACGGTTCAATAAAAAACGAAGTATAACAACCCACAAGCAAGATTTCGACGTCCGAATAAGCTCGTCGGAGAGCGCTATGTTCAAGCACTGCCATCCATCGGAAACGCCAAAAGAATCAACTTAGAGATGCAATGGTAATATCGCAACAACAAGTAAACATAAAGCCACTAAAAACCCGCTGGTCGTGACTAAAGAGAGTTGATTCACCTTTTCTTGTCCGGGGTAGACCATGACCCGAAAAAACACGACAAACCATAGCACAGCACCGATAGAGGCTTCTAGAGCACTCCAACTGCGAGTCTGAAGCCACCAGCCACTGGCAGACCAAATCAACCCGAGTAGTCCTGTACCTAAAACAGCAACGACCGTCATCCGTTTATCGATATGAGGCAGAAAAAGCAGATAGAGAACAATACCGAGCGCAATCAGAGTGATCGGCAACCACCACTGGATCGGATACAAAATATGTTGCCAGAAGGCCAAGCTGAAAGCGATACAACTCAACAGGAAAGCGGAAAAAGATAGACGAAATTTGGTTTGCCCGACAAAGGACCACGTAAAAATCAGACAGCAACATAATGCGACTGAACTCCAGACGGTTGAAGCACGCCATTCTGACGTAAGGCTCCACATCAAGACCAATAATACGATGGTACAAATGAGCCCCAAATAAAAAGAGAGTCTGTTTTGGTGACCGACATGGCTTTCTTGCATACAAGCTACCTTCGTGTTGAACAGCTGCTAGTTTATAGTCGTTTTATGAGAAATCCACCGATGACGTCAAAAACTTGGATCTGAGTAAAGAAGTAAAGCTGCACCGTATAAAAACAGTAAAAACCCACCAAAACATCATAAAATTAACAGTAAATGAATGAACCCTGATTTTTAGCCAAAAAACCAAAATACAAGTGAACGTTTAATCAGTTTCAAATGGCGTAAATGATGCTTGTCAAAAAACAAATAACTTTAAAAAAACAATATATTAAATAACAAAAATCAATAAAAACAAAAATGAGTTAAAACTCAATCATGATAGACAAAAGAACACGTCAGACCACTAAAAATTGACATTCGTGATGTTCAATTTGAGAACTATTGTCAAATGCATCGATATACAGGTCAGTTATTGCTTAAAACCCCACATAAAAACTACTGAGCTACTTAAACAACCAAAACCAATAAGGCTATATAACAATCACTCTTTACAACAATAAAAATAAATTTAAATCAAACAGTTAAATAAAAAATATCACTAAAAATCAATATAGGATAAATAACAAACAACCAAAAACAACATCAAAAACCAACCTCAGACGACTTATAACGCAGCATAAACATAGTTTTTCAAAGATTTTACAAAATAAATTTGATCAATCATGAAAAAATGATACTCTGTATAAATATTGACAAATAAATTCTAGGAGCAGTGTGTTATGATTACGCCATCTCAAAAGCAGGGACTCGTCATGATTGCGGTTATTCTCGGCCTTATGACACTGCCTCTGTTTTATTGACACCTTGATAAACAAAAAAGGGACGCTAAAAGCGTCCCTTTTTTGTTTATCAAGGTGTCAAATCATTCATTCAAATAATTTCGCTGATACGAATTCCCAATGGATGTAATAAACAGCGAGAGCAATTATCGTTATCACCATCATCACAGAGATAGCTGCGCGCCAGATAAAACGACCACTCCTTGGCATTAACTCTTTCATACACTCATCATAAGCATCCAAAAATGCTTCACAATCGTCTAGTTGATAATCGGTTTCATGCAGTAACTTGTTGCGAACCGTCGCAATATATCGCAGTTTTTTGATGACATTGTGCGGTAAGCGGTTTTCACAACTCGAGATCAGTTGATGCAACCCTCGTCCTTCTGCGTGATATTGAACACGAAGGAGATGTTCCAGTTTTCGTGTTCTGATAACAACTTTTTCAATCTCTGACATGGCTATCCCCTCGATTTATCCTGATGCCCAGATAACCTATGATGCTGATATTATGGCAACAACCAGCGTGTCAATCGGAAACGAGCACATATCCAACTCATCACCAAAGCACCGATATAACTCATTATAATCCATAATGGAATCACCCAAAGTGGGTGCCCCGAGAAATTTAGCTCAAAATGATGCATGGGCCATAAAACCAACGGATGAAGGATGTATATTCCCAAACTATAGCGGCTGGTAAAGCGTATCACCTTTTGCCACATCGGAGATAAGTGCTCCCCCCAGTGTCGGCACAGGACAAAAATCATCCCTGCAATCACAACGGTATTGATCGTTTTGTAGGAAAGCCAGCGCTTGACTGTATATTCCCCCGCCCCCACGCTCAGATGAATCACCATATAAGCGGTTACCATCAAGCCGATACTTCCCAGCAGCCCCCAAAGCCAGACATGACTCGCTTCTCGGGACAAATAATATCCGAGCAACAGATAGCCGGAATAAAGCCACAATGAATAAGACCAGACCCCATTCCAGTAAAACAAATACGCGACGGAGCTGAAAAGCCATAGCAACAGATAACTTGGTGTAAACCATTCATATCGTCTGACGGCCCAATGAAAGAAAGGGACTAAAGCATATAGCGGGATAAAATAATAAAAGAATCCAAGATGATAATAGGTCGCTTCATGGGGCATCTCGGAGAGTCGTTCCTTGACATTACCCCAATCAAAACCCGTCGTATCCCAACCCGATAAATAAGCATAAAAAACGGACCAGATCAGAAACGGAATCACCACTTTCATGACTCTGCGCTGAAGATAGTATTTCCCGTCGAAAGGACGGGCATCACGAATAAGCAGCGCACCGGAAACCATGATAAAAACCGGAACGGCCCATCGGCTGATGCTATTCAATCCGACAGCAACGAGCCAGTGATCAAAATGAATTACACCATATTGATGACGAAATGGTCCCAAGACATGAATACCGACAACAAACAGTGCAGCCAGAGAACGCAATAAATCGAAATATAAAACCCGACTGGGACTCATCTTGAATCTCCTCTTATCTTGTCGATGACTCTAGCGAGATCGCCCTGTCAGATACAACATTCTATGGTTATCTTTTATTCAAGCTTATGTCAGAAATTCAGATTGATAGGAATTACCAATTAATAAAATCAGCTCAACCGAATTCATTTCATTACTTAGCTGACGTATGATGTACAGGAATTGAACAGAACTCAGTAATAGATGGAGTGTCTTATGAAAACGAATGTCATCGGCTTAGACAGTACAACGAGCCAAAAACTCGCAACATCTTTAAATCAACTCCTTGCCAACTATCAGGTATTTTACATGAATGTCAGGGGTTACCACTGGAACATCAAAGGACCAGAGTTTTTTGAACTTCATACCAAGTTTGAAGAAATCTATACCGATCTATTGACTAAAATCGATGAAGTCGCCGAGCGCATCCTGACATTAGGCAGCACACCGCTGCATACCTTCAGTGATTATGTGGCATGCTCTGAAATTAAGGAGCATAAGCAAGCTTCTCAGGCAAAAACAACGGTTGAAGGTTTAGTTCAGGGATTCGGAACGCTGGTAAAACAACAACGAGAAATTTTAGGGATTGCTGGTGATGCAAGCGACGAAGGCACCGCAGCATTGATGAGCGATTACATCAGAGAACAAGAAAAACAAATCTGGATGTTTAACGCTTGGCTACAGTAAAGTGATTGGTTTTCAAAAACGCGTATCACAATTCTGAGAACGTTCTATGACTATCGGTCTGAGGGGTCACACGATATATTGAGCATTGTTACTCCAACATAATGCGTCATGAAGTGATTGACTGACTTCCTCAACCGATAGACCGATTTTTACGCTCTCCGTTTCAATGCCGTGCCAGTCACCTCGTTCAAAATGCTCCTGAATCGTCAGTAGGTCGCCAAAAACACCTTTGCGCTTCGCCAGGGCTTCTTTCGCGACTTCAGGTAATGGTAACTGCTCCATTAAATCATCAATGGAAACATCCAGAATGGCATCGAGCACAGAAAACAGACCGATCATAAATGCCTGCCCTTTCAACTCATGAAAAACATCATGGGATGACATCAGCTGACAAAAATGAGCGCGCTGTAACGATAATCGATAGAGTTCTTTCGGCTTATCCACAGCAATGTAAGATGCAACGGTCAGAGACACAAAAGACTTGAGCCGGTCTTGACCTAAATAGATGAGTGCTTGGCGGAACGAGGAGATGCTGACACAAAGACGATCTGAAAGTGCATTGACAAAACGGAGTAATTTATAAGATAAAGTGACATCTTGTGAGAGGATCTCTTCGACTCGTTCAAAGTCCACCTCAGGCCGACAGACTTCAATAAATAAATTCATTGCAGTCAGGTATTCTGGAACCACATAGCGCTTTTTCGTCACCTGTGGCTTTCTAAAATAATAACCTTGAAAAAAGGAGAATCCGGCAGCTTTGGTTTGCAGAAACTCTTCTTCCGTTTCTACCCGCTCCGCAAGAAACCGACACTGATATTTATCGGCAATTTTTTCTTGGACAAACTGGCAAGCCTCATCCACACCCAAAGCCATGATATCCAATTTAACAATATGAACATAAGGGAGAAAGCGTTCCCACGCTGGCGAATAGACGAAATCATCCAATGCCAGTAAATAGCCGTGGCGATGTAAATCACGGATAACGTAGTATAACTCATCCGTCGGTTCACAAGTTTCCAACACCTCGACGACAATCCTGTGCTTGGGCAGCGTAAAGGGAAGCCGACGAATCAGGCTTTTATAGGGAAAATTGATAAAACAACGTGCCGACCGTCGATCAGATGTGCAACCAACCGTCAGAAAGTTTTCAGCAATTAAACGATAGGTTGCCCGCTCTGAACTAATGTGAGATGGAAAAGCATTCATTTCTCCATCACGAAAAAGTAACTCGTAGCCTAACGTGACACCTTTTGCATTAAGGATTGGCTGACGAGCAACATATGTATATCGCATTTTTCGAACCTAGGCTTTTGCCACAGCCAATAAAGCGCCACAACCCAAAAATGCAGATCCAAACACCTTATTTAAACGACGCATCATAAACTCCGAGCGCATATATCGCCTGAGTTTCGCTGCAAGTGAAGTATATGTCAGCATCACCAGTGTATCGATGGTCATGGTCGTGACACCTAAAATAATGAGTTGAATCATCTGAGGGCCTTCCGGTTGAATAAATTGAGGAAAAAGAGCCACCAGAAAAACAATTGATTTCGGATTAGTTAAATTGATCAACATCGATTTGCGCAGCATAACCCAAGGTTGATGAAAAGTCTGTGATTCAGTCGTAAAAGACGTGCTAGTATCGCGCCATTTCTGGATTCCCAACCATATAAGGTAAACAACGCCAATCCATTTAATGATACTAAACGCAAGCACTGACTGAGCTACCAAAGCACCGACACCCACCCCGACCAACAAGATGTGAAAGCATAATCCCAACTGAAGCCCTGCAATCGCAAACAGAGACCTGCGGACACCGTAACTGAGACCATTACTGATAGAATTCACAGTGCCAGAACCGGGAGCCAAACTGAAAATAATTGCCGTGGCGACATAAGCAAGCCAGACGTGTAGTTCCATGGGAATTCCTCTATAATAAAGACACTTAACGCAATACAAATAGTTCTCATACTATCAGCAATCAGTTGGATTATGAATCAACATGAAATACTGACCTCCCCTTATACGCAAGAGTTTCTCTTTGAGCAAGCCGTCAGCAATGATATTTCGACTTTCTGGCAGGAGAGACAGGAAGGGATACTCCGTACATATGATAAAAAGCGACTCTACTGGTGCCGCTTTACTCACCCCGATCATGACCAAATGATATTGATTGCAAACGGACGCATAGAGTCCGTGTGGAAATATCAGGAGCTACTCTACGACTTATTCCGCCAAGGATATGATATTTATACATATGACCACCGTGGACAAGGGCTGTCTGAGCGACTTTGTACTGACAAACAAATTGGCCATGTCGGCGAGTTTCATGACTATGTGCGTGATATGGAAAGCATCCTCGCACAAACCTTAGCAACCAAAACTTACCGGGCCCGTTTTCTACTCGCCCACTCGATGGGAGGGGCAGTCGTCACACGCTATATTCAGACCCATCCAGAGCATGGCTTTGATGCCATGGCATTAACCGCACCGATGTTCGGGGTTCACATCCCCTATCTACTGCGTCCGATTGCGATCCCTCTAACTCAGATTTTGTCGGCACTGACATCTGAGCCGAAATATGCACCGGGCTATCAAGGATACTTGTCTAAACCGTTTGAAAATAATCCGTTGACACATAGCCAGACAAGATATCGTTGGTTCAGACAGCTGTATGAGAATCATCCTGAATTAAAATTAGGCGGGCCTAGTGCACAGTGGGTCTGGCAAAGTCTCATGGCAATCAAACAATGTCATCAACTGACGCGGCAAGTCACGCTGCCCACACTGATCGTACAAGCAGGAGAAGAAAAGATCGTCAGTAATCATGCCCAGAATTTGTTCTGTCACAAAGTTGCTAAAACCAATCCACACTGCACCTGTCTTAAGATTGAAGGTGCAAATCATGAGTTGTTATTTGAAAGTGATCAATATCGAATCCCAACTCTGGATGCGATCCTCCGGCACTTTTCCTCCCATCGTTCAACCTGACACATCTGATTGATAAACGGTTTGGTAACAAACGGACAAAAATAAAAGAGGAAAGTGGACAAGATGGATTTTACCCTCTTTTTCCCCTTTATTTTTTAGTAAAATAGTCAGTAACACATCTCTGTATTTCATTTCTATCAAATGAGGATTTTATGACGCTGATCAGCAAAGATATTCGAATTGTTGCTTCTGATCTTGATGGTACATTACTCGCTCCAAATCATAAGTTAAGCCCGTTTACCAAGAGCACACTGAAAGACCTCCATCAGAAAGGGTATACATTTATCTTTGCAACCGGACGTCATCATGTTGATGTAGCAGGTATCCGTGAAATTGCAGGTATCCCTGCATTCATGATTACCTCGAATGGCGCCCGTATCCACAGCCCGGATAATAAGCTGATGTTTAGCCGTAATGTGCCAAAAGATTTGGTGCAAAGCCTGATTGATCTCTGTAAAAATGATTCGGATATCTTCATTCATATGTACCACGATGATCAATGGCGACTCAGCGCGATCGATGAAACGATTCAACAATATCACAACGAATCTCAATTCACGTTTCAGATGTTTGATCCGGAAAATCCACCGTTGGATAATGTGGCAAAAATTTTCTTCACTCACAGACAGTCCAGCCACGATGCGCTGGTACGCTATGAGGATATCCTCAATCAACGCTTCTCAGGAGAAGTAACGATCGCATTCTCCAGCCCGACGTGCCTTGAAGTGATGGGACCCGAGATATCAAAAGGTCATGCATTACAAGTGGTTGCCAATTCACTCAATCAAACATTAGACCACTGTATCGCATTTGGTGACGGGATGAATGATATTGAAATGTTGTCGATGGCTGGTCGAGGGCTGGTCATGGAAACTGCGCATGAGAAAGTCTTCTCAGCTTTGCCGCAGACTGAACGTATCGGTAGCCATGCGGATGATGCCGTCGCCCACTATCTGCATCAACACTTACTTTAATTCACACGCAACTCTTCCTTCGATCATCAGTTTTCTATCCTATCCACCAGCAATCGATATTCGATAGTGCTGGTGGTGGATACCCAACCGTTGGGATTCAATATGACGACTGACCAACCCACTCAGTTGACTGATATCGGTATTGTCGCTTGCACAAAGTGACTTGCGTCAACAGATGACGCTCGGTTTTCGAGACCAATAGTCGGTGGCTCGGTTGGCACAGCGAAGTCAGGCGCCAAAGTATAGTGTTTCAGCGCCACCATCGGTTGCTCAATGATCTGAACCAGCAACTGTTCAAACCATCTTGCCAGACGCTGAGGTACATATCGGGTTGACCGATACGCAATCAGCACTTCCAAAGATTCACCGGGTGTCACAAAAACGGTCAGTGGCAAATGGGTATAGCCCCGGTTTTCCATCGCTGTCAGTTTCATGCCATGGTAATCAATGCTAAACCAATGATCATAATTTGGATAATTATCAACAGATAACATGGTGTCAAACCAACACGCCTCTCCCGTCATCTGCTCGATTTCATCCAACCCCAACATATCGTGTTCACATAGATGAATCTGTTCCAATTGAACGTCTTTCAGTTGTTCAATCAATGAGCGATTGGGCTGGAGTCGCATCCGGACGGGAATCGTATTGGTAAACAGGCCAACATAAGATTCGATGCCTTCGATATCACAAAAACGTCCCGAGACCGGTGAACCAAAAATAACATCTTCACATCCGGAGAGCTCACGTAAAATGATTCCCCACACGCCTTGCATCAATGAATTGACGGTTAAACCGTTTTGTTGGCAAAGCGTCATCAGCTTCTGCGTCATCAGGGACGATAACTGAAAAGATGTATCCTTGACCTGTGCTGACGGTGATTCACCTTGATAGATCAGCGTTGGTTGCGCGCCAGCCAATGCCTGTGACCACACTTGTCTGGCAACAGATTTATCTCGTGAAGCTAACTGTCTAATCACGCTGGCATAGCGATCCGGATTTTGCGGTGTTGCCAACCCCGCAGCCTGAACATAAGCCTGAAGTAGATCGCGTAACAAAATCGGCATTGACCATCCGTCAATGACCAAATGGTGTTCAGATAAAAACAGCGTATGCTGATTGTCATGGTGATGCACCAATACGGCATAAAGTAATGGCTGGCGGGTATCGTCCATATCAAAGGGACGTGAAATCTCCCGGGACTCAATGGTAGCCAGCATGGCCTCTTGCTCCTCACTCGGTAATCCATTGAGAGAACAAGTTTCCAGCGGCCATAAACGACTTTCTTGGTTCACAGGATCGACCGTGACTTGAGGCAGCACTTGAACTGCTTGATCCAAAATATGAATATCAAAACGGGCCAGTAACTGTGGATGACGTAATACAACACAATCGAGCGCTTGCTGTAGGCGTTGCACATCCATATCACCGACAAACTGCATCTTTGTCAGGGCGTTATAGTTGCTCTGCTGACCGCTGGCACGGACATAAGACAGCAGACCATTCTGAACCGGTAAAGTCGGAATAATGTCACGAATCGCACCATATTCAGCCGTAAATTGTGCCCGGACATCATCACTTATCAGGATATGCTCTGCGGAAGCATCCGTATGCGGTACTTCAGTGTGCTGATGATAGTCAATTTGCAACGCAATTTTTTCCAGTGTCTTCTCCACAAAGATATCTTTGACCTTCAAAATGTATCCTTGCTGACGTATCCGGTTGACCAAAGCCATTGCCGAGATGCTATCACCACCGAGTGAGAAAAAGTCATCTTCCGCAGAGATCACCGAGACTCCGAATAATGATTGCGCTTCCTGACACAGAAGTCGTTCGATATCGGTCCGCGGCGAGCGACCAATCTGCCGGGTCACCGACAGCGGCATTGCAGCCAACGCTTTACGATCAATCTTACCGCTCGCATTAATTGGCATCTCATCCATAATCTCAATCACCGAAGGCACCATATAATCAGGTAGGACTTGCGCCACAGCAGCCGATAAATGCTTTCCACTAAGTTGACTGGCATAGTCAGGCGTCAGTACACAAAACCCGATCAAGCGGTGCGTACCAGCAAAAGGTGGGGCGACAACGACAGCCTGAGCGACACCTGGCTGCACTGATAATGCATTTTCAACCTCTCCCAGCTCGATCCGATACCCACGGATTTTCACCTGATCATCACAACGTCCGATAAAAGCAAGTTGCCCCTTTTCAGACCACCGCACTAAGTCGCCGGTCCGGTACATCACATCACCGGCAACAAATGGATCCGCCACAAAGCGTTCTGCGGTCATCCCGGGTTGATTGAGATATCCCTGTGCCATTCCCGCTCCGGCGAGATAAAGCTCTCCGACACACCCTATCGGTACGGGTGTCAGTGTTTCGTCTAATACATAGGTGCGCGTATTGGCGATGGGTCGCCCGATCACAGGGGTATCATCCACTTTAAAACTGGCACTGACCGCATCAACCGTATATTCCGTTGGCCCATAGAAGTTTTCAACCATCAGCGTGGGGTACTCACTTACCTTCTGCCACAACTTATGTGGTATCGCCTCACTTCCGACCAAAACAAGCGTCGGCACATGCGACATGGTCATCAGTCCGGCTTCCAGCATCTGATAGAACAACGAAGGAGACAGATCCAAAGCGTCAATGTGATCTTGTTCAACCAGTCGGGTCAGTTCAAATGCATCCCGACGTTGTTCATTTGAATAGAGATACAGTGTATGCCCGTGAATCATCCATAAAATTTGTTCCCAAGAGGCATCGAAAGAAAAAGAGGTGGTATGCGCGGCTCGAACTATGGGGCAGTCACGCACCTGCTTCAACTGCGACAAAGCCCGCTCAAAAATTGTCTGTCGATGAGACAGCGCAAGATTCAGTAACGCACCATGATGGTTTAAAACCCCTTTCGGCTTGCCGGTCGAACCGGATGTAAAAATAATATAAGCCGTATCCTCTCTTTGCGGTGAAGGATAATCCGAGGGAAAATCGGCATCGGTACACAGCAATGTTTCGAGTTGCCACTGTGGTGTGGTGACATGCTGCATTGCTTGTTGCAAACCACACGGTGGATATTCATCAATCAGTACACCACGGGGACATGCCTGTTCCAAAATGGCCTCAATTCGTTCTTGAGGATAATCCGGATCAATCGGAAGATACACGGCACCACATTTCATCACGGCCAAAAGCGTAATCACCGCAATCCCTGTTCTCGGTAACGCAACGCCAATGACATCGCCATGTCGGACACCAGCTCGCAGGATGTTCGCAGCAAGTGTATTGACCTGCTCATTCAATTGCGCGAATGTCCATGATGTCTGTCTGTCGCACAATGCCAGTCGCGCCGGCCATGATTCAACTTGCTGTCCCAGCAGATCCAGAATGGTTTGGTATTCTGTGGGAAGCGCAAATACAGCACCGGTAGACCAGGGCGGCATATCGTGTTTCGCCTGCGGAGTGCGTGATGCGAGGTCACTAACCGGGCTCAATGGCAATGTGCCTGACTCCGCATCTTTGACAAAATCAAGATCTTCAGACGCTCTTGCGGCCTGTGACCATCGTGACATCGACTCATCGATAATATTGCTCATAGACATAGCGATAATTCCTTCATGAATGAAGCCCGGAGAGATGAATATGTTGCCAGTTTTGTTCGACATAACTGAGACAATCGGATTTATCTTCCGGACCGAAAATCGCTTGCCAACCTTGAGGAACCGGACTGAATTCCGGCCACAAACTGTACTGACCACGGTCATTGGTCAGGACGAGAAATCGATGATTCACATCATCAAATGGATTGGTATATTTTTTATCATTCATTATTTTTAAGCCACCCTGCCAACTAAGGGAAATATTGATACTTTGTTTACATCAGGCATCCCGTTCAATCTGTATCAATGTCACGAGTGCGTCTTCCAGAAACAGATAATGTCCATGACAAAACTGTATTCCGGTCTGTTGCTGGAGTATTGGGGAAAGTTCAAATGTGAAATGTGAATGCTGCGGCTCAAGGGATATTAATTGCGCATCATGGAAGTCAAGGTAACGTTTTACTAAAGGATAAAGCGCCTTAAACAAGCTCTCTTTGGCCGAAAACATCAGTGACATAAACGGTGCTTTATACCAACCGGTGACATCCTGAAGTTTGATTTCCTCAGACGTGACAATCATTCTTCCTATCGACTCGCAGAGCGTTTCATCCATGATGTTTTCGACATCAACCCCGATGGATAACCGCTCCGCTTTCGTCGCTACAGTAGAGATAGCCGTGTCGTCCGTATGTGAGATGGAGCCGATAAATCCGTCAGGCCACACCGGAGAACGATGTTCTCCGATTCCGACCCAAGGTTCAGATGCACCGCGGTGCAGCAAAGCATATTTTGCGGCAACTCTGCCGGCAACAAACTCTGCTTTTCTTTTAGTGACCGCCCCGAGCAGGGACTCAGGTAAGGTGATGCCTTCTTGTGCCGCGCCAGCCGTATACTTATCACGCACATAGCGATTCATAAAAAGCGTCTGTCCACCCAAGCATAATTGCTTTTGCCAGATCAGAAATGTCATCACTTATCTTCCCTAAACTCGTTCATCATATGTGCAAATCAATTGAAAATAGGTCTCAAGCAATGAAGTAAGCCGTCCCCATCCGAGCTCTCAACCTTGTCTGCCAAAACAAACATTCATAATTATTTTTCTGAATCTTTCGCGAATACTTGCTTCACCGTTGCACTGCAACAGCAGTTATTAGCATACAACCAATGCACGTATAAACTCCAATATAAATCCTCTGAACTCGCTGCGAAGATCGCATTATTTCCTATATTTCTGACTCATATAGTGTTAATTCTCATGATAACAGACCGTTATCAAACGGTTAGCTCATCCATAAGCAAAGTGATGAATAAGAACTATCAAACGTCGATTTATTGAGGCCGACACATCATGAATAGACAGGCGGTGAGAACCGCCTGTGGGTGATAGGATTTCAACGCAGGGAAAGTATTGCCAACCACTCCGCTTCAGTAACAGGCATAATTGAAAGTCGGTTGCCGCGCTTCACCAGAGGCATCTGCGCCAATTCGGGCATTGCTTTCATCACAGAAAGAGGAATAATCCGCTCCATTTTGCTGACAAAAGCAACATCAACCATCACCCAACGCGGATTTTCCGGGGTTGATTTGGCGTCGAAAACCTCGCTACCGGGGTCAAACGCAAAGTGATCAGGATAGGCTTCACGGACTACCTCAGCGATACCGGCCACCCCAACCTGTTTACAGGATGAGTGGTAGATCAGAACCTGATCCCCGAGACGAACTTGATCGCGCATCATATTGCGCGCTTGATAGTTTCTGACGCCTTCCCAACAAGCACGCTGCTGAACGCGTAAAGTATCAATTGAAAAAGTATCGGGCTCTGTTTTAAATAACCAATATGCCATAATGTTATGCTGTGCGAGATGATGTCTAATCAGGTTAAGGTAAGGAAGATATACCATGAAGCCCTTAAAAATTCTAATATCCAGCTCATTGATGATACTCCTGCAAGCCTGCACATCATCAATGGTGTCTTCTCCTTCCGATCACGTTGCTCTGGGGCAATCGGCAGAGATTCAGATCCCGCGAATCATGTTCCGGGGCCAGATCGTGATCGGCCCTCAGACCAGCTCATTCACCCCCTGCAACAGCAACCAACAATTTCTATTGACGCTATCGGCACAACAGTATCAGACACTCAGTCAACAGGTCGCCTCTCCTTATCAATCAATCTATGGCGAAATCATTGGTTTCCTCACTGCGCCAAGTCAGACAGGTTACAACGCGGACTTCAGAGCACGACTGATGACCCATCAGATTAACTATGTCTCACAAGATGGTGTCAAAGGTTGTAGTCAGCCCGTACAAAGCACCGAGGCTCAGGGACAGAAACCGCACTGGCGTGTTCGGATGACGTCACCGGATACTTTGGATGTTAAATTTGGCAAGTCATCACCTCAGCAGTGGCCCGTCAAACTGATGAACCACACCGAAGAACATCGGGTGTATAAAACACCTCAGGGAACATTGACGCTGTCACCATCATCCTGCCAACTGAGTCATCAGTCTTTATACGGTTGGATGGCAACCTTCAACACTCAGAAAGGCAGATATCGGGGTTGTGCCCGACTCGGCAATCAGGACCCGTCCACACCATGGATTGCGACCTATTATGCGAGCTCAACCCGACAAGACAACTTTTCTGTGACATTAACACTGAAAGCTGCTCACACTGCTCAAACACTTTATCGTTATCAAAACGATCCGGTCCCCATTGTCGAAACCGGCTTTTGGCAGGTACTCAATGCCGATCAAATTCAGGTCGTCATGACCCAGCATCAACAGCAATACCTGCTTTCCCAACGGATTTTCACCCGCGAGGGCGACCGGCTTCACGCCCCCAAAGAACAAGTCGGTCAGCAGATCTACAATATTAATGAGGGCGGGTTAACCTTGTACCGGAGTAAGCCATGAATGTGAGTCAACAGCCGGAAGAGTCACCGCGCCCATGCCCCGACTGTGGTTTGGTCTATCAATGTATTTGTCAGGCCATTCCCCGTTGTACAAGTGGCATCAAGCTGTCCTTACTGATTCATGAGCGGGAGATAAACCGGGCCACCAATACCGGACGCTGGCTTGTCCATGCACTGCCGCAGTGTCAGCCATACCTCTGGCAACGCAAACAACCCGATGTGCAATTCCAGCAACAGTTGGATGATCCCCGATTCTTTCCGGTGCTGCTATTTCCGGCCCCTCACGCGCTTACAGTAGATGAACTTTGCGCTCAAATACACTCGGAACACAAACATCAGACTCAGCCGCACAATCATCAAACACAGCAACACCAACTCGTGCCACATTTTATTTTGCTCGACGGAACTTGGCAGGAAGCGCGGAAAATGGAAAGAAAGAGTGCTTGGCTGGCAACGCTGCCTCGCGTACAGATTACGCCCAATGCGGCCTCATCTTATCGGCTGAGACGCAACCAACAACCTGACTCACTCTGTACATTGGAAGTGGTCGCCACGCTGCTCGAACAACGCGGTGAGACCAAAGATGCTCAGGCATTAAAAGATTTTTTACATCTATTTATGGATGCCTTGCAGGCTGATAAAAACCGGACTCCGGGACGCTGGGACAGTAATCGCTGAACACGCAGACCATCACATCACGTTACACTAGTTCTAACAAACTTGATAACTGCTCAATCTCGACATCCGGCAGTAACATCGCTGCCGGTTCAGTGCGAATATTTCGATATTGGTCATTCAACCAGCAGGCCGCGAATCCATTCATTTTGGCACCATAAACGTCGGTATTCAGATGATCGCCGACATGTAGAATTTGGTAAGCCGGCAGATCGAGTGCGCGTTGCGCTTTGATAAACAGATCGGGATAAGGTTTGGAAAAACCATCAGGACCGGCTTGCAACGTTTGCTGAAAATAGTGTCCCAACCCTATTTTATTCGGGTCGACATTACCATTGGTCACTGCAATTAACGGGAGTTGTTGACTCAATAAAGTCAGCACACGATGTGTTTCTTCCGGTACTTCTATCTGGTGACGCCAGTAGAACATTTCATTGATTGCATCTTCAGCAGCTTTACGCGCATCATCGGTCGAATATCCCAACTGTACCAACCCCTGCATGACCTGCGTATAGCGCCATTGCGTCACATCATGCGCTAACTCCGGAGATTGCTGTACAACGTTGGTTTTCAATTGTTTCCACCACTCAATCGGATGCAACGCACTGACCGGATGATTCAAATGCATCCAATCCAACATTTTACGTTCCAGTTGTCGAATCACGGGGACGTTATCGTAGAGCGTATCGTCCAAATCAAAGGTCATTGCCTGGATCTCAGGGAGAGAGCGGTAATAAAACATGCGCTATGGTTTCCGTTTCTTCTTCGCGCGAGGATGAGCTTGATCATAAGCCTGCGCTAAATGCTGAAAATCGAGATGGGTATATATCTGAGTGGTTGAAATATTTTCATGCCCCAAGAGTTCCTGAACCGCACGCAAATTGTGGCTGGATTCAAGAATATGAGTGGCAAAAGAGTGACGTAATTTGTGAGGGCTGATATGACTGGCGACCGACTGCTTCATTCCCCATTCTGACATCCGTTTCTGGACATTGCGATGCGAAATTCTTCCGCCGCGATTGGAAACAAACAGAGCAGGCTCATCGGCATGAGCAAGCTGCCCGCGAACGGCCATCCATTTTTTCACCCACGTCACAGCCTGACCGCTAAACGGGACTTTACGTTCTTTGTTACCTTTCCCGATCACGCGGAGTTCTCCCAGACCGAGGTGAATATCTTTCAGATTGACGCTCACCATTTCCGCCAAACGCAGACCGGCACCATACATCAATTCCATCATGGCCCGATCACGAATCGCGAGCGGATCATCTTCATTCACTTCAAGTAACTGAGCAACTTCATCTACATCTAAATTTTTCGGCAAAGGTCGCTTCTTCTTCGGTGCAGAAACCCCCTTGGCCGGATTTGCGGTTAAGTCACCCCTTAATACCAGAAAGTCCAGAAAGCTACGCAATGCAGATAAACGCGTCGCTAAACTACTGGCCTTGATGCCGTCACGCATCCCTTTTGCTGCCAGTTGTCTGACCCATGCCGAATCCAATTGTGGCCAGCGTGTCACACCATTGTCAGCCAGATAAGCCGCCATCTGAGTCAGTTGTTGCTGATAGTTCTGACGCGTATATAGACTCAACCCCTTCTCACTTCTCAAATATTCATAGAAGCGTTGAAGGGGCTGCTGTAATTCATCCGGTAATCTCAGACTTTCACTATTCATACGACGAATTTATTTATCTCTATATGACTGACTCATATTATGTGCGTTGCCATGGCAGTACATGTAATAAATGGGTCAACACCTCTGCCAGATAACGTAAAAACAGCGTATCCATATTTGGCTGGAAATGACCGCCATCTTCACTGGAGAAAGCCAGAAGACCATGCGTGTCGGTACTTCTGATCGGTAACACCACGTACGAGCCAAACTCTGGCGCGCCAGCATGTTCACCAAACAGGCCATCGCGATCCGCTTTACGCATTCGGCCTAAATAAGCCGAGTTCCCGTTAAAATTGTTGGTGGCAAAACGCTGCCAATAGGCCAGATCCAAAGCATACGGTGTCGGGATGCCGGATAAACGGATATGCGCTTTCAGCGACATTTGCTCCGCTTTCTGTTCAATCGCATCAATCACCTGACTCAATTCATCACACCGCAACATCTGTTCTTGCAGATCCATAAATGTATGCAACGTTCGGTCATTACTTGCTGCCAGAGACATGAAGGCAGTGATTTCTTCTTCAAGCTCTTCGATCCGGTGTCTTTGCCGATTCAGCTGAATATGAACCAAAGACACCGCGCCAAGTTGCTGGTGTGGTAGCGCAAGGCGATCAACCAACGCCGGACGATTTATAAAGAAATCCGGGTGATTTTGTAAATAATCAGCCACCACTTCGGCGGTTAACGCATCATTTTCATTAATTTCAGTTTCAGTGTTTGACACAACAACCCTTTCTACAACGTTCTTCAATGATTTCAGCGGTTCTCAGCACGCAATCTGACCATCATAAATATGAGTGGCAGGTCCGGTCATATAGAGCGGTTGTCCCGGCCCCTTCCAACTAATTTTCAAGTCACCACCCGGCAAATGTACAGTAACATTCTCTGCCAACTGCTCTTGAATAATCCCCACAGCAACTGCGGCACAAGCACCACTGCCGCACGCCTGTGTTTCACCCGCCCCGCGTTCATAAACCCGTAACCGGATTTCATTGGGGTTCACGACCTGCATAAAGCCGGCATT
Source organism: Vibrio gazogenes (assembly GCF_023920225.1). NCBI lineage: Bacteria > Pseudomonadati > Pseudomonadota > Gammaproteobacteria > Vibrionales > Vibrionaceae > Vibrio > Vibrio gazogenes. The sequence continues at coordinate 3,379,574 of NZ_CP092587.1, forward strand.
GACGCGTTCAGGAAAACGTTCATGGGATTCCAGTAATGGCCCAAGGCGATCCACATCTGCGATATCGACATCCTCAACCGTTGTCACCACATGAGGATTACCCATGCTTACCGCGCCACAAAACAGTGTCTGTTCAGCAATGCGTAAAATATAGGTCTTTTCTGACTGCTTCGCCTTAAACGGAATTTTTGCGGGTTCGAATACTGGCAACCCCATATTCACGGTAATCTGATTGTCTTCTTCGACATTCAGAATCATCTTCCCTTTCTTGGTGCTGACATGAACGCTGTATTTATTCGTCAAACCTTTAAGTCGAACAAAGCGTGCAAAACAACGAGCACCATTTCCACACTGTTCAACTTCACTGCCATCCGCATTGAAGATCCGATAGTGAAAATCTGTTTCCGGATCATAAGGCGCTTCAACCAATAACAGTTGGTCAAAACCGACACCCGTGTGTCGGTTTGCTAAGCGACGAATCAAATCCGGTGAGAAGAAAATATTCTGGGTAATACAATCAACGACCATGAAGTCATTACCCAAACCGTGCATTTTAGAAAAATGAAAATGCATAGGTTTCTTTACTCCGGTAAAACATTTTCCAAAGCCCACAAACTACTGAGAGGCTCGCGCTGGCGTACCAGATGAACCTGTTCTCCATCAACCATGACCTCAGCGGCGCGTGAACGCGTATTATAGTTTGATGACATAGCAAATCCGTAAGCACCTGCCGAACGAACCGCCAGAAGATCACCTTCCTCAAGCACCAGTTCGCGATCTTTGCCGATAAAATCACTGGTTTCACAAATAGGACCCACTAAATCATAAACCTGCGCCGTCCCTTCCCGAGGCGTCACAGGGACAATTTTCTGCCATGCTTGATACAAAACCGGACGTATAAGGTCATTCATCGCTGCATCAACAATTGCAAAATTCTTATACTCGGTATGCTTCAAGAATTCGACTTTGGTCAGCAGGATTCCGGCATTCGCAGCAATCGCCCGCCCCGGTTCGAATACCAGCTCCAAATCTTGATGATTTCCCAGACGCGAGAGTAATGCTTTGGCATATTCTGCCGGCTGTGGTGGCGTTTCTGCATCATAGACAACACCCAAACCACCACCGACATCTAGATGGCGAATGTGGATGCCTTCCGCTTTGAGCGCATCGATAAGCGCCAGAAGCCGATCCGTTGCATCAATAAAGGGATCGATTTGAGTCAACTGTGAACCGATATGGCAATCAATCCCATGAACGTCCAGATGCTCCAATTGATGAGCTAAACGATAGACTTCGCGCGCGCGGTCAAAAGCAATCCCGAATTTATTGTCACGTAGTCCTGTCGAGATATATGGATGTGTTTTGGCATCAACATCCGGATTAATCCGCAGAGACACCGGTGCCTTCACACCGAGAGACTGAGCCACACGATTCAAACGGTGCAATTCGGATTCAGATTCAACGTTGAAGCACTTAATCTTCAATTCGAGTGCACGTTTCATTTCCGCTTCAGTTTTACCCACACCGGAAAACACAATTTTCTCGGGATTTCCACCAGCAGCTAAAACCCGCTCCAGCTCCCCTCCGGATACAATATCAAATCCAGAGCCTAGTCGCGCCAAAACACTCAACACACCTAAATTGGAGTTTGCTTTCACGGCATAACAAACCAGATGTGAATGTGTGCCCACAGCCTGATCAAATGCATTCCAATGGCGTTCTAACGTCGCTTTTGAATAAACATAAAGTGGTGTGCCGTAGTCCTTTGCCAGTTCAGCGAGACGAACCCCTTCAGCACATAGCTGTCCATCGTTCTGGTAATTAAAATAATCCAAAATACTTTCCTAATTATCAATGACTAAGGATTAAGGTTGTGATTGGTTTTGCGGTGTATTGTCCTGAGGCATATACAACGGTCCTGTCTGTCCACAACCTGCCAACGCTAACACGCACAGCACTAAAAGTGCAGTAAACTTTTTATTCATTTTGCATATATCGTGATTATTCATTCAATGCCCCCTATAATCGCACCAGATTCAGGAAAAGCAATAGGATGTGAGGATGAACGATACTGAATTCCACCAACTTGTTGATCAAATGCTAGAACAGATTGAGCAAATGATTGATGACTCAGGTGCCGACATTGACTACGAGACAACAGGCAATGTCATGACACTGGATTTTGAAGATCGCAGTCAGATTGTGATCAACCGTCAGGAGCCGATGCATGAAATTTGGCTAGCATCCAAATCCGGCGGTTTCCACTTCCAGTACACTGATCAACAATGGATCTGCTCGAAAACCGGTCTGGAACTGCTGACCTTAGTCCGTCAGGAATGTGAAAAACATGCCGGAGAGTCAATTGATTGGGATTGAGATAAGCGATACCCGTCACATCAATTGACGTTAGAGTCCCGCGGATAAATCTAATCTCGGGGCTCTGATGACAAACCGGATTCAGGAATAATCAGATACTAAAAAATAAAGAAACGCGTGATCAGCCTCGTTTAGGCGTTCACCGCTTTGGTCGGCACAGTCCCTGAAGATCGGTCACTGCGGTAAGGCATGATACAAGTGCTGCCATCATCCGCATGGATGATCTGATAATACTGCGGCAAATTAAAGTTAATCAGTTTCGATGCCACTTTGTTTTCATCCAACATCGATGAATAAAAACCATTGAGGCTATAAATCATCTCATTCTTACTACCACTAAATTGATGGTAGACCTCGACACGATTCGATTCATCAAGAACATAGATATTAAAGCCCGTCTCACTATCTTCGAAGAAAAACTGGATGAGCCCTTCACTGGCAAAGCCATCAATCGCTTCAGGCAAGTGATAATCCTGCTCCCGATCAATCATCATCAATGGCGAGCCTTTGAGTTTATTGGTTGAGATACTGCGATAAAAATCGACTGAATTTTCCAAACGCTGAACGGACACGCCCCGTCGTTCAAAAAACAGCCCATACATTTGACAGCCGACCCGCAATGCTTTGAAACGGCGCCGCTTTTCCAGCTCGATTTCAACCGGTTTCAACCGTAAATCAATACATTCAGCCAATAACTGATAAATGGCATTGCGGATTAATCCCCGCAAATTTTTACTGTAGCAAAACACGTCCACTGACTCTGGTGGTAACGCATCCTGATGCATCTTGCACAACACCGTTTTGAGCGCATCGAGAACCGCCCCTTCGCCTTCGAAATGAAGCGTTCTGACTTCATGCCACGAATTACGATAAACCAGATCAATACTACCGACGAGGCAGCGCTGTTCCGGCCCGAAACTTAAAATATCGACCGTTTTTAAATCGACGCGAAGCGATTTTCCCGACACCGCATAAGTTGGATCTTGTTCAAAATTAATGAACATCGCCAACTGATTAATTTCACAAGGGCTGCCAAGCGCGTGCATGGTTGGACGACGTTTATGCAAGGAGAAGGTATTCCGCAAGTCACCAACCATCTGATAAAACTTATCAATATCGAGTTGAGCGTCCTGAACAACGGCATGGAGCCTTGTTGATTCCGTGATCAAACCATTAAAAAATGCCCAAGCGACTAACTTACTCAGATATTCATTATGTTCCAGATAATGCTGCCCCATCATCCGACGCGGCACTAATGGTTGTTTGTAGAGATACCAGCCAGCAGGGTTACTCCGGTTCTGTTGCACTTCAATAAAGGTCAGATCAGACTCATGCAAGTCAGGAGAAATCTGCGGATTCAGCAGTGTTACTTTTCCCGGAAGAATTTCAAAAGCAGCATATAGTTTACGGGAAAGAATCGAAATATCCTGAGGACTAATGGACGATGTAATATCATTGCGCCGGGCGAATTGAATAAGATTGCGGTAACTCTGCATTAAAGCATCCAAGAGCCCCGTATGCATGAAGGAAACTTGTTCGACTTTCCAGTTTCGTCGATTATCCAGTTCAGCGATGATACCTGCCGACCACTGCCAGATTTGCGTCAATTCTTTCAATACCATCCGTCGCCATGGCACGGAGCCGGCACCGGGTTCACGAGATAATTTCTCATGCGTCTTCAGATAAAAGCAACGCCGTACCAAATCCAACCGAGGCTGATCATTAATCCGTTCTAAATAACGAGTCACTTTTTCCAGCATCAGATAATAGGCATCCATCCCATACAGATCGGGCTCATGGGTAAAGAAACGCCGCTTGGTATCGATACTTAAGAGTTGTGTAAATGGATATTCCCAGGAATACGCTTCGAGTAAGATAGCTTTGAGCACGGATTTATACGGAGAATCGATACTCTTATACAACTGCCATAAACTGGCACCGAAATACTCTTCTGCCGGAATATGATTGAGCCGACCGAAATCAAACCATTCATTACAGTTGATATAAGAATGACGACACAAATGGCTGACATATTCGTCATAACACTCTTCCATCTCCGGTGGCACGATTTGCCACAAAAGACGTTTTCCACCCATTCGCACCGCAGAACGGTAGAATTCATCCAGTAATAACAAGTGTTGCGAGGAACCACAGTTTTCACCGGTCATTTCATCGGACTGTTTACATCGGAACCGCTGCTCATCCATGATAAAAAAGTTGGCTTCAACACCTTGTGTCTTTGCCCAGTCCGTCAACAACAAACATTTATTGGACAGTTTTTCCCGACGGCAGGCACTCATCAGCGAAGAGACACACACCCAAATATCGAGATCACTGGAGGTACTCTGCCCGATCGATGACGTACTCCCCATGGTGTACAGGCCCTGAATTTCAGGCTCGCTTGCAATCGGCAGTGACTGCCCCAATGCGAGTTCTGTATCGTCAATAAACTGTTGTTGTTCGTCATCCGCCTCAAAACCCCATACCCCGAAAGGTACGTCTTGGGCATAATAACCGGGAATTAATGGATGGTTGAATTGAAAAAATGCAGGAATTAAATGAAAAACACGACGACTTTGTAAATCCATTAACGCCAGCGCACGTTCGGTACGCTGCCGATTCAGATTATCTAATCTTTTGATTAAAGTCTCGGTGTATGTCTGCAAGGGAGTATCCTTGGTTGGCTCAAAACTCAACGAACTGATTGCCCTTTGTGCAAAATCGCCGTCAAAACGTGATCAATTTAACACTTTATCTACCGATGGTAAAGATATCTCTCCCGAACACCCATGTGGGTAATCCAGAGAATTTAGGGGTATATTTTCGTTGATACATATCTCACTCATATTATCTAACTATCATAGCTCAAACTATAAACAAGAGCTACATCACATATTTTAAATTAGACTATGGTCGTATATCTCAAAATTTACAAGTTTTCCTATGCACTTTTTCATTCACATCCGTTGTTGCACCAAGTGCTATTTTTCAACAGGTTAGGTGAACTTGGGGATCGAAAAGAACAGTGATAGGATGTGAGCTATCATTTTTCTCTGACCGACGCATAATCTATGACTGATTCATCTCCGATTCGTATTGCTACCCGTAAAAGTCCGCTAGCCCTGTGGCAGGCTCATTATGTAAAGGATGCACTTCAGGCTGCTCATCCGGGTCTGGCTGTTGAACTGGTCACGATGGTGACGAAAGGAGATGTGATTCTGGATACCCCGCTGGCGAAAGTGGGCGGAAAAGGACTCTTCGTCAAAGAACTTGAAATGGCAATGCTCGAAGGCCGGGCCGACCTCGCGGTTCATTCAATGAAAGACGTCCCGGTTGAATTTCCACAAGGATTGGGGCTCGTCACGATCTGTGAACGGGAGGATCCGCGTGATGCTTTCGTCTCCAACCATTATACGGACTTCGATGAACTACCCGAGGGCGCCATCGTCGGGACTTGTAGTTTAAGACGCCAGTGCCAATTAAAAGCGGCCCGTCCGGATATCGTCATCAAAGAGCTCCGTGGTAATGTCGGCACACGACTCGGCAAGCTGGATGCCGGAGAATATGATGCAATTATTCTTGCTGCTGCCGGTCTCAAGCGCCTCGAGCTTGAAAGCCGAATCCGGAGCTACCTAACACCGGAGCAATCGCTGCCGGCAGTTGGTCAGGGAGCCGTTGGGATTGAATGCCGTCTAGATGATGAGCGATTGATTGAATTATTGAAACCACTGAGTCATCAGGAAACCACGGATCGGGTGCTTTGTGAACGCGCAATGAATACTACTCTTCAAGGCGGTTGTCAGGTGCCAATCGGTAGTTACGCGCTATTGGAGAATGATCAACTCTGGTTACGGGCTCTGGTCGGTGAACCGGACGGCAGTCAAATCGTTCGCGGGGAGATCAGAGGGAATCGCAACGATGCAGAACAACTGGGAGAAACGCTCGCCCAACAACTCTTACAGCGTGGTGCCCAAGAGATACTCGCCAACCTTTACCATGAGCATGACTAATCATGTCGGTACTGGTGACCCGCCCCGGTCAACCGGGAGAAGCACTCTGCCGTCAACTTCGGGCCGTTGGTATCCAAGCGGTTCATCATCCTTTAATTGGTTTTCATGCCGGTTCAGAACTTGAACAACTTCCGGCCCGACTAAAACAGTGTGATCTGGTGATCGCGGTTAGCCAGCAAGCGGTCTTTTATAGTCAGGAATATCTCAACCTACACGGCTTTTCATGGCCGTCTGACATTCGATATCTTGCCATCGGTCAAAAAACCGCACAGCTTCTAAGTAATTTTACCCAACAAACGGTAAACTACCCTGCGATAAGTGATAGTGAAAATTTTCTCTCTCTCCCCGAGCTTAGCGCGCCTGTTGGGTTACGTGTTGAAATACTAAGAGGCAATGGCGGCCGAGATTTAATCGCCCGACAATTAACGTCTCAGGGAGCGGTGGTCAATTATTGCGAAGTTTATCAGCGAGAAATGCTCCCTTTTAACACCCGGGTTGCAGTTTCCGAATGGCAAAGAGCAGCGATAGATTGCGTTATCATCACCAGTGGGCAACAACTCCGGTTTTTCGTCACGCAGATCGCTGAACACAATATGCCATGGTTATTAAATCAAACATTTTATGTCCCCAGTGAACGGATTGCACATGATGCACAGTCGTTGGGAATCAAGCATACCATTGCTGTGGGTAGTGCCAGCAATTCAGACTTAGTGGCCGCAATTCTGGCCGAGAAGAATGACAGGAATCATGAATGACTGATACAAAAAAAGCCGTTACCCCAACCTCAGAAGATAAGCAAAAATCAGCCACATCTTCTTCCGCATCAGCATCTAAGCCTGAAGCAACTGCGCCTTCTAGCGCGAAATCAAAGCAAAAAACGCCCGCATCGGGTGCAAGGCTCAGTAAAATTGCTATTGTTCTGACCTTACTCACCGGTGGCGGAATTGCCGCTTATGTTCAACACACCATGCACGGCTATCAACAACAAATCACACAACTTCAGCAACAACTGAGTCAATCAGTGAGCCAAGTTGAAACACAAGTGACGCAACTCAATCAAGACGTCGATAAAAAAACGGCCGCAGTCATCAATCAGGTTGATACGCATTTGGATCAACAGCAAAAAAGCATCGATAGTCTGCAACGTGCGCTTGCTGATATCAAAGGACGTCGTCCGAGTGACTGGCTGTTAGCCGAATCTGATTATCTGGTCAAACTTGCTGGTCGGAAACTATTCCTCGAGCACGATGTGCTGACTGCGACTCATTTGATGGAAAGTGCCGATGAGCGAATCGCAGCGCTCAATGATCCGAGTCTGGTCTCTCTGCGTCAGGCTATGGCAAATGACATCACCACACTGAAGTCGCTCCCTTTGATCGATAAAGATGGTTTGGTTTTGCGTCTCACCAGTCTGGAGCAGCTCATCGATAAACTGCCGCTGGCCAACGCCATTCTTCCTGATGCCCCCCAAGAACAAAAACCACAAGTCAGCGAAGACATCAGCCATTGGCAAGATAATCTGCTCACATCACTGAAGAATTTCTCTGAACAGTTCATCACGTTCAGAACCCGGGATGGCAACGTCATTCCGTTACTGTCTCCGGAACAAGATTTTTACCTGAGAGAGAACCTGAAAGCCAAAATCGAAACAGCAATCAGAGCAATCTACGACGAAAATCAGGACATTTATACAACAGCTTTAACCACAGCAAATCAATGGTCGGTCTCGTTCTTGAATCCTGATAATGCTCAGGTCAAACAGTTTAACCAAGCCACTCAATCCCTGAGTCAGAAGAAAATTACCATTCAATATCCGACAAAACTGGCATCCCAACAACCACTCACTGATCTGATTCATGAGCGTTTGCGTAAACAAGTTTCCGGTTTGATGAAGGAGGAAGAGTAATGATTCGAGCCATTTTTCTCTTTGCAGTCCTCGGTATCGGATTATATGTCGGCACCCAATATTCCGGTCAACAAGGATACGTTCTGATTTCAATTGCTAACAAGACCATTGAGATGAGCGTCACCACGTTGATTTTGCTGGTTATTGCTTTACTGGCAGTCTTGTTCGGTATCGAATTTTTGATCAAAAAAGCGCTACATATTAGTAGCAGCACTTGGAACTGGTTTGGCTCACGAAAACTGAAACAGTCTCGTCGGGATACCAACGAAGGTATCGTGAAACTCATCGAGGGAGACTGGAAACAGGCCGAAAAGAAAGTCACCCGACTGGCAAAAAATCACGATATGCCACTTCTGTGTTATCTCATTGCATCTGAAGCAGCGCTCGAACAAGGCAACCAAGAAAAACGGGATCACTACCTGTCTCTTGCCGCTAAACAAGAGAATTCAACGCTCGCCGTCAAACTCACCAAGGCAAGACAGTTCACCAAAGAGCAACGTTATCAGGATGCACTCAACGTGTTGAGTGACGTCGCTATCCAACATCCGGACAACCCTGTGGTCGTCAGCCTGCTGAAAACGACATATCACCATCTCCGCCAATGGCAACCACTACTCGGTCTGATGCCGCAACTCAGAAAACTCAAACTGGCCGGAGAAGAGGAAATCATCCGTCTGGAAATCGAATCCCGCAGCCATCTCATGGAACAAGCCGCAGCGATCCGAGGAAAAGAGACACTGACCGAATACTGGAAAGATCTGCCCAAGCGCCTGAAAAACACGCCGGAACTCATGGTGTGCTATGTGCAGTTACTTTTGAAACATCAAGGTGATGAAGAAGCATTTTCGCTCCTGAAAGAGCATATCAAGAAGCATCCGAATTCAAACAGTTATCCACTACTGCCTGAAATCAATCTCGAGAGTCGCCAGCCGATAATCAAACTGCTGCAAAATGTGATTCGTAAAGACGAGCAACATGCCGAAGCGCACAGCGCATTAGGGCAGCTCTATTTTCAGGAGAAAAAGTTACCATTGGCACAAGGGCATCTGGAAAAAGCACTACAAATCAGAAACAGCATCTCAGACTATCAACTGCTTGCCCAAGTTCTGGAACAGCAAGATATGTCTCAGGCAGCCCATCATGTCAGTAAAAAAGCGCTATCACTGATTGAGCCGACTTCTTAACCATATTGGCAGTTCTAGCGAAGCCAATAACAAAAAAGCCAGCTTCTGTTCCGCTGGCTTTTTTTGTACTGTAATATCAGCGGTACCGGGGTATCAGCACCGAGAGCAGTGTGACGCAGACACCACCGCAACACGACATGAAATCATATCACCCGGGAAAACTGCTGCTGTCTTGCTCTTTCTCGCAGATAACGGTCAAAGCACATACAAATATTACGAATCAACAGACGACCTTTAGGCGTCACCGTCAACTGCTTATCACTGACTAAAACCAACCCGTCTGCGATGAAATGTTCCAGTAGTGCTAAATCTGATTGGAAATACCGATCAAAATCGAGTTGATGAGCACGCTCGATCTGAGTTTTATCGAGAGTAAAGTTACACATCAATTGCTTAATCACATCCCGCCGGGCCATATCGTCTTTATCCAATGCGACCCCTTTCCATAACGCATGGCGCTGATGTTCCACTTGCTGATAGTATTTCTTCAACTCTTTCTGGTTCTGAGCATAAGCATCACCCACCATCGATATCGCTGACACCCCAAAACCGATCAGATCACAATCACCATAAGTGGTGTACCCCTGAAAATTACGATGGAGGCAACCTTCTCTTTGCGCAATCGCAAGATCATCATCAGGCAATGCAAAATGATCCATGCCGATAAACTGATAGCCCGCATCCGTCAACGTACCAATGGTCATCTGCAAAATGTCCATCTTCTCTTGCGCTGTCGGCAGAAAATCTTCTTTAATCTTCCGCTGTGCAGCAAACAATTGCGGCATATGCGCGTAATTGAAAATAGATAACCGGCCCGGTTTCATTTCCAGCACCCGGTTTAACGTCCGTGCAAATGAACTCGGTGTCTGCTTGGGCAAACCATAAATCAGGTCAAGGTTGGTCGAACGGAACCCCAATTCCCGGGCACGCTCTGCCAAAGCGAAGATGAATGTCTCATCCTGAATCCGATTGATGAGTAGCTGAACTTCTTTATTGAAATCCTGAACCCCGATACTTAAGCGGTTAAAACCTTCTTGATAAAGATGGTCCAAGATATCCAGTTCTATCTCGCGCGGATCGACTTCAATACTGATTTCAGCCTCAGGCTCAAAATCAAATTCCTGCCTGATCAGTGTCATCAAACGCGTGATTTGGGGAGCGGTCAGAAATGTCGGCGTACCGCCACCGAAATGAAGCTGAACCACACGACGACTAGCTAACAGCGAGGCACGCTGACGAATCTCAAGCTCCAGCATATCCAAATACTCATCCGCTTTATGAGAATGACGCGTGACCACCTTGTTACAACCGCAGTAGTAACAAAGCTTATGACAAAAAGGAATGTGGACATAAAGAGAAAGCGGACGCTCCGGATACTTGGCACAAGCCATATCAAAGTCCGCAATCGTAAATGCTTCATGGAATTCAACGGCTGTCGGATAGGAGGTATAGCGGGGTCCGGAGTAATTATATTTATCCAACATTGCCTGATCCCAGACAACCTGCTGACGAGATACCTGCTGAAACATATTTATCTTTCCGAATGGGGCGATGAATCTCTATTTTGCCACACTGCGATACTGACAACTCGGGCAGCAAAATAGAAATCCATGATTATTGTGTGAAAGTGCTACAGAGATCACCGAATGAACCGCTGTAAGACCGGAGATTTAAACCATCTGAACCTGAATCTGTTGGTTTAATGGCTGAATCATACCCTTCAGCGTGGTCAGCTCTCGGACAATATCATCTTCCAGCCGACTCTCAGCCTTCATCCGCTCCAGATTTTGCTGCATCCTTTCTTTTTTAGGCATCTCTTGTCGCGACTCGCCACGAGGCATATCTTTAACGATATGATAAAGCTCTGAAATTGCCGGGAATTTTTTGTCAAAATCAATACGCTGTTCACCCTGAACATAGTCCATGATGCAATAAACACGAATACTGATTTCCGACAGATCACACTGTCCTTGAACCCCGACCATACAGAGTGTGTTCACATTCTCGAAGATATTTGCGTTTCTCTTCTCAATCGCCAACTCACGATGCTTGGCAACCAACGCTTTCTGCTGCTTTAATTTCACCAGCAAATACCCGGCATAAATCGCCAAACCGGCGACAATCAGACACCCAACAATCATGAGTACAGTCAGATTCATATGTCACTCCTATTACTGAAAATCATCCGAATTCAATCCGGTAAATTTCTCCAGAAGTTCATCATCTGATGCGCCTTGCTTTGATTTCACCGCCGGAGACTCAGAGGATACCTCTTCATCACTCTCTTCATCAAATAGCCCAAGCTGTATCATCAGTTGTTCAATTCGATTCAGCTTTTCATCAACATACTGCTGCAAGCCTGCACCCAGCTTTTCTCCCTTATCTAACCGAGCAAGCAAAGCATGAAGCTGCACATCATTTTCAAGCAAAGCCAGCTCTTGTTCTGCTTGGTTTTGCCGTTTCTCAGCGATGGCTTTTGGCTGAGTTTCTACGACCAGCGGAATTTTTTTCTTACTCCCCAAACGAGGATCCTGCGCTTGCGAAGTATTCAATCGACGTGTATTGCCGGATTCTTCTGAATGGCGGCTGCCGGTTTTCAAGCCTTTTCTCTTCTTCAGCTTCTTGCGCAAACGCCCTTCGATATCTGCCTGAGAACGCTGACGGACGACAACGACGTCTGTATTCCCAGATGATCTTACTTTCTTGTTACGGCTCATTACTGGCTCTTCCTCAGTAAAATTACATCACTACCGATAAATTCAATTTCGAGAGCATCTCGTTCTGCTAGAAAACAAAATGTCTCTCGGCTAAAAAAGCTTACATGGGTGAGATCATTCTTATAATGCCACCGTGTAAACGCGTCCAAATTTTTGACTAATTTGGTCATAATTCCGATATATCCTCCCGGCTTTACCAATGTTAACCACTGCTGCCATACTTGGCCCGGAGAATATAAGTGTTCAATCACTTCTGTTGCGGTAATAAAATCATAGCTTGATTCTAACACCGACTTCTGTGGGAAATAAAAGACATCGTATACAGCCATCCGAAATCCTTGCTCTTCCATCATTAAAGAGAGCGTCGGTCCGGGGCCACATCCAAAATCTAACCCATGAGAATCAGGGGCAATCCGCGCCGCCAAAGGCACCGTCAGGCGAGACAAAAATCGCCGATATCCCGTATCAGATGGATGATTCTCATGCAGATCATAGATGGATTTTTCTGATTCTGCATCCAGATGGAATGCAGGCGCGACACTCACCAAATGGCATTGGTGGCATTGCCAATAGTCGCGATGTTTATCCCGATGATAAACCCCCAGCGATTCAGCACCGCATAGTGGACATGAGATCATATGGACTCCTTGTTACGGGATGCGCAACATACCAGAAACTCACCCGATAGTGGAGTATTTAAGCTTATTTTTTCTTCAGCTTTTTATTCAGCGGATAGACTGATTCAGCGAATAGACGCGATAACTTTCAGCTTAACCAAAAATAAAAAAAGCGACAGAATGATCTGTCGCTTTCTAAACAGTCACCGTAGTGACGGAAACTATCTGGCACATAGCGATGCGCACAATATTCCTTTTGTTGTTCGTGCTTTCCTTGCAAAAACATTGTTGTTCGTCATCGATCCTGATGAATTTTCACTATCCCTGAAAACATCATTGTAACGAAGCACTTCCGTGGCTTGGTTCCATTACATCCCCACTCCGTAGGGCCAAGCAGACCATCCTTATCAGACAAACATCCTGTTTGTCAGTCACTTCAGCATGAGCGATTCATCCTTAAAGCAACGCAATCACTTTACCCTTTCCCCCGCCAGACACAACCCATCAAAAAATGATTCTGATCACATTCCATCCGCAATATTAAAAATAATAGTAAAATCATAAAATTAAAATCATTCCCAATGTAATCATCAGCTTATCTATAGCAGATCTCGCACAATCTATATAGAAAAAAAGGAACACCCCCGAGCCAGAGTCAGTCTGTGCCGATCAAACCAATTATTCGCGACGCCATCACTTACGAACTTCCGCCCATTGAGCTGTGATAATGTTCCAGATTCTGATAGGAGTCGTGTATAATCGCCAGTCCCATGAATCGGGGGAGCGTTTCGCAGAGACCGTATTTAAGGTTATGGCTGTGATACCATTGCATTCCGGCACATGATTCATCAACAGCAGACAGTTACCATGGAGTCTACCTTGAGTGTAAAAATCCACTATCAAAATACGCATTTTATTACCAGTGCCCCGGATATCCGCCACTTGCCGGAAGATGAAGGCATCGAGATCGCGTTTGCCGGACGCTCCAATGCAGGAAAATCCAGTGCTTTAAATCGCTTGGCCAATCAAAAAAGCTTAGCCAAAACCAGTAAGACCCCGGGACGAACTCAGTTAATCAACCTCTTCCAGGTCACTGATGGCTGTCATATTGTCGATCTACCGGGATATGGATTTGCTCAGGTTCCACCGGAACTCAAGAAGAAATGGCAAAAAGCACTCGGCGAGTATCTGCAAGCACGTCAGTGTTTAAAAGGACTCGTGGTATTGATGGACATTCGCCATCCCATGAAAGATCTGGACCAACAGCTAATCTATTGGGCTGTGGAAAGCAATATTCCGGTCCAGGTTCTGCTGACGAAAGCCGATAAACTTAAAAGTGGTGCAAGAAAAGCACAAGTGCTGAAAATTCGCGAAGCATCTATGGCATTTTGTGGTGATGTCAGTGTTGATGCGTTTTCCTCAACTTCAGGACTGGGCGTGGATGTTCTGCGCCAAAAACTCGATAGCTGGTATGCACCGGCATTTGCCCCTCAGGATGAACAAGACAGTGACGCGAACAGCGAGTCTGATTGATAACTCCGGTGCCCGGAGCTCCGGAAGAGATAGCGAAACCATCATGCTTTTCTTCCGGACATAAAAAACCCCGCCTTCCTGGCAGGGTAATGGGAGAGATAATGAACTTCTTCTAATTGTTTTGTTTTTGTGCCCTTATAGCATCGTTGAATTCATCTACTTTTTCAATCCTTTCACACCCATACGCCATCGGCCTCAAAACCAATATAATATTTTGAAATATAAGAATATTAACTAAAATTTAACACTTCGTTTCTTTGATGAAATAACTATTTTGTGACGGGTAATTAATTACAGAATCGTTACATTACTTCATTTAAAAATGTTGACGAACCAGAAGAAAAACTAAGATTTTTATCAATGATTTGTAGAATAGACGTCGAAACGTAACGACTGAATGCGGATGGGGATTCTAATTTTATTGATGCATAACATATATTTAACACAATAAAAAACGCCCCAGTCAAAAACTGACTGGGGCGGCTGAAACAGCCTAATCCAATAACGTGAAACAAAAGGTCTGAAAGATAGAACATCTTACCTCTGTACCCTACGTCATTAAATGTACAATAAACTGATGAAAAAGAAAACCCATTTTGTAGTTTTTTTTCACTCATATTAAATCAGACAACATAAGAAACTGATATTTTGTTACTTTTTTTATGTAAAAAAAAAGCTGACACTTGTGCGCCAGCTCATAAAAATTAGACTATATTGGCAAAAAAAGCCGATTAATGGGCTTGTTCCCAACTATCACCCCGCCCAACATCTGCAACTAAAGGCACACGAAGCGTTGCTGCGGATTCCATGAGTTTTTGTATTTTACTTTCAATTTCGGTCAGAGATGACTCTTGGATTTCAAAAACCAGCTCATCGTGCACCTGCATCAACAACCGGACTCTCCCCTGACCTTCTTGCTCGATCCACGCATCCACTAATAGCATCGCTTTTTTGATGATATCAGCGGCAGTTCCCTGCATCGGTGCATTGATCGCAGCACGTTCCGCAGCTTTTCTTCGCATACCATTACCGGAGCGAATTTCCGGTAAATGTAAGCGACGGCCAAATAGGGTTTCTACATATCCCTGCTCGCTTGCTTGCGCACGCGTATCTTCCATGTACTGCATCACGCCGGGATAACGCTCGAAGTATCTCTCCATATACGATTGCGCTTCGCTCCGAGGAATACCAAGCTGTTTCGCCAAACCAAATGCACTCATGCCATAGATCAAACCAAAGTTAACGGCTTTGGCACGACGACGCTGTTCGCTGGAAACTTGCTCAAGCGAAGTCCCTAAAATTTCAGCAGCCGTGGCGGCATGAATATCTTTCCCTTGCTGGAAAGCATCTAACAAAGACTGATCACCTGACAGATGTGCCATAATTCTCAACTCAATCTGAGAATAGTCGATCGCGACAATCTTCCAACCGGGTTCAGTGACAAATGCCTGACGAATCCGCCGTCCTTCTTCATTCCGTACCGGAATATTCTGTAAATTCGGATCGGTTGATGACAGCCGTCCGGTTGCGGTCACCGCTTGATGATAAGAGGTATGTACGCGTCCTGTGACCGGATTAATCATTTTGGGTAACTTATCGGTGTAAGTCGATTTCAGTTTCGCCAGACCACGATGCTCCAGAATCACTTTCGGCAACGGATAATCGAGTGCCAGCTCCTGTAAAACCTCTTCATTGGTTGATGGTGTCCCGGAAGGTGTTTTTTTCACGACCGGCAGCCCCATTTTTTCAAAGAAGATATGTTGTAGCTGCTTCGGAGAATTCAAGTTAAATGACTCTCCGGCAATCTCAAATGCCTTGCTTTCCAATTCTTCTAGTCGCTGAGCAATTTCCTGAGACTGAACATTCAAACGCATATCATCGATATGAACACCGGTTCTCTCCATCCTTGACAGCACGGGAACCAATGGCACTTCAATCTCTTGATAGACACGCAACAGTGCTTCATTCTGCGCCAAATTATCCATCAAACGATGGTGCAACCGGAGCGTGACATCCGCATCTTCAGCCGCGTAAACACCTGCTTGTTCCAGATCAATCTGGTTAAATGTCAGCTGATTTTTACCTTTGCCGGCAATTTGTTCGAACGAAATACAACTATGTTGCAGAAAACGAAGTGCCAGACTATCCATATCATGCCGTCCGCCCACACTGTCATATACGTAAGAAGCCAGCATGGTATCGTGCTGAATCCCACGTAATTCAATGTCATAACGGGCCAGAATACTCATGTCAAACTTCAGGTTCTGTCCGACTTTATGGCTGTGCTCATTTTCCAGAATCGGCTTAAGCTGGGCCAATACCCAATCGCGATCCAACTGCTCCGGTGCATCCATATAATCATGCGCAACCGGCACATAGGCCGCTTCACCTTCATTGATTGCAAATGACACTCCAACGAGATTGGCTGTCATATAGTCCAATCCATCCGTTTCGGTATCAAAAGCAAACAGAGATGAGTTTTTTAGCTTGTCTAGCCAAGCCATAAAATCAGATTCATTCAAAACGGTCTGATACTGGCTACGATCAATATTGACCGCCGATGTATCCATCGTTACCGAAGCCGCATCTGATGCCTGATTTATTTCAGGGCTTCCCGCAGGGCTTTCAATCAGTTCATTCAGCCAAGATTTAAATGTCAGTTGCCCGTACTGCTGAATCAGTTCTTCTCGATCAGCAGGACGCTTGACCAACGTATCCAGAGTGTCTTCCAGTTCAACATCCAGTTTAATCGTCGCGAGTTGGTAAGAAAGCCATGCATTGTCTTTATTCTCTTCCAACTTCTTCGCCATTGTCTTGGAGCCCCGGAATCCCAAATCAGCAATTTTATCGAGATTCTGATAGAGCGCTTCCAGACCGCCGATTCCCTGAAGCAATGCAGTCGCTGTCTTTTCACCGACACCCGGCACGCCCGGAATGTTATCAACTTTATCGCCCATCAACGCCAGATAGTCGATGATGAGTTCCGGAGGTATCCCGAACTTCTCTATCACGCCTTCGCGATCCATCACGACATTCGTCATGGTGTTGATCAAGGTCACCTTATCGTTCACCAATTGCGCCATATCTTTATCACCCGTGCTAATCAGCACCGGAACGTCGGCATTGGTTGCTTGCATCGCAATCGTCCCGATCACATCGTCGGCTTCCACACCTTCGATTGCGATTAACGGTAATCCCATAGAGCGGATAATTTTATGCAGCGGCTCAATCTGGCAACGTAATTCATCCGGCATTGGTGGGCGATTGGCTTTATATTCTGCGTACATCTCATCACGGAACGTTTTGCCTTTCGCATCAAACACGACGGCAATCCGCTCCGAAGGATACTGACGCATCATGCTACGGATCATATTAATGACACCATAAACGGCATTGGTAGGGATTTCACCATTACTCATGGTGCTTGGATAGGCATGGAATGCACGATAAAGATAAGAAGAACCGTCAATCAGAATGAGCGGGTTATCAGGAATATGGGCCATAGTTTTTTGGTATCCGGATGTGGAGGTCTCAACATTATCTGCTTAGAATGCCATGAGTTCCCTGAGGATTCCACGTTCTACCGAGTTTTTACCGAAATCCAAAACGACTGGAATCCACAGAAAAGATTGGATATTGTGGATAAGTCTGTTCATAGTTTTATTTCCACTCATATACAATCAGTAAAAACAACCAAAAACACATATATAAATATTTGATTTTAAATTATTAAATAAAAGATCTGTGTAAAAAAACATGATCTTTTTGGGATCAATCATTGTGGAAAAGTATATCGTTCTGTTAACAAAAACAATCTGACTAAAAAAGAAAAAGCGACACCCAAAGGATGTCGCCTAGCATAATCAAGAAAGTGATACGTGTGACCAAATCGCTTTCTTATAAAGCTATAAATACACTGGAAGCAATGTGAGCAATGTCGTGTCAAAAAGAAGAGTGCAAGCCTGTAAACACCATCGCATCGAGTAGCCAAAATAATCGAGCTACATCTAAGCGCTGTGGTGAACTCCCTCATTCCCTAAGACGGTAATAATAATAATTATTCTCATTTAAAAGATCAAGCATTAAATGAGAAAAAGTCTCATTTGCCTTTAATGCCAGACGTAACTTATTCAGAAATAAAATAATAAAGGCTGACAATTGTCAGCCTTGGATAAATTCTTCACTCGATGAGATTACTGATATTAATATCACTGATGTTTTTTCAGTGCGGCAACCCGCTCCGCTTGCTCTTCAGCAAGCCACTGCGCAACATCTTTCGCGAAATAGGTCAGAATGCCATCCGCACCTGCCCGTTTAAAACAAAGTAACGATTCGATGACCGTCTCTTTTTCTTTCAACCAGCCATTGATGAAAGCAGCTTTATGCATCGCATATTCGCCGGAAACCTGATAAGCAAACGTTGGCACCTGTAACTCAGATTTCACCCGACGGACAACATCCAAATACGGCATCCCCGGTTTCACCATCACCATATCAGCGCCTTCACCAACATCTAACGCCACTTCTTGTAAGGCTTCATCAGTATTCGCCGGATCCATCTGATAGGTTTTTTTATTACCGCCTTTCAGATTGCTTGCTGAACCAATCGCATCACGGAAAGGACCATAATAACTCGATGCATATTTCGCCGAGTAAGCCATAATCTGCGTGTGAATATATCCCGATTCTTCGAGCGCATCACGGATCAAGCCAATCCGGCCATCCATCATATCTGACGGGGCAACCACATCAGCGCCGGCTTCAGCATGAGACAAGGCTTGCTTCATCAGCACTTCCGTTGTCACATCATTGATCACATATCCCTCTTCATCGATGATGCCATCCTGACCATGGGTGGTATATGGATCTAATGCCACATCGGTAATGACGCCGATTTCAGGCACATGCTCTTTCAAAGAACGAACCGCCCGTTGAATCAAACCTTCAGGATTATAAGCCTCGGCAGCATCAAGACTTTTTACATCCTGATTCACAGAAGGAAACAGTGCAATGGCTGGCACACCGAGACTCGCAAGATACTGCGCTTCTTCAAGAAGAACATCGATCGATAAACGATCCACACCCGGCATCGACTCAACCGGCTCACGGCGATCTTTGCCCATCAACACAAATATCGGATAAATCAGGTCACTGACTGATAGCTGATTTTCGGCAACCAAGCGACGGCTAAAATCATGTTTACGCACACGACGCATACGACGACCGGGAAACTGACCTACGATAGAAACTGACACATGTAACTCCTTCTCTGATGTGGGTTGCAAATAGCATCAAGCCCTGCCACACCCTGTACCTATCACGCACGATTCTGCTTATGAGCCGTTCTGAAAACGGAAAGCACCGATAAAAAGTACACGGCGACAAAAACCTGTTGCTCTCACAACACTAATATGACCTTCTCATCTGACAATACGGTGGTTGAGAAGACGCAGTATTGTCACTGGAGGTGAGCTGAAATCATATCACTGTCCAACTGACACACCATGCCTATTGAAGTAAAAATTCAAAAAATGATCTCAAGGCGACGATCTTTTATAATGCTTCATTCAACCCATGACCGGAAAATACCATGATTGATACGCACGCCCATGTTTATGCCCGTGAATTTGACCATGATCGAGAAGATGTGATTCAACGAGCTCTGGCACAAGGTGTCGATATGATCTGTATGCCGAATATCGATCTCGACTCTATCGGTCCAATGCTGGCAACCGAGGCCGCCTATCCTGAAATATGTCGTTCAATGATGGGATTACATCCTTGCTACGTCGATCAAAATGTTCATCAGACGCTGGATATCATTCATGCATGGTTTGATCAACATCAGTTCATTGCCGTCGGTGAAATTGGCATCGACCTATACTGGGATACCACCTATCAAGCACAACAAGAGGAAGCTTTTCTCACCCAACTGAACTGGGCAAAAGAGGAGCAGCTCCCGGTCGTGATTCACACCCGCAACTCAATGCAAGAAACGATTCAACTACTCAGCCAGGCCCAAGACGGTTCTCTGCAAGGGGTTTTTCACTGTTTTGGTGGCAGTGTTGAAGAAGCCAAAGCGATTCAGGATTTAGGCTTTCATCTTGGCTTAGGCGGCGTGACGACGTTTAAAAATGGTGGGATGGATCAAGTCGTTCCGCATCTGGATATCCGGCAAATCATCTTGGAAACAGACTGCCCTTATCTGGCCCCGGTACCTCACCGCGGGAAACGCAATGAACCGGCCTACACTCACCTTGTCGCCCAACGAATTGCCGCACTGAAAGAGATGTCGCTTGACGATGTGGACAGACTAACCACGGATAATGCGAAGCAATTATTTGGCCTGTCCTGAGATAACACAACAGCATAGCCGGAGTATCGTTGCGCAAGGGGAAATTATCCATCCCCTTGTCGGTACTGGTACGCGACCAACACAGGTCTTCGCTACGAATCCTGTTCCTCTTTTTCCGGTACTTTTTTGCTATAGAAACGGGCACAAAAAACACCAATTTCAAACAACAGACAGATAGGAACAGCCAGCAGCGTCTGAGAGATAATATCCGGTGGGGTCAGCAACATCCCGACCACAAATGCGCCGACAATAATGTAAGGTCGTTTTTGCTGAAGTGCTTTTGGTGTTGTTGCACCCGTCCAACAAAGCAGCATGATGGCAACCGGCACTTCAAACGCAATTCCGAATGCTAAAAATAGCGCCAGGACAAAATCAAGATAGCTGGTAATGTCAGTCGCAAAAGCAACCCCTCCGAGAGAAATCGCTGTGAAGAAACCGAACACTAAAGGAAAAACCACAAAATAAGCGAATGCAACCCCACAATAAAATAAGACCGAACTCGACAATATCAGGGGCATCACCAGCTTGCGTTCATGCTGATACAGACCCGGTGCAACAAAGGCCCAGATTTGATAGAGCAGATATGGAACCGTGATGAACAGCGCAACAATCAGTGTCAGCTTAAGCGGGGTAAAGAATGGTGAAGCGACGTCGGTGGCAATCATGGTTGCGCCTGCGGGTAACCGCTCAACCAGCGGCCGGGCAACAAACTCGTAAATATGATTGGCAAAATAGACCAAACCAAGAAATACAACGATAACGGCCACAATGCAACGCAGCAATCGATCACGTAATTCCAGTAAGTGACGAATTAAAGGTTGAGTTTGCTCAACAGACGACATATTGACTCCATATCACGTCAGGAACAGATGACGTCAGAAAAAACAAGCCGAAACAACACGCGCAATGCTGAATACATCGCAACAGTTATCTCACAACCGTTATTTAGACGATTTCTCTGCGCTTTCATCATGCGTTGAAGGTTGCTCAACGTCACGAATGGGAGTATCCACGGATTCATGTGATTGGTGTAATTCAGGAAATGGATCGTTCGCTTTCATTTGCTCAGCTTGCTGATGATTGTCTTTGAGTTCCTGTATCTGCAACTCTTGAGACAGTTCATGCTGGACATGATTGGCGATCTTCTTCACGGACGCAATAAATCGGGCGAGGCTTCGAATCGCCTGAGGCAAGCGCTCCGGCCCCAGAACA
This sequence comes from Vibrio gazogenes, assembly GCF_023920225.1. Taxonomy (NCBI): domain Bacteria; kingdom Pseudomonadati; phylum Pseudomonadota; class Gammaproteobacteria; order Vibrionales; family Vibrionaceae; genus Vibrio; species Vibrio gazogenes. Next base: position 3,401,484 of record NZ_CP092587.1, read on the forward strand.
ACCAGCGCAATCACCGAAATTAATACCAGCTCCCAAAAACCGATATCAAACACCGGGATCTACTCTTTGTCTTGATGGTTGTTCTGTGCAGAAGAAGCGGATTTCTGTGGTGTTTCATCCGGCTTTTCTCGCTTCGCTTCAGCAGGATCTTCATCCATCGCTTTTCTAAAGCCTTTCACGGCACTGCCCAGGTCGCTGCCCATGCTCCGCAATTTTTTAGTGCCAAACAGTAACACCACAATAGCCGCAATAATCAGTAATTCCGTAACCCCAATGCCACCCATATCACAATCCTTTTATGCTTCGTCAAACCGCTCAGCAGATATGCTTACCGTCGGTAGAACATCCAACTGATTAACCAAGACATCCCACCGATCACAGCGGTACTGATTGACAGATGCGGCTCTTGCCCATTCGCCAAAAAGACGGCTGAACAAATCAGTGCAGTAGCCCCAATCCCTAAGAAAAATTTTCCTCGGGCCTGATCCCGTTTCACCTGACGGTAATCCTGATACATCGCATTGACCCGCTGATTCATCACGCGCCCTTGCTTAAGACTTTCGTAGACCAGTTCTGGTAATTCCGGTAGTTTTTCTACCCAGAATGGCGCCTTCTCACGGATAGAACGCAATACAGCACCCGGCCCAACCTGATCAAGCATCCAACGTTCCAAAAACGGTTTGGCCGTTTTCCATAGGTCGAGTTGAGGATATAACTGTCGTCCTAAACCTTCCACATAAAGTAACGTTTTTTGCAGTAAGACCAGTTGCGGCTGCACTTCCATATTGAAGCGACGGGCCGTATTAAATAAATTCAACAACACGTGACCAAATGAAATCTCACACAGTGGCTTAGCAAAAATAGGTTCGCACACGACCCGAATCGCACTCTCGAATGCATCAAGATTCGTATCATATGGTACCCAGCCGGACTCGACATGGAGTTCTGCAACGCGCCGATAATCACGATTAAAAAATGCCAGAAAATTTTCCGCCAGATAGCGTTTATCTTCTTTATTCAGCGTTCCGACAATCCCACAATCCAACCCAATCCACTGCGGGTTCTCCGGATGAGCAGGCTGAACAAACACATTGCCCGGATGCATGTCGGCATGGAAGAAACTGTCTCGGAAGACTTGCGTAAAGAAAACACTGACGCCACGTTCCGCCAACAACTGCATATCGGTGCCGTTTGCCTGTAGCGCATCAATATCCGAGACTTGAATCCCGTAGATACGTTCCGATACCATTACGGTTTCATTACTGTATTCCGAGATCACCTCAGGAATGTAGAGCTCTTCACTGCCCTCAAAATTACGTCGCAACTGAATCGCATTCGCGGCTTCTCGTCGTAAGTCTAGTTCATCCCGCAACGTTTTCTCATATTCCCGAACTACTTCAACCGGCTTTAACCGACGTGTTTCAGGCAGCGCTTTGGCAACAAGACGAGCCATCCGATACATCAATTTAATATCCGCGGCAATCACCGGCCGGATATCAGGACGAATCACTTTGAGCACCACCTCACGGCCGTTGGATTTCAATGTTGCAGTATGTACCTGAGCAATCGATGCTGAGGCCAGCGGTTCAACCGAAAAATCATCAAACCAGGTCTCAACCGCACCGCCCAACGCTTTTTCAATCTGTTGCTTCGCTAAGTGACCGTCAAATGGTGAGACTTTATCCTGTAGCAGCGCCAGTTGATCAGCGATATGCGGGGGGAATAGATCCCGGCGGGTGGACATCATCTGACCAAACTTAATCCAGACCGGACCAAGATCCTGAAGTGCCAGACGCAGACGCTCACCTAATGGTTTCTCAGGATAACGATTCTGCAGCCAGAAGAGTGCTTTTCTCGCGAGTAATGGCGCTCGGAGCAAGTGATGATCAGGGAGAAATTCATCAAGACCATATTCCAGCTGTACCTTGATGATACGGTACAAGCGCTTGATTTCTGTTGGGGTCATAGTTTCTCCGCCAGAGACTGAATCCGGCTTTCAAGTCGGGATAGCTGACTGTGTACTTCATCCACTTGATCACAAAAATCAGCCACTGCGAGGGGTCCCGGAACGATTTGCCACTCTTCCGTTAAAACCTGAGCAATATGGGATTGGTGACGCTGATGTTGTGTTTGCAGAAAATGACTAAAATCTTTGGCGGCTTGCGTCACTGTATGGGCGACGACATCGCCACTCAGACGTGATAACCACTCTTCCCAATCCGGTTTACAGTCCGTCATCAGTTGAGAAAACTTCTGAGCCAGTTGGATATCACCTTCCAGTATCAACTTATCCTGTTTGATCAATTGCGTGATATTGGCCTGCTCCCGTAACTGCGGCAGCGTCGATAATGTCAGAGACAGATAACAATCCGGTGTCCCTTCATACCGTGCTAACACATCAATTTGTTGGCTGAAAACAAACGTCAGCGTTTGATTCAGCTCTTTCAGATGAACCTGAATCACATGACCTTTCAGGCGGGCAAGCTGACGAATCAGTACCGGATCATCCTGAATCAGTCGGTTCAGGATGGTTTCAATCGTTGCGGTCAGTAAAGGTGCGAATGGCATAGACACCGCCTTGTCAGAATTTATAACCACGGTGAAGCGCCACAATACCCGCGGTCAGATTGTAATAACTTACTTGCTCAAAACCAGCATCGACCATCATCTCTTTTAACGTTTCCTGATTCGGATGCATCCGGATCGACTCGGCAAGATAACGATAACTGTCAGCGTCGTTGGCAATGAGCTGCCCCATCTTCGGCAGAAGATGGAATGAATATGTATCATAAATTTTGGATAACGGTTCAAACACTGGTTTCGAAAATTCCAGCACCAACAGACGTCCGCCGGGCTTCAAAACCCGAAACATCGAGCGTAACGCTTGCTCTTTGTCGGTGACATTGCGCAGGCAAAAGCTGATTGTAATACAGTCAAAATAATTATCGGGGAATGGCAGCTCTTCCGCATTCGCCTGAACATAATGTACATTGCCGATAATGCCATTATCACGCAGCTTATCCCGACCGACACATAGCATTGAATTGTTGATATCCGCCAGCACGACATGTCCAGTGTCACCGACCATCCGGGAAAACTTGGCCGTCAGGTCTCCTGTACCACCGCCCAGATCCAGAATTCTCTGTCCGGCACGGACACCGCTGCAATCAATCGTAAATCGTTTCCACAATCGGTGAATACCACCGGACATCAAGTCATTCATGATGTCGTACTTCGCTGCGACAGAATGAAAAACTTCTGCCACTTTATGCGCTTTCTCCGCTTTGGCGACGGTTTCAAAACCAAAATGGGTTGTTTCTTGATTTTCTGCCATTTTTTCAGATTGCACGCCTTTACCTACCTTGCATGATCGAATAGAAGCCACACGTCACATTACCACATCATCCATAATGCTTAATAAACAGATTGTTGATAAACCAATGTGACTGACTGATTGCGCTAGTTTACTGTATCCCCTGTCGGATGTCTTTCAGCAATCGGCAGATTTTGTGCCGATGTATGCGCTGTCATTTTGTCTATTCTCTTCCGATAAAACCGCCTCAGACGAACCGGCATCAGCCCCCTCCCTCTGCGACGCCTCAACCCACCGAGAAGCAATCGAACGTTTCACTTCAACGCCCAGTTGCTTAAAACTTTCCGCCTGTCGAATTGCGTTACCACGCCCACTCGACAGCTTATTCATGGCATTCTGATAACTCAGCCCGGCCTTATCTATGGCATGACCCAACGCGTCCATATCGTCAACAAATAAGCGTAATTTGTCGTAGAGTTTTCCGGCTTTCTCCGCAATGTGTTGGGCATTTTGATTCTGATATTCATTGCGCCATAAATTATCGACGGTTCGTAAAGCCACCAGTAATGTGGTTGGACTGACAATAATGATGTTTTGTTCCATCGCATCTTTGACTAAAGCGGGATCCGCCTGTATTGCCAATTGGAATGCCGGTTCGACCGGAATAAACATCAAGACATAATCGAGTGTCCGGATACCTTGCAACTGCTGATAGTCTTTCTTACTCAGTCCTTTGATATGAGCGCGAATCGCAAGTAAATGTTCACCAAGAGCTTTATCACGCTCAACGTCACTCTCGGCATGGAAATAACGTTCATAGGCGACCAGTGCCATTTTTGAATCGATCACCACTTGCTTCTCATTCGGCAGATTGACGATCACATCCGGTTGATAGCGCTTACCCGCTTCATTTTGCAAACTGACCTGTGTCTGATACTCATGCCCTTCGCGTAACCCTGACTCCGCCAGAACCCGGGCCAACACCACTTCTCCCCAGTTGCCCTGTTGTTTATTATCGCCTTTGAGTGCCTGCGTCAGGTTCAACGCTTCTTTCGCCATCTGTTCATTGAGACGTTGTAGATTTTTCAACTCATGGACCAGTGTATGACGCTCCTTGGCTTCTTGGCTGAAACTGTCATTGACCTGTTTTTTGAATCCTTCCAATTGTAACTTCAACGGATTCAGCAATCCTTCCAGACTCTGTTTGTTCTGCTGATCAACCTTCGCTGTTTTGACATCAAACAGGTGATTCGCCAACTGTTCAAATTGCTGCTTCAAGCGCTCTTCAGCACGTTCCAGCAGCTGTAACTTTTCTTGACTGGCAACCATCTGGGCTTGATGGCGCGCTTCCTGCTCACGCAGTTGCCCTTGCAATTGCGCGTGCTGTTCCCGTAACTGCACCAGCTCGACATTCAACTGCGTTCGTTCTTGCTGCAAGGTCGCCATTTGCCCCAGTTTTTCAGTCGCTGCCATATACTGCCCATGCAACTGTTTCAGCTCAGCCATTGCCAGATCATGGGCATCTTCTGATTCATGCAGATCAGCCTGTGTTTGTCGCAATTGCGTGGTGACCTGATCCAACACTTGTTCGTGGAGTTGCTGTTGACTCGCCAGTTGTTGCTGCAACTGACTCAATTGCAGTTGCATTCTTTGCTTCATCCACCAGCCCGTGATGCCGGCAGAGCCAACAATACAGGCGGCAGACATCAACAGTAGGGATTGGTATTCAATAATCCATTGCATCATGGGGATCAATTCTGTTTTTCAGCATATAGAACTAAAAATGGTATTGCCGGACTGGATCAATGTCCAGTAGATTTGCGGTACAAACCGGTCAACCTAACCCCGGATGTCTGGCGGTGTGAGCTGAGCATATGCGGTTGTGACCGATTCCAGCGATTCATCGGGAACATGCACTACCTGCTGACATTGCTTGCACGTCGTGACGGCAATGCCCATCACCATGCCGGTTTGCCCCAACAGGTGCACGTTTCTCAACTGAGAGCGCAGTTCCACCGGACCACATAACGGACAGATCCCCCAAATCTTTCCACCGGATTGCTTCTCCGTCATCCTCTTTTCCTTATCAACTATGCTGATCAACGAGAGCGAAAGTACGAATCTTCGCCCGAAAACCTTACCTTGAGATCGCAGTCAATTCGAATCACGTCACTTAGTCATGCGAGCAACATCTCACCAACTCATCATGTTGTAACACTTGGATTTATTGTTTATATGACACAAATAACATGGTTAACGGGAGCTTATGTTATGCTCAGGCCACGAGTGGCGGATAGAAATACATGGCTTATCCAAAATGAATAACAACCTGATCAATGAAAAACAAGCCTTGCTCTTCGGTCTGACAGCGGTCTTATTGTGGTCAACGGTCGCAACAGCATTCAAACTCACACTGGCACAACTGACACCCATTCAGATGCTGGCTGTCGCTTGCGTCGTTTCAGTCATTTCGTTACTGATGATTTGTGCCTATCAGCGTCAACTGGGGCAAATCCTGCCGACATTTGCTGCCAATCCCAAATATTTCATCATTTCCGGATTGATTAACCCACTCTGTTATTATCTGATTCTGTTTCAGGCCTATCGCCTGCTTCCCGCCTCTCAGGCACAATCGATCAACTATAGCTGGGCCATGACGTTAACCATCATGGCGGCTATTTTTCTGAAACAAACGATCCGTAAGCAAGACTATCTGGCGGCGGCGCTGTGTTATTTGGGGGTGTTGGTGATAGCGACCCGAGGCAATTTGCTGGCGCTGGATTTCGCTAGCCCTGTGGGTGTCGGGCTCGCCCTATTATCCACACTGCTGTGGGCCGGTTACTGGATTCTCAATACCCGTAACACGGCGGATCCAGTCGTTAGCCTGCTATTAGGATTCCTCGTTGCTCTCCCTTGTACACTCATCCTGTCACTCTACGAAGGTGCCGACTGGTCTCATATCACAGCACAAGGCTGGCTCAGTGCCGTTTATGTTGGGTTGTTTGAAATGGGTATCACCTTTTTCCTCTGGCTGAACGCACTGAAACGTACCCGTCACACTGCCAGAATCAGTAACCTGATTTTTATCTCTCCGTTTATTTCACTACTGCTGTTAGCAGTGATCATTCAAGAGCAGATTCATCCGACAACGCTCATTGGACTGGTTTGTATTATCACCGGGCTGACGATTCAGCAGCTCAAGCCAAAACGTACCAGCCCACCTCAAGAAACCAAACAATAGCTTCAGGGACTTTTCCTGAAGCTTGATTGCAAGATGGGGCAAGGTTTTGCGCTTAGGTAATTTGCTCCCGATAGCGTTTGGGGCTGACGCCCGACTTACGTTTGAACACCCGGGAAAAATAGAGGGGATCGGTATAGCCGACAATGCGACCGATTTGGTTCACCGAATAGTTGGTTGTGACCAGCAACTGTTTGGCACGGCTGATACGCTGATCATCACGCCACTGTGTAATGGTCATCGACATCTCCTCACGGAACAAGTGCCCTAACCGCGACGGAGACAGGCAGATATGCGAGGCAACCATTTCCATGGTGAAATCCTGATTGAGGTTCTGCGTCATATAATTCATCGCCTCGATCACGCGCGGATCGAGTGGTTTACTCACCACATCCGGTTGCAAACTCTTACAACGAATCAGCAGTTGTTCCAGCAGATTGATCGATAAATCACTCCGATAAGGTTCATCGGATTTGGCGGTATACTCGATATCAATGAATAAACGTTCCAGATGATGAATGGTAGTTTGGTCCAACCCTCGGGTGATATACACCCCGTGTTGCTCTTCCTGCCAGCTCAGCCAGTCATGCCAGAAGGCTCGGGGACGAAAATAAACCCAGCGATGAAACCAGCAGACACTGTCTGCTTTACGATGATAATAGTGAGCCGCTGTCGGGGGAAACAGTAGTAAATCGCCGGGGCCGACATCAATTGCCTGATCACCGGCAAAAAGCGTGCCCTCACCTTTACTCGTCAGGTTGATAATATACCCTTTCATACCATTGGGGCGGTCAATGGTAAAATCCAATTCATCTCCTTCAATAATCGGCGTCAGCCCTGCCACCAAATGTGCATCGAAGTTATACCCAGGTTTGAGCGGATCGTCTTGCATCCTACATCCTATACTACTTTCCTTTAACGACCGAGTGTACGCTAACTCTCCGATTTCATACGATTTATGACTTCACAGTTTCGTATAAAACTTGTTACACCCTTTTGTTCTCAAGGCGCTCTATGCTCGCAAAAATATGACGTAAAACTAAAACCATAAGCTATGACAAGAAAATCCACTGTGTGGCAGAGAATGCCTCTCTGAAATGTTGATTCCCGGATTCAACCAGATAATCACTGGGTCGCTCATTATTCTGGCGCTGTAACTGATCCACCCGACCCTTCATATCGGCCACGGATCGCGGTTCAGAACCATGCTCCGTCTGAATCGCCTGAATATTGTGTCGTATATCCAAACGGGTCGGCACACGGTTTCGTGCCATATATTCGATCACCAACGCATCCGGCTGAAACGAATAAGTAATACCAAGTGAGAGGGTTTCTCCGAGCTGCACGTTACACCATTGCTCAATCCGGTCATTTTTGATCCGAAAGCGCCAGTGAAAACCTTCGGTACTGACCACCTCATCATTGTTGATCAGCTCCAACTGGCCACTAAAAAACAATTTACGGCGGGAGAACAACTGAAATACTACCGGTGTATGTGACGCGATTTCCAATTGCCAGTGATCATGAGATAACTGTGCCCGATCCGACACCTGAAATTCATCCGGGTCTATCTTCACATTGGCTCCTTATGAGGTGCCTACCCAAGCAGGCACCATCCGATTTTATATCTGACCATTGAGTCGATAGTACAAACTGTTATGTTTCAAATCCTGTTTATACTGACGTAAATGAGTCTGCTGATCGATCAGCGCCATTTCAATACCTGTAATCTCAGCATAATCTGCAAGCATATCGACGGAGACTGACTGGCTATAGACTGTATGGTGAGCACCTCCACCATAAATCCAAGCACTTGCAGCGATTTCAAGGCTTGGATGCGGTTCCCACAACGCATGAGCAACCGGTAGATTCGGCAACCCTTGAGGCGGAGTGACAGCATCAACAGTATTCACCAGCATCCGGAAGCGATCTCCTAAATCAATCACAGAAACATTCAGGGCCGGGCCGGGTTTACCGGTGAAAATCATCCGGGCAATCGGGCAATCACAACCGATCGTATGCCGATGAATTTCAATTTTTGGCCGTGCCGCAGCAATCGACGGACACACTTCCAGCATATGCGCACCCAGAACCTGACTACGCTCACTAAAGTTATAGGTGTAATCTTCCATAAAGGATGTTCCGCCGGGCTTGCCTTGTCCCATGACTTTCATCATCCGGACCATGGCTGCGGTTTTCCAGTCGCCCTCACCGCCATAACCGTACCCTTTTTCCATCAAACGTTGTGTCGCCAACCCGGGTAGGTTCGTCAGGCCAGTCAGATTTTCAAAGGTATTGGCAAATGCATGTGCACCGTGCTCAATCAAAAACTGCTCCATCCCCAGTTCAAGACGGGCTTCTTGTTGGAGGATTGCCAGTGAATCCCGATCAGTGAGTAAGCCGGGGGCAACCTCATAGGTTGAGGCATATTCATCAATCAAAGCAGACACATCGTTGTCAGCAACGGCATTGACCCGTTCGCTCAGATCACCCAAACCATAGGCATGAACTTCATAACCGAATTGAATCTGTGCTGAGACTTTATTACCTTCGGTCACAGCGACTTGGCGCATGTTGTCACCAAAACGGGCTACTTTGAGTTGCTGTGCTTCAGCAACCCCGACCGCCGCGCGACACCAATCATCAATTTGACGATGCACCGCAACATTTTTCCAATGTCCGGTAATCACTTTCCGGTTGAGATTCAACCGTGTCCCGATAAAACCAAATTCCCGACAACCATGTGCACTTTGGTTGAGGTTCATAAAGTCCATATCAATCTCTTGCCACGGGAGTTCCGCATTAAACTGCGTGTGTAAATGCAAGAATGGCTTGTTGAGCTGGCTCAAACCGCCAATCCACATTTTAGCGGGAGAAAATGTGTGCATCCATAACACCAGGCCGACACAATCCGGATCATTATTCGCTCTGCGACACACTTCAAGAATTTCATCCGGCGTTTTCACCACTTCCTGCTCAACCACTGCAACAGAAATATCAGCCGCCGTATTCAGTCCGGCAACGATTTCATGGCTATCGGCAGCAACACGCTGCAAGACCTTTGGTCCGTACAAATGCTGGGAACCCGTGACAAACCAGATCTGTTTCTTATCGAAAATTTTCATCGTGTATCCTTATTTTTCGTGATGTTCCTGCTGTCCGTAATAAGCATTCTTACCGTGTTTACGCAGGTAATGCTTATCCAGCAATGTTTGATTGATCGCCTCAACTCCGGCATTGATTTGCAGCGTTTTCAATGCCATCTCGGCCACTGTTTCGAGTACCACAGCATTGTGTACAGCCTGATCGGGCGTTTTACCCCAACTAAACGGGCCATGTTCTTTGATAATGATGCCCGGCACGGCAAGTGGTTCTTGCGTTCCTATCGTCTCAACAATCACTCTGCCGGTATTGAGTTCATAATCCTGTTGGATTTCAGCATCGGAGAGCGAACGGGTGCACGGCACATGACCATAGAAATAATCCGCATGTGTGGTGCCTAAAGGTGGGATCGACTTCCCAGCCTGAGCCCAAGAGGTCGCATTCATCGAGTGGGTATGTACCACCCCTCCGATTTCAGGGTAAGCCCGATATAACTCCAGATGCGTTTCCGTATCTGAAGATGGATTCAAATCGCCTTCGACGCGCTGACCGGCCAAATTCACCACAACCATATTTGCGGGAGAAAGGTCTTCATAAGCGACGCCGCTTGGCTTAATCACCACCAGGCCGGACTCCCGGTCAACACCGGAAACGTTACCCCATGTAAAGGTCACAAGATTATGCTTCTGCAAATCCATATTGGCTTTCCAGACCTGTTCCCGTAACACATCCATCCGGGCTTTCCATGCCGAATTAACCACAAAGTCCGGCGTGAAAGAAACATCGATATTCATGCATCCTCCTTTGACAACGATGATGCTGCATCGTCTAAACGATCCTGAGATAACTGTTCAAGTGACTGGCCTAGGTGGCAATACATGTCGTAGCGCGTTGCTCGAATATTCGCGACAGCAGAGGTTGGTGTATAAGTTCGGCTGATCGGACTCGCCATTTGCGTCTGAGCCTCTTGGGTCGTTGCATAGACACCCGCAGCAACGGCTGCAAAAATTGCCGCGCCCAACGCACAACATTGTTCAGATTCAGCGACGACAATTTCCCGACCAATCACATTGGCACAGGTCTGCATGACATAGGGTGATTTTTGCGAAATCCCACCAATGGCAATGAGTCGGTTCACATCTACACCCTGACTGACAAAACAGTCCACAATTGCTTTCGCGCCATGTGCAGTGGCTTCAACCAGCCCGGCAAACAAATCGACAGCGGTCGAGCCAAGGTTCAATTCCGCGATCGCCCCTTTCAGACGTTGATTGGCATTCGGTGTCCGGCGGCCATTATGCCAGTCCACAGCCAGCGCCTGATTACCGCCCTCTTCCAAGGTCGCAGCCGCTTGGGCCAATTGTGGAATTAGTGCGTTTTCAAACTCAGCCAGATCAAAGTTAACGTCGGGATGGTCACGCAGATATTGCTCAACCGGCCAGACCAACAACCGTTTATACCAAGCATAAATATCCCCGAACGCAGACTGCCCGGCTTCCAGCGCAGTCATATTCGGCAGCGAGCTGCCCAACACCTGACCACAGATACCGGCAATCGCCTTGTCCGCAACCTGCTGCGGATCGACCATCAAAATGTCACAGGTCGATGTGCCAATCACTTTGACCAAATCATGGGCTCCGGCTCCGGCACCGACGGCGCCCATGTGACAATCAAATTCACCGACTGCAATCGCAATACCAGCAGGTAAACCAAGCTGAGCTGCCCATTCATCCGTCAAATGTCCAGCGACCTGATCCGCGGTATAAACCTCGTGATACATCCGATCCCGCAAACCGGCTAAAGTCGGGGAAACCGCGGTCAAAAATGCTTCTGAAGGGAGTCCGTCCCATGACTCATGCCACATGACTTTGTGCCCGGCGGCACAAACACCCCGACGCAACACATCCGGATGTTGGTGACCACTCAGCACAGCGGGTACCCAGTCACACAATTCAACCCAGCTATAGGCGTGTTGTGCAACCGCAGCGTCTTGCTCACTGACCCAAGCCGCTTTCGCCCAGAACCATTCCGAAGAATAAATCCCGCCGACATAGCGGGTATAATCAGGAAAGTCACCGCTGTGTGCCAGTTGGTTAATCCGTTCGGCCATAGAGACTGATGTATGATCCTTCCAGAGAATAAACATGGCGTTCGGGTTATCGGCAAATTCTGGTCGTAGTGCTAATACCTGCCCATCGGCATCAATCGGTGCCGGTGTTGAACCGGTTGAATCCACCCCGATCCCGACGACCGATTGGGCGATCTCCGTGCTCACCTGAGCCACGGCATCTTGTATGGCTTGTGTCATTGACTCCAAATAGTCCTTTGGATGATGACGGAACTGCGATTGTGCCGGTTGACAGTATTTGCCCTCTTTCCATCTGGGATACTCTGCAACCCCGGATGACAGCTCAGCACCGGTACGAGCATTGACCAATAAAGCCCGGACTGAATCTGAACCAAAATCCAGACCAATCACATAAGGCTCACTCTTCTGCCTATTCTCCATAACTATCCCCATATTCAAGTCACTCGCACCATGCAACGCTTATCACCATCGACAAGCGACTGGCATCGGCAAGCCATCATCACGAACCGTTCATAACCACCGATAAATCGTCGTCATCATGAGACGGTATCGCGCACTCACAGTTAATATTCACTGTTGTCAGTTATAACGGTGGAATGAAGAAGGGAACATGAACGCCACAGCTAAAAATATGGATAAAAACGTTACGACTGTTTTTTTGAGGTTTCGCTTAAAAAATATGCTTATTTAGGATTTATCACGAAATGAGTCATAAAAAATCGTATGCTTAAGGATAAAAGGCTATTTAAATCGTGGATAATATTATTTTGAGAGCTGAGTCATGTTGTCTCACGCTATATGCATGGACAAAAACGCTACCTTTCATTGCTGTGATTTTCATCACTTCAATCCGAAGCGGCTTGTACGAATAATGTGCCCGAAACACCTCCCTACAACAACCAGTGGATGGAATAGCAAAATGAAGACGATAAGAAAAAAACTCGCTGTCGCCGCTTTAGCAGGAACTGCATTACTCAGTGCCTCTGCTCATGCTTTCTTTGGTAACGATGATGACACGCTTAAACTCGGTTATCTGGTAAAACAACCTGAAGAACCTTGGTTCCAAACTGAATGGAATTTTGCGGAAAAAGCCGGCAAAGAGTATGGCTTCGACGTGATTAAAATGGCGGTCCCCGATGGAGAAAAAACCCTCAATGCGATCGATACCCTCGCCGCGAGTGGTGCCAAAGGTTTTGTCATTTGTACTCCTGACCCTAAACTCGGGCCAGCTATTATGGCAAAAGCCAAGAGTTATGGTCTCAAAGTCATCACCGTTGACGATCAGTTCCTCAATGCGAAAGGCAAACCGATGACCAATGTACCATTGGTGATGATGGCCGCCAGTCAAATCGGTCAACGTCAGGGACAAGAGCTGTATAAAGAAATGACCAAACGCGGATGGAACCCGGCAGACAGTGCCGTCATGGCGATTACCGCAGATGAACTCGATACCGCCCGCCGCCGGGTCAATGGTTCAATCTCGGCACTGAAAGAAGCAGGCTTTCCAGCGGATCAGATCTATCGCGTTCCAACCAAAACCAACGACATTCCCGGTGCATTGGATGCCGCCAACTCGCTGCTAGTGCAATATCCGACTGTCAAACACTGGCTGGTCGTCGGCATGAACGACAACACTGTGTTGGGTGGTATTCGAGCAACTGAAGGACAAGGTTTTGATGCACAAAACGTGATTGGTATTGGTATCAACGGTGTGGATGCCGTCAACGAGTTGGCTAAATCCAAACCAACCGGCTTCTACGGGTCTTTACTCCCAAGTCCGGACGTTCATGGCTTTAAGAGTATCGAATCGCTGTACAAATGGGTTAAAGATGGTGTCGAACCGAAGAAATTCGTTGAAGTCACTGATGTTGTTCTGATTACCCGCGATAACTACAAAGCAGAATTGAAGAAAAAAGGACTGTAATTCCCGGCAGGTGGCACAATGTTGTGCCACCTTCTGAACCCACAGGAGGCCACTATGGCAGCATTGCCCTCTTCTTTAGAGTTTAGTCAGATTTCTAAGCACTTTCCGGGCGTAAAAGCGCTCTCGAATATTAATTTTCGTGTCCAAAGCAGCAGTATTCATGCGCTGATGGGAGAAAATGGTGCCGGGAAATCAACCTTGCTGAAAATTCTCAGCGGACTCTATCAACCCACAGAAGGACAATTGATCATTGATGGTCAGTCCGCTGTATTTTCCTCAACCGTTGATGCACTCGATCACGGTATTGCGATTATTTATCAGGAGCTGAATCTGGTACCGGAACTCAGTGTTGCTGAAAATATTTATCTGGGCCAGTTGCCGACGAAAAATGGATCGGTTGATCGGGAAACCCTTCACCGTAATGCACGAGAACAGTTAATCCGACTCGGGGAAGACTTTGACCCCTCCCGCCCACTGAAAGAATTCTCGATTGGTCAGTGGCAAATGGTTGAAATCGCGAAAGCCCTCAGTCGCAATGCACGCATCATTGCCTTTGACGAACCGACCAGTAGTTTGTCACAACGGGAAATCGAGAATTTATTTAAAGTCATTCGTGAATTGCGTGATGACGGCAAAATCATTCTTTATGTGTCACACCGAATGGAAGAAATTTTCGAGCTGTGTGATGCCATTACCATTTTCAAAGACGGTACCCACGTCCAGACTTTCGATACATTGACTGATCTCACCAATGACCGACTCGTCGAACTGATGGTCGGACGAGAAATCAATGATATCTATCATTACCGCGGCCGCGAATACGGTAAAAGCGGACTTAAAATTGACGAACTGATGGGGCCGGGGATTACTCAGCCAGTTTCTCTCGACATTCGTTGCGGAGAAATTCTCGGACTCTTCGGTCTGGTTGGTGCTGGTCGCACTGAACTGACACGGCTGATTTTCGGGGCAGATAAAGCAACTTCCGGCACGATCACTATCCAAGGTGAAACCGTCCGGATCCACTCCCCCAGTGAAGCAATTCGGGCCGGCGTAACCCTCTGTCCGGAAGATCGTAAAGCTGACGGTATCGTGCCGATTCTTTCCGTCCGGGAAAATACCAATATCAGTGCCCGGCCAGACTTTCTCAAGCCAGGCGGGTGCATTGATTTTCGCTGGGAAGAGAAAAATGCCCAATTACAGTGCGAAGCACTGAACGTGAAAGCTGCCTCCCTTGACCAACTTATCGGTGAGCTCTCAGGCGGCAACCAGCAAAAAGTGATTCTTGCCCGTTGGCTCTCAACGGACATGAAAGTCATCCTACTCGACGAACCGACGCGGGGAATCGATGTCGGTGCAAAATCTGAAATTTATGAATTGATCTTCAAATTGGCAGAGAACGGTGTCGCGGTACTCGTGGTATCCAGTGACCTGCCAGAAGTGTTGGGGATCTCCGATCGATTACTGGTCATGAAAGACGGTGCAATCTCCGGAGAGCTACAACGTGAACAGTTTGATGAACAAACCGCATTACGTCTAGCGATGTTAGGTACAAGCAACCCTGTCGCAGCATAGAGGAAATCAGTAATGGCCATTACAACCACCAAACCGAACACCAATGAGCCGAAGAAACCGGGCATCGATTTCTCCCACATCTGGGACAAATTCGGGATGCTCATTGTATTTGCAGGGCTATTTCTGCTCTGCGCTTTTTTCGTGCCCTATTTCGCCACCTTTATCAATATGAAAGGATTGGGACTGGCGATCTCCATGAGCGGCATGGTCGCTTGCGCAATGTTATTCTGCCTTGCCTGTGGTGACCTTGACCTCTCGGTTGCCTCAGTGATTGCCTGCTCCGGCGTTGTTACCGCTGTCGCAATCAATGCCACCAGTAGCGTCACCCTCGGCATCATTGCCGGATTATTGTCCGGAGTATTCTTTGGTCTGATCAATGGCTTCGTCATCGCCAAACTACAGGTCAATGCCCTGATCACCACACTGGCGACCATGCAGATTGCACGCGGACTGGGCTACATTATCTCTGATGGGAAAGCCGTCGGTATCACCGAAGAAAGCTTTTTCGCCATGGGTAACTCTTCAGTTCTGGGGATTCCGACACCTATCTGGCTGACAGTTATCACGTTTATTGTCTTCGCATTCCTGCTCAATCGGACGGTTTACGGCCGCAATACGCTCGCCATCGGAGGCAACGAAGAAGCAGCGCGACTGGCTGGGGTAAACGTGGTGAAGACCAAACTGATTATCTTCACAGTATCCGGATTTATTTCTGCGCTGGCCGGTGTAATTCTCGCAGCACGGATGACCAGTGGACAGCCGATGACTTCCGTCGGTTTCGAACTGGTCGTTATCTCAGCCTGTGTTCTGGGTGGCGTGTCACTGAAAGGCGGGATCGGCAAAGTCTCTTACGTGATTGCAGGGGTACTGATTCTGGGCACCGTCGAGAATGCAATGAACCTGCTGAATATGTCTCCGTTCGCACAGTATGTGGTTCGCGGTTCGATTCTGTTAGCAGCCGTCATTTTTGACCGCTACAAACAAAAATCCAGAAAGGTTTAAGTTATATCGGTACTTTGATATTTAACAGCGGATAATGACTCCCCCCCAAAGCCCTCGGCAGATTTCCCTGTCCGGGGGCTTTGCATATTTTAAGGCGAGGTCTTGCTTGGGGGAGATGACGGTGCCGTAAATGTTTACGCTGAGTGCATCGATCACGTTAGCTTTTAAAAAGGTTTCACCGAATTCAAATAACCCGACGAGACGAATGGAGTAATCATTTATTGCCATCAGAAGTCATGTTATACAGAACAATTGAAGAATGTTATACGGCAGGAAGCGGTCTAACAACGGTTAGGTGAATACAGGGGAATGATCGAATGGAATTAAAGTGTCACTGTGGAAACGTTAGCTTAATATTGAGTTCTCTCCCTAAAGAAGTTGGTGAGTGTAACTGTTCTATTTGTCGTCGTTATGCTGCGGCTTGGGCGTACTATTCTCCTGAGCAGGTCCAAATAAACATGAATGAGAAAACGGCTTTTTATTGTTGGGGTGACAAAGAAGTCGAGTTTCATCGTTGCAACATATGTGGCTGCTTAACGCATTACATTACAACACAGAAGTGCTCTGAAGATATCTTGGCGGTTAATATGAGAATGGCTGAGAATGAAGTGCTTTCAAATATTCCTGTCCGCAAGATCGACGGTGCGTCGTACTCATTCACCTAACAAGTTGCAGCTAGAGTTTGGGGCTCACCTTACCCGATTTAGAGTGCTGATTCTTCATACAAACTATTTCAGACGGACTGCCAACACACGAAACCTACAAAATATTATTACGTACCAGCCCTCTTTTGACGTTCGTGCAAAGCTTTCCAAATCGCCGAATGTCATCAAAGTTAGGCACAGACCCTCGTGATAGATTATGCTCCCAGTAAGAAAGTTCTGACTCTACCAGTTCCATCAGTTTTTTGGGGCAGCCAATGCAATTGGATTCCGTACCACAACGGAAAGTGTCGCTGTCATAAAGCGGTAACTCTCGTTTAGCTTGGTCAATAATCAACTGCATCGCAGTGACTCTATCAGGTTTCATGGTCATTTTGTGGTGTGATTTGATGAGGGGTGGAGCGTTCATTTTATCGCTTTGACATCCTTTGTAAATTACCTTTAAGAGATATTGTATCGCCAAGTATTCAACCATACTAAATGACGATGAATGGTTGAAGTTCTGTCAACAACCGACATAGCCGCATGAAATATTAAAAGGATGAAATATGTCCCTCATCGCTAACACACCGAAACCGCCTTACTACGCGGTGATTTTCACTTCTCACCGAACGGAAGGTGATAACGGTTACGACCAGATGGCCGACCGGATGGTTGAATTAGCTTCAAAACAACCGGGATTTCTAGGCATCGAGTCCGCAAGAGAAGATGTTGGAATAACCGTTTCATATTGGACTGATCTTGAGTCCATCAAGCAGTGGAAAGCCAATGCAGCGCATCAAGAAGCCCAAAGGCTTGGCCATGAAAAATGGTATTCATCATTCAGAACTCGGATATCGAAGGTCGAACGAGACTACGGCATTGAATAAGCTTAAACACTCAGAACAAATATCAGAAATTGATGCTTCGATGTAAACGAAAAGACGCAGGCACTCAATTCAAGAATTTTGGTGTAAACATTAAATGAAAAATTATTTTGAAAGCCCGTTTAAGGGAAAACCGCTGACAGAACAAGTCAAGAACCCAAATATCAAAGTCGGCCGTTATAGCTATTATTCAGGCTACTATCATGGACACTCATTTGATGAGTGCGCTCGCTACCTCCTGTCCGATCGCGATGATGTGGATAAACTGATTATCGGCAGCTTTTGTTCTATCGGCACAGGCACCTCCTTTATCATGGCCGGAAATCAAGGTCATCGATATGATTGGGTAACGTCATTTCCTTTCTTCTATATGGATGAAGAGCCTGCATTTTCGGAATCAGTCAATGCTTACCAGAGTGCCGGAGATACCGTGATAGGCAGCGATGTGTGGATTGGCTCTGAAGCGATGATCATGGCTGGCGTAAAAGTCGGTCATGGTGCAGTCATTGGTAGCCGGGCTTTGGTGACCAAAGATGTCGAACCCTACACCATTGTTGGCGGTAATCCCGCAAAAACGATAAGAAAACGCTTTTCAGAACCGGAAATTGCAATGTTGCTGGAGATGCAGTGGTGGGATTGGCCGTTGGAACAGATTAAACAAGCAATGCCGTTGTTGTGTTCGTCTGATATTGCCGGTCTTTTCCAGCAGTGGCAGCGCTCAAAATCCTGATCAACTGCTGCTGTCTCCCTCTTCAGAAGACGCGGCTTATCGCCTATATCAGGATCAGTGTCATGCTGTAACGCAGCGGTTGATGCCGAAGCTTTCATTAAAGCTGGATAGCATGCAGGTGTTAGGACTTTGAATTACATCGCATTTTTCTGAGCAACATGTACAAAGTCGGGGGCAATGATGTTCTTTGTTCGCCCCTTCTTTTATGCTGCATCATCAAGGCATAAATAAAAATCGATAGAAACAATACAAATACAAGGGAAATCGTTACAAATGACCTTTTACTCATATCAATGTACCACCTGATATCATTGACCTTCCGGAATAGGACACCCAGTCACGCTCCCACCGAATGCAACTGTTGAGCAAGGGTAATAAATGCCTTGACTGCGGGGCTGGCCTGATGGCTGTCCAATACCGCCAAACCGATACGCCGCTTGATCGGTGGTGATAATGGCCGACAGACATAGCGGTCCGAATCACGCTCCGGTAGCGACGACTCCGCCACAACGGAAATCGCATCACCACTTTCAACGAGTGACAAAATACTGAGTAACTGCGACGTGCGATAGCGAATCTGCGGCTGTAGCTTTGCGGCATGAAACAGGCGAATGACCCACTCACCGGATCCCGCCCCGGTCAAGATAAACGGGTCATAACACAGTGACGATAACGTCACTGACTCAAGCCGACTCAGTGGATGTGCCGCAGGCAGTAAAGCCACCATCTGATCGTCTAATAACGGGAACACATCCAGATCATTTTCCGGCAAAACCACAAAACACACATCGACGCGACGCTCTCTCAACCACTGAACCACCTGCATATCCGGCCCTTCATCGATATAGACTTCGATCCCCGGAAATTTTTTCTGATACTGGTGAATCATATGCGGCAACAAACGGACGGACGAAGTCGTCCCGAATGAACCGATACGCAACATGCCTTGCTTCATTCCCTGTGCATCGGTCGCTTCTTGACGCATTGTTTCTGCAACGCCCAGCAAGGTCCGTGAGCGCGCTAACAACCGAGTCCCGATATCGGTCAGCTCGACGCGACTTTGGTGACGGTGGAACAGTTTTACCCCAAACTCATCTTCTAATGCTTTGATCGCATGTGACACCCCCGATTGAGAAATGCCAAGCCGCTGGGCCGCAATCGTGAAATGCAGGCTATCTGATAAAACCGAAAATATTTCCAACTGCGTAAATGTCATACCCACCTCATGAGTAAATCCTCATTTCCTTATGAGTGATCATATCGATCATCATATAAAACCATATGAATCAAATCTTTTCTATGGTCTACACCATAAAACAACAATGGCAAAGGAGTGGCAGTATGGTTCATCAGTCACAACGCTCAACAGATGGCGTTTCATCTTTATGGCCGGAAATTAACGGCTATTTTTTATCTTTTCAGGAAATTCCTGCACATTGTCAGCCCCACAATAAAACACACCAGACGTTCTATCAGCTCTTGGCCGGATTTGACGGCACCACCAGTTGTGAAATTCGCGAGTTTTATCGGTTTAACTTACACCTTGCCCAAATGAACTGGCGTGAAATCCAAAGACCAGAATTCAAACTCATCTACCAGGCTTGTGAAGCCTGGGCACGGTTCCAGTATGAGCAGGCTTATACACTGATGAGAGTTCACTTAAAGCGCTTTCCGACCGATGTGATTGCGCTGTATATTTTACATATGTTTGAGTTCTGTACCGGTCGAACCACGCGGTTACTCGATGTATTGAAACATTGTGAAGCGGCTTTGCCCCGCACCCATGCGCTCTACCCTTTCTATCTCGCGATCAAGTCTTTCGTGCTGTGTGAATGTCAGCAATACGAACCCGCTTTAGCCGCTGGCTGGGATTCTATCGAAAACTGTCCTGACAATGTTTACGGTATTCACGCGATTGTCCACACGTTGCACGAAACCGGACAATGGGAACAAATCATCGCGTTCTTAAATCACCGGGCCTCATCATGGATAAATAATCCCGGAATGAAAATTCATATCTGCTGGCATCTTGTCATTGCTTATGAACAAAATCATATGCCGGAAGCTGCCTTAGATACCTTCCACACCTTGTGTAATATGAAAGAAACACCGTTTGCGAAACAGGACCTCGATGCCGTCGGGTTTCTGTGGCGGCTTCACCTGAAGCAGACCGATCATGCGTTTCAGAAGCAGTGGCAGAAGCTTGCAACACTCTGGACAGGCGTGATTGAAAACTCAGTTTCTTATCTTCACAAGCTCCACGCCGCGTTGTCATTTTCTGCGACCCAACAGCCGTTTCTGATTGAAAAGCTCATCGCTGAATGTGACGGCTTCGGGATTGACCCGCAAACACACCGTACTGGGGTGGCCATTTTAAGAGCGATTCATCAGTTCACGCTCGGACAGTATCAAACCTGTTTATCGGAACTGGAACAGAGCCAGCAGTCTTGGCATCTCATCGGTGGCAGCCATGCACAGCGCGATATCCTCCATCTGACCAAAGCGTATGCGGCGCAACACGCACAGTACGCTCTCAATATAGCGAGTTAATCAAATATGCGTCATACAACTGAACGTTCTTCTCAGCTAAGTGATAGCCGCGCCCGTCATCCCGGCATCTATCTCAAACTCGCCTTGGTTTCTGTCATTTGGGGCGGAACTTTTGTTGCCGGACGGGCGATCAATCCGGAAATCCCGCCACTTGTTTCTGCAACATTGCGGTTCTTGCTGGCCGGTGCAACACTGGTGCTGGTGTTAGCCTTGAGCGGAAAAGGCTTTGTCCGCATCACGAAAAAACAAGTCTGTGTCCTGTTTGGGCTCGGTTTCTGTGGTATCTACACCTATAACCTGTTTTTCTTTTATGGATTACAACATATCAGTGCTTCCCGAGCCTCACTGATCGTCGCCGCTAATCCGGCCATGATTGCTATCGCATCTTTTCTGTTCCACAAAGAACGGTTTTCACTCACCCGACTATGCGGCATTACCCTTTGTATCGTTGGAGCGGCGATGGTGATTATCAGTAAATCCCCACAATCCGTGTTTCAGGCTCACACCTCAATCATCGGTGATCTCATGATTGTCGGCTGCGTACTGAGTTGGGTAGCCTATAGCGTGTTCGGCAAGCACACCGTACAAACCATCGGGCCACTGCATACGGTGACTTACTCGGTTTTAGCCGGTGCCGCCATGCTCACACTGACCACTCTGTTCAGCGGTCAATTTCATCTCGGGGTACTGGAATCGATTCATGTTCAGGACTTCATGAGCCTCAGTTATTTGGGGATTGTCGGATCAGCGCTTGCTTATATCTGGTACTACAGTGGCATTGAAAAGATCGGGGCAACCCGGGCCGGTGCTTTTATCGCTCTCAATCCAATTGCGGCCGTTTCTCTGGGCGCGCTCCTACTTGATGAGCGTCTCAGCGTGTTAATGGGCGTGGGTGGCTTGCTGGCCATTGTGGGGATTTTACTCTGTAACCGACCGGAGAAATTGAAGCCGGGTCAGGTCACACCGGATCCGTTACTGGCGACTCAAGGGCGCTAATCCGGGATACCAGAAGATCCGTGATTTGAGCTATAAATAATCACTGATAATTCACTCACAAAAAATTGCCCACCAGACGGTGGGCAATTTCTTTTATGACACATCACCAAACTTTCATTCAGATATCGGTCACTAATGTGCGGAATGTCGGCTGCATAATTTCAGCAATCAAATAGACGAAAGGCGGTCTGAGCAGACTGAAATGATCAGCACGACTTTCAATGCAATGCAGATTCAGTGACTGCGCCTGCCAAGCCTCTTTGACACCGGCTTTCATATCCTGAGTAAACACCAGATTGACCAAAGCCTTCGGCTGTACGGCAGGTTGATAATGCGTTCGGATGTTGGTCGCAAAGACAGAGAAAATACCATCCAAATCATCCACACTGGTATTGCCCGTCAGCACGCCTTGTTCAACCAAATAACCATACACCAACGTCAACCGCTCTCTGTGGCTGAAGCCTTTCAGGTCTTGCTCAGTCAGGCCTAAAGCTGCACCTTGTCTTTCAAACTGCTCGATGAGCAACATCAGTGCCGACAAATCACTGTATTCTCGAGGCGTCGCATCCGGTGCTTCAGAATCCGCAACCGTCAGTGAGGCGACCTGAATCCCTTCCGCTTCAAGCAATGCGGCCAGCTCCAAGGCAACCCAACCCCCGAACGAGTGTCCGACAAGATGCACAGGCCCGACACAAGATCTTGATTCCAGTGCTTTCAGATAGAAAGCGGCGGCTGCCTGAACCGTGGTATGCGGAATATCATTGCCTTCCAGACCACGCGGTTGGAAACCAAGAACCGTCCAGTCAGATGCAATGGACTGCACCAACCCCATGAAGGCACAGACATTCACACCGGCACCGGGAATACACAAGACGGTCGGTCCGTGACCATGACCTTCCTGAAGGGTCACCAGTGGATCATAGTCAGCATTACGCATGACTTTACCACTCGCATAGTCTTTCTCCCGATCATGGAGATCGTTTGAGATCGCCTGACCGACATAGCCAATATATGGCTCAACAATTAAGTGATAATGCGTCGTCCCCGGAATCGTCGTCGGACGAATCGATGTTTCAGGTAAAAAGCGATCCCAACGCAGATATGGCACAATATCGTCTTCTTCACCTTGAGGACGCAGCTCCGCAACATAAAGATCGATATCGACCGGTAGATTTTGGTACTCATATTCCGCTCGAATCAACGCCTCGCGGTGCAACATCCAGTTCATGAAGTACGTGTCTGTCCAGCCAGCCGGTAACATCCCCATATCTTTGGCCATCCGGTAGTGATCTTTCCACGTCATCCCCGCTTCCAGGGTACTTTCCGATTCGGCCAGACCATAGATGTCATACGCAAGACCGTCGTAAATCTCTTTACTCATCAGCAGAATTTTCTGCTCTTCGGTCAGGTGCTCTTCACCCACATGGCGCGGCACAAAGGCTTTCTCGGCCCTCGTATCAATCACACCGACGTATTCAATCTCCTGATCTTGCCCGAGCAGTTGTCTCGCGACTTCATAAGCCAGAGTGCCGCCGAGCGAAATGCCTGTCATTCGATACGGCCCTTCCGGTTGGGTTTCACGGATGATTCTGACATAACGTGCCGCAGCGCCCTGAATGGTGTAGAACGGTGGTGTATTACGTGCCGGAGCCACCAAACCATACACCGCAATATCTTTATCGATATAAGAGGTCAGCAGGGGTGAATACAGCATCTCTCCGCTGGCTTCCGGCACAATAAACAGTGGCCGCTGATCACCGGTTGCAGGACGAAGAGCCACAGCATGTTCAATTAACACCTCAGAACTGCGCTGAATATAATCGGCAATATCGGCGAGTCGCGATGCAGAGAACAACGTCGAAAGTGTCAGCTCATAGCCATGTTGACGGGCTTCGTTGAGGAACTGTACCGCCACCAGTGAGTGACCGCCCAATTCAAAGAAACTATCGTTGCGCCCGACTTTTTCAACCCCGAGCAATCGCTGCCAAATCGCAGCAATCGTTTCTTCCACTTCACCTTCCGGCGGAATATAAACTTGCGTGACAAAGTCAGCGGCTTCCGGCTCTGGCAGTGATTTACGATCAACTTTGCCGTTCGGTGTCAGCGGAATCTGGTCGAGTTTGACATAAGCCACAGGCACCATGTAATCCGGCAGACGTGCAGACAAATAAGCACGCAGCGGTGCTGTCTGAGCATGACCGACATAGTAAGCCAGCAAGCGCTGATCATTATTCTGTGTTTTCGCCGCAATCACGACCGCTTCAGCAACCCCATGATGGGTACTCATACAGGCACTGATTTCTCCCAGCTCGATTCGGAAACCCCGTATTTTAACTTGGCTGTCATTCCGGCCAAGGTATTCAATTGTCCCATCGGCAGTCCAACGGCCTAAATCACCACTGCGATACATCCGAGCACCGAATTCGTAAGAATACGGATCATCGAGGAAACGTTTTTCCGTCATATCGGGACGGTTGAGATAACCTCTGGCGACACTCTTACCACCGATATAAATTTCCCCTTTGACACCGATGGGAACCAACTGCTGATACTCATCCAGAATATAGATACTGGTATTATCGACTGGCGAACCGATATGCAATAAATCGTCTGTCGGCTGAATCACACCTGACGTTGCAACCACGGTGGTTTCGGTTGGTCCGTAGTTATTGACCAGCGTAAATGAGCTCTCCGGATGCGGATGATGATTCAATCGATCCCCACCGACTAACAACGTCCGCAGCGTCGGGTGCTCAAGTTGTCTTGACAGCACCAGTTCAGCAATCGGTGTGGATAAGAAGCCGACTTCAATCGGTTGTGATATCCACCAAGCCAGTAACTGCTCCGGATCGCGAGAAATTTCAAGCGCCGGCAACATGACATGTGCCCCGGTACACAATGGCGGCCAGACTTCCCAGACGGTTGCGTCAAAACCAACCCCTGCCACACTGGAAACACAAGTACCCGCCTGAATCTCAAACGCCCGATTGTGCCAATGCACCAGGTTCGCCAGATTGCGGTGTTCAACCATCACCCCTTTGGGTTGCCCGGTTGAGCCTGATGTGTAAATGACATAAGCCAAATGATTCGGTCGAATGTGCTCAGATTGCGGATTGGTTGCCGGATAATCACGCCACATGAACATCTCTGTACTGACGTTAATCACACGGATTCCCGCATTGCCGACAATCGTTTCTGTATCGAGGATGCCGTCAGATAAAATCAATGTTGGCTGACTGTCCGACACCATGTATTGCAAACGATCGGCCGGATAAGTCGGATCCATCGGGATATAACATCCCCCGGCCTTCAATGTCGCCAGCATCGCAACCATGAGATCGGTGTTACGGTCACAACAGAGGCCAACTCGCTGATCAGGAGAGACCCCCTGAGCCCGCAGATAATACGCCAGACGGTTCGCTTGCCGGTTCAATTCGCGGTACGTCAGTTTCTGAGTGTCACTCATCACTGCCATCACATCCGGATATTTGTCAGCCTGTTGTTCAAACAGGGTATGGACACAGATATCAGTGACAGCGGCAGTGCGTGTTGCATTCAGTTGGTTAATCACTTGCCGATATTCATCTTTCGGCAAGATGTTCAACGAATGAATCAACCGTTTGGGCTCATATTCCAGCGCGGAGATCAACTCGCGTAAAGCGCGCGTGACCATAGCACCGACACGTTCGCAACCGATACTTGCATCCACTTGAATATCTAAAGAAAACCCTTGGGTGGGATTGTCATTGACCGACAACGTGATCGGATAGTTGGTTCGCTCTTCGGTAAACAGCAGGTTCATCGATCCGGTGTCAATCCCTGTCTGACTGTTGCCCCCATCATAACGATAGTTGAGCAAGCTGCTAAACAAAGGTGTTTGTGGCGCTACACCACTACACTGCTGAGCCAGAGACAACGAACCATGCTCATACTCAAGCATTTCTGCCAGATGCCGATGCGTATACTGAACGGCTTCCGTGACCGTTTCATGGGCAAGTGACAAACGCAACGGTAATGTATTGAGGAACATCCCCAGCACACGGTCAGCCCCTTCACCACCGGCCATTCGGCCAAACAGTACCGTGCCGAACACCACATCATCACTGCCAGTCGTCGCACGAACCACCAGCCCCCAAGCCAAATGGAACAGGCTGGCGGCACTGACCCCCTGACGACGAGCGTGTTCACGGAGCAACTGAGACAGATCATCATCAACCGGTAAATGCAGTTCATGAATTTCGTGACCATCACCTTGCACATTGAGTAAACCGAATGGTGCAGAAGGCTCATCAATATCACCGAGACGTGCAGAGAAGTAAGCACTCTCTTTTTCCGGATCGCTATCCAACCGACTCTCAAACACAAAGTTTCGGAATGGGAGTGGCGTTGGCAGTTGTTCTACCCGATTGAGCAGATGCGCCTGCACTTCTTCCATCATCAACTCCAATGTGGTGTGATCCAGACAGAAATGATGCATCAGTAAGCAGAGTAACCATCGTCCTTCGGCGGCATCTTCAACCTGATAGGCTTCAATCATCGGTGCCCGATGAACATCCAGACGGGTATGACTTGGATCGAATCGCTGCTGAATCGCCTTGACCATGTTCGAACCGTCAAGCGTCAGTGGCGTCAGCGGCAACACGGCATCACGCCATACCACCTGAACCGGCACGTCCAACTGATCCCAGACGAGGCTGGTTCTGAGAATATCATGACGTTTCACGACTGCCTGAAGCGCATCGACAAACTGTTGCAACGCATCCTGACTGGCGAAAGCTTTAATCGCCCGCGTCACGTAAGGGTCGCCTTTTTCTTCCAACAAATGGTGGAATAAAATCCCTTCCTGTAACGGTGCCAGCGGATAGATATCCTGAATGTTTGCTGCACCACCGGGAACGGAGGCCGTAATGGTGTCGATCTGAGACTGACTCAGTTCCACCAGTGACAGCATGTCCGGGGTAATTTGCGTACATCCTTCGGGAATCAGCTTCGCTGGAACCTGACGCTCACTCTTCGATGACTGACTCAAGGTTTGCGCCAGCTCTGCCAGCGTCGGTGTGGTGAACAACGATTTGATCGCCAGATGGTAATAATGATGTCTCAGGCGTTCGATCAACTGTACCGCCAGCAGTGAGTGTCCGCCCAGTTCAAAGAAATTATCATGCCGTCCCACTTGCTCAACATGCAACAAGGATTGCCAAATCGAGGCCAGTAACTGCTCTACGTTGCCGCGTGGCGCTGCATAACTCCGGTGCACAAATGCATCCGCATCGGGTTCGGGTAATGCTCGGTAATCGACTTTGCCGTTTGCTGTCAGCGGAATCGCATCCAACCCGACAAATGCCGCTGGTACCATGTAGCTGGGCAGAGATTCACTCAGTCGTTGTTTCAACGCTTCAATCTCAATTGATGTCTTGTGTTGACGGGTGTAGTACGCGACCAAACGCTCGGATGATTCATCGGCGTGTAACACCGTGACGACGGCGCTCTGAACGCCCGGACAAGCCTGCAAAGCCGTTGCAATTTCACCCAGCTCGATCCGGAAACCCCGAATTTTGACCTGACTATCATTGCGGCCCTGATATTCAATCGTCCCATCTAAACGCCAACGCGCGAGATCTCCCGTGCGATACATTTTGCTCTCTTGCTGATCGGAGAAAGGGTCGGCTAAAAAACGTTCAGCGGTCATCTTCGGACGGTTCAAATACCCACGGCTGACACTATTCCCGCCGATATAGACTTCACCGGTCACCCCAAGTGGGACGGGGCGTAAGAATTCATCGAGGATATAGATGCGAGTATTCGCAATCGGGCTACCGATATGCAGCATATCATCCGCTGCCCGAATCGCGCCCGATGTCGCAACAACCGCAGTTTCCGTCGGACCGTAATTGTTCACCAAAGTATAAGAAACCGATTTATCCGGTTGACGCGTCAGCCGGTCACCACCGACCAACAGATACCGTAACGTCTTCGGTGCAACCTGACGTGCAAATGCCAGTTCAGCAATCGGGGTCGGTAAGAAACCGACTTCTATCGGTTGTTCACCCCACCAATGAAGCAGTTGCTCAGGATCACGCGAAGCTTCCAGCGATGGCATCGTCAATGTCGCACCGGCACTTAATGGCGGCCACACTTCCCAGACAACCGCATCAAACCCGAGCCCGGCAACACTTGACACACACGTTCCTTGCTGAACATGAAATGCGCGGTTATGCCAGTTGACCAAATTCAGCAATTGACGATGTTCAACCATGACGCCTTTCGGCTGACCGGTTGAGCCGGAGGTATAGATAATGTAAGCGAGGTTTTCAGGGCCGAGATCTCTGACCATAGGGTCTGACGATGGTTGCTCAAACCATAAGCCACGATCTTGCTGGGTATGAATCAGCCGTGATTCGGGCAATGTTTCTGCCATCAGGCCGCTGAAATCGATCACTCCGTCGGTCAGCACCACGGTCGGCGCACTGTCGGCAAGCATGTACTGCAAACGTTCTGCCGGATACGCGGGATCAATCGGCACATATCCCCCACCGGCTTTTAGTGTTGCCAACATCGCGATCAACAAGTCAGGCCCTCGGCCACAACAGATTGCAACTCGGCTTTCCGGACCAACCCCGAGAGACCGCAAGTAATGAGCGAGGCGGTTGGCACGAATGTTCAGCCCACCGTAATTGACGCTTTCTCCGGCACACGTGAATGCAATATGCTCCGGCTCTTCACTCACCCGCCGTTCAAACAGTTCATGAACATATTGTGCCGGCGGAAATGCAATTTGCGTCTGATTCCATGCATCAATCATCGACGCTTCTTCCGGCATTTGCAGATGATAATGATTCACTGCCGTGAGTGCCGGTTCACTCGCTGCACAGGAGAAGAAGTACATCAGGCGATAGAAATGAGAGGCCAGTGTCATTTCACTATACAAAGCAGCATTAGCATCGATACATAGCTCCAGCCCCTGTTGAGGGCCACGATCACAAATGTTGATCGAGAGGTCGTCAATGGGTCCCAGAGTCAGGTTATTCACATTGACGGGCGCGTCACCAAACTTCATTTCATATTCAAACGGCAAGATATTAATATCGGTCGAGAACAGTTGTTCACTCTCGGTCAGAATCCCAAGATCGGACGCCAGATCTTCACCGCGGTAACATTGGTGACGTACGGCACCGAGAATACGGCGTTTTACCTGAGAGACAATATCGACGAGCGTGTCCTCAGTACCGATATTGACCCGCAAGGGCAGCACATTGGAAACCATACCGGGGAATTGACGCAGTCTCTTATTGGTTCGCGCGACCATCGGGCACCCGACAACCAGATCATCTTCTCCGGTGACACGGTGCAGATAAATCGCGATTAAAGCGATCAGCAGTTGTGGCACCTGACTTTTACATTCCACCGCCAGTTCTCTTAACATCCGGTTAGTGGATGCCGGTAAGTACATCTGTTTACGAATAATATTCGTGCAGGGGGCCTGTCTATCCGACAAACTCACAGGCGCAGGCCGATCTTTCAGGACCTCTTGCCAATACGCTTTGTCGCGAAGGTAGTGCTTCGATGCTTTGTATTCTTGCTCAATCTCGATCGCTTCAGCCAACGAAATGAACTGACAGGCCGGCGGTTCTTCTCCTGCCACCAGTGCAGAATAAATTTCAGCCACACGACTGGATAACAGAACCCCGCCAAAACCGTCCAACACCAAATGGTGAACACAGGCGTAATACCAAAAACGCTCAGGGCCGAGTTGTAACAACGCAAAAGAAAACGGAGGGCCCTGCTCTAGGTCAAAAGGGCGGGCCAAGTCGGCATCAAGCCATGCTTTGGCAGCGCGTTGGGGATCGGATTCCGCCTGAAAATCGAGAATGGGTAGTTCCCAGTGAGGATCGACACCAAACCGCTGCTTCGGTCCTTGAGGCGTCAGCTCAAAAACCTGTTGAAAGGATTCAATCTCTCTGGCAGTCCTGCGGATAGCCACTTCAAAAAGATCCGGCTGAACCACACCAGATATTTCCAGATATTCGGTAATTTTAAAGAATTTGCCATGAGCATCGGGCTTGAGCTCTTGCGCAAACCAGATTCCCCGTTGAGCCGATGATAATGGAAGCGCCAAATGACTTTTTCGCTCTAATTGAATAGAGGATTTATGGTTATCGTTCATATTGATATTCACTCACATATTCTGATAAATAAAATTCAAACACACAGATAAAATAACAAAGCCAATAAAGTGACAATCTTATTAAGATGAAATCGTTTTACTTTGTATAATAAAACAGTATTCAATTCAATCATGAGCAACTGACCAATATATCCAATAAACTGATGAGTAATGAATAAGAAAAGTAATCAAAAACAACCGATAAAGCGCGAAATAGAGTAGAAAGACAATATAAATAATTTCCAGAAAGACAGATTGTTTTTTCTCTTTTTTGGTAAGAAATCAAATTTAAATTTAAATTAATTGATAACAGACATATTTATATAATTGTCCAAAAAAACAGAATCAAAAGAAAACAAAAATAAAACCAACAAAAACAATAAACTATAGAGGAATAGCATGATCTATGGAGATGAAGAATAATCAGAAGAGCAAGGATAGTTGAAAAAACAAATTGTGGTCTAATTTGTTCAGGTAAACAATACGTGTAACATTGAGAAAATAAGTGGGAAAGTCCGTCATGAAAAACAAACAAAAATAGGCTAAAGCCAAGATTAATTTTTATTAAAAACAAGCCGACGATTACTTAATATAATAATCATCAGCAAAACACCAATAATATACATCCAAATACAACAGTTCTAATATTTCGCAATAAAACCATCATAAATAAAATATAGACAGTCATTCGCTTTAAATTAAACCATCACAACATCACCTCAATTAATTTCGGTCCGGATTCCTGCATCGCCTTTTGAAAAATAAGATCAAATGACTGACGCGTATCAGCCTGAAAAGCAGGAACACCCATCCCCGATGCTAATCCAAGCCAATGAATGGATGGATTTTCCAAACTCATCAGCGAAGCCGCAGATTGCCCCTGATTTTTTGCGCCGACACGTTGGAGTTCATGATTCAGGATACGGTATGAACGATTACTGAATATGATCGTTACAATATCTAAGCTTTCCCTTGCTTGGGTCCAAAGTGCGGGCAACAAATACATAGCACTCCCATCCCCTTGCAAGTTAACCACCTTGCGTCCCGGACACGCAATCGCCGCACCAATCGAAACCGCCATCATGCTGCCCAAAGCACCACCGGTCAAATTCAGATAATCATGTGCTGCAGCGGTTTCGGTAACATCATAATGAGGAAAACCGGATGATGCGGACTCATCGCTGATAATGGCATTGTCCGGTAAATATTTGCCAATGACCTGCATGACAAATTCCGCAGTAATCGGACCATCAAACCCATACGCAGGCACCTGATGTCTGGTGCGGTATGGCTCAATGTTCTCGGCTTCGCAAGCTTTGGCTAAATCTTCAAGTGCACGCGTACTATCTTCATGAATCTCAGTTAACCGAGTTAAACGACACCCTTCCGGGGTCAGCCAGCTCGGTTTATCGGGATAGGCAAAAAAGCTGACCGGCGGCTTAGCGCCGACCAAGACAATCAATTCTGTACCAGCCAGAAAATCAGCAGCCTGTTCGGAAAGATAAGGTAAGCGTTCAACCGGAACCCGGCCTGACCCGCGTTGAATACGCGGTGCAAACGTATCACACAATAGGCGGGCACCCGTTTTCGCAGCAATCTTCCCTGCCGCGGTTAATCCCGGTTCTAACAATGCGGAACCTCGCATGAGGATCGCGGTTTTGAGTCCGCTGTTGATCAAACCGGCCACGTGATTAATTTTCTCAGTGGAGACAATGGTCGGTGCAGACGGTGTCAGTGGTGAAGCAACACTCTCGGCGTCATTCCAGGCTGTATCTGCCGGTAGAATCAGTGTTGCAATTTGCCCCGGAGCTTGGGAAGCAACATGGACAGCCCGAGCTGCATCCTCTCCAATTTGTTGCGAACAAGAAGAGGTATAAACCCACTCAGAAACCGGGTTCGCAAATCCATGAATATCAGATGTTAATGGCGCATCGTACTGTAGATGTGTGGTGGCATGGTCACCGACGATATTCACAATCGGAGAGCCGGCTCGTCTGGCATTATGTAAGTTGGCCAGACCGTTGGCCAATCCCGGTCCCAAATGAAGCAATGTACATGCTGGTTTGCCAGTCATGCGCCCATATCCGTCAGCGGCACCCGTTGCCACATTTTCTTGAAGCGCCAAAACCGGACGCATCCCCGGCACGCGATCCAATGCCGCAACGAAATGCATTTCTGACGTCCCCGGATTAGCAAAACAAACTTCAACACCACTTTCGACCAATGTACGCAACAGACTCTCAGCACCATTCATCGAATGGTTTTTTGTTGCATCACTCATTGCTTAAAACCCCTTATTTCTATTCTGCAAGAGAGGAAGGATATTAATTTGCATTGTTATTAAATTTAATACACATGATGCATCTTATTTCATAAATTTGTGTCTTCATACCTATTTTACACTGCTCGGAGCTGCAACCAGTTATTACGCAACGCATTTCAAACCAGTTGTTGATACTCATGATTCAAAAATGCATCAAAGCAGGCACCATAAAAAAGGCCGCCCTATCGAAGGGAGGCCTTTTTATGGCAAGGAGGTAAGTGATTACTGGCGGTATTCTCGTCCGACCAACATGGCTTCCTCAAAATCACTCCGGAATGGATTGATATCCAAACCACCCCGACGGGTATAGCGTGCGAATACGGTGAGTTTCTCGGGATTGCAGCATCGCTTGATATCGGCAAAGATACGTTCAACGCACTGTTCGTGAAATTCATTATGTTCCCG
The DNA here is from genome assembly GCF_023920225.1 of Vibrio gazogenes. Lineage (NCBI taxonomy): Bacteria > Pseudomonadati > Pseudomonadota > Gammaproteobacteria > Vibrionales > Vibrionaceae > Vibrio > Vibrio gazogenes. Next base: position 3,434,420 of record NZ_CP092587.1, read on the forward strand.
AAAAGAGATGATGTATCGCAACAGTGTTTCCCGATCAATCTCAGCACCTTGATAATGAATATAGACACTCCCCCAGTCTGGCTGATTCGTCACCAGACAATTCGATTTCAGCAGATGCGAACAAAGCTTCTCTTCAACCGTGTTTGCAGAGGTCGCCCCTAACAAACGATCTTCATCATACCCATAACTGTCAATTTCAATATCCAGATCATCAATGCAGGTAAAAGATTTATCCGCACGACTCTCTAACGTTTCATCCACAGGTATCAGCTTCACCTGAACATCGCCCCCTGATGTTGCACTCAAATCCTGAATCAACGTTTCAACCAATTCCTGTTCCGAGACAAAGGCGGTCTGATTGAGGCTGTTCAGGTACAACTTGAAAGATTTAGACTCAATCAAATTCGGGCTGGTACACGGAATCATAAATTCTGCAACGGCCACCATCGGTTTACCTTTCGGGTTCAACCAAGACAGTTCATAACCGGTCCATAAATCGTATCCGGAGAACGCCGCACTATCACATGCTGTAATATTGCCACGCCCCCGAGCCCGGGGAATCGGGTCAAGCAGTTGGGGGGTGTAGGTTGATATATAGTCTGTTTTCTTACCAAGATTTTTAGAATAGGTTGTATCCATAATGATCCACTAACGTTGTCGTTTATCGATTGATATATTTATTGAATAGCGCTCTTGCACCGTATATCGGGCCAACACCGACAATCGCATAGATGCTTTTCACAACCACTTGGCAAATAAACATACTCCATAAGACCGTCGGACTGAGAATATGGCTGAATGCCAGATAGATGAAAATCGCACTATCGATTAACGACGCAAAGAATGTACTGAAAAAGACCCGCACGACCAATCGTCTGCCATTGGTCAGTTGTTTGATTTTCTGCAACAGATACGCATTCACGTTTTCCGAAACAAAGTAAGCAATCATTGAAGCCAGAAAAACCGAGTTAATACTATGAATAATTGATTGATAACTCTCATTCACCATTTGCCAGTCGCTGACTGTCGGAGCGTAACCAGAGAGATTGAGCATCAATAGCAGAAAAGCATTGGTCACAGTTGACAGCAGAATTGCAGCCCGGGCCATGCGTAGCCCATAAAATTCATTGAGGATATCGACCAGAATAAAAGAGATTGGATATAAGAAAATCGCAAAAGGAACAATAAAACCTGAGTTGGCAATCTCAATCGGCTTGACACCCGTGATATTTGACAAGATGAAGACGGCTGAAAGTATCGTGGCGATGATGGCAAATGTAATCCAGTACGATTCTTTGCGATCTTGGATATCGTAAGCCCCTTGAAAGCCTTCGGCACTGTATAACTTGCGACAAATCTCTTTGGTCTCTATCGGACTCAGATCTTCTGCCACCGTACTGTTAAATATTTCAGTGAGAGGGATAGACAACTGTTTGCCCGTCGACAGCACCATAACATTTGCCACATGTTCCGGATGGCGACTGAACCCAATTAATTTATATTTTCTATTCTGCATGTAACCGTTCCTCCCTGATGCATCCAATTAATATCTCTCCCTCTCTGAGCACATAGTTTTCAGGCTCAATTGTTAAAGAGTTTCTGGATGTTAAAATAACAAGATCATCAATATCATTACGTTTAAACCGTTCAATCACCAATAATGAACCAATCTGATACCGATATGTAAATGGCGTTGTAATATTCAAACCGATCATATTGGATTCATCCGAAAAATAATATGTCGTCGGATGAACCACAATTAATTCACCAATATATTTGTCTAGTGAAGCAATTAGCTCTTTCTCATTAACAACTGGTATGCACAGCGGATTTTTATTGCCATCCGGAGAGATCAGTTGATTGCGGTACTCAATGGCTTCCAGATTACTCTCTTCAATGACCCGACACGTCGTACCAAAGAAATTTGCAATTTTTTCAACCGTTTGAGTCTGAATCCGATCAACTTTACCATCCAGAATATTGTAAATGGTTGTTCTGGTTATTCCCGTACGTTCAGAAAAGGATTTCTTACTTTCGTTACGACTTTTAATCGCATAAGAAATATTATTTTTAATATTATCTATTTTTTCTTGTTTACTTAGTTTCATGTACCGCCCAACCATACGCTGCATCATAGATATCAATAAATTGATGCCTATTCAAAGCGAAACAAATTGCGTGATCTAGATCAACATTAGATAACCAAATATTGAACATTTTTGGCTACGTTCTGTAAAATAACTAAAAGATACCGTCTTTAATATGATAAACAGCAAATTTACAACTATTGATTAACTTTTGAATTTATGATCAGTAGCCGTCAAAATCAATATAATATTAATCGTAAATTGCTAATTACATAAATATCAACAGTCAGTGGTTAGGATAATATTATGGGCACAATGTCAGAACTAAAAGAAAATGAAAGTGGTGTGAATGATGTATTATTCTGGTGCCACGTTGTGAGCCTGTGCAGCGTTCCCACATCAGGTGAACTCTCTCCGGCTGAAAAAGATGCACTACACCGAGCCATCATGGCACTACATACAACCACAACACTCTATACCAACAATGTCACTGAGGCCGTCGTGTCTGAAGAAGTTTGAGTCTGTGAAATGACAGAGAAGCGCTGTTAATAACACTTCCTGAACCGGATGGCATTCATGTTTAGTCATCCCCATGATTACACCACAATTGCTCCCGATGAAACGGCTTGATCACATGAACGCCGTTTTCCCTCACATCAGCCTTTGTCTGGCGGTGTAAATATCCTACAAACAAGCTAGCCAAGACGGTTGAGACGCACAACCGGAATATCTTTTCTGACCAAAGCTCGGCTATTAATGGCTTTCATCGTTGTCCCGTTAAGGTAGGACGCCTGATGGGCGTAATAGCTGTTCAGCGGATGATTATAGGTTTGTGGGGCTCTGGGAGGCAGACCAATCAAAGTTTCTGGTCGAGAATTGCTCTTTTGAGACTGAACCGTCAGCACATCGCCTATTTTCAACACCATCGGGTCAGCATGATACTGAGGATTTAAATCCAAGAGATCTTTGGCTGACAAATCATAACGCACCGCAATCTCAAGCCAGCTCTCTCGTCGGTTGGTTCCGGGAATCCGCTGCACGGTATGGAGTGTATCTGCTGCATTTTTCGGCGCATGCTCAACATGCTGCTCCAACGGCCGCAAGACCACCGGTTCACGCGTGATCTCCAGTAATGCCTGCAGATCTAATCTGACGGCATGTTTGTCCAGCCACGTTTCATTCAAAGCATCAAGTTGTGCCCTTGTGATCGGTTTCTTCAGGTAAAGCAGATGTTGGTTGTGCACATCCCGACAACCCATCTTCCAGAACACCAGTAACGCATCGTGGGCACAAGGACAACCTCTCGCCTGATTGAGTTTTTCATGCCGCGACAGCGTGGCATAGAAGCTGCCCGAACCCCCCGGCATCAGATGATATTCCTGCACCAGCCGAGCCTGATGAAAATGGTAAATGTATCCTTCAGTTGGTAACCCCAGATGATCACCAACCTGAATTGCAGGCTGGACCGGAATAAATGCTTCCCGCACAAAACCTGAACCAATCGGTTTGACCTGAATCGGATGCGGAACACTCACTCCCAAAGGACTGAGGTCATTAAAAGCCATAATCCGTTTCGGGTCGTTATAAGCGGTATAGTAGGTATAACGGGTGCCGTACTCTGTCGAATATTGATTCTGCGGGCTGGTCGTCAGCTCAACCTCCTGCCCTTTCAGTGCAAACCCATAACGGAGCATCGAGCGACGAGATTCATCCGAACAAGCAATTTCCAGATGATATTCGAACCTGACATTCGGGATCTGATCCGGACGTTCCGGAAGCGTCGGTGCTGCACTGTGAGAAGATGTGGAAAAGGAAGACTGAGAATAATTCGATTCTGTAAGGATATCGGCACTGATTTTTGACTGAATCATACGGGTTCACTGACGTTTCTTATTGATGAGTACGGTACTATTTTTAACCAATGCGAATGAAACGCGACAAGATGCTTATTCTACACAAAAACAAACCTATGTGTATGCAATGCTCAATTGCAATTTAAAAACCTTGAACCAATGTAGCGATTCTGCGCACTTTCTATAAAACGTATCAATCATAACGTCAAAACGATTGATAAAGTCAAGGTAAAGCAAAATGACAGTAGCACAACGTGAAAAGATGACCGGTTCAGGACATCCCGCGTCCTGAACCAGAAAACAACGCCATTTGCACCGGTGAAGAGAACTGACGCAGCATCGCATGCATAATCGTCTCAAAATCCCCTGGTGAAATCTCGAACAGCCCATAGCGAAACTTCGCTCCCCAGGAACGGCTTCCATCGTGAAAGTGCAAGGCGGGTAACAGCGGGTAAATATCCGTCGGACAAGCATCGAACCACGCCACATCACGACGATATGGAAGAAACCCGTTCCCCATATCTACCTGATATACCCGCCCCTCCCGAACTTGCCCTATTGCGGTGAATTCCTGACATTTTTCCGGGTAACCAAAACGTTGCTTCGGTGAATAGTACACCACACCATCTCCGGGAGAGAGCCGTTTGAGCGGAGCCGACTTACCATGACAAACCTGCATGATTCCCCATTCACGGCCATTCCTGACATGATCGGCCGAAGCGACCGCAATCCAGTAACGAGTCATTTGCCAATCGCATACCGGATCCGATAACCATCCGGGTCTGTGACTGTGAATGCCGTCGCAAAATCCATCACGGCGGGTTCCTGAAGAATAGGAAGCTCATTCAGCAAACAATGTTGATGCATTTGCTGGAAGGCATCCTGATCGTCCACAAACAGACACAACTCTCCCTGATTCTTTGATGGCAATGTTGAATCTGGGGTTATTGTCGGTATAACCGCACTTTGTTTCCAGATACCGAAAGTTAAACCATCATGTACCAGATACAAAACAAACTCACCGGAAGCTTGAACCGGATGACATCCAAACAGCGCATTGTAAAACGCCTGACTTTTTTCTATATCCGCAACGTAAAAAACAACTGTACTTCTTAAAACTGACATCACATCACTCCTGCTCTTTATAAGTTACAAATAGCTTACTCAGGTATGTTGTCAGTTTTTGTCAGTAGTGTTTGGGTCAATAGGATTTTGATCAATCGGGCTGTTTTCAATAGCGAGTTTGTTTATCAGCCACCCCCTGAGTTGCCTGCCATGCTTTTACTAAGTCTCGCTGACGACGGGGATAACGCTGTGCCGTATCATGGAAAGTCCGAATACGATCAACCCGGAAATGGCGGAATGCCTGCCGATTCTCACACCAAGCAACTAACATATAACAAGCTTCAAAAAATCCCAGCAACACCGGCCAAAGTCGGCGAATTGTCAGGTTGCCCTGTTGATCGACATATTCAATTTCAATAATGGACTCCTGACGTATCGCCTGACGTATCAGGGCTAAATCCACCAGTAACGGGGGCTTTTCCAGACCGGGTCCAACCCGAAACGTTTCCCGCTCCAATTGCCATTTCAGCGTATCGGGTAAGATCGCCGAAATCTTCGCAATCGCATGTCGCGCCGCCTGAGTCATGGCCGAATCATCCTGATGGGTTACCCATTCAGCGCCCAGTAACAGTGCTTCCAACTCTTCGTAACTGAACATCAGCGGCGGCAACATAAAATTCGGTTTCAGAAGATAACCCAGTCCTGCTGTCCCTTCAATTTCAGCCCCCTGAGACTGTAAAGTCGCGATATCCCGGTAAATCGTCCGGACACTCACGTTCAGTTCATCTGCCAGTGTCGCAGCAGCAACCGGATATTTGTGGCAGCGAAGCAGTTGGAGTAAATCAAACAATCGTTGGGTTCGGGACATAGCAAAACAGTCTTTCGTAGTTGTCGGTTAGTCACATGCTAACCGACAACCGGTCAAACATAAAAAAATTTAGCGGTGAAAACATCTAAGCGTCAGAACGCTGAAATCGACGCAGAATCAATGTATATACTTCTTTTATGAAACCTAGATCAGCGCTACTTTTTTTCCAAATTTGCGTCCACATTTTTGCTATAGGAAAATCAGCCGATAGAATCATGCGTGGATTGCTTCTACACTCATGTTCAAGGACTTACTGGTTCAAGGATTGACTCAACATCACGACGGAAACCAACGTCACAACAAAGGAGGTACAGATGACAGGCCAACGACATATCGCGATCGCAGGCGCATCAGGTCTGGTTGGCAATGCACTGTTACTCAACGCACTCGATGATCCGTCAATCGGAGCAGTTCATGTGCTCTGCCGTCGCCCCGTGAAAGTCAGTCACCCCAAACTGTTAGAACATCAGGTCGATTTTCAATTGATTCCTCCCTTGCCAGCAATCGATGAAGTGTATCTGGCAGTCGGAACCACCATGCATCAAGCTGGCAGCCGGGCTGCATTTCGAGCGGTTGATTTGGCGATCAATTTAGCAGTCGCGCAAGCAGCGCTTGCTGCCGGTGCCCAACGAATCGGAGTAGTCAGTGCCATGGCGGCCAATCCAAAGTCACGGTTTTTCTACAATCGTGTCAAAGGTGAACTGGAACAAGCCTTAACCGCGCTGTCCCCCGACGGTTTAGTTATTGCTCGCCCGTCGATGCTTCTGGGAGATCGGCAAACGTTGGGACAACCCGTTCGTTTGAGTGAAACGCTCACAAAATATATCAGCCAAGCCGTCAAGCCGCTCATTCCACGAGACTATCGCCCGATTGAGGCACAAAAAGTTGCGCGGGCATTGTTAACTCACGTCCCTACAGCCGATCAAACCATCATTTTGCGTTCCGGTGAGATGCAGACAGCCTGAGGCAACAGATCAATGCCTGCCGGATACTGAAAGGAAAGCTTCAAATCGATGACTCAAAGCTTTTTCCAAGAAAGATAGTTAACGAAATTAATGGCTTATCACTCGAACACCATAAAGTAGCGGGACGTTGTTAGTACGACAAACCGTCATGTAAATCTGCACTTTCTTATTCTGAGCTTGTGCAGTGAGTAACATCGAAGACCACGTCTGAATCCAACCATTAATATCCGCAGTATCATGCACGGCTATTTTTTCAGTTGACGCACATGTAGAAGTGACCGGCAATTCAATTGGTATCTGATAAGTCGCCATCCCTTGATGAACACTGAGTTCTCCCGGCAAAGTACCGACTGTTTCAGTGATAGCGGCAGATTGTGCATATGATGCAGACACAAAAATATTGACTTCTATTCGATTAATGCGCTGAATGGGCTGTCTCCCGATATTGAGGTTCAGCCCCCATAGGATAACGGTCCAAACTTTTTGGTGTGCTCCCGCGAGCCCATCGGCAGATCGGTCAGAGTGCACAATTCAGTATGAAACCTCTGCACGCCTCGTTTAACGCTTTGAATCCAAACCAGAGCCGATGATATAATCAACGCTTGTCTGACGAGATTGGCAATTGGCTGATCCCCCTTGAAAAGGGCCAAAAGAATGAGGTTTTCTATGTATATTTATACAGATCGGCCAAATTGCTTTGCTCAGCCCTTATATATCAAGGCTGTCAGGGGGCGCTATCGGAAGACACTGGCCGAGACAGGCCGTTAAGACTTGTTCATAATTTACTCCTAAGTTGTATAGAATCGGAAGACACTGGCCGAGACAGGCCGTTAAGACTATTGAAGCTGCTCAGGCAGGTGTGAATGGCTAATCGGAAGACACTGGCCGAGACAGGCCGTTAAGACTTTAAATCATTGAGTTCCAACATAACCAGTTAATCGGAAGACACTGGCCGAGACAGGCCGTTAAGACACAAGAATTTTCCCAACATCATCAATTATAAAATATCGGAAGACACTGGCCGAGACAGGCCGTTAAGACATTAGTTTCTATTGGCTCCCCAGATGTATTTTATCGGAAGACACTGGCCGAGACAGGCCGTTAAGACCTCCTAGAGCCCATGGTGAAACTTCATAAAAATCGGAAGACACTGGCCGAGACAGGCCGTTCGTTGGGAGGATTGTACTTTTCTGAGGGAAAGAATAATGGCATCTGACATGCGGTCAGTATTGATGGCAGGTATTGGCTGGCAGTTCACATGCAACAGACTGCCATCCCCAATTGACCTCGATATTGACTGCTATCGGGAGCTTCGATGGAATGGCTAAAACACGAGCGGCTCAAGACCCGCACTATGAGCGTCTGCGAATGATATCGAAGCTAAAGATCTCATCGGAATAGTAGTCTTCGGTATAACAAAAAACTTCGCCTGAATCACTATAATAAGTTTCTTCTAAGAGAATGAAGGGTTCCAGCGCCACGTCCATTTCCGGGATATCTCGCTGTGTCAGAACAACGGATTTTATTTTGGTTTTCGCGTAAGAAATACTTTTACCGGTCTCTTCAAGATAATCGAACAGAGAGCCACAGAGTGCATCATCACTCGCATGTTCAATGGCATGCAGCCTAAAGTGATGAATATTAAACACCGCTATTTTGTCATTGGCATACCTCAATCTTTTGATCTCAACATACTTATCCCCTTCATCAATGTTGAGTTTACTGGCCACTAACTGAGAGGCCGTTTTCACATGCTTATATTTAAGGATGGTTTTTGGAGACAGGCCACAACTTTTGATTGCATCACTGACACTAAATAACTTCGTTAAATCTAAGTTCAGCGATGTCAGACCACGTCGAAGATAAGCCCCTTTTCCCCGAACACGATACACCACCCCTTCTTGGATCAACTGTGCGAGCACTTCCCTAATCGTTGAACGAGAAACTTCCAACATGGAACACAAAGAGAGTTCGGAGGGCAATTTCATATCACCACAACTCTCTGATAATTCACCCATTTTCAAAATCGCATCTTTCACAAAGTCTTTGTTTTTGTGGCTTTTATCCATAACTACTCCAATTCATTCTTATCTGGATTCTACTCTTCATTTTCTTTTTTTATTCTCCTCTATTTCAAAATGAGATTTTAATCACATTAATCCGGCTGGAATTTTAACAACATGACAACGTTGTCAGACAACGATAGATAATAAGAACAAAAAAAAGCCTAATAACGAATAAAAACAAACAATTTAGACCATAGACGTCAGACAGCCAGAGGAATTTAAGATAAAAACAATAACCTTTAGGACCCTACACAATGAAAAACTACTATATCGGGATAGACATAGGCACCACCAACATAAAGTCGGTTTTGTTTGATCGTTCTTTTAATCAGGTGTTTGCCTCATCGATTCCAAATGAAACCATTTATCCACAAGATGGATGGTGTGAGCAGAACATGAACGAGGTTTTCAACAAAACCATTCTGTCACTCAAGAACTTAACCAACGACGCGGGTGTCGACGTAAAAGACATAAAAGCGATTGGTATCAGCGGGCAAGGCGAAGGGGCTTGGCTGGTAGACCAAAATGGCAATCCGGTCAGAAATGCAATTATTTGGAGCGATACACGAGCATCATCCGTTATCAACAAAATTGACCACGATTTAATAAAAGCGTTGGCATGTGAAACAGGCTCGGAGCCCCAACCGGGCAATATGTCGATGATTCTAAAATGGCTGTCAGACAACGAGCCAGAAACATTAGCAAAAGCCAGCTACTCCGTCTTTGCGAAAGATTGGATTCGCTTCGGTCTCACGGGCCGCATGGATTTAGAACTGAGTGATGTCGGCACCTCGATTATAAACCTTAAAACACAATCCTTATCTGATTTAGTATTTGAGCAACTCCATTTGAATGCCTGCTCATCACTGTTCCCTCAAATCAAGAATAGTACGGAGATAGCCGGCAAAATCACAGATGACGTTGCAAGACGAACCGGATTAAGCGCAGAGACTGTTGTGGTCATGGGAGGTGTCGATGTTTCTTGTGCTGCATTAGGTCTGGGGGCATGTGAAGAAGGCGATGTATTTAGCATTCTTGGCACAACCTGTTGTACCGGCGTGATTAGTAAAGTCCCTGACATTAAGGGCGAAGGACTGCGGTGTATTCCCAATGTCGTCTCAGAGTCATTCATTGATTTAATTGCAACGCTTTCAGGAACACCGAATCTGGACTGGGCGATTGAGAACCTGTCTTGTCCTAAAGACTTTAAAGAAATAGAAGCACTCATCTCCAGCGTATCCGTTGGTGCGGGCGGCGTGTGGTATCACCCTTATATTGGGGGGGAGCGCGCTCCGTTTTTAAATACCAATGCCAGAGCTTCTTTCTTCGGCATCAGTCAAGGAACCACTCAGGCACATCTGTTACGAGCCGTCTTTGAAGGCATTAGCTACACCATTAAAGATGCATTGCAAGGACACCCCAAAGGTGAGTTTATTTATTTAGCCGGAGGAGGTTCTAACTCTAAATCGTGGTTACAAATTATTGCCGATATGACCGATCGCACGGTGATTGTTCCCGGTGATAAAGAAATTTCGGCCAAAGGTGCTGCGATGTTAGCCGGAATTGCCGTAGGGGATTTAACAGATATTCATGATGACAAGTATTTTAACTTAGACGAAAAAATAGAACCGATTCAAGCAAATGTCATTGCTTATGAAAGATTGTATTCTTTTTATAAAGAATTCCGAATTAAAGCAAATGACCTATGGAATTTAAGAGCTGATATAAGAAGAGGACATTAATGAAAATTCTATTTACAGCGGAACATGATAATAACCTGGAGAAATTAAAAGAACTTGGTGATGTAATTATATCTGGATGGGCATTAGGAAACCCCAAGCTTACAGAAGATGAATTAATTGAATTAGCGAAAGACTGTGACATCATTATTACATCGTATGATGATATTACCGAAAAAGTAATCATTGCATGTGATCAGTTAAAATTAATTGCTTGTACACGGGCAACCCCTGTAAATGTTGACTGTAAAGCAGCGTCAAAACGAAATATTCCTGTCATTTATACGCCGGGACGAAACTCTGACGCCACCGCAGAATTGACAATCGCTCATATGCTCTGTGTCGCGAGAAATATACCGCAAGCCCATATGGCGTTAAAGAACGGTGAATATACTGACGCAAATCGCGCAGGTGTATCAGCAGATGGTGTTCAAAAAGACGCAATATGGGATGTGACATCAGACAGTCCTTATGAAGTGTTTAAGGGCTTTGAACTCCATGGGAAAACACTGGGGATTATTGGATATGGTTCGATTGGCCGAAGAGTGGGCCGAATCGCCCGGGGGTTCGGCATGGCGCTGGCAATTTATGATCCCTTTTTATCCGCAGTGGATGTCAACGAACCTGGCGTCAAAATTGTGAGTCTCGATGAACTACTCTGTCACTCAGATTTCGTGACTTTGCACTTGAAAGTATCGGAATCAACCATTGGTTTCTTAAATAAGGAACGAATCGGCATGATGAAGCAAAGTGCATTTTTAATTAATACATCAAGAGCGGCTGTTTTAGATGAAGACGCAGTGATTGAAGCATTACGTGAAAATAAAATCAGAGGTGCTGGTTTTGATGTTTATGCACATGAACCCATTTGTGCTGACCACCCTTATATTAACGAACTGAACAATGTGACGATCACGCCACATATTGCCGGCGCAACGGCAGAGGTATTAACCAACCATACCAATATGATTATTGATGATATTAATCGCTTTTTGAAAAATGAGCCGTTGTTACATCAATATAATTAATTTTCCGTTTTTAAAAATCAGATTCAATGAATTCATATTAAGGACATTAATGATGTTAATGAAATACGAACGCGAAGAAATTATTGAAACATGTAAAAAACTAGTTACACATGGTCTTACGATTGGTACCGGCGGGAATATTTCGGTATTTGACCGACAACAGGGACTCATGGCGATTAGTGCATCCGGTGTCGATTATTTCTCCGCCAAACCGGAAGATATCGTTATTTTAGATATGGATGGAAAGATTGTAGATTCACAAAGAAAACCGAGCTCAGAATGGAGCATGCATAAAGTTTTTTATGATCGCCGCGATGACATTAATGCGGTTGTTCACGCTCATTCGACATACGCCACCGTCCTCGCGACCCTCCGTCAGGGGCTGCCGGCATCCAACTACTTAGTTGCATTTTCAGGGCTGGACGTTCGTTGTGCAAACTATGAAACATTCGGCACGCCAGAGCTTGCCGAAGCCGCATACGAAGCCATGATTGACAGAAAAGCAGTGTTACTGGCCAACCACGGTTTATTGGCTGGTTCAGGAACGCTAGATGCAGCATTCAATATTGCTGAGGAAATCGAACACTGCTGCAAAATTCACTGTATTGCTTCTGCAATGGGTAAACCTGTTGTACTTCCTGAAGATGAAATGATTCTGATGCAAGAAAAATTCAAGACCTACGGACAACCACAAAAATAATAACAATAGGCTCTGATTGAACATACAGAGCCTCAGTCCCCTACAAAAAAGGAAATAATAATGGAATACATACAAATATTTATCGGCTTCTTTGGCAAAGCCGGAGAAACATTTATGAGTATGGCCGGCGGCATTATTCCGATGCTAATAGCGCTCCTTATCGTTGTGAATACTTGTTTCCGGTTCATTGGTCAAAAACGCATGGATAAGGTCGCAACATTATTAGGTAAAAATAGGATTCTGGCATACGGCATCCTGCCCCCGATTTCATGGCTGTTAATGTCTTTTCCTGGCGCATTAACAATCGGCAAGTTGTTACCTGAAAAAAACAAACTCGGATACCAAGATGCACTTGTGACGACAGCCCACCCTCTTACATCACTTTTCCCACATGTCTTGCCATCTGAATTATTTATTTGGTTAGGTGTCTCTGCGGGTATCACTCAGCTTGGTTTACCGGTGCAAGATTTAGCGATTCGTTTTATCGCGGCTGCAATATGTATCGGCATTATACGAGGGTTTATGACAGACGCGATTCATGCTGTGCTGAAGAGTCGGGCGCAATCATCGACGCCAGACGAAAGCGAATCACTGGATTCACAGTTATCGCCTGAAGAAACCAAATCATAAGGATTCCATATCATGAATATGAATATATTTTTAAACGTTGTGGAAAAGTTGGGTGGCAATATCGGGACAGTCGTTGGCCATGTATTTGCTGCTGCACAAGATGCCTTTGAATTGGTGATAAAAACGGTACTGCCGTTTATGGCGTTTGTGGCGATTTTGATTACGTTTGTCAAAGAGACAGGGTTAGGCGATCTGATCGCCCATGTATTGACACCACTCGGAGACAGTCTAATTGGCCTGGTCGTTCTTTCGGCGATTTGTGGATTTCCGTTAATTGCCCCAATCCTAAGCCCGGGCGCTGCGGTTGCACAAGTCGTCGGCGTCACGGTTGGCGGACTCATTGGTACGGGTATTATACCGCCGATGTACGCTTTACCAGCCTTATTCGCGATTAATGTCCAAGCGGCAGCGGACTCTATTCCACTGATGCTATCGATGCAAGATGCTAAACCTGAAACCATTAAAACAGGTGTTCCGGCATTATTAATCTCGAGGCAAATTACAGGGCCGATCGCGGTACTGATTGGTTACATTTTTGCGCTTGGTTTATATTGAGATTCAAAAATGTGTCGATTGACTCTCATCAGGTCGTTTGAAATTTGATCGTTTAAAAATATTGCGCCTTTGGGGTGATAACAACGGCTACTCTAAGTAGCCGTTGTTATGTTTCATCCAAGTCACGAGAGACTGACTTTTTGTCGCTGCACACTCACACCCACTGCCCGGCGACCCAGCCGGAAGACCAGCACCACTGGAAGTTATATCCGCCGAGCCAACCGGTTACATCCATGACTTCACCGACGAAGAACAAGCCGGGGACGGATTTGCAAGCCATGGTTTTCGAAGAGATGGTATCCGTATCAACACCTCCCTGAGTGACTTCGGCGGTGCGGTAACCTTCGGTGCCATTGGGCAATATCTGCCAGTGAGTGAGAGTTTCAACCAAGGCGGTCATTTCTTTGCCGTGCAGTTGCTTGAGAGGCTTATCCACTAGCTCGCCCCGCTCAATCAAGACTTCAACCAGACGCTTGGGTAACACTTTCGCAAGGGTATTTTTCACACTTTGATTGGGGTGCTTGGCACAGGAACGGTTCAGCATTTCCCCGATATCTTCATCCGGCACCAAATTCACCGTAACTTTCTCCCCCGGTTGCCAATAGGAAGACAGTTGTAACACAGCCGGCCCTGATAGCCCGCGGTGGGTGAAAAGCAGCGCTTCTTTAAATGATGTCCCATTCTCAGCCGAGAGTACCGCCGGCACGGCGATCCCCGATAGTTCGGCAAACTGCTCTTTCTCTTCTTTATGGAGGGTGAACGGTACCAATGCAGCTCTGGTCGGAATAATCGGCAAACCAAACTGTTCAGCGATTTGATAACCGAAAGGTGTTGCGCCCAGTTTCGGCATCGATAAACCGCCGGTTGCAACCACCAGCGACTGACACTCGATGGTTCCCTGCCCGGTCTGAAGACGAAAGCCTGCTTCCGTTTTTTCAATGGCCTGAATGTCAACCTGATAACGCTGTTCAATATTGGGTAAGTCACACTCTTTGAGCAGTAAATTGACAATCTCTTTGGCACTGTCAAGACAGAACAATTGCCCGTGATCGCGTTCTTCAAACGCAATGCCGTACTGAGAAACCATAGAGATAAAATCCCAGTTGGTATATTGAGACAGTGCGGATTTAACAAAATGTGGATTGCGGCAAAGATAGTGGCTCGCAGAGACATCATAGTTGGTGAAGTTACAGCGTCCGCCACCGGAAATCAGGATTTTCCGCCCCGGCTTTTTCGCATGATCGACAACCAAGACTCGTCGTCCCCGCTTACCAGCCTGCGCAGCACACATCAGCCCTGCGGCTCCGGCTCCGATTACAACGACATCAACCTGTTTGCTCATTCTTATCTCACCAACATCGAACTAAAGCGATCTGTAAACATGAAAGACACGAAAAAAGGATGTGCCAGTCAGCACATCCTTCATCTATTGAAGAATGATTCTAACGTTAAGCGCGTCATTTTACCAATCAAGCGCCCGACGTGGCACTTCTCTTTACAAAATCAGTGAGGTGAGCATCGTGATTCCGACAAGAGAAGATGAGAGTATAAAGAGTTGTCTTACTCGTTCACACTTACCAGTAAACACTGAATCATGATGATGGAGGTACTCTTTACTTTTGATGTAATGAAATAAACGGACCTGTTTATTCATATTACCGTGAGTGGTGAAAAATCCGGGACCGTCTACTTGCTGATACAAGAGAGGATGAGCTTCACGCATGATATAAATCAATGCCCGAAGCGCTGTGAGGTACCGCGCAACATTAACCAGTGTCACTCCCATGAGTGCGAATAAGATCGTATCTTCGCTGATCATCTTTTCCTCCCTACATCTTCATGAGGATCCCAAGGAAAAAGACAATCAGCAGTGATATTTCTGAGATTACCCGGCTTGAGAATCCATTACGGAAGATGAACCTTCATTTACCATGTCTGCTAAATCTTTATCGATGAAGAACAGGGCTTTACCATCTTCACCAACCAGCTCTAACTTGTCTAAAATCCCTTTAAACAGTTTTTCTTCTTCATGCTGCTCAGCCACATACCACTGAAGAAAATTAAAGGTCGAGTAATCTTGAGATGTGAATGCTACATGGGCCAACTTATTAATTTTTTGAGTTATCATTTGCTCATGTTCATATGTTTCGCGGAAAACCTCCCCTAAGCTATCATAGTCATGTTTGGGCGCATCAATCACACCGAGAATAGGTAGCGCTCCTGTTTCACTCACATAAGTAAACAAACGCTGCATGTGCTGCATTTCTTCCTGAGCATGAGAACGAAGAAACATTGCTGCACCTTCAAAGCCTTTATCTTCACACCAAGCACTCATTTGTAAGTATAGATTGGATGAGAAAAATTCGAGATTAATTTGATCATTTAGTTGATCAACCATTGCTTGTGCTAGCATCACTGTGTCTCCTGATTTACTCTCATATTAATTGAAATATAACACCGTCAACACTTTATCATCTTCTGGCAGAGAAGTGGAACTGAGATCGTTCCGACAATTTTTTTTTCAGGGCGATGCTAAAGTGAAACCATCAGATATGAAATGGAGACAGTATAATGAGCTATAAACATATCTTAGTCACAGTCGATTTGTCTGAGGAAAGCCGTGTTCTAGTCGATAAAGCTGTTGCATTGGCAAAACCTCTCGGAGCAAAATTGTCTTTTATTCATATTGATGTGAATTATGCCGAACTGTACACAGGGCTGATCGATATCAATCTGGCAGAGACACAACATCAATCCATGGAAATGTCACAAAAACATTTACAAGAGATTGCAACACATGCCAATTATCCGATTCATCATACCTTGGTCGGCAGTGGTGATTTAGGCCACGAAATTTGTGAAACGATCAGTGAATATGAAATCGATTTGGTTGTCTGTGGGCATCATCAGGATTTCTGGAGCAAACTGCTTTCCTCAACCAAGCTCCTCATCA
Organism: Vibrio gazogenes; assembly: GCF_023920225.1. Classification (NCBI taxonomy): domain Bacteria; kingdom Pseudomonadati; phylum Pseudomonadota; class Gammaproteobacteria; order Vibrionales; family Vibrionaceae; genus Vibrio; species Vibrio gazogenes. Next base: position 3,450,929 of record NZ_CP092587.1, read on the forward strand.
ACTGCTCTCCGGTTGATATGCTGGTCGTGCCACTCAAAGACTGACGAACGGGGAAAACTTCGCTAGACTCTGAGCCATTATTGATCATGTTGAAATTATCATATGGCTTATCTTTCTGCGATTACCCTGTTATGGGCTTTTTCATTCAGCCTGATCGGTGTTTATCTCGCCGGTCAGGTTGATTCTTGGTTCTCCGTCCTCATGCGCATCGCGCTTGCAAGTGTGGTGTTTGTACCCTTTTTGAAATTCCGACAAGTTGCTAAATCTCTGATCATCAAACTGATGGCTATCGGGGGGATTCAACTTGGTTTGATGTATTGCTTTTACTACCAATCCTTTCTGTTGCTCAGTGTCCCTGAAGTGCTGTTATTTACAGTATTTACGCCGATATATGTCACGTTGATTTATGATCTCCTCAAAGGCCGCTTTTCACCTTGGTATCTCGTCACCGCCGTCGTAGCCGTTTTAGGGACAGTCATTATCAAACAGACCGGCGTTCAAGAAGACTTTCTACTGGGATTTTTGGTCGTTCAGGGGGCGAACCTTTGCTTTGCTATCGGTCAGGTTGGTTACAAATATTTGATGGAAAGTCATGACACAAAGCTCCCGCAACACACGGTATTTGGTTATTTCTATCTCGGTGCTTTGATCGTCGCAACCATTGCTTTTCTGCTCTTTGGTCACACGGATAGGTTACCCACCACTTCTCTGCAATGGGGAATATTAGTCTATCTAGGGTTAATCGCTTCAGGGTTGGGCTATTTTATGTGGAATAAAGGGGCTTGCCTGGTCAATGCAGGAGCACTGGCGATCATGAACAATGCGCTTGTCCCGGCCGGTTTGCTTGTAAACCTCTTGATCTGGAACCGGGATGCCAATCTGCCGAAACTGATTCTCGGTGGTGCCATCATCATGTTATCGCTGTGGATCAATGAAACGTGGGTCAAACGTAAAGTTGCGCAGCAGCACTGTTGATAACAAAGCCGGCTGATAACGAAATCAGTTTATATAACGAAAACGAATCATAACAAGAAAAAGTAAGTAATCACTTACAACCGTTCAGCAAGCTATCTTCTCCAGCCTTTTTTGAATTTTCCCGGATTCTTTGCGTAATTTCTTTTGCTGGCGGATTAATTTCTTAATCTGCTTACGGGCTTTCTTGTCTGTCTGCTGTTTCTTGAACTGTTTGAGTGTTTTTTCATCCCACATCGGCAGCGTGATATTCAGCCGTGATGGTGATATTTCCGGAGCGATCGGTTGATGCATCGTGGCGGGAAGTTCCACTGGCTTACATAAACGAGTGCATTGGTTCGCGCTTCTCGCACAAGACAGGCAGACAAACTTTGGGGCACTCACCAAATGGTGAATATCTCCCAGCGTATGGCGGATTTCACGTCGGTCAAATTGACACAGGCGTTTGCTCATGCTTCACCCCAATAAAAATAATAATTATTCTTAATTAGATATACAAAGCAATCGTCCGGGAATCAAGTAAAATGATCAAGTCAAATAGTCATATCACAGGGATTGTTGGGCAAGCTATTCTTTCTCATCCATGGCAGCATTCACATAAACATCAAAGCGGTTTTTCTTGGTTTCTATCACCATGGTTGGTCGCTGTTCATGAAGCCACGGCGCGTAATCAGGACGCTTAACGACGACCCGCTTTTTCGCCAACCGCAGTGCCGGAATTAACAACGCATCAGCATCTTCATCAGCACCAACCAAAGATTGAAAGACCCGCATCTCTTTCTTCACTAATGCCGTTTTCTTCTTATTCACCGGATGAGGATACATTGGGTCGAGATAAACGACGTCTGGCTGTATCGGGTGCTCAAGATGATCCAGCGCCCGATGACTACTCTCATGCAATAGTGTCATCCGTTCACTGACCCATGTGCCAATCTCAGCATCTGCACGAGCTCGTTTCAGTCCGTCTTCCAATAAAGCTGCAACCACAGGGTGACGTTCAACCATCAACACCTGACAGCCTAAAGACGCCAGTACAAAAGCATCACGGCCCAATCCGGCCGTTGCATCAAGCACAACGGGCGTTACACCTTTATTCAGCCCAACCGCTTTTGCAATGGCCTGCCCTTTGCCACCGCCGAATTTACGCCGATGAGCAACCGCGCCGCCGACAAAATCGACATAGATAGCGCCCAATTTAGGCTCATCCAACTGACGCAATTCCAAACGTTCTTCAGTAAGCACTAAAGCAAACGGGCTGGAATCGGTATGTTCAAGCTGCCAACGCTCGGCAATCGCATCTAAGGTTGACTGTTTATCAGGGGACTCTGTTAACAACTGTAGTAACAAAAACATTCTCCTCTGCCCACCGCAGCGATGATATGCATGAAATCGACTTGACGGTATACATCATTTGACTATTTGAATGATAGAATAGCCTGATATGATAGAACTGTAATATCGATATAACCTCTCAACCTCAGGACGTCATGCAAGACATGATGAGGTGTTCTGAGTATTTCCTATAAAAACATAAAAGCTCAAACAAGGAATAATCATGCATCCCAATACGGCCAAGCTAGACGATTTGGATCGTGCCATCCTCAAGAAATTAATGGATGATGCCCGAACGCCCTACGCAGAAATGGCAAAGCAATTTAATGTCAGTCCGGCAACGATCCATGTTCGCATCGAGAAAATGAAAAACGCAGATATCATCCAAAAAACAGAAGTCGTCGTGAACACCAAAAAGCTGGGCTACGATGTCTGTTGTTTTATTGGTATCAATCTGAATGCCGCAAGAGACTACCATTCAGCCTTAGAAAAGCTGAATGCACTCGATGAAGTTGTCGAAGCATATTATACAACGGGAGCATACAATATATTTGCAAAATTAATGTGTCATTCAATTGAAGAACTTCAATACGTACTCATCGATAAATTGCAAAGTATTGATGAGGTTCAATCTACTGAAACATTAATTTCATTACAGAACCCCATCAATCGAAACGTCATCCCATAATGAACGGTATAAAAACCATATAAATATAGTTGACTTTAAATAATGCTATTTTTTACCTAAATAATTCAGTAGCTCTTCTGCAGAAATACCTTGAGCCGCTAAATGTTTTGCCATTGTTTCAACTTGCTCATATTTGCGGGATTCAATTACTTGCTCAAATTGATAAACCAAGTCACGCAGCACAGGAACAGGTACTTGTTTAGCGGCACTACGAATGCGCTCGCTACTCTGGTTGCCCAATTCACTGAGCAACTTGCCAAACATAACCTTCTCAGGTGTTTCATCAAGTTGCTCTAAAATTCGAGCCATTTCATAAGTTGTCATCGACATATGTGATTTCCAAAAAATATTATAATGTTAAAGATATGTCTAAATAATTATCGGGTGCGAACATATAAAATATAAACAGTTTCGCAAACGATGATTGCTATTTATTCATATAGAACATCACATCCAATGTCCTATATGAATAATGATACTTATCATGCAAAATTGCGAGTCAGGTAAAAAAAGCGTAGCTTATTTCACATCACTCACTCACGAGTAGCATTTTACTATCTACTACAAAAGGATAACACCAGATGCAAAATCATATATCTGAACGGATATCAAATATAAGAAGCTGGCTAAAAGAAAACCAACTTGATGCGCTGATTGTTCCTCATGAGGACGAATATCTGGGAGAATATCTACCTGCCCACAATGAACGCCTGCAATGGCTTACAGGTTTTACTGGTTCTGCGGGCGTTGCCGTCGTTACCCAAGAGCATGCCTCAATTTTCGTTGATGGCCGCTATACGGTCCAAGTCACCAAACAAGTACCAGAATCAATATTTGAATATCATCATCTGATTGAAGAACCATTTCTCGATTGGATAATAGACCATCTTTCCCCAAACAGTAAAGTCGGATTCGATCCGCGTCTTCACCGAAGCCTATGGATAACACATGCTCAACAAAAAATCTCGGGGAAATTAACACTCTGTCCGCTGCAAGATAACCCTATTGACCTGTTATGGCAGGACCGTCCAGTACCATTTTTTTCAAAAATGTGGCTCATGGATCTCAAACAATCTGGTCAGAGCAGTGTAGATAAACGACAAGCCATTGCCGATATCCTCAGAAAAAAACAAGCCCACTGTGCACTATTGACGCAATCGGACTCGATTTGCTGGTTACTCAATATTCGCGGACAAGATATCGCTTGCCTCCCGGTACTGCTGACTTATGCCATTATCTATGACGATGCCAGTGTTGATCTGTTCATCGACCCACAACGTGTGATTGAAGCATTTGAGAGCCATGTCGGGCCGGGAGTCAGAATCTGCCCTCCGGAAACACTGGAAGAGTCACTGACAAACTTACAAAGCAAGCAGGTTTTACTGGATCCCGACACCTGCAACGCTTGGTTCAGCCTGACCTTACAAAATGCCGGCGTATCCATCATTCACGGAGCCGATCCTTGTATGCTACCGAAAGCAGCGAAAAACGCCAGTGAAATCGCAGGGATGCAAGCCTGTCATATTCGTGATGGTGCTGCAATGGCAAAATTCTTATCTTGGTTGGATCAGGAAGTTGCTCAAGGTCATATGCACAACGAAGCCACATTATCGGATCAATTGGCTGAATTCAGACAACAGGATCCAACATTACTGGACTTCAGCTTTAGCACCATTTCCGCAGCCGGAAGCAATGCGGCCATGTGCCATTATAATCACCTCAATCAACCGACTCCCGGGCAGTTAACTCCGGATAGTTTCTATCTGGTCGATTCCGGTGGTCAATATACCGATGGGACGACAGATATCACCCGCACCGTCGCGATAGGTACCCCATCGCCCTTGATGAAACAGCAATTTACACTGGTGTTGAAAGGTCATATCGCACTGGCAAGTGCGCGTTTCCCACAGGGAACATCCGGACATCAGCTTGATGCACTGGCGCGTCAGCATCTATGGGCCCACGGTTACGATTTCGACCACGGTACAGGCCATGGTGTCGGCCACTGCCTCAATGTCCATGAAGGGCCACAACGCATCAGTAAAGCGCCGAATACCGTCGCGTTACAGCCAGGCATGGTCGTGTCAAATGAACCCGGTTATTACCGTGCTGACCAGTTTGGTATTCGTATCGAAAATCTGGAATTAGTTACTCCGGTAACAACCGAAGGCGATTTTAATGTGTTGGGATTTGAATCTTTAACACGCTGTCCAATCGACCAGCGCGCAATTGATTTGTCATTACTCAACGATGCAGAAATTCAGTGGCTTAATAGCTATCACCAAAAAGTCTGGGATGAGGTTTCACCACTTGTCACCGGCACGGTAAAAACATGGCTCAAGCAAGCAACTCAGCCAATTTCGTCACCATCATGTTGATCTAACTCTCCCGCCTTATCGAACCATACCAGTCGGTTACTTTGATCGACTGGATTTAACAAACGTATAACCCACCTCCATACTCCCACAAATAAAGATTAGAACCCTAATTATTTCTTTCAATATAACAAGCTGATTTTAAACTAAAAATACCATAATATAATTCAATCAAGACACTTTTTAATCAAAAAAGATTTGAAATCGAAATAATTTCCATGTTAGCTTTTTGTTAATTAATCGTTCAATTAAAAAACATGGAGACTCTATGCCTAAGCTCGGCATGCCAGATATCCGTAAACCGCAACTCGTTCAGGCGACGATGAATGTGATCGAACGAGTCGGATTACACGGTGCAAGTATCTCGCTGATCAGTAAAGAAGCGGGCGTTTCCACTGGCATCATCAATCATTACTTCGGTGGAAAACAAGGATTGCTCGAAGAAACGATGCGCGCCATTTTGCGTGAACATTCCCGAGTGATTACCACAGCTTTAAAACAGCTCCCGCCCGATGCTCATTATGAGCGTATCAACGCCATTATTGATGGCAATTTCAGCGAATTTCAGACCGAGAGTGAAGTGGTCAAAACATGGCTGGCATTCTGGTCTTACGCGATGCATTCCCCCCAGCTCCACAGACTTCAGCGCGTCAATGAAAAACGTTTGATTTCACACCTCAAAATCGAATTGAAAGCCTTAATCCCTCAACCACAAGCATTATCCGTTGCCCATGGCATTGCAGCACTGATTGATGGTATCTGGCTACGAGGCGCATTAAATCCAAAAGGCATTGATGCTGCGTTTGCCAAAACCGTCATTAACGATTATCTGGACAAACAAATTTGGTACCACAACAACAGCAAGGTTAGGGCCCAACAATGAAATCACTGTATATCCATGGAAAACGATGCAACGCCACTTCCGGAAAAACATTTACGTCGTATAACCCAGCAACCGGCGAAGTGCTTGCTGAACTTGGACAAGCCTCTGCGCAGGATATTGAAGCAGCGGTCACATCGGCGAAGCAAGGGTTTGCCCGCTGGTCAGCGATGACTGCGATAGAACGGAGCCGAATTCTGCTTAAAGCCGTCAGGCTCCTCAGAGAAAAAAATGATGCGCTGGCGAAACTGGAAGTGCTCGATACCGGCAAACCATTACAAGAAGCAATTGAAGTCGATATCGTCACCGGTGCTGATGTCATTGAATACTATGCAGGCCTGGCGCCGACTTTAGTCGGTACACAACAACCACTGACACACCATCAGTTTTTCTATACCCGTCAGGAACCGCTGGGTATCTGTGCGGGCATCGGTGCCTGGAACTATCCCATCCAGATTGCCATGTGGAAATCGGCACCGGCTCTTGCGGCTGGTAATGCAATGATATTCAAGCCTTCAGAAGAAACACCGCTGACAGCCCTTGAGCTCGCTGAAATTTATACCGAAGCGGGCGTTCCCGATGGTGTGTTCAATATCGTTCAGGGTGATGGTCAGGTCGGAGAGCAACTGACATCTCACCCTGACATAGCCAAGGTCTCTTTTACCGGCGAGGTCGAAACAGGCAAAAAAGTCATGGCAAACAGCGCCCGGACTCTCAAGTCTGTCACGATGGAACTTGGCGGAAAATCGCCACTGTTGATCTTTGATGATGCCCCACTCACTCAAGCGGTATCAGCGGCAATGGTTGCCAATTTCTACACACAGGGTGAAGTCTGTACCAATGGCACGCGCGTATTCGTCCACGAATCAATCTACGCGGATTTCCTACAACAACTAAAAGCCCGTACAGAGCAACTGATTATCGGCGATCCAATGGATATGGCAACACAAGTCGGCGCACTGATTTCCAAAAAACATTGTCGCCAGGTGATGGCAGCCATTCATGAGGCCCATGACGGTGGCGCGAAACTTCTGACCGGTGGCATTCAACTCACAGAAAACGGCTTGGACAAAGGTAATTTTGTGGCACCAACGGTCTTCTATGACTGCGATGAAACCATGGCACTGGTTCAGCATGAAATCTTCGGCCCGGTCATGGCAGTGATGAAATTCTCAGATGAAGCAGATGTGATTCAACGGGCGAATGATAGCGCTTACGGATTAGCGGCAGGCGTGTTTACCCGTGATATATCACGCGCGCATAGCATCATTCATCAACTTCAGGCCGGTATCTGCTGGATTAACACCTGGGGGAACTCACCGGCGGAAATGCCTGTCGGGGGATACAAAAACTCAGGGATAGGCCGAGAGAATGGCCTCGAGACACTAACTCACTATACACAAACCAAGAGTGTCTTTGTCGAGTTAGGCAACTTTGAAAGCCCTTACCCGTATCAGGATTCTACAGATGAAACAGCAATTTGATTATATCATTGTCGGTGCCGGATCAGCCGGTTGTATTCTGGCTGATCGATTAACCGAATCCGGGGAATACAACGTCTTGCTTCTCGAAGCCGGAGGCAGTGACAAAAGTATCTTCATTCAAATGCCAACGGCACTCTCCTATCCGATGAATACCCCGAAGTATGCTTGGCAATTTGAAACAGTTCCCGAGAAAGGACTGGATGGCCGCCGACTCCACTGCCCCCGAGGTAAGGTTTTGGGTGGCAGTTCGTCAATCAACGGCATGGTTTATGTTCGCGGTCATGCCTGTGATTTTGATGAATGGGAAGCACAAGGTGCAACAGGCTGGAATTATGCCAATTGCCTGCCCTATTTCAAACGTGCCGAATCTTGGTCAGGTGGCGGCGATCAGTACCGTGGTCAAGATGGTCCGGTTGCGACGTGTAACGGCAACGAGATGAAACTTAACCCGCTCTATACTGCATTTATTCAGGCGGGTATCGAAGCGGGTTACCCAAAAACGATTGATTATAACGGCTATCAGCAAGAAGGCTTCGGCCCGATGCATATGACCGTTGATCACGGTGTTCGGGCCTCCACAGCCAATGCTTATCTCAAGCGCGCATTAAAACGCACCAACCTGACCTTGTTGAAGCATGTGGTCGCGAGAAAAATTCTGCTCGAGGGCAAGAAAGCGATCGGAGTTGAATTTGAATACCAAGGCGCTATCCAAAGCGCTTATGCCAATGCCGAAGTGATTTCATCAGCCGGTTCTGTCGGGTCAGTGCAACTGCTGCAATGTTCGGGGATTGGTCCGGGAGGTGTCTTAGAAGCTGCCGGCGTCAAAGTAAATCACGCACTCGCAGGGGTTGGCGAAAATCTTCAGGATCACCTTGAAGTCTATTTTCAGTATCAATGCAAACAACCCATCACCCTCAACAGTAAGTTAGGACTCATCAGCAAAGGATTCATCGGGGCGCAGTGGATCCTCACCCATCAAGGGCTCGGTGCAACCAACCATTTTGAATCTTGTGCTTTTATTCGCTCCAGATCGGGACTGAAGTGGCCGAATATCCAGTATCACTTTCTGCCGGCTGCGATGCGTTATGATGGCCGGGCGGCATTTGCCGGACACGGTTTTCAGGTTCACGTTGGCCCCAACAAACCACAAAGCCGGGGCACGATACGGATTACTACGGCTGATCCGCATATCAAACCGAGGATTGAATTTAACTACCTCTCGACAGCACAAGACCGACAGGACTGGCGTGATTGTATCCGCCTGACCCGGGAGATTATTGCTCAACCGGCATTCGCCGCCTACCGTGGCGATGAGATTCAGCCCGGTATCGATATTGAAAGTGATGCCGCGATTGACCAATGGGTCAGAGAAAATGTCGAAAGTGCTTATCACCCTTCTTGCACCTGCAAAATGGGCAGCACGGATGACCCGATGGCGGTCGTCGATTCTCAGTGCAAAGTAATTGGTATTGACCAGCTACGTATCGTGGACTCGTCAATATTTCCCACCATTACCAACGGCAACTTAAATGCACCCACCATGATGGTTGCAGAACGGGCAGCTGATTTTATTTTAGGCAAAACCCCACTCCCCGCCTCTGACGCTCCGGTATGGATAGCGAAAGACTGGCAGACAGAACAACGGACGACTCAGCCTCAACTCACTTCTGTATCCGTACAGAAATGAAATGATGAATAGGAAGGAAAGACTATGAATTTCAGAAAATGGCCTCTTATTACGAAAATTGCAGCTTTCAGCCTCAGTCTATGCTGCGCTGCGCAAAGCTATGCTGCGGACAGTTGCGAAATGGTCCATTTTTCCGATGTGGGATGGACAGATATCACATCAACAACCGCAGTCACAACGGAGATATTGCACGGCCTGGGTTATCAAACCAAGACCGATTTGCTTTCGGTTCCTGTGACGTATTCCTCAATGGCCAATGGCGACGTCGATGTCTTTCTGGGGAACTGGATGCCAACAATGGAAGGTGATATCAAAAAATATCTTGATAGCGGCCGTGTCGAGCAGGTTCGGGCAAACTTAACCGGCGCGAAATATACCCTTGCTATCCCTCAGTATATCTATGATGCTGGCGTGCATAACTTTGCCGATTTAGCGAAATTTTCCAGTAAATTTCACAATCGAATCTACGGTATTGAGCCCGGAAATGATGGGAATCGACTGATTCAAAAGATGATCGATACCAATGCGTTTCAGTTGAAAGATTTTAATCTGATTGAATCGAGTGAAGCCGGCATGGTGTCACAAGTTGCCCGCGCCATTCGTCGTCATCAGTGGATTGTTTTTCTCGGCTGGGCGCCTCATCCCATGAATAACAATTTTAAAATCGCTTACCTTGCTGGCGGAGATGACTATTTTGGCCCGAACTATGGCGGTGCAACAGTTTATACCAACGTTCGTAAGGGCTATACCTCACAATGTCCGAATGTGGGTCAATTGCTTAAAAATCTGCAGTTCAGCCTCACAATGGAGAACCAGATCATGGACGATATCCTCAACAAAAAAATGCCCCCGCAACATGCTGCAAAAGCTTGGTTAAAATCCAATTTAAACATTTTAGAACAATGGCTTGATGGTGTTACAACACTGGATGGCAAGCCTGGCAAAGCCGCATTACTTCAATATTTACACGCCAGTTAATCATATATCTATTGAATACCATCATTAACAACCGGTGTAGTTCAATCGGCACCGGTGAGGGACCTTATTGTGAATAACTTCATTACAGAGTATAAAATTCCGCTCGGTCAGTGGATGGCGTCATTCGTCGATTGGTTAACCATCCATGCGGCTGTTTTTTTTGACACAATTTCATACACCCTTGAGACAGTGATTATGTTTCTGGTTGGTATTTTCCAATCGATGCCGCCTGCAATTCCGATTTTGATCACTGCCGCATTAGCTTGGTGGCTTCACCGTCGGATATCTTTAGTCATCTTTATCGTGGCCTCTCTATTGCTGATTCTTAACCTCGGCTACTGGCAAGAAATGCTGGAAACTTTCGTGCTGGTATTCTCTGCAACAACCATTTCAGTATTGATCGGCGTCCCCATTGGCATCATGGCAGCTCATCGGCCCTGGTTGTATACCGCGATTCGGCCAATTTTGGATCTGATGCAAACCGTACCGACTTTCGTTTACTTAATCCCGACGCTGGTGTTATTCGGTCTTGGTGTCGTACCCGGATTAATTTCGACAATTATCTTTGCTATTGCATCACCCATTCGTCTCACTTATCTGGGGATTGTTCGTGTGCCGGAAGAATTAATCGAAGCAGGGAAAGCATTTGGTGCCAGCCATATGAAGCTGTTATTTAAAGTCGAACTTCCGGCAGCAATGCCCAGCATTATGGCGGGTGTAACGCAGTGCATTATGTTGTCTCTGTCGATGGTTGTAATTGCAGCATTGGTCGGAGCCGACGGTTTAGGTAAACCTGTAGTTCGAGCATTGAATACCGTTAATATTTCACAAGGATTTGAAGCCGGGCTCGCCATTGTATTGGTTGCCATCATCCTTGATCGACTGTGTAAAACACCAAATCAGACCAAGGAGTAATCAGATGAATCAACATGTAAATCATGCCGCAGCGGACGCCATTACGATTGAAAATCTGGATGTTGTTTTTGGTCGACATGCAGAAAAAGCGACAGTACTGCTCGATCAAGGTAAAACTCGCCAAGAGATTATTGATGAAACAGGATTAGTGGTTGGAGTAAACAATGTCAGTCTGACCGTGAAAGAAGGTGAAATCTGTGTTCTGATGGGATTATCGGGCTCTGGTAAATCAAGTCTGCTCCGTGCCGTCAATGGACTCAACCCTATCACCCGAGGCTCGCTAAAAGTCAAACACGGCCAAGATTCCGTTGATGTTGCAAACTGTAGTGCAGAGACATTACGCACGCTCAGAACGCAACGCGTGTCGATGGTGTTTCAAACGTTTGCGCTCATGCCTTGGTTATCGGTCCTCGACAATGTGGCTTTTGGCCTTGAAATGCAAGGAATGGCCAAGAAAGAGCGACGGCAACATGCTCACAGTCAGCTCGAAATGGTCGGCTTGGCCGACTGGGAAAATAAATATCCGCATGAACTTTCCGGAGGAATGCAGCAGCGCGTGGGGCTCGCACGAGCTTTTGCCATGGACAGTGATATTTTATTAATGGATGAGCCCTTCTCTGCCCTTGACCCACTCATTCGAGCCCAACTGCAAGATGAACTACTCGCCTTACAGAAAAAATTAAACAAAACGATTTTATTTGTTAGCCATGATTTAGATGAAGCTTTAAAGATTGGTAATCGCATCGCCATTATGGAGTCAGGTCGCCTGATCCAACATAGCCGACCTGAAGAGATCGTTCTGCAACCCAAAACTGACTATGTCCGAGAATTCGTTGCTCATACCAACCCCCTGAATGTACTCAAGGGGCGTTCACTGATGAAACCGATTGATGAACTGCCCCGTCAGGAAGGACGCTGGCAAGTTTCTCAATATCATGATTTATGGTTAGAAAATCAAAATGGCGAGTTAGTGATTCAAGGCGCGGAGTCACTCAGAACCGTTGACTGGGATCAGCATTATGACATCACAACCCTGGACAGGCATTGCATTATTCTGGCGTCACCAGACATAGAAATGCGTGATGCGATTGAAATTCGCTATCTGACAGGACACCCGGTGGTATTAGTTGAGGATAGCCAGTTTGTTGGCATTCTCAGTGATGATAATTTCTATCATGCACTGCTTGGTAAATATAATCAGACCGCCAAAGTGGCATAGCCATGTCGAGTTCTGACGAAAGACCACGTGCTGATCGAAGGTCGTGTGCTGACTGGAAAAATAGCGCATGATAGATCAGAGAAAGATAAGGGAAATAAAGGGAGAAGGCTTCCATCTGTTTATGTTCACAACCACCTGAACACGATAACAAGCCTTCTCTTCTGCTTACCTCATACTTACTTCACTCTTGATCCTTCTAACTTGCTGACAAATATTCAAACGAGCCGGTATTCACAACAGATGAGAACTTGGCTTCATGTTTCACGTGAAACATTGAAAGAACCAAGTCCACCGCTCTTAATCTTAGCCTGAAAATACAGCGTGCCAGTCATGCCATACCGGCTCCAGTCCTTGATGGATAATCGCTTGCACCACCTCTTCGACGGAACGATCATCACCAACACTAAACTGCTCTAATGCTGAGGATTGATCGGCATATCCTCCCGGCTGGGTTTTAGAGCCGGCAGAAATAGCAGTAATACCAAGAGGAACAACATTATCTCTGAAACTTGGAGATTCCCGGGTTGAGATCGACAGTTCAACTTCTGGATCAAATAAGCGAAATGCACAGATCGTTTGTACCAGCTGTCTATCCGTCATGATAGAAACAGGTTCAACACCACCAGCACACGGCCGCAAACGTGGAAAAGAGATCGAATAGCGAGACTTCCAGTAGGTTTTTTCCAAATAGGCCAGATGTAAAGCAACATGAAAAATATCAGTTCGCCAGTCATCTAACCCGATCAATGCGCCCAAGCCAATTTTATCAATGCCCGCTTTGCCAAGTCGATCGGGCGTGAGTAAACGATATTCAAAATCGGTCTTGTTACCACGCAAGTGATGCTGAGCATAAGTCGCAGGATGATATGTTTCCTGATAAACCATCACCCCATCCAAACCTAATGTTTTCAGCTGAATATATGCCTCGGTATCAAGCGGCTGAACTTCCATCGCCAGATAGTTAAAATGCTGTTTAACCTGAGGAACAACTTGCTCGAAATACGATAAGCCAACTTTCGTTTCATGCTCACCCGTCACCAGTAAAACGCTATCATATTTCATCTGTTTAATCGCCGCGATTTCAGCGTCGATATCCTGATGACTCAATATTTTGCGTTTCAGCCGATTCTCCATTGAAAAACCGCAATAGGTACATGAGTTGGAACACAGGTTAGAGAGGTATAGCGGGATATAAAATCCCACCGTGTTACCAAATCGTTTCCTGGTCAGAGCCATTGATTGTTGGGCCATTTGCTCAAGAAAAGGCTCAGCAGCCGGCGAAATGAGCGCTTTAAAATCTTCTAACGATCGTTTAGTTTTACTCAAGGCACGCTCCACATCCGCAGATGTTTTGCTATAGAGTGAAAGTCGCACATCATCCCAGTTAAATTGATGGAAAACGTCGAGAAAACTCATCTCACACCTCCCCTAAAAACTGAGTCAGCGGACTCGTCGCCACAGCATAAGAAGATGCAGCACCGATACCAGACTCATAAGCCATTCGTCCGGATTCGACCGCCAGTCTGAAGGCTCTCGCCATCATCAATGGATCGGCTGCACTGGCAATCGCAGTGTTGATCAACACCGCATCCGCGCCCATTTCCATCGCCTGAGCCGCATGAGATGGCAGACCAATACCGGCATCAACCACAACCGGTACATTGGCCTGCTCGATAATGATTTCCAGAAAAGCTTTGGTCGCTAATCCCTGATTGGAACCAATCGGAGCCCCAAGCGGCATCACAGCGGCACACCCCACATCTTCAAGTCGTTTGCATAATACCGGATCTGCATGGCAGTAAGGCAGAACGACAAAACCATCATTGACCAACTGTTCCGCGGCACGAAGCGTCTCAATGGGGTCTGGCAGCAGATACTTGGGATCCGGATGAATTTCGAGTTTTATCCAGTTTGTTTGCAGTGCTTCTCGTGTTAAGTGTGCAGCAAAGATTGCCTCTTTGGCTGTTTTCGCACCTGATGTATTGGGGAGAAAATGCAGGTTCAACGTTTTCAAGGGCGCCAGAATATTATCATTTGAATGTTGTAGATCGAGCCGTTTCAAAGCCATGGTTGTCATTTCTGACCCTGATGCTTGAATCGCTTCAACCATTATTTCAGCACTGGCAAATTTGCCGGTTCCGGTAAATAGACGCGAACCAAATGTCCGGTCTGCAATATTGAGCGGTGTATTCATGTCGAGCGATGCTCCGTGATTGAACTGTGTTTTGCTTGTCATTGACTTAACCTCCGGCGATGACCTGAAAGAGCGAAATCTGATCACCATCATTGAGCATCACCTGTGACCATCGACTTTTGGTCATCACTTGCTCATTCAGTGCAAAAACGCATCCCTGTTCAGGTAAATGAAGTTGGCTGATCACTTGTGCTAATGTGATACCAGCAGGAAATGTATAAACTGCCTCATTAAGCATTATCTGTATGTTCATCTCATCTTCCCTTGTCATCGCGATCATCATGACCACAGACGGGACAAGCGATATCTTTTCCATAGCGCAAAGATTTCAGCTGCATTCGTCGTCCATCAAAATGAATGAATTCTGACAGTTCGTTGCTTGCTTTATCTGGTGTGAAAGGCGAGTTCTGATGAATATCCTGCAATAGTTGTTGAATCACCTGAATTGCCTGAAGCGCAGCAATCGCCCCGACAACCGGGCCTAACACACCAGACTCATGGCATCGTTTCGGAGAATAATTCGCGGTGTCACCAACTAAGCAGCGATAACAGGGTGTATTACTTAAGAAACGGTGAACGGATAACTGCCCGTCCCAGCCAATCGCAGATGCGGAGACAAGGGTTGTCTTTTGTTGATAACAGATACGATTGATTTGATGACGCGTCGGAAAGTTGTCACTGCAATCGATCACAACATCGGCCAACATCACCTCAAGCTGAAGCTGTTCATCATCCAGTTTTTTATCGATAGTCCGAATCCGGCATCCATGATTGAGACTTCGCAATTGACCGGCAAGCGCACTCACTTTTCTGGCGCCGATATCACTTTCCCGGTAAGCAATTTGTCGATGCAAATTACTGAGCTCAACTGCATCATGATCCACTAAAACCATCGAACCGATGCCGGCACCGACAAGATACAATGAAACATGGGCTCCGAGTCCACCGCATCCAATCATCAAAACATGCTTTTTGTTCAGCTCACATTGGCCGGTTTCGCCAATTTCCGGCAAAGCAATTTGTCTCTGATAGCGAAGAAATGCATGATCATCGAGTAATGCCATTGTCTCTCCTCCCTGACTGAAATGGTGCTCTCCTCAACAGCCCCCCTTCCGGCGACAAAAATAACCGCTGAAAGGCATCCACAACACTCACGGTATTTGCCGCCTGTGTGACGGCACGAACGACAGCTAAACTGGAAACGCCCTGTGCTAAAACTGTTGCGGCGTTCTCTAAATCGATCCCGCCAATTGCAACGGTTGGAATCGCCCGATGATGAGCCTCGGCAATCGAATCGACGAGCTGTTGATAAAGCCGTAACCGGGCAAGACCTTGAGGCTGAGACGGCATCTGTTTCGTCGTGGTCGGGAAAATATGCCCGAGTGCGATATAACTTGGTCGCAGTTGTTGTGCCTTGAGAATTTCCCAGTAGCCATGCGTTGAAATTCCTAATCGAATCCCTGCATGGCGCAGCGCCTGAATATCTGCGGTGGGTAAATCGCCTTGTCCCAGATGCACACCAAATGCCTGATATTGAATCGCCAATTGCCAGTAGTCATTAATGAAAACTTGTGCTTGATATGTTTTCCCCAGCAAAACGGCCTGTTTAATCTGCTGCTCAAGGTCGGTTTGATGCGGATTTTTAATCCGTAGTTGGATAGTCTTCACGCCTAAGCGGAGTAATTTCTCCACCCAAATCACGTCATCAACGACAGGATACAATGACAAGTCGGCAGCATTGACCGCGTTAAAGTAGTGCCAATTGTCATTTGTATCGGAAATCGCTGTCTCTGAAATGGGTAACTCGACGACAGTTGATGACTTTTCTCCGGATGTATTTTCTATATCGCCATCTATATCTAAATTTTCATCTGTAACTGCGGCAATCACAGGGAAATCATGCGCACTTCGTGGCCATGTTTCACGTGAAACATTCAGTGATGCCCGAGCAATGATTAAAGCATCTTCAAGTGGAAAATCTAAAATCAATCCCCCGATAAACCAAGCTAAATGCTTTGAGACAAATGAATGTTGTGAGAATGTGTATTGCAATATAGAGATGAGGTTTGATGCATCAGCCTGGGCAACTGGAGAAAGTGAACACACTTCATCCCCCACCAGCCATCGTTCAGAGAGCGGCGCATCCGGCTGTGGTGAACTCGCGATCATCACATGATTAGCAGCAAGATTGACAACACCGCCATCCTCCGGATTTATCTTGGAAAGCGGTTTGGTTTTCCACACCCTTGGCTGATCATTCCGTCCATCCGTCAGCAGTTGATCCTTGATTTGCTCACAGTAGGTCACATGATAGTGCTGCTGAATATTTTGTTGCGGCAGCTCCTCTGCGGTCAGCATGACGCTTTGTTTACCCACCACGACACCATGATATTTGTCCGGCTTTCTCAGATCGATTGACCCGAGACAGATGAACCAACCATCATCGCTATTCTCATCAACGTTATTCTCATCAAAAAAGAGACTCGTATCCGCTGCTGCTAACCCTTCTGTTTGTGCAACCGTCAAGAAATGGTGAAGCTCTTCCTTCAGCAAGACACTCATTTCCGCTGTCAGAAGCGCTTTAGAAATGCGTAGCCCAATCATTCTACGCCTCCTGATCAGTATCCTGAGCTAAACGATATAATGCCGAACCTTGCGCTTTAAACTCTTGAGATTTTTGCTTCATGCCTGCCAGCCGCTCATGATCTGAACGCTCATCATCTGAAGAAGTGTCTAGCATTTGGATTTTCACGGCATGATCATGTTCTGAATGACTATCCAGCTGTGCTTTCGCGTACTCACGAACTTCCTGAGAGATCTTCATTGAACAGAATTTAGGGCCACACATAGAACAAAAGTGAGCGACTTTTCCCGACTCTTGAGGCAGGGTTTGATCATGGTAGGCGCGAGCGGTAACCGGATCTAAAGACAGATTAAATTGGTCTTCCCAGCGGAATTCAAACCGCGCTTTTGATAAAGCATTATCTCTGACTTGCGCACCGGGGTGCCCTTTTGCTAAATCCGCAGCATGGGCTGCAAGCTTGTAGGTGATTAATCCTGTTTTCACATCGTCTTTATTTGGCAGCCCAAGATGCTCTTTGGGTGTGACATAACAGAGCATCGCACAGCCGTACCAACCAATCATGGCCGCACCAATTCCAGACGTAATGTGATCATATCCGGGGGCAATATCAGTCGTCAGTGGGCCTAATGTATAGAACGGTGCTTCCGAACAATGGCGCAGCTGTTCTTCCATATTCGCTTTGACGAGATGCATTGGCACATGTCCGGGCCCTTCAATCATGACCTGAACATCATATTCCCATGCAATTTTGGTCAGTTCTCCAAGTGTTCTGAGTTCAGAAAACTGGGCTTCATCATTTGCATCAGCGACAGAACCGGGCCGGAGTCCATCGCCCAGAGAGAGTGAGACATCATATTGTGCACAGATTTCACAGATATCTCGGAAGCGGGTATAAAGAAAGTTTTCTTCATGATGGGCCAGACACCACTTCGCGATGATAGAACCGCCCCGGGAAACTATCCCTGTAACTCGCTTTGCAGTCATCGGAACATACCGCAACAATACGCCGGCATGAATCGTGAAGTAATCGACGCCTTGCTCCGCTTGCTCAATCAATGTGTCGCGCATCACTTCCCAAGTCAGGTTTTCGGCAACACCATTTACTTTTTCCAAAGCTTGATACATCGGAACCGTCCCGATAGGCACAGGACTATTGCGTAAAATCCACTCTCTCGTCTCATGTATATTGCGCCCAGTGGAGAGATCCATCACCGTATCAGCGCCCCAGCGCGTTGACCAGACGAGCTTCTCAACTTCCTCTTCGATCGAGGATGTGACTGATGAATTGCCAATATTGGCATTCACTTTGACCAGAAAGTTACGCCCGATAATCATGGGTTCGGATTCAGGATGGTTGATATTTGCCGGAATGATCGCTCGCCCTTCCGCCACTTCACGGCGGACAAATTCAGCGGTGATCGCTTCCGGTATATGCGCACCGAAACTTTCTCCCCGATGCTGTAAGTTCAATTGCTCATCGCGATACTGCTGACGCTGCATGTTCTCACGAATCGCAATAAACTCCATTTCAGGGGTGATAATCCCCCGCCGGGCATAATGGAGTTGGGTGACACAATGACCGGGCAGCGCTTTGCGGATAAGCGGCAAATGACTGTATCGCAAATCATCTAGTGTGCTATCAGCAAGGCGCTCTTGCGCATAATCAGAGGTCATTTGGTCGAGCCTTTCCGTATCAGAGCGCCCTTCTATCCATGCTTGTCTCAAAGCCGGTAAGCCTCGATAAACATCGATTGTATATTGCGGATCGGTATACACCCCTGAAGTGTCGTAGACACAAATCGATTCGTTCGGCTCGTAGATAGGAGCATCCTTCGCATGACCGACTAAACTATCGGCAAGTTGAATGGATCGCATCGGTACCCGGATATCTTCCCGAGACCCTTGCACATAAATTTTGGTTGAATTGGGATAAGGTGTTGACTGGATATTCTCGATAAACTGCTTTGCTTCCAGTCTGGATTGTTTACGGCTCGACATGCATTTTTCTCCAGTAAATGGTTAAGAAATAAATGCTTGACGGAAGGACGTATAGACAAGAGGTAAAAATCAATTATCGCATTGTAAGGAAAACAATATAACGATATACGGACAGATTTTCGGACAATAGAGAGGCTGTGATGAAATGTAATATAGCCTGAATATTCTCTCTTGTTCCCTTCGCAGGTATTAACCTGATCAGGTTCAACGGATCCCGAATGAACGGTCTCAGCCTTTTGGCACTCCGACAAGTAGAAACATTATAGAGAACGGGTGTGATTAAACAAAGTAAAAAAATAGTTTAGCTTTTGGTAATCAGTTGAAAACCAACCCACGCAGCAGAAATACTCAAAATAACATTCAACAAAATATTCAGACCAAACTTGATGAATGCCCCTTGCTGCATCAGTAAAACATTATCCATGGAGAACGTAGAAAAAGTCGTCAAAGCGCCTAAGAAGCCCAATCCGATGACTTGACGCCATGGCTCAACGGAAATCAGTTCCCCTTGAAGCGCAGCAATTAACAGCCCCATCATAAATGAGCCTAAAATATTCACGGTCAAGGTTCCATAAGGAAAACCTTTACCGAATAAGAAGACACAAAGTTCCGAAATCAAATATCGAGAGCAAGCACCAAATGCTCCCCCAAAGGCAATGAAGCCAAGAACAGAGAACTGATTCATCATCATTTCCTCAAAAAATTCCCAAGTACAACCTTTTTTCGTCATGAAAAATACGTGTAATCAAGGTCATAAAAATTCACAGAATAAAAAAGTTACAGGAGTCACTTTATATCGTAATCCTTCACTTACCCAACGCTTAATTATTCACCAAGTATCATATTATGAATTGATACCGAATATCGGCACTAAATTCATATAGGTATTGATGTGCCATTGTGAAATATATCATTCACCACAATATCGATGATTCAAAGGAATATCGATTGTTCAAAGGAGATGAATAAGATTGATGGTACTGTGTGACATGAAGAAGATCAAAAATATAAATTTTTTCTCACGTCTCAAAATGCAACATGGGTGGGCAATCAGTTTGCTGTGCACAGCTAACGCAGCACATTTGATTCCTCACCCATAGCGGTAGGTTAGCGTTGATGTTCTTTCTCAGGGCTGAACTTCAGACATGTTATTCAGCCTGTCCAAGCACTAGTTGCTCACCATCCCAGAGAACCTGTTTCATTCGGGTATGGCGGTTAGGGTCCCATAACGGATCCCCTTCAATCTCTGTATAATCACGAGCGTGATACACCAAAATATCATTACCCTGCTCATCTTGGGTAAAGCAGCTGTGTCCGGGACCAAAAACATGGTCGCTGACATTGGTCACGAAAACCGGATGTGGCGATTTGTACCAATTTTCAGGGTTAAGTAAATCCGCATCCTCATCCGCTTGTAAGAGCCCCATACAGTAACGTTCGTCGGTCGCACTGGCAGAATATGTCAGCCAGACTTTTCCGTGACGAATCAGGACATACGGGCCTTCATTCACCATGAAACCTTGTGTTTCCCAGTCAAACTCAGGTATCGATAACCGAGTGCCTGGTAGTTTTAATGTTGTCGGTGACAGCATTTCTGCAATGTATAAATTGGAATTACCGGCTATCTCTTGCTCTTTCTGTGCCCAGACATAATACCGGGTTCCCCGATGCTCAAATGTCGTGGCATCGAGACAGAATGCATCGATCCCAGAATCGACCTGCCCACAAAATGTCCACGGTTCCGCCAGCGGGTTCTCTCCATCGCAACGAATGACATACATCCGATGCTGAAACAGACCATCCTTAATTTCTCGACTTGGCGCGGCCGCAAAGTAGATATACCAGCTCCCGTCAATGGCGTGGATCTCCGGCGCCCAGATTAAATCAGAATAAGGACCATGATCCGGCTTGTGCCAAACCGTCACAATTTCATCGGTTGCGGCCAATCCAGCAAGTGTTTTTGCCCTTCTGAGTTCAATGCGATCATATTCAGGAACCGATGCAGTGAAATAATAATACCCATCATGATGAAGATAGACATGTGGGTCCGCTCGCTGCTCAATGACTGGATTTTTTATTTTAAATACCATGGAATAACCTCATTTTACTGGGACAGATAACGGTGTCTTATTATTTATATCATCGATACCATCACTCATATCTTGACTGGTGCTTCCCTGATGAATCATTTCGTTATAATAGCTGTCTGTCACTTTATATCTGAACATCAAAAGCCCCATGAGCAGATGGAATATACCGGGAATCAGGGTGAGCATTAAAGCAATCCCTGTGAGTGTAAAACTGGACTGTGCCTGATTTGGCGCATAATCAAAAAAGGTCAGTAACCACCCGACAATCGCACCGGCAATCCCCATTCCAAATTTTTGACAGAATGAAATACCGCCAAACGATAAGCCAGAGACTCGCTGACCTAATTTAAATTCACCATAATCGACGGCTTCTGCAATTGCAGACCAGAATATCGGAGCGTGCAAATCAACAATAAAGGACAGCAGAAAATAGAGAATAAAAGCGAGAGCAAAGTCAGATGGCCCGACAGAAAAATAGAGAATAGCACTCAAGATCATCACAGCGATCTGACTGTAGCGGAATAGTTTAACCTTACAGTAATATTTGGTTATCCAAGTGGATGCCACCATCGCCAGAATCGCAGCGACAACCCCTGTCGCGAGGAATGCCGATATCGTCACGGCATCCCCCCCTAAATAATATTTGGCATAATACGCGGCAACAGAGCCTCGTACGGTGTAGCCGACCGTACCGGTGACACAAACCATACATAAGATGACCCACTGATCATTGCTGATAAGGGATTTCAGTTGTTGGGTAAATGGTTTGCTTTCTATGACATAGTCGATACGTTCTGTGGTCGTAAAGTAGCAAAATAAGAACAGTAGTGTCCCCATCAAAGCCATCAATCCCATAGCATACTGATAACCCAATTGAATATTTTCACTACCCCACTTTTCAGAGAGTAAGGGAACGATAATGGTCACCAGAAATGCAGCAATCTTGGCAAAGAATAGCCGATATCCGTTAGCCGATAGTTTTTCTTTCGGATCATCGGTAAGCACACTAATTAAAGAAATATATGGAATCGTGACGGCGGTAAACATCACCGTCACAAAAATATAGGTCGCATAGGCATATGCTAATTTTCCGTTGTAATCCAAATCTGGCGTACTAAAGGTTAAGAACACCGAAATACCAAAGGGAATCGATAAAAACAGCATATAAGGGCGATAGCGCCCCCAACGGGTATTCACTTTATCTGTAATCATCCCCATGATTGGGTCAGTCACAGCATCAATCAAACGAACGACAATGAATAACATCGCCAGATCACTGGCTTTTATGCCAAAGATATCGGTATAAAAAAATGTGATGATAAGCATCATTGATGATATCACCACATTAACAGCCATATCTCCTGAGCCAAATCCAACTTTCTCAAGAACTGAGAGTTTGAACTTATACATAGTAATAGACCTCGTTCAGATAGAAATAAAAATCAGGTATCTTCGTAATTTCGACCTGAATTATTATCTGAACAATGAATACCATCAGTTGCATAATATGCAAATTATATAAATCAGCTAATATGTCCATCGATATAGCTATTCTTACTAAAACGATTGTTTTTATATCATTATTGTTATTGAGACCTTGTTCACACCCGCAATAATAACGGCCCTTTAACGCAAACCAGCTACCTTTTTAATCGTCAACTAGAACGATTAAACTCTTCTTTCTCAACGTAAAAAGCCCCAGTCTTCCGACTGAGGCTCAATATTGGGGCATCACAATATGATCTTGAAAACCAACCGACCAAAACTCGTCACTCAGTCGTTGGGAAAACAATAGGAATGGGTCTTTACATCAAACAAAAAAAACCTGACATGGCTATCAGGGTTTCAAATAATACCAATCGCACTAATTTTATGATCTAATGTCAACTTCAATAGGAGCTGATATGATGACCTCTGACTTCCCAAAACTTATTCGTGAAACATCTGATGCTAGGATGCGTACGAGACTTCTTGCTATATCTCATTTCGTGGATGGAAAAAGCCGCACTCAGATCGCCAAATATTTAAAAGTCAGTCGTACCAGTGTCAATAACTGGGTGGTGACTTATTTGAAGAACGGTGTTGAAGGCTTAGTAGAAAAGCAGCATACAGGCCGTCCTCCACGACTGACTGAAGACCAGCTATCTCAGTTAAAGCTGTACATAACTTCCAATGCGATTAAGCCTGAAGGTGGAAGACTACAGGGAACAGATATTATTGAATTCATACATGAGGAATTTGGCCTATCGTACAGCTTATCAGGTATCTATAAAATATTGAGAAAGCTTGATTTAGTTTGGATAACAACGCGTTCAAAGCACCCAAAGCAATCTGTAGAAGCGCAAGAAGCTTTTAAAAAAATTCCAAATCGAAACGATCCTTAAGATCCCAGGACATGTGGCTTTAAAAGATGTTCAAATCTGGTTTCAAGATGAAGCCAGATTTGGCCAGCGCAACACAACCACCCGAATATGGGCAGAAAAAGGGACTCGCCCCAGAGCGGTACAACAACAGCAATTTGAGTATGCGTACCTCTTTGGAGCGGTGTGCGTTAATACCGGAGAAACTGAAGCTATTGTTGTGCCGATGAGCAACATGGAAGCAATGAAAGAGCAACTCAGGCTCATTTCTCAATCAACACCCACGGACAAACATGCTGTCGTCATCATGGATCAAGCCAGTTGGCATCAAAGTTATCTTGCCGATTCATTCAAGAACGTGACTATCATTCATATACCGTCCTATTCACCGGAACTGAATCCAATAGAGCAGGTATGGAGTTGGTTACGTCAGAACGAAATAGCCAATAGGTGTTTTGAATGTTATGACGATATTGTCGACAAGCTGTGTAGTGCTTGGAATCGTTTTTGTGCAGACAAAAGCAGGGTCATTTCACTCTGCTTTAGAGATTGGACCATGTTGACCAATTAATTAGTGCGATTGGTATAAGTGGCCTTCTCTTTACGGATAAGCGGACAGGACTCGAACCCGCGATTGCCTCACGGCAGCGTGACAGGCCACTGTTTTTAAAAAGAAGGCTAACCCACTGAACGACCGCACTACTCGGACTATCGATGAAACAATAGGAATCGGTCTTTACGCCAAATACAAAAAAACCTTGGTATCACTACCAAGGTTTCAAATAAGTGGCGGAGCGGACGGGACTCGAACCCGCGACCCCCGGCGTGACAGGCCGGTATTCTAACCAACTGAACTACCGCTCCACAAATAACTGCCTCTCAATAAAGTCTTACAATCTCATTGCTTTATTGAGACGCTTGTCGCTGTGCGCTGAGGATTTTGAAGTGAGACGCGCAGTGTGCAAGTGCACATGAGCATCGCAGCTATCAAAAGCATCAAGCTTCAGTAGACAAACGATAAATTAAAGCCTGGCGATGTCCTACTCTCACATGGGGAGACCCCACACTACCATCGGCGCTGTTTCGTTTCACGACTGAGTTCGGCATGGAGTCAGGTGGGTCCAAAACGCTATCGTCGCCAAGCAAATTCTTTCAATTCGAAAAGCTGATTCTCTCTACACAATCAAGTCTCTTACTGAGCCCTAAAACCCCTTCGGTGTTGTATGGTTAAGTCTCACGGGCAATTAGTACAGGTTAGCTCAACGCCTCACAGCGCTTACACACCCTGCCTATCAACGTTCTAGTCTCGAACAACCCTTCAGGACGCTTTAAGCGCCAGGGAGAACTCATCTCAAGGCTCGCTTCCCGCTTAGATGCTTTCAGCGGTTATCGATTCCGAACTTAGCTACCGGGCAATGCGATTGGCATCACAACCCGAACACCAGAGGTTCGTCCACTCCGGTCCTCTCGTACTAGGAGCAGCCCCTTTCAATTCTCCAACGCCCACGGCAGATAGGGACCGAACTGTCTCACGACGTTCTAAACCCAGCTCGCGTACCACTTTAAATGGCGAACAGCCATACCCTTGGGACCGACTTCAGCCCCAGGATGTGATGAGCCGACATCGAGGTGCCAAACACCGCCGTCGATATGAACTCTTGGGCGGTATCAGCCTGTTATCCCCGGAGTACCTTTTATCCGTTGAGCGATGGCCCTTCCATTCAGAACCACCGGATCACTATGACCTGCTTTCGCACCTGCTCGAGCCGTCACTCTCGCAGTTAAGCGGGCTTATGCCATTGCACTAACCTCACGATGTCCAACCGTGATTAGCCCACCTTCGTGCTCCTCCGTTACTCTTTGGGAGGAGACCGCCCCAGTCAAACTACCCACCAGGCACTGTCCTCACCCCAGATAATGGGGCCAAGTTAGAACATCAAACATACAAGGGTGGTATTTCAAGGTCGGCTCCACAATCACTAGCGTGACTGCTTCAAAGCCTCCCACCTATCCTACACATGTAGGCTCAATGTTCAGTGCCAAGCTGTAGTAAAGGTTCACGGGGTCTTTCCGTCTAGCCGCGGGTACACTGCATCTTCACAGCGATTTCAATTTCACTGAGTCTCGGGTGGAGACAGCGTGGCCATCATTACGCCATTCGTGCAGGTCGGAACTTACCCGACAAGGAATTTCGCTACCTTAGGACCGTTATAGTTACGGCCGCCGTTTACCGGGGCTTCGATCAAGAGCTTCGACCGTAGTCTAACCCCATCAATTAACCTTCCGGCACCGGGCAGGCGTCACACCGTATACGTCATCTTACGATTTTGCACAGTGCTGTGTTTTTAATAAACAGTTGCAGCCACCTGGTATCTGCGACTCTCATCAGCTCCATCCGCAAGGGACTTCACCGTCAAGAGCGTACCTTCTCCCGAAGTTACGGTACCATTTTGCCTAGTTCCTTCACCCGAGTTCTCTCAAGCGCCTTGGTATTCTCTACCCGACCACCTGTGTCGGTTTGGGGTACGATTTCTTGTGAACTGAAGCTTAGAGGCTTTTCCCGGAAGCATGGCATCAATGACTTCACATCCGTAGATGCTCGACATCGTGTCTCAGCCTATTGTAGAGCCGGATTTGCCTAACTCTACAGCCTACGCACTTGAACCTGGACGACCGTCGCCAGGCCCACCTAGCCTTCTCCGTCCCCCCATCGCATTCACAACAAGTACGGGAATATTAACCCGTTTCCCATCGACTACGCTTTTCAGCCTCGCCTTAGGGGTCGACTTACCCTGCCCCGATTAACGTTGGACAGGAACCCTTGGTCTTCCGGCGGGGAGGTTTTTCACCCCCCTTGTCGTTACTCATGTCAGCATTCGCACTTCTGATACCTCCAGCATGCTTTACAACACACCTTCAACGGCTTACAGAACGCTCCCCTACCCAATGCGATAAATCGCATTGCCGCAGCTTCGGTTTACAGCTTAGCCCCGTTACATCTTCCGCGCAGGCCGACTCGACTAGTGAGCTATTACGCTTTCTTTAAATGATGGCTGCTTCTAAGCCAACATCCTAGCTGTCTGAGCCTTCCCACATCGTTTCCCACTTAGCTGTAATTTGGGACCTTAGCTGGCGGTCTGGGTTGTTTCCCTCTCCACGACGGACGTTAGCACCCGCCGTGTGTCTCCCGGATAGTACTTACTGGTATTCGGAGTTTGCAAAGGGTTGGTAAGTCGGGATGACCCCCTAGCCTTAACAGTGCTCTACCCCCAGTAGTATTCGTCCGAGGCGCTACCTAAATAGCTTTCGGGGAGAACCAGCTATCTCCGAGTTTGATTGGCCTTTCACCCCTAGCCACAAGTCATCCGCTAATTTTTCAACATTAGTCGGTTCGGTCCTCCAGTTGATGTTACTCAACCTTCAACCTGCCCATGGCTAGATCACTCGGTTTCGGGTCTATATCCAGAGACTAAACGCGCAGTTAACACTCGCTTTCGCTACGGCTCCCCTAATCGGTTAACCTTGCCACTGAATATAAGTCGCTGACCCATTATACAAAAGGTACGCAGTCACACCACGAAGGTGCTCCTACTGCTTGTACGTACACGGTTTCAGGTTCTATTTCACTCCCCTCACAGGGGTTCTTTTCGCCTTTCCCTCACGGTACTGGTTCACTATCGGTCAGTCAGGAGTATTTAGCCTTGGAGGATGGTCCCCCCATCTTCAGACAGGATATCACGTGTCCCGCCTTACTCGTTTTCACTTAAACAACGCCGTCGGTTACGGGGCTATCACCCTCTATCGCGTGCCTTTCCAGACACTTCACCTAACGCTGTAAAAGCTTAAGGGCTACTCCGATTTCGCTCGCCGCTACTGTCGGAATCTCGGTTGATTTCTTTTCCTCGGGGTACTTAGATGTTTCAGTTCTCCCGGTTCGCCTCATCAGGCTATGTATTCACCTGATGATACATGCTGCTGCATGTGGGTTTCCCCATTCGGAAATCGTAGATTCAAGTGGCTCTTACTGCCTCATCTACGCTTATCGCAAGTTAGTACGTCCTTCATCGCCTCTGACTGCCAAGGCATCCACCGTGTACGCTTAGTCACTTAACCATACAACCCGAAGAAGTTTCGAGCTGCATTATCAGTAACCTAGGTGTCTCTCATTATTTTACATGAGCGAGAGACTGGTTTTGCCGGACTCAATTGAATAGACACTAAATTGTGTCATTCCAAGAACACTTGATTGTGTTGGTCTTTCTCTTTCGAGAAAGTATTGAGAACTTTTACAAATAATCGTCTGTTTCCAAAGAAACACACATTATTTTGTCAGCTTTCCAAATTGTTAAAGAGCAAAGTGCAATACTTGTTACTTCAAGCAACACTTTCTAATGACTTTCAGCGCCACAAAATCGAACCACATCGGTTAAAACCGCTGGTTTGAGTCGTCGAGCCAAAAATAGTTAGAAAGTGGTGGGCGATACCGGGTTCGAACCAGTGACCCCCTGCTTGTAAGGCAGGTGCTCTCCCAACTGAGCTAATCGCCCACTTTCAGGCGTTTCCCCAAACAGAAGGAAAATGGTGGGTCGTACAGGATTCGAACCTGTGACCAATTGGTTAAAAGCCAACTGCTCTACCAGCTGAGCTAACGACCCAGACTTCACTAGGGAAGTGGTATCCCGTAGGGGAGTCGAACCCCTGTTACCGCCGTGAAAGGGCGGTGTCCTAGGCCTCTAGACGAACGGGACAATTTCTTGCTTCATGCTTTCTCTTATTTCCGTGTCAGACGGCTTATCCTCAGTCAGTTGTTTACAACAGTAAACGCCTTCCTTCGTCAATTGCCTTCCTCGAACTAAGAAAAATCATATTGCAATGCACTCTACATAAACCAAATCAATCTGTGTGGACACTCATCTCAAATATCTTTTCGTAAGGAGGTGATCCAGCGCCAGGTTCCCCTAGCGCTACCTTGTTACGACTTCACCCCAGTCATGAACCACAAAGTGGCAAGCGTCCTCCCGAAGGTTAAACTACCTGCTTCTTTTGCAGCCCACTCCCATGGTGTGACGGGCGGTGTGTACAAGGCCCGGGAACGTATTCACCGTGGCATTCTGATCCACGATTACTAGCGATTCCGACTTCATGGAGTCGAGTTGCAGACTCCAATCCGGACTACGACGTACTTTTTGGGATTCGCTCACTTTCGCAAGTTGGCAACCCTCTGTATACGCCATTGTAGCACGTGTGTAGCCCTACTCGTAAGGGCCATGATGACTTGACGTCGTCCCCACCTTCCTCCGGTTTATCACCGGCAGTCTCCCTGAAGTTCCCACCCGAAGTGCTGGCAATCAAGGATAAGGGTTGCGCTCGTTGCGGGACTTAACCCAACATTTCACAACACGAGCTGACGACAGCCATGCAGCACCTGTCTCTCAGTTCCCGAAGGCACAAGACTGTCTCCAGTCTCTTCTGAGGATGTCAAGAGTAGGTAAGGTTCTTCGCGTTGCATCGAATTAAACCACATGCTCCACCGCTTGTGCGGGCCCCCGTCAATTCATTTGAGTTTTAATCTTGCGACCGTACTCCCCAGGCGGTCTACTTAACGCGTTAGCTCCGAAAGCCACGGCTCAAGGCCACAACCTCCAAGTAGACATCGTTTACGGCGTGGACTACCAGGGTATCTAATCCTGTTTGCTCCCCACGCTTTCGCATCTGAGTGTCAGTATCTGTCCAGGGGGCCGCCTTCGCCACCGGTATTCCTTCAGATCTCTACGCATTTCACCGCTACACCTGAAATTCTACCCCCCTCTACAGTACTCTAGCCTCCCAGTTTCAAATGCAACTCCGGGGTTAAGCCCCGGGCTTTCACATCTGACTTAAAAAACCACCTGCATGCGCTTTACGCCCAGTAATTCCGATTAACGCTCGCACCCTCCGTATTACCGCGGCTGCTGGCACGGAGTTAGCCGGTGCTTCTTCTGCAGCTAACGTCAAAATATAACTCTATTAAAGCTATATCCTTCCTCACTGCTGAAAGTACTTTACAACCCGAAGGCCTTCTTCATACACGCGGCATGGCTGCATCAGGCTTGCGCCCATTGTGCAATATTCCCCACTGCTGCCTCCCGTAGGAGTCTGGACCGTGTCTCAGTTCCAGTGTGGCTGATCATCCTCTCAGACCAGCTAGAGATCGTCGCCTTGGTGAGCCTTTACCTCACCAACTAGCTAATCCCACCTGGGCATATCCCGACGCGAGAGGCCCGAAGGTCCCCCTCTTTGGTCCGTAGACGTTATGCGGTATTAGCCATCGTTTCCAATGGTTATCCCCCACATCAGGGCAATTTCCCAGGCTTTACTCACCCGTCCGCCGCTCGTCAGCAAAGAAGCAAGCTTCTTTCTGTTACCGCTCAACTTGCATGTGTTAGGCCTGCCGCCAGCGTTCAATCTGAGCCATGATCAAACTCTTCAATTAAAGTTTTTGTGACACCGAAGTGTCGGCTCAATGAATACTGCTTTTCGTCTCCGCTTTTAAAAAAACAGAAGCAAAAAGTGACATTACATAAGTAATGTTGAATTGACTGTGCTCTTGTCAGATAACAGTAAACTGCTTTCCAACTTGATATTGGTCACTCGATTCATTGATAAAATCTTATTGGATATTTATCGACGAGTGCCCACACAGATTGATTGGTCTATATTGTTAAAGAGCGATTCTTCAAAACGTTCTCCGTTCGAAGAGGCGGCCATTCTAACGAGATAAATCTTGGTGTCAAACACTTTTTTCAGATTTATTTTTCGGTGAAGACCGGGCTGACACAGATGGGGATTTCTCTCCGCTATCCCGTGTCAGCGAGGGGCATTATAGGCATCGCCTTTCGATTGGCAAGCCTTTTTTGCAAGTTTTTTTAAAACAACGATGAACACACCTGTTTGTGGGTATATTTCATTCAATCAGCTTGTTTTATCTACAAATTTTTAAATGCTTGTGCAAAAATTTCAACTTTATTCCAGTTTGTATATTCGACTTCTTTTGATGTATCGGTTTCACCACCAGTCATCTTCATAATGAATCGAATCATGAACCGATCAAAAAAACGATATCTTGGATAACGTAATGCCCCCGCAAAAACACCGATCATTTGAGGTTGCCAGAGAGATTTACGTAAAAAAGTCTGAATGTAAGCACTCCCTTCCGGTGTATCTTTTTTCTGTTCTTCTTTTCGCGCGGTCAAGTTGACACAAATAAAAGCAGCTTCTGATTCATCTAACTGTTGATGATGTTGATCGATAAATTGATAAAGTGCTTTGTTCAATCGACCATAGCGAATCGAAGCACCGACTAATACTTTATCGTAAAGCGCCAAATTGAGTTTTGGGTTCAGATGTAAATCAACATACTCACACTGATAGTTTTCAAGCTGCGCGATAATATGTTCAACAATTTTTTTGGTCTGTCCTTCTCGGGTTGAATACAGACAGAGAACTTTCTTCACAAGTATTCCTCTTAATTACGCCAAAATGCAGGAGTGAATAGAACAAGCAATGTAAAGATTTCTAATCGCCCAAATAACATCGAAATAATCAGAATCCACTTTGCTTTATCATTAATATCACCAAAGTGGACAGCAACTTCTCCCAGCCCCGGACCAAGGTTATTGAGTGTCGCTGCAACAGCCGAAAATGCACTTAACTCTTCCATCCCTGTCGCGATTAAAGCCAACATACATAAAACGAAAACCAGCGTATAGGTGGAAAAGAACCCCCATACGGCATCAATAACTCGTGGAGACAAAGCTTTATCTCCGAGCTTAATTGGATAAATGGCCCGAGGATGAACAAGACGTTTCATCTCTCGCCCACCTTGCAAGGTCAATAGCAGAATCCGAATCACTTTCAATCCACCGCCCGTAGACCCGGCACACCCGCCAATAAATGAAGAGAAGAGCAACAATACCGGTAAAAAAAGTGGCCAGTCAGAAAACCCCGTGGTCGTGAATCCGGCCGTGGTTGAAACGGAGACACTCTGAAATAGTGCTTTATCAAACACTTCAGCGACTGAACCGGATTGCTGATGAAGCAGTAAAACAGAAAAACAAGTGACAAACAGGATCGCCTGAATAAACAAAAACGTTCTGAATTCATAATCTTTCCAGTAAAGCTTGGGATGGATACCGCCGGAAGCAAAGGCCGCATA
The DNA here is from genome assembly GCF_023920225.1 of Vibrio gazogenes. Lineage (NCBI taxonomy): Bacteria > Pseudomonadati > Pseudomonadota > Gammaproteobacteria > Vibrionales > Vibrionaceae > Vibrio > Vibrio gazogenes. Next base: position 3,482,879 of record NZ_CP092587.1, read on the forward strand.
ATGTAACGTAAAATTACAAGAAGAGATCAGCAGGAAAACAACCGTTATCAGGTTAATGGCCTGACTATTGAAATACCCCATACTGGCATCATGCGTAGAAAACCCACCGATCGCAATCGTAGAGAAACTATGGCATATCGCATCAAAGAAAGTCATCCCCGCAAGCCAATACAGAAAAGCACAGATGAGCGTGATTCCTAGATAGATATACCAAAGCGCTTTCGCGGTTTCTGCAATTCGTGGCGTGACTTTGGTATCTTTCACAGGACCGGGGATTTCAGCCCGATAGAGCTGCATCCCACCGATCCCAAGAACAGGAAGAATCGCAACGGCTAGGACAATAATCCCCATCCCACCGAACCACTGTAGAAACTGCCGATAGAACAAAATGGCTTTAGGAAGCTCATCTAAGCCGACGATAACGGTCGCTCCGGTGGTTGTCAGAGCTGAAAAAGATTCAAAAAAAGAATCCGTCAAAGAAATATTCGGATTATCCGAAATAAAAAATGGAATCGCCCCGGCACTCCCAATTACGGTCCAGAATAAAACGACAATCAAAAAACCATCACGAGATTTCAATTCATGTTTATGATTACGATTCGGAAACCAGATAACAGCACCGCAAAGGAGCAAAACGAAAAAAGTCGTCACAAACGAAACGCCGGCACCATCACGATAGATCAAAGCCACCAGCGCAGGCGCCAGCATAGAAACACTGAATAAGGCAAGGAGTAATCCGACGATACGGATAATAGAACGAAATTGCATGATGGTATGGCTGATTCTAACCTTAGTTGATTAGTTCATCATCTGAACTTACGAGAACTCTTGCACTACTTTTATTGGTTATCACTTGTATAAACTCATCAATATATCGAATTTCAATCTCAATCGTGATAACAACCCGCTGAAGGTACTGTGCTTCTAGCGCCTGAGCACCAAATTGCTGAATAACGGATTGAGCCAAAGGAATCAACCCATAGTCTAGCGCCAAGTTTAATCTCTTGGTGATTTTTTTTTCGATAGTTTGAAGTTGCTTAAGCGCTTGCTGAACACCGCCACCATAAGCTTTAACTAGACCACCGGTTCCCAGCTTAACACCACCATAGTAGCGAACCACTACCGCGGTAATTTCTCCGACGTGTGCCCCCGACAACTGCGCTAAAATCGGCTTCCCTGCCGTTCCGGATGGTTCGCCATCATCACTAAATCCCCATTTCATTGAATCCTCCGGTCGTCCGGCGACAAAAGCCCAACAATGATGTCTGGCATCAGGGTACTGATGTTTAATCTGCTCAATAAAGCTCTTGGATGATTCAATCCCCGGCGTATGCTGAAGAAAAGTCATAAACAGACTTTTCTTGATCTCTTCGTCATAACGGACCGGAATTGCCGGAACTGCATAAGGCTGATCATTCATTCAATATTCAGAATCACATCAAATCAGAGAATTGCCACAGTCTAGCACGACCATAAAGAAAAGTGCTGCGGATCTAAAAAAACGGAATTTATCTTTCCATTTATTGCAGTTATCTCAACTTATGACCACACTTTTCGAATACTAACAAAGTCATCGTACCAGTTGGCTTAGGACAAATGCATGTCAGGAGATAATTCATGATCTTTCAATCAAAGACATTGCAGGTAAAGGAAATAGAAGGTGGTATCCTTGAGCTGCAGTTTTGCACACCTCTGTCGGTCAATACCCTTGATACGGCGACGCTGGGCTATCTGGATAAAGCATTGGATGCAATCCAAGGCTTTCCGGGACTCAAAGGCTTAGTACTGACATCCGATAAAGAAAGTTTCATTGTCGGAGCCGATATCAATGAGTTTTTAAGCTTGTTCCAATATCCAAGTGATGAGTTGGAGCAATGGCTTCACTATGCCAACCAAATATTCTGTAAACTTGAGGATTTGCCGGTACCGACAGTCTCAGCACTACGCGGATATGCCCTTGGAGGCGGATGTGAGTGTGTACTCGCAACTGATTTTCGGGTTGCCGCCCGATCAACAAAAATAGGCTTACCCGAAACAAGACTCGGGATAATGCCCGGATTTGGCGGCTGTGTTCGTCTGCCAAGATTAGTCGGTGCAGATAACGCCTTAGAAGCGATTGTTCAGGCCAAAATATTCAATGCTGAACACGCCCTCTCTATCGGATTGGTCGATGCAATCACAACTGAAGAAGCACTCCTCGAAACGGCAAAAAGAACGCTGGATGATGCGATTCACTGTCGGATTGACTGGAAAAAAATACGTCAGGAAAAATGTGCACCGCTTTCTTTATCACCCGTCGAAAGTTTGATGGTTTTCTCTACAGCCAAAGGAATGACTCACCAAAAAGTAAGCCATCACTACATGGCACCTTTCCTGGCGATTGAGACCATTGAATCTTCAGCCACACTACACAGAGATGAAGCGCTTAATATTGAACGGAAGAACTTTGTCACACTCGCGAAATCAGATCAGGCAACCGCTCTGGTCAGTATTTATCTCAATGACCAGTATATTAAAGGTCTCGCCAAAAAAGCCAAACAGTCACTCTCCCATGCAACCAATCATAGTGCTGTGATTGGTGCTGGTGTCATGGGAGGCGGTATTGCTTATCAATCCGCAATAAAAGGGATTCCGGCCATTTTAAAAGATATCGTTCCTGACTCTCTGAAATTGGGAATGGATCATACCACCCAACTTTTGGAGCAAGGCGTTAGGAGAGGCAAACTGTCTCCGAGAGATATGGCCAACACGCTTGCATCGATCCGCCCGACACTCAACTATGCCGGTATAGAAGAGGTCGATATCGTGGTTGAAGCCGTGGTCGAAAACCCTAAAATCAAATCGTCAGTCCTGAAAGAGCTGGAAGAAAAAGTCTCGCCAAATACCATTCTGACGTCAAATACCTCAACGATTCCGATTACTCAATTAGCTACCGAACTCTCAAGACCTGAAAAGTTCTGTGGGATGCATTTTTTCAATCCGGTGCATAAAATGCCGCTGGTTGAAATTATTCGCGGTAAAGAAACCAGTGAAGAAACGATTTCGGCAGTGGTTGCTTTTGCAGCCCAGATGGGAAAATCGCCCATTGTCGTTAACGATTGTCCCGGATTTTTTGTCAACCGCGTTCTGTTTCCTTATTTTCTGGCCTTTTGTCAGTTGCTTGATGAAGGATATGACTTCGTCCAGATTGATAAAATCATGGAAAAGGATTTTGGTTGGCCAATGGGACCGGCCTATTTACTCGATGTCGTCGGTATCGATATCGCATATCACGCTCAACAAGTGATTTGCCAAGCTTATCCCGAAAGGATGAAAGCATCCTCGAATAACATCATTACCCAACTTTATAAGGCGAAGAAATTCGGTCAGAAAACCGGTGAAGGCTTCTATCAGTACCATACGGATAAACGCGGCAAGAGCCAGAAAGTGTTATCACCGGACATTTATCCGCTTGTCTACGCATCGGGAGAGCCACAGCCTGTGACGGATCAGCAAATGATTATGGATCGGATGATGATTCCGATGATGAATGAAGTCATTCTCTGTATGGAAGAAAAGATTATTTTCTCACCCGCAGAAGCTGATATCGCCCTCGTATATGGACTTGGTTTCCCACTATTCAGAGGCGGTGTTTGTCGCTATCTGGATACCATCGGTATTGCACAATATATTCAAACGACTCAGTCATACCAACGTTTAGGAGAACTCTATCAGGTACCGAAATCTCTCGAAGTCATGGTTCGTGAGGCCAGGGATTTCTATCCTATCCACCATGAAAAATCAGCATCAGAGAGAGGGTAAGTGTATGAGTAAGCAAGCAGTGATCGTTGATTGTATCCGCACACCAATGGGCCGTTCAAAAGAAGGCGTGTTCCGCCATACTCGTGCAGAAACACTGTCCGCACATTTGATGCAATCACTGATTCAACGTAACCCACAAATCCCGGTTACAGAAATCGAAGACATTTATTGGGGATGTGTTCAACAAACGCTAGAACAGGGAATGAATATTGCGCGCAATGCCGCTGTTTTAGCCGGACTGCCATTTGAAATAGGCGCAGTCACGGTGAATCGCCTGTGTGGTTCGTCGATGCAGGCTCTACACGATGCCGCGAGATCTGTTTCTGCCGGAGACGCTGATATTTGTCTCATCGGTGGGGTGGAACATATGGGTCATGTCCCGATGACGCATGGGATTGATATGCATCCCGGCCTTAGTAAACATGCGGCGAAAGCTGCCGGGATGATGGGTTTGACCGCAGAAATGTTGGCCAAACAAAACCACATCAGTCGAGAGGCTCAAGATCAATTTGCTTTACGCTCTCATCAAAGAGCGGCACAGGCAACCGAGAAAAAGTTATTTCAACGGGAAATCGTACCAACGCAAGGCCACGATGAACAAGGTGCGCTGATTGCGCTGCAAGAGGACGAAGTCATTCGTCGTGATGCCTCGCTCGATTCCCTTGCATCGCTCAAACCTGTTTTCGACCCAGCAAACGGAACCGTAACCGCCGGAAGTTCTTCTGCCTTATCAGACGGAGCGTCAGCAATGGTTGTCATGACAGAAGAAAAAGCACAGCAACTCGGATTACCCATTCGCGCAAAGATTCGGGCAATGGCGGTCGCAGGATGTGAACCTTCAGTGATGGGAATAGGCCCCGTCCCTGCAACCCGAAAAGCACTGAACAGAGCCGGATTATCTTTGCACGATATTGACATCATCGAACTGAATGAAGCCTTTGCAGCACAAGCTCTTTCTTGTATCCAGCACTTTGAACTGACGGATAGCTTTGATGATAAAGTGAATTTATGGGGCGGTGCGATTGCATTGGGTCACCCGCTGGGATGTTCAGGTGCCAGAATATCGACAACACTATTACATGTGATGGAACATCAGGATGCCCAGTTTGGGTTGGCAACTATGTGTATCGGGATGGGCCAGGGAATCGCAACTATTTTTGAACGCGTCCGCTAATCAAATTGATACCCTGACGAAAAAGGCTCCTTTCAGGAGCCTTTTCTTTTATTCATGTCTGGCGAGCACTGATTTCTAGCTATGGTTGGTTTCTAACTACGATTAGTTTCTAAACAGTATCTCTTGTGAATTAGGATTTGTTTTTCTCGGGTCTTTGCCAACCTTCAACCCGACGTTCTTTCGCTCGGGTAATCACTAATTCTCCCTGAGCCACATTTCGGGTTAATGTCGTCCCTGCTCCAATAGTCGCACCATCTCCAACCGTGACCGGTGCCACCAGCTGACTGTCAGACCCGACAAATACATCGTCACCAATCACTGTTTTATGTTTATTGGCACCATCATAATTACAAGTAATCACACCCGCACCAACGTTTACGCGATCACCGATTTCAGCATCACCCAGATAAGTGAGATGATTAGCTTTCGAGCCTTGGCCTAACCGTGCATTTTTAACTTCGACAAAATTACCGACATGCGCATCATCTTTTAACTCAGCACCCGGTCTCAACCGAGTAAACGGCCCGACGGTACACATTTCTCCGACCGTCGCCCCCTCAATAACGCTGTACGGACGAATAATGGTGTTGTCATCAATCTCACAATCTTTCAATACCGAACCGGCACCGATAATCACATTGTTTCCCAGCGAAACACTGCCTTCGATAACAACATTGACATCAATTTCGACATCATAACCACACTGTAACTGTCCCCGGAGATCAAACCGAGCCGGATCCCGAAGCATAACCCCTTGCGTTAAGAGTTTATTCGCCAACGAATTCTGATAAGCTCTTTCCAACCGAGACAACTGAACACGATCATTCACGCCTTCCACTTCCATTGAATCAATCGGATGAACGGCTTGAATCGCTCTTCCTTCCGCATGGGCTGCCGCAATAACATCCGTTAGATAATATTCACCTTGAACATTATTATTTTCTAAACCTGATAGCCAGCGTTTGAGATCTTTTCCTGAAGCCACCAACACACCGGTATTCACTTCTTGGATCGCCAGTTCAGCTTCTGAGGCATCTTTCTGCTCAACAATGGCAGTCACAGCATCGTTTTGACGGATAATTCGTCCATATCCTGTAGGATTGTCTAATACGACGGTTAATAACCCGATCCCACCTTGTGGCTGTGAAGAGAGCAAATTGTCGATCGTCTCTTCCGAAATCAACGGCACATCACCATACAAAACAATGATCTGCTCATCGTCCTGAAAATACGGAGCCGCCTGATCAACCGCATGTCCTGTTCCCAATTGCTGCGACTGCAGTACCCAATTGACGGATTCAGTTGAAAGTTGTTGTTGCATCAACTCCCCACCATGGCCATAAACAAGGTGAATTTGCTGAACACCAATCCCCTGACATGTATCAATCACATGTTTTACCATCGGTTTGCCTGCCAACGTATGGAGAACCTTGGGTAACTGAGAATACATCCGGGTTCCTTTTCCCGCGGCCAAAATCACGGCACTGAATTTCATGGACTACCTTTATATTTAATCGGAAGGAGACTTCTGATTTTATATGGGAAACCCCCAATAGTTAAATCATCAGCAATAATTTTTGAAGGGAAACAAAAAAGGCGACCTGAAGTCGCCTTTTTGAACGTCATAAATGGTTTAACGACGTTTTTTAACCAGCTCGATTACTCGTAGCTTAGCAATGGCTTTAGCCAGTTCACTGGCCGCCTGCGCGAAGTCCATACCGCCTTGCTGATTCTGAATATTTTCTTCAGCATGACGCTTGGCTTCTTCCGCCTTTGCTGCGTCTAGATCTTCACCACGAATGGCTGTATCAGCCAGTACCGTAGAGGTACTTGCCTGAACTTCCACTATACCACCAGAAACATAAATGATTTCTTCGTGGCCGTGCTGCTTCACAATACGCACCATACCAGGCTTTATAGCGGTCAGAAGCGGTGCGTGACCATGGTAAATACCAAGTTCACCTTCGCTACCGGTCACCTGAAATGTTTCAACCATGCCAGAGAAAATTTTCTTCTCAGCACTGACCACATCCAGATGAAAGGGTATTGATGCCATATCGCCTCCTAGTCAGCCTTATAGCTTCTTCGCATTCTCAACAGCGTCATCAATTGCACCGCAGTACATAAACGCTTGTTCAGGAACGTCATCATATTCACCGGAAAGGAGACCTTTGAAACCACGTAGGGTTTCTTTCAGAGGGACGTAAATCCCTGGGTCACCAGTAAATACTTCAGCAACGTGGTAAGGCTGAGTCAGGAAACGCTCGATCTTACGTGCACGAGCAACAACCAGCTTATCATCTTCAGAAAGCTCATCCATACCCAGAATCGCAATGATATCTTTCAACTCTTTATAGCGTTGAAGTGTTGACTGAACACCACGAGCAACGTCGTAATGTTCTTGACCAACAACGAGTGGATCAAGCTGACGAGACGTTGAATCTAGCGGGTCAATCGCTGGATACAAACCCATTGCCGCGATGTTACGGTTCAATACAACCGTCGCATCCAAGTGAGCAAATGTTGTCGCCGGAGATGGGTCAGTCAAGTCATCCGCAGGTACATATACCGCCTGTACAGACGTGATAGAACCTGTTTTGGTTGACGTGATACGTTCTTGTAGCACACCCATTTCTTCTGCCAGTGTCGGCTGATAACCTACCGCGGAAGGCATCCGACCCAATAGGGCTGAAACTTCTGTTCCCGCCAATGTATAACGGTAAATGTTATCGATAAACAGAAGTACATCACGACCTTCGTCACGGAACTTCTCGGCCATTGTCAAACCAGTCAGGGCAACACGCAGACGGTTACCTGGTGGTTCATTCATCTGACCATAAACCATCGCTACCTTAGATTCTTCAGGGTTTTCGATGTTTACAACACCTGCTTCCTGCATCTCGAAGTAGAAATCGTTCCCTTCACGAGTACGCTCACCAACCCCTGCGAATACAGACAAACCTGAGTGTTGCAGTGCGATGTTATTGATCAGCTCCATCATGTTGACGGTCTTACCAACACCAGCACCACCGAACAGACCGATTTTACCCCCTTTTGCAAACGGGCAAATCAAGTCAATAACCTTAACACCTGTTTCTAAAAGCTCAGTCGAATTTGACTGTTCTTCGTAGCTTGGCGCTTCACGGTGAATTGAGTACATGACTTCTGCACCGATATCACCACGTTCGTCAATCGCATCACCTAAAACGTTCATGATACGACCTAACGTTTTAGTACCGACAGGTACTGAGATTGGAGCGCCAGTATTTTCTACTGTCATTCCACGACGTAAACCATCCGAGCTACCCATAACGATGGCGCGAATCACGCCACCGCCTAGTTGTTGTTGTACTTCAAGAACCAAACGTTCTTTAGCATCGACAACATTCAGAGCATCGTAAACACTAGGTACATCACTCTGTGGGAACTCTACGTCGACTACTGCACCAATGATCTGTACGATCTTACCTGTAGCCATCGTTAATCCTCTAAACTATTTATTTGACCTTCACTTAAACCGCAGCTGCGCCGCCCACGATTTCCGACAGTTCTTGTGTAATCGCAGCTTGACGCGCTTTGTTATACACAAGTTCCAGATCTTCAATCAGGTTACCCGCATTATCAGTTGCAGCTTTCATAGCAACCATTCGAGCCGCTTGCTCACAAGCAAGATTCTCCACTACCCCTTGATAAACCTGAGACTCTATATAACGTTGCAACAACATATCAAGTAGAGGTTTTGGTTCAGGTTCATAGAGGTAATCCCATGAATGCTCACGCTTTACTTCTTTACTGTCTGATTTAGGCAAAGGTAGCAATTGATCGATCGTTGGTTCTTGCACCATGGTGTTTACAAAACGGTTAAACACAACATAGAGGCGATCCAACTCACCTTCATCATATTTTTTCAGCATCACATTAACAGAGCCGATCAAGTCTTCCAGAGATGGAGCATCTCCTAATCCAGAAGTCTGAGCCGCAACTTTTGCGCCGCTGTTATTGAAAAATGTTGTCGCTTTTGAACCGATCACAGCCAAATCAACGTCAACATTCTTCTCTGACCAGGATGTCATATCCAGTAGGGCTTTTTTAAACAAGTTAATGTTCAAACCACCACACAATCCACGATCAGTAGAAATGATGATATAACCAACACGTTTGGCTTCACGCTCTTCCAGATACGGATGACGATATTCCAGATTTGCGTTTGCCACATGACCGATCACTTTACGCATTGTTTCCGCGTATGGACGGGAAGACTCCATTGCATCTTGACTACGACGCATTTTAGAAGCCGCTACCATTTCCATCGCTTTCGTAATCTTCTGGGTGCTTTTCACACTCCCGATTTTACTACGTATCTCTTTTGCGCCGGCCATCGTCACTCTCCATTAGTTGGTGGCAATCAAGCCACCGACTTTGATTACCAAGTTTGAGTTGCTTTAAACTCATCGACCAGCTTCTTCAGCTGTGCTTCGATGTCATCGTTATAAGCACCTGTCTTGTTGATCTCAGCTGCTAAATCAGCATATTGATTACGAGCGAACGACAGTAATGAGGCTTCAAAATCAAGGAGTCGATTTAACTCGATATCTCCAAGATAACCACGTTCCGCAGCAAAGATAACCAGTGCCTGTTCAAAGACGGACATTGGTGAGTATTGCTTCTGTTTCATCAGTTCAGTAACTTTCTGACCATGATCCAGCTGTCTCTTCGTCGTATCATCCAGATCAGAAGAGAACTGAGCAAACGCAGCCAACTCACGATACTGTGCAAGCGCGGTACGAATACCACCGGAGAGTTTCTTGATAATTTTCGTCTGAGCAGAACCGCCCACACGAGATACCGAGATACCTGGGTCAACAGCAGGACGAACCCCCGCGTTAAACAATTCTGTCTGCAGGAAGATCTGACCATCTGTAATCGAGATTACGTTTGTCGGTACGAATGCAGAAACGTCACCGGCTTGAGTTTCAATGATAGGCAATGCAGTTAAAGAACCCGTTTTACCTTTCACTTCACCATTGGTGAATTTTTCTACATATCCTTCACTGACACGTGATGCACGCTCAAGTAAACGAGAGTGTAAGTAGAATACATCCCCTGGGAATGCTTCACGGCCTGGTGGGCGCTTCAATAGTAGAGAAATCTGACGATAAGCAACCGCTTGCTTTGACAGATCATCATAAACAATCAGTGCATCTTCACCACGATCACGGAAGTATTCACCCATTGCACATCCAGCATAAGGCGCCAGATATTGCAGTGCTGCAGATTCAGAAGCAGAAGCAACAACAACGACTGTATTCGATAATGCGCCATGCTCTTCAAGCTTGCGCACAACGTTTGCAATCGTGGAAGCTTTCTGTCCAATCGCAACATAAATAGAATAAATACCAGAATCTTTCTGGTTGATAATCGAGTCAATCGCCATTGCTGTTTTACCAGTCTGACGGTCACCGATAATCAACTCACGCTGACCACGACCGATCGGAATCATTGAGTCAACAGATTTGTAACCAGTTTGAACAGGCTGATCAACCGATTTACGCTCGATAACCCCAGGTGCAATCACTTCTACTGGAGAAGTTAATTTCGCTTCAATTGGACCTTTACCATCAATTGGCTCACCCAGCGTGTTGACCACACGACCAAGCATTTCAGGGCCAACTGGTACTTCAAGAATCCGACCTGTACCTGTAACTTTAGTGCCTTCCTTAAGGTCAGCATACGGGCCCATTACAACCGCACCAACCGAGTCACGCTCAAGGTTGAGTGCTAAGGCATAACGGCCACCCGGTAATTCGATCATTTCACCTTGCATCACGTCCTTCAGGCCGTGGATGCGGATAATACCATCGCTTACCGAGACGATAGTACCTTCATTGCGAGCTTCACTAACAACATTGAATTGTTCAATACGCTGTTTAATTAGATCGCTAATTTCCGTGGAATTAAGTTGCATTCTCCAATCCCCATCAAGACTGTAATACATCGCTCAGACGGCTCAAACGGCCATGTACTGAGTTATCGATGATTAAGTCTCCGGCTCGAATAATTACCCCACCGAGTAGGGCCTCATCTACACTGCAATTCAGCTGAACTTTGCGCTCGAGGCGCTGCTCCAGTTTGCTGCTGATCTCTGCTTTTTGTTCTGCGGAAAGCTCCGTTGCCGAAACAACTTCAACTTCCACCTGTTTTTCATGTTCTTTCTTCAACACAAAAAACAGTTCACAAACATCAGGGAGCGCTCTTAAGCGCCCATTTTCAGCCATCACCCGAATCAGGTTCTGACCGTATTCATCAAACTGTTCACCACAAATAGCAACAAAAATGTCTGCCAATTTACCGGCAGCCATAGAACTACTCAGTAGTTCATGGATCTGTTCGTTCTTCGTGATTTCAGCAGCAAAAGTAAGCATCTCACCCCATTCGTTGAGTTGCCCCTTTTCTACCGCAAAGTCAAATGCTGCTTTAGCATAGGGGCGTGCTATTGTTGTCAAATCAGACATTTGCGCCCCCCTAATTAAAGTTTCGCAGTAATGCTATCGAGAATATCTTTATGCGCATCTTTATCAATAGAACGCTCAAGAATCTTCTCAGCTCCAGCCACAGCAAGAGTAGCAACCTGTTTACGCAAGTCATCTCTGGCACGAATACGCAAAGACTCAATTTCAGCTTCAGCCTGAGCAATCAAATGATTACGCTCAACAAGGGCTTCATCTCTCGCTTCATCAAGAATTTGTGATTTTCGTTTATTCGCCTGTTCAATGACTTCAGCCGCTGCTTGCTTGGCTTCTTTGATACGTTCAGAAGCATTCGCTTTAGCTAGATCGAGGTCTTTTTCAGCACGCTCAGCAGCTGATAGACCGTCAGCAATCTTTTTCTGACGTTCTTCAATTGCTGCCATCAATGGTGGCCATACATATTTCATGCAAAACCAAACAAAGATAGCGAAGGCAATAGCCTGACCTAGCAGAGTTGCGTTTATATTCACCGCAGACTCCTTCTATGTTTGCAAATAATTAAAAACACCAGCCAATTCTATAGACACAAACCTACTGTGCTAACTTAGCCGGCAACCGCAAACATGACGTACAAACCTAGACCGACAGAGATCATAGGAATCGCGTCCACAAGACCCATCACGATAAAGAACTGAGTACGGATAAGTGGGATAAGATCTGGCTGGCGAGCAGCACCTTCAAGATACTTACCCCCCAGCATACCGATGCCAATTGCTGCACCAATCGCTGCCAAGCCCATCATGATTGCCGCTGAAAGATACAGCAGATCCATGTTCAAGTTTTCCATTATTGACTCCAAGTTTTATACTAATTGAGTTTCTGATTGATTAAGTTGAATTAGTGATCTTCAGAAGCTTGAGACAGATAAACTATCGTCAATACCATGAAGATAAATGCTTGTAATGTGATGATCAGTATATGGAAAATAGCCCAAGGCACTGACAACACCCACTGTGACCACCATGGTAACAATCCGGCAATCAATATAAAGATCAATTCACCCGCATACATGTTACCGAACAAACGAAGACCCAGTGATACCGGCTTCGAAATCAAAGTCACCCCTTCCAAAATCAAATTGATTGGAATGAATGCCCAATGATTGAATGGCTGCAGTGTTAGCTCTTTTGCAAACCCGATTGGTCCTTTAATTTTGAAGCTGTAGTACAGAATCAAAACAAAGACACCTAACGCCATCGATAGCGTAATATTGACATCGGCAGAAGGAACGACACGAAGATGATTAATTCCAACTAAGCTTGCTGCATGAGGAAGAAAATCTACCGGGATCAAGTCCATTAAGTTCATCAGGAACACCCATCCGAAAATGGTTATCGCCAATGGAGCAATTAACGCACTTTTTCCGCTGAATACATCTCTGACAGTCCCGTCTACGAATTCAACGAGCATCTCGATGAAACATTGTAGTTTTCCGGGTACACCACTTGTCGCATTTTTTCCGACTCGAAAAAACAGCCAAAGCATGCCAGCCCCTAAAAGGACAGAGATAACCATCGAGTCTATATTCAGACTCCAAAAGCCATCGCCTGAACTTAAAAAGGTCAGGTGGTGAGAGATATATTCTTGAGAGGTTAGAGTGGTTTCACCTGAACCAGACATTGAATATCCTATCTATTCACGGTTGATTAAAAAAAATGACGTTACGAACTGCACCACACTTGCTAGGCAATAAAACACAATAAGAACCCCGGCATTTATGTCGATTTCCCTAAAAATAAACACTAAAACGCCAGCGGTCATCATTAATTTGTATAGATTGCCCATATATGCACGACCAACATCCAGACCCGCATTGTCTTCGCGGCTCAACTTTCTATGCATATATATATTTGCCAATAGTGAAGGTACGATATACGTAAGTCCCCCAAGAAAAGCGGAAATACCACTTTTCTCATCCAGCACATAGCCGACAATGGTAGCGAATACTATAAAAAAGGCTAACTGCCACAAAAATGACAGAATAAACCATTTATTTAACATAAGTTACCACCCGTTAACTATAGGCCGATTATACATCCGCCTTTACCTTTTACAATAAAGTCGGACCTACAATTCCTCTAGATACATCACAAAAACCCATAAAACGTAAATCAATGATTGCAAAAATAAACACATCTATTCTATGGGGTTATGACTCTAGTTTTGCAGTTAATGATTGCAATATTTCTTCCAAAGCTTGGCTGTCAGCAACACTGATGGTGATTTTCCCCTGCCCTTTATCAGAAAGGTTCACAGAAACCTTAGCCTGCAGCATTTCACCCAATCTATCAGATAAATTCAATGCCTGATTCGTTACAATAGGTTTCTGTATTTCAGGTTTCGGTGACAGTGTTTTTTTGACCAGTTGCTCTGTCTGACGAACGGTTAACTGCTTTTTCGCGACCTGACTGGCAATCTCAGCCTGAGCCTCTCCCTCTAACATCAACAACGCCCGCGCATGACCCATTTCTATTTTTTTCTCAGCAACCAAAGATTTGACAACCTCATCGAGCTGATTCAGGCGCAATAAATTTGTCACCGTTGTTCGGGATTTACCAATCGCATCCGCAACTTGCTGATGCGTCAGTTTAAACTCGTCTTGCAATCGCTCCAGCGCTTGAGCTTCTTCAATCGCGTTCAGATCTTCCCGCTGAATATTCTCAATCAGGGCCATGGCAATTGCAGCACGATCTTCCACATGTTTGACTAAACAAGGGACTTGCTTGAGACCTGCGTGTCTGGCAGCTCGCCACCGCCGTTCTCCGGCAATAATTTCATAATTTCCGTTATCAATCGGCCGCACTACGATCGGTTGGATAATTCCCTGCGCCTGAATCGAAGCCGATAGCTCCTCCAAGGTTTCAGGAGAGACATCTTTCCGGGGTTGGTATACACCGGGTCTCAAGTGGGTAATAGAAATTTCAGCCAATTCGCCGTCAGATGACATAGTTTGACTCTGGGTCGCTACTTGTTGCTTTTCTCTTGCCATAGAACTTGTCGAAAGCAACGCATCCAAGCCCTTTCCTAAACCACGTTTAGACATGTAAGCGGATTCCTTTTTGATTATGCAATGACTTCATCTCGGCGCAACATCTCTCCGGCTAATGCAAGGTAAGCCTTGGCACCAACAGAATATTTATCGTAATACATTGCTGGTTTACCATGACTTGGCGCTTCGGCAAGACGAACATTACGTGGGATAACGGTACGATACACTTTATCACCAAAGTGCTGTTTTAATTGATCGGATACCTCATTGGAGAGTCGATTACGAGGATCGTACATCGTTCTCAGTAACCCTTCGATTTTCAGATTACTATTCACAACAGCTGCCAACTTACTAATGGTATCCATCAGGGCCGTTAATCCCTCAAGCGCGAAATACTCACATTGCATTGGTACTAAAACAGAATCCGCAGCAGCCATCGCATTGATTGTAAGGAGGTTAAGAGAGGGAGGACAATCAATAAAGATGAAATCATAGTTATCACGAACCGAAGAGAGTACGTTTTTCAGCCGGACTTCACGGGCAAAAACTTCCATCAGCTTTATTTCCGCAGCCGTCACATCACCGTTTGCAGCAATCAGATGATAACGGCCAGTTGTCTTTTGACAGACCACTTCCTGAAACGGAACTTCCTCAACTAATAAATCGTAAGCGGTATAATCGATCTGATACTTATCAATACCGCTTGCCATTGTTGCGTTGCCTTGCGGGTCAAGATCAATCACTAATATCTTACGCTTCGTTGCCGCCATGGAGGCGGCAAGATTGACACAAGTCGTTGTTTTACCAACACCGCCTTTTTGGTTGGCGATTGCTACTATTTTTCCCACGGCATGCCTCGTTGTCTATTCCTTGCGCGATAAGATTACAAGATGACGCTCACCTTCGAGTTCAGGAACGGCTAAAGATTGGATATCCGTCACAAAACACCATTCAGGAAGCGAATCTATCTCATCATGCGGTAATTGTCCTTTCAATGCCAAAAAAACACCTCCATCCGCTTTGGGGAGATGATGACACCAATTTACCATATCTACCATGGAAGCAAATGCTCTGCTGAGCACACCATCAAATTTATCTTCTGGTTGGAAATCTTCAACTCGGCTTTGAACCGGTGTCACGTTATGAATATTCAATTCATAAATCACCTGTTTAATAAACCGAATCCGTTTTCCTAAACTATCCAGCAGAGTAAAGCACTTATCAGGGTTCATAATCGCAAGTGGAATACCGGGCAAACCTGGCCCTGTTCCGACATCGATAAAGTGATTACCGGGTAAGTGAGGACTTACAACGATACTATCCATGATATGTTTCACCAACATGTCTTCCGGATCACGAACCGACGTCAAATTATAAGCTTTATTCCACTTATTCAAGCGCTCGACATATCCGAGCAAAAGCGTCATCTGATGTTCACTTACCGTGAGATCTGTCTGTGCAATCAATTGCGTCAGACGTGCTGCCAGCGTCCCCATGTTATGCCGCCTCTCCCTTCTTAAGCATGCCATTTTTCTTGAGATACACCAGCAAAATAGAAATAGCTGCCGGCGTAACACCCGAAATACGTGATGCGATACCAACCGTTTCCGGTTTTGCCGCATTCAGTTTTAGCACCACTTCATTCGATAACCCTTTGACAAGGCTATAGTCGAGATCAATCGGTAGTTTGGTATTTTCATGACGCAGTGATTTTTCGATTTCATCTTTCTGCCGCTGAATATACCCCTCATACTTGACCTGAATTTCAACCTGCTCAGCGGCCTGATGATCATCTAATGCCGGGGAATACTGCGGTAAGCTTGTCAGTAAATCATAGGTCATTTCCGGGCGACGTAATAAATCTTCGCCGCTGGCTTCTCTGGAAAT
The DNA here is from genome assembly GCF_023920225.1 of Vibrio gazogenes. Taxonomy (NCBI): domain Bacteria; kingdom Pseudomonadati; phylum Pseudomonadota; class Gammaproteobacteria; order Vibrionales; family Vibrionaceae; genus Vibrio; species Vibrio gazogenes. Next base: position 3,499,257 of record NZ_CP092587.1, read on the forward strand.
CGGTGTTTTGAGCATCTCATTCAGAGATTCAACCCCTGTAGATTCGGGGTTGACCCAGATATCCTTCAAGCGTTGACGCTCAAGAGCCATATTTTCGATTTTTTGGTTGAAACGAGCCCAACGTTCATCATCAACCAAACCAAGTTCGCGACCTTTTTCAGTCAAACGCAAGTCAGCATTATCTTCTCGGAGTAACAGACGATATTCAGCGCGCGAGGTAAACATTCGGTAAGGTTCGCTGGTACCGAGTGTTGATAGATCATCGATCAGTACGCCCATGTAGGCTTGATCACGACGCGGACTCCAGCCTTCTTTCTCTTGAGCATACAAACTCGCATTCAAACCTGCCATCAAACCTTGTGCAGCCGCTTCTTCGTAACCCGTTGTCCCGTTGATCTGTCCGGCAAAAAACAGCCCTTGAATAAATTTGGTTTCATAGGTCTGTTTTAAATCACGCGGATCAAAGAAATCATATTCAATGGCATATCCCGGACGAACAATATGCGCGTTTTCAAAACCTTGCATCGAACGCACGATCTGCACCTGAACATCAAACGGTAAGCTGGTGGAGATCCCGTTTGGATATAATTCGGTTGTTGTTAAGCCTTCCGGTTCAATAAAGATCTGATGACTATTTTTGTCAGCAAACCGCATCACCTTATCTTCGATTGACGGACAGTAACGTGGACCAATCCCTTCAATCACACCGGCATACATCGGACTACGATCCAAATTATTGCGGATCACATCGTGAGTTTTCTCATTGGTATAAGTGATATAGCACGGGATCTGATGCGGATGCTGATCACGGCGACCTAAAAATGAAAAGATCGGCGTTGGATCATCACCATGTTGTACCGCTAACTGCGAAAAATCGACAGTACGAGCATCGATCCGAGGTGGGGTTCCTGTTTTTAAACGATCAACCCGGAATGGTAGTTCACGTAAACGCTGAGCCAGTGCGATCGATGGTGGATCACCTGCGCGGCCACCAGAATAATTTTCCATCCCGATATGGATCTTGCCACCCAGAAATGTGCCCACAGTGAGTACTACCGCTTTCGCGTGGAATTTGAGCCCCATTTGGGTTACTACGCCGATCACGCGATCCTGTTCGACGATCAGATCATCGGCTGCTTGCTGGAACAACATCAGATTCGGGGTATTTTCTAATGCATGACGTACATACGCTTTGTATAACGCTCGATCTGCCTGAGCTCTTGTTGCTCGAACAGCCGGACCTTTTGAAGCGTTCAGCGTTCTGAACTGAATACCTGCATGATCGATCGCTTGAGCCATAAGCCCACCTAAAGCATCAACCTCTTTAACCAGATGACCTTTCCCGATCCCACCAATGGCTGGATTGCATGACATTTGTCCTAATGTGTCAATATTATGTGTTAGGAGTAATGTTTTTTGTCCTGTGCGTGCAGATGAGAGAGCGGCTTCCGTTCCAGCGTGACCGCCACCAACCACAATGACGTCAAAATTTTCGTGATAAAGCATGAACCGACCTCAGATATTCAGATCTGTGTAAGAAATAAAAGAGCCGCATTCTACCTTTTTTATCGCCGTTAGAAAATTGATTTTGTGCTTTTACACATGATCCTTGAGCCTTATAAATATATAAGATCTTTATATAGATCTTTTTATTAGATCTACTATTAAGGGAGCGGATCTTTGTGGATAAAGCCAAAATGATCAACATGATCATCAGCTTCAGGACGATCACTTACTGTGATCAAGCATTGATCAGATCGAGGATTAGCTGGGATCAAAAATAGTACTTATACACAACCCCTCGGGGAGTGCAAAGTTATTATTGGGATAACTATAGCTTCTTCACTGGATCTTTCTGTATTTATCCACAGATAATTTGAACCTAAAAATGGCAAGGAGTGAGTGATCAACGTTTCAATCCGAAAGTGCTGCTTATGCAGTTGATCTGAATAGATGGGCTCTCCTGCTCCCTTTTGGGGGAAGATCTTAACGTGGTTTCACGTCATTTAACGTCTGGCAAAATATTCTTGTTTCATATTCACTGATGAATGAATGATTATTTAAATGAATAAAATCAATTGGTTATTTTAATTAAAGCATGATATTCATTACGATAGCACAAAGAGGATTGTCAGTAATTTTAACGCAATCGGTTGTGATTCATCGTGTGGAAAAGCTTGGGAGTTATTTCACAGGGCAGCTTTACTACCCTGTGGGTAACTACTTATACACCGTTGGCTCTATGTATGGTTTATTTTATGTGCCACTGGATTATGTATTGAACTGTTCAATATGCTGGGTGAGCCACTCCCCGGCGGCATCTTCCGGAACCGGATGCTCAATAATATCAATCGTACAACAGTCAGTCAGAGGCGTCGCACCGATATCAAGCATTAGTTCGTAAGCATGTTTTCCTGCGGCGCAGAATGTGTCATAGCTGGAATCGCCAATCGCGATGACAGCAAATGATAATTGGTCCGTTCTGGGCGGTGTATCCTGAAGTGCCTGAATAAACGGCTGAATATTATCAGGATATTCCCCGGCTCCGTGTGTTGATGTAATGATCAGCCAGATGCCTTCTGCCGGGATATCCGCTAAATCCGGCTGGTTATGGATCTCGGTTTCATGTCCTTGCTGTTGGAGTAGCTCATCAAGATGATCACCGACATATTCAGCGCCGCCTAGCGTGCTTCCCGTAATGATATGGATCATATTCATCCTCTTCACAATGGCATTCACCAATGGAATGCTTTGATTACTTTAGATAAAACGTATTGACACCGAAATCTCATCAGAAACATGTGTCGGGATACAAATTGTCAGCATAAGAGTAATCAAACCGAAGCGGGAAAGGAAGATGCAAACTGTATATAGTGTGGATAGGATGAGACTAACCCGTGTATGAAGGTGATAATCGATCATGATCATCACTTGTATACTTATGTGGGTTTGGTGTGGGTAACAATTAACGATCACTCTCAGATCATTCTCAGTGAAGTAAAATGATATTGGCCATTTCATCTCATCGAAATAGTCCCATCGAGGATCTTTAAGACGTTCGTCATCCATGGCAAAGCCTTTTGTCAGGTATTCCCCAAGGGTACGGGGGGGCCATTGTCTAAACTGGGTGCCACGAGTAGAACGTACGCGGTAGCCGACTGTGATGATCATAGGTAGTGCATAAAGCTGAGTTAGGTATTCTTTACCATCAGCAGCAGTTGTAAACTTTGAGTTGACAACTGCCCCTTCAACCAGCTCCCCGTCTGACAAAACACTTTTAACATGCTTGCTGATATTCTGCTTGCTGGTTTGGTACAACTCCGCTATCTCTAACTGAGTAAGCCATACTTGGCCACCTAGTTCGCGCAGCACCAATTGCGATTGACCATCATCGGTTGTATAGAATAGAGGATTAGATTGTTATCCATATCAGGCTACCTCCTCGACTTTTACTCGCCGCTTACCCGTCAACAACTGCTGCATCAGCGCTTTTTTCTCTTGTTTTAAGGCATCGAGCTTTTGTTGCAGGATAGTTATTTCCTGATCGGCAGTGGAGAGTACGGCGGCGATTTTTTGTTGCTCTTCTAGCGCTGGAAGTGGCACATGTATCAAGCTGAACTCTTTCCAACGTAGACTTCCCCTACGATCAACAGATGCATTAGTAGCTGCACCAAATATCTGTCGGTAGTGATCAGTCTTTAAAACTGCATAAAGATAGGTGTTGTCTACCTCTTTCGTTTTTGCTCTAAAAACGACATAAATAGGGCTGACGATGCCAGTATCGTAGAGGTTCTGTAGCCCAATAGAGCCCTCTTCAACGTGGTTAGATGGAAAGCCAAAGCAACCACGATGAATTAGCCTATAGTCAGAGGTATCATCACTGTAAACTTTCTTTTTGAAGTACTTGAGCGAGTCAACAAATCCATCGTACTTAGAGCATGATAGGACTGGATAGTCAGCAGCTTCTGTATTTTTCTCAGTCACCTGAGTGCAAACATCCTTTATCGCTGGATATTCCCAATCTTTAGGAATAATCCCGTATCGAGTTTTCTTAAAATCGTAACTATTAGCAGGCATACCTAGGCGCTTCTTGCCTGTGAGCAGTTGTTGCATCAGGGCTTTTTTCTGCTGTTGGCTGTTGGCGAGCAGTTGTTCGGTAGTGCTGATGGCCTTATCCCAAGTAGAGAGGATTTGGGCGATTTTCTTTTGTTCAGTAAGAGGAGGAACGGGAACTCTAATTGCTTTTACCAGTGTGCCACTCAAGTTACTTTGCCCGGCAGAATTACTCATTGCTCGGATATTTTCATACTGGCTTAAGAGAAAGTTAAAGTGAAAAGTAGGCTCCTGATCATTTTTGAATATGATTGCAGAACAATTCTGATTTGTTGTTGCCTCAAATTTCAGTAATGCGACTTGTCCTCTTGTTTTTCCTTGCCCAATCATTGCCAATAAGACTGTTCCAGCAGGTACAATCTTGGCTGAAGAATTCTTTAAACCTAATTCGCTAATGTACTCCTGAGTATCTTCAGGGGTTAAAACGCAATTTTGGACTTCAGTGGTTCTTATCCATGGCACTGTTCCGTTCAGCCAGTATTCTGGTTTTTTACGACTAGGAGTCCCCCCAAATGTTACCTGGGCGATATCGGCTAGGGGCTTTACATCCCATCCACTAGGCACCATATCCTAGTTCCTCCAGATAGTTGGCCATCTCAGCTTCAAGTTCAGCAAGTTGGGCTTTGAGCTGATCGCGTTCAGCACGCACCGCCATCAGGTCGATCTCTTCCTCTTCTTCGAAAGTATCGACATAACGCGGAATATTGAGGTTATAGTCGTTATCCTGGATCTCTTTCAGGCTGGCCAAATAAGCATATTTATCGACGTTTTCGCCCGCTTTGTAGGTGGCGACGATTTTGGCGATATTATCTTCACTGAGCTGGTTCTGATTTTTACCGGATTTAAACTCGCGTGAGGCATCGATAAACAACACGTTGTCATCGATCTTCTCTTTTTTGAAAATCAGAATCGCGGCAGGGATACCAGTCCCGTAAAACAACTTCTCTGGCAGGCCGATTACCGCATCGAGTAAATTCTCTTCAATCAGCTGTTTACGGATTTTAACTTCTGCGGCACCGCGAAACAGCACGCCGTGGGGAACAACGACACCCATGCGACCCGTCTTCGGTTTAAGTGTCTCAATCATATGCAGAATGAAGGCATAGTCACCTTTGGTTTTCGGCGGTATACCACGGCGAAAGCGGCTGAACTTGTCTTTTTCCGCGTCTTCATGGCCCCATTTATCCAAAGAAAACGGCGGGTTGGCAGTCACGATATCAAACAGCATTAAATCACCGTTTTTATCCAGCAATTTAGGATTACGAATGGTGTCGCCCCATTCGATTTTGTGGTTGTTTTCACCGTGCAGGAACATATTCATCTTGGCCAGTGACCAAGTTGAACCAATCGCCTCCTGTCCGTAGAGGGCGTAGTTTTTACTCTCAAAGTTGGTGCGTACTTTACTGCCACACTTCATCAACAGTGATGCAGAACCACAAGCCGGATCGCAGATGCTGTCACCGGGCTGCGGCTCAAGCAACTGAGTAATCAAGTCGCTGACTTCTGGCGGCGTATAAAACTCACCTGCTTTTTGACCACCACTGGCGGCAAAGTTTTTAATTAAGTACTCGTAGGCGTTACCAATGACATCCAGTGTCCCGACGCGACTGGGTTTGAGGTTGAGTTCCGGTTTGGCGAAGTCTTCCAGCAGATAACGCAGAATATTGTTTTTCTGTTTCTCTTCACCTAAGCGGTCGGTGTTGAAAGAGATATCCTGGAACACGCTTTTCCCGGCATCTTTGAGTTTGGTGCCATTGGTCTCTTCAATGGCATGCAATGCTTGGTCAATGCGTTCACCATTGCCAGGTTCATGACGACGTTCATACAAGGCATAAAAGTTTGCTCTGAATGCTTCCTTCAAATTACCTTTATTGTCTCTGGTTACTACATCAGGGATGACAAAACGCTCATTTTTCATCATCTCTTCAATGAGCTCTGGTTCATCACCGTACTGTGTTTTGTAACCATCGTAATGGTCTTGCCATACATCAGATATGTACTTCAGAAACAACATGGTCAGGATGAAGTCTTTGTAAGTGTCTGCACTGATGGTACCGCGGAAAGTGTCGCAAGCGGCCCACAATGCTTTGTTAATACTGTCTTGGTTGATTTTTGCGTTCATTTTACGACTGATTTCCTGATTGAATCTGTGTACATAGCTGGTCAAAATAGATATCTCCGTTTGCGATTAAACGCTGGTGGGTTTCTTTTTGTGCCAGCCAGTTTTTGTGAATTGTTTCGATTTGATGCTGTTGTTCCAATGGCGGTAAATCTATCGGCATGACAGAGAGCGTTTTCGCTGTCACTTTATTAATATTGGTTCCTTCACTCATACCATTAAAGTAATGTTGCCCCAACGATGAGTTGAGATACCACTGTAAATAATAAGGTGAAACAAGGCTGTGATTACAACGAATCACTGCTGTTTGATTGGTGGTTATGGTGGGGAGATCTAGTCGCCAACTCATTGTCTCCCCTGCACCTTTCACTATAATAGGTTTCTCCTATCTATAACGATTAAAGATAGACTAGTTGAATTGCGATGCCATTTTAAGTAGGAGAACGCTACTATTTTTATTCGTTCACCAGATACTGACCAACAAGTCTTGTTTCCTCCCTTCTCCTGACTGATCCATCGCAGCTTTGATACAGCCACTCAATACCGCCAAAACCGTGAAGTCACTCGTAAGATTCGGTAACAAACCAGTTATGAAAGAATGGTTTGCTTCGATTCAATTCGGATTTTTTGTTGCTGTGACTCGTGGTAAAGGCTGGTGTCATTTAGTCTGCACGGGTGCCGGTGATTTCCGGCGTCGGGATTCGAACCCCGCATTCAAGCTTAAGGAGTATAGACGTCCGTCTTTACGGACTTTACTATACACAGTCTTTCCATATCTGAATTATGGTGGACTGGATGAGGCTGGCTCCGGTCAGGCCGTTTCCTTGAGTGCGGCAGTTCGAACCCGTTCAGTTCACCACCTCCCGAGATTCGAACCTCTACCTGTGGTGAAGTTATTCATGAACTCGAGGAAAAGCATATGTCCGATTTGAATCAATTTAAATCCTATCTGCCGCTGGTTGCCCGTGGTTATCTGATCGATCTGCTTGGCTTGTGTACCGATGCACAGACCAATCAACATGAGCTGCGCGAAGTGCTGTTGTATCTCAATAATCTGATTACCTATGATGAAATGCAGTTGCAGCAAGAGGACTAATATCGGTGGGCAAATCAAAGGAGAGCGAGCTCTCCTTTGTTTATATAGCAGTGAAAAATACTGAACCGTGGCGGTTAAATCTGCCTCATCAAGATTTCCGAGTTAGGTCATTCAATCGCTAATAGCTGATGAACTCGCCTTCAAAAAATAATGGCGGTAAAGCTGATAGAAACGAGCAATATGGAGAGGCTTCTCACCTTTATACTGATGTAAAAAGTAGAAATGCCACTCCCGGCCTTTGATGTCAGGTAGCACTCGGAGTAACCCATGATCAATAAAGTGAGTTCGCACGAGAAATTCAGGTAATAGCGCGATTCCCATATCATGCAGCACCGCTTCAAGCCCTGTGGTTAGGGTATTTACTTTGACACAATGTTTAACTGCGATGAGTTTTTTGTTTGTGCCTTGATTGTCGAAAATTTCTAATTTTTTCCGGTGCCAAGCTGTCGCAATAAATTGATGTGCCGAAAGATCCTCGACTCGTTTCGGGGAACCATATTGTGCAATGTAGCGGGGCGAAGCGCAGAATATTTCGGATACTTTTCCGACGGATAGGGCTCGGTAGTCGCAGTTTTTAATATCCCCGCCAAAAATAGCAGCATCCAGCTTATGCTCAATCAGATCATGCCACTTCTCTGTCACGACGACTTCCGGTACCAGCTGTGGAAACTCCAAACACAGCTGCTTGATTGCTGGCATGACGATCTCTTTTTCAGAAAAAGGCGGTACGGACACTTTAAAGTGGCCACTAGGCTGATCTTTTTTACTGTTGATTTCGGTAAATGCCATATTCAATTGTTCACTCAACAGCTCGCTACGGATCAGCAAGGCCTCGCCGACTGCGGTGAGCACGACACCTCTGGTATTACGGATGAGCAGTTGCTGACCAATGGCTTCCTCTAACCGTTTTATTTGCTGGCTAGCAGCAGACTTGCTGATCCCCAGCTTTTTGGCCGCTGCGGTATAGGAACGTTTACCGGCCACCTCGGCAAAAATGAGCAGCAAAGGAGCTAGCTTTACATTGTTCATATATATAAACACTTCGTTAAATTATTGGGTATTGTTTGATATTCGGCATAAAACTAAGCTAAGTCAATCCATTCACCGTAGGAGATAAACACCATGACAAGTTTAGTGATTGTCGATTTAACCGTTATAGATAAAACAAAACTCGCGGAGTACAGCGCACTCGCAGGGGAAACATTAGCCCCGTTCAATGGGCGATTTATTGCCAAGGGAGAAGCTGAAACATTGCATGGTGAGCCTGAACATGTGATGAAAGCGATTATCGAATTCCCCGATAAAGAGAGTGCCAAGAACTGGTATTTTAGCGCCGCTTATCAAGCATTGATTCCACTGCGTGAGCAAGGTATTCGCAGCTGTTTTCAACTGGTATAGGGAGCTTCAGGGGAAGCTTGAAGGAAAACAGTAGCTTCATCGGAAGGGACTGTTCCAAAAGCGCCAACAGGAATGAGTGATGAAAAAACAACGACAAATAAAACCAGTTGGTTATTTGTCGTTGTTTGTTGCGATTTATTCACTTTATTTACTGATATAGCAAGTGATGTTTTCCATAGTAGCAGGTCTCGCGGGATGTTTTGGGGACCAAATTGTAATTTATGGCCAACCATAGAAGGGGAGGACTATTCTTTATTGCTGCTATTGGTCTTTTTTAAGTATTGCCTTGAGTGCAGTGATGTTGGCTTGTTCTCCCTCTGCTTCTTTTAAGCGCCGACGTTGTTCTGCAAAGTTATCAAACACCTGTTTGGCTTTATCATCTGCCGCTTTTCTGGATATTTTTCCAGCGCCATTCAGAACATCCCGATCATTGAAACTCAAGAACTGATCAAGCTTATCGGCCCAGTCTTGCAAGAACACTTGTTTGCGGCGTAGCGCTTGGTCCTCAGCAAAGTCGAGCCACATGTTGACGATGCGATTAAGCTCTTTGATTTCGTCTTCACGTAGATAGTTTTTCGCGATAGTGACATCGGTCTTACGTACTTCATCGCCTTTAAAGCTGGTTAATCCCATGTCCGGCTTATTGGCATCCACACGGCTCGCGATAAGCTCAGCGGCGGTCATGTGCGTACAGGCATAATGCAGCTTGTTCTGAATGGTTTGAAAGAAGCGGTTAGTTTCTTGGTTGGATGGTTTGTAATCGGCAGCCATGGTAAAGATTTCTTTGACTCGCAGATAAACACGACGCTCACTGGCTCGGATATCGCGAATGCGTTCCAGCATATCATCAAAGTAGTCTGGCACCGCAGAATGACCAACGGGCGGGGTTTTCAAGCGCTCGTCGTCCATTACAAAGCCTTTGATCAAATACTCTTGTAACAATCGAGTTGCCCATTGGCGAAACTGAGTACCACGTGTCGAGCGAACTCGGTATCCTACAGCAAGAATCACCGGGAGACTGTAGTGACGAATGTTGCGCTTTACTTCTCTACTGCCCTCCAGTTGAACTTGTAAGTAATCCTTACAAGTTGAAATTTGCTCAAGCTCCCCTTCAGAATAGATAGTCTTGATGTGCTGGGTTATTGCTTGAGAGCTCACTTGGTACAGCTCTGCCATCGAAGCTTGCGAAAGCCACAAAGTGTCAGATTCAAAACGACACTCAACACGAGTTTGACCGTCAGCCGTGGTGAAGAGAACGAACTCACCTTGAGGGGCTTGGGGAATATTATCTGTCATTCAATCCACCTATCTTCGTTATCGGATACGTTATTCAATATTAACGTTGATAAAGTTAGAGACAACATAAATAATAAATGAATAAAACCAGTTGGTTATTTGTCGTTATTTGCCTCTTTTACTTCCCAATACAGAAACTCGAAAAGATTCGTCCGAGTAAATCATCGGAACTGAATTCACCGGTGATCTCGTTGAGGTGCTGCTGGGTGATGCGTAGTTCTTCAGCGAGAATCTCTCCGGCCATGTAGCCTTCAAGTTGCTGTTGGCCAATGGCTAGGTGTTCGGCGGCTTTGTCCAAAGCATCTAAGTGGCGGCGGCGAGCCATAAAGCTGCCTTCCTGGCTACCGGTGAATCCCATGCAGTCTTTGAGGTGGCTTCTCAGTGCCTCGACCCCGTCACCGGTTTTGGCTGAGAGCCGGATCAGTGTGGGGACATTGACGTGACAGATCCCCATCTCTTCATTGGTTTGATCGGCTTTATTGCGGATCACGGTCATGCCGATATTGTCCGGGATACGATCAACGAAATCCGGCCAGATTTCTTTCGGATCGGTGGCATCGGTTGTGGTGCCATCGACCATAAACAGAACGCGATCGGCTTGTTTGATTTCATCCCAGGCGCGCTCAATCCCGATGCGTTCGACTTCATCAGAGGCTTCTCGTAGCCCTGCAGTGTCGATAATATGCAGCGGCATACCATCAATGTGAATGTGCTCTCTCAGGACGTCGCGGGTGGTTCCTGCGATGTCGGTGACAATCGCGGACTCTTTGCCGGAGAGTGCATTGAGTAGGCTCGATTTGCCTGCATTCGGCCGACCGGCGATGACGACTTTCATCCCTTCACGCATGATTGCGCCTTGGCTGGCTTCGCGCCGAACTTTGTCCAGGTTATTAATAATTGTTTGCAGATCACCGGCAACTTTACCGTCAGCCAGAAAGTCGATCTCTTCTTCGGGGAAGTCTATTGCAGCTTCGACATAGATCCGCAGATGAATCAGTGACTCAACCAAGGTATGAATGCGGGTTGAAAATTGCCCTTGCAGGGATTGCAGAGCTGATTTAGCTGCTTGTTCGGAACTGGCATCGATCAAATCAGCAATCGCTTCGGCCTGTGCTAAATCCAGTTTGTCATTGAGAAATGCCCGCTCTGAAAACTCACCGGGACGTGCGGCCCGAACTCCGGGAATAGTCAGAATCCGTCGGATGAGCATATCCATCACGACGGGGCCACCGTGTCCTTGTAACTCAAGAACGTCTTCACCGGTAAACGAATGCGGGTTGGGGAAAAACAGGGCGATGCCTTGATCCAATTGGGTGCCGTCTTCATCCTGAAAAGGCAGATATTCTGCATATCGGGCGCGGAGGGTTTTTCCCGTTACGGCTTTGGCAACCTCAGTTGCTTTCGGGCCGGATACACGAATAATGCCGACACCACCACGGCCTGTCGGTGTTGCTTGTGCAACGATTGTGTCTGTAGTCATAGTGATTTTGTCTGTTCAGTCAAAAAAGGCAGTATCTATCATGGATTGTCATGATAGATAGTATGATGGGCATTGTAATCAGCCGCTAATAAAAAGGCGACCCTTTGGCCGCCTCTTTTCACATTGCTCAGGTTTCTACTTCTTCGAGTGTAAACCTTTCTTCTCCAGCGACTTGTAGATCACCATTTGCTGGATCAGGGTTACGATGTTTGATACCAACCAGTACAGTACCAGACCTGATGGGAAGAACAGGAAGAAGACCGTAAATGCGACTGGCATAAATGTCATAATCTTCTGTTGCATCGGATCGGTAACGGTTGTTGGGCTCATCTTCTGCAACATGAACATACTTGCACCCATCAACAGTGGCAGGATGTAGTACGGGTCTTGTGCAGACAAATCGTGGATCCAACCAAAGAACGGCTGGTGGCGGAGCTCAACAGATTCCATCAGCGCCCAGTAGAGCGAGATGAAAATTGGCATTTGCAGAATAATTGGGAAACAGCCACCCAGTGGGTTCACTTTTTCTTCTTTATATAGCGCCATCATTTCCTGGCTCATGCGTTGGCGATCATCGCCAATGCGTTCACGCATGGCTTGCAACTTCGGTTGCAGCATCCGCATTTTTGCCATGGAAGTGTACTGAGCTTTGGTCAGTGGGTACATGACACCACGGACGATAAAGGTCAGACAGATAATTGCAATGCCCCAGTTTGAGACGATGCCCTGAATAAAGGAAAGCAGGCTATGCAGTGGTTTGGCGATAAACCATAACCAGCCGTAATCGACCACGAGATCCAGATTTGGCGCTGTTGCTGCCATTTGGTTTTGCAATTTTGGGCCAACCCATAGGGTTGCATCGAAGTCTGTACTTTCGCCTGTTGCGATAGTTCGGTTTGGCTCTCTAATCCCGATGTCACCAAGATTACGGTTGGTCATCACCCGCGAAAAGAGCTTGGTATCCGGTGCCTGACGTGGAATCCATGCCGCTGCAAAATAGTGCTGAATCATCGCTGCCCAGCCTTGACCATTATTCAATGTTTCATTGAGGGCATGATCTTTCATGTCACTGAAGCTGAATTTTTTGTAGCGGGTATCTTCCGTTGAGTAAGCACCACCATGGTATGTTGACATGGCAAAGCTACTTCCGGATGCTTCCAGAGTCTGACGAAGATGCGCATACATGCCGACAGTCGCATTTTGACCCGATTGGTTATTGACGTTGAAATCAACATCAATCGCATAGCTGTTACGTTTCAGGATAAATGTTTTCGTGTAGGTGATGCCGTTCGCCTGATAAGACAATGGGACGCGAATTTCATCTTGACCATCTGCCAGTTGATAATGGCTTTGGGCAACTTGGTAAGTCGGGCGGCCGTCTCTTTTATCGATGCCTTGCGGACCAATCAGACCACTCTGAGCGATAAACTGAAAATTACTGTTCTTTTTCAGCAGCGCGAAAGGCTGATCCGAATTCAGTTCTTTGGAGTATTGATTCAGTTCAGCAGAAATGACGTCACCGCCCACAGTATTGATGGAAAGCGTGAGAACGTCCGTTTTCACGGTCACTATCTTTCCTGCAACATCCTGAGTCGATACCGGTTCAAACTCATCAGAATCAGAGCTTTGAGGAGCAGCAGGAACTGAACTACTTGATTGTGTCTGCTCAACCGCGGTTGGTGCAGGATTCTGTGCTACTTGCCATTTCTGGAACAGTAAGAAAGAAACCAGCGCCAAAGCGATTAACAGGATATTACGTTGAGAATCCATCGTTATTTATCTCTGTCTTGTCTTGGGTTAGGTGGAACGGGGTCATAGCCCCCTTCATTCAGAGGGTGGCATTTTAATAGACGTTTGGCTGATAACCAACATCCTTTTACAAAACCGTGAGCTTTCAATGCTTCTATCGCATATCGAGAGCAGGTCGGCGTAAATCGACAACGTGGTCCTAACAGAGGGCTAATCAGCCATCTGTATAGATAAATCAGTCCGATGACTAACCACGATAAGGGCGAGACAGGCGTTGCCATAGTTTATCAAACAGCTTCGTTATTTCGTCATTGCTGAGTTCCTGAGCGCTTTTTTTCGCAATCACGACAAAGTCTTTGTGCGGTAATTCGTGCTGCTTCAGGCGAAAACTTTCTCGGGCAAGCCGTTTAAAACGATTGCGCCCAACGGCAGTTTTAATCTGTTTTTTCGGAACGGCTAATCCCAATCTAGGATGAGATAAAGCGTTTTTACGGGCAATGATGGTAAAATGAGGAGAGCCAGCACTACGAGCTTGCTGGAATACATATCGGTAGTGTTCGGGAGTTAACAAACGTAACTCCCGACGAAAAGCGTACTTGTTCAAAATAATTCAGACATTATTTTGACAGGCGTGCACGGCCTTTCGCACGACGTGCGTTAATTACTTTACGACCGTTCTTAGTTGCCATACGAGCACGGAAACCGTGAGTACGTTTGCGCTTCAGAACTGTAGGTTGAAAAGTGCGTTTCATTGTTTTTACCTTACTGATCAGTAGTTTCTAGGTTCTTGTTAAACCCGGCGTTGGGCTTTATTTGCCTCTTTTTCAAGAGAGTAAAATCCGACGCCTTGCAACAAAGAGGCGGAATTGTAATCACTGCCACCGATGGTGTCAATAATTGGGGAAACGAAGCGTCTGAATCTCTGGCTTATAAACTGCTTCTATCTCGGTTTTGTGGACCGACGAATAAAAGCAAATCGGCAGGATACCGCGCTTCATTTCAATTTAGTCGGGCGATTATACGTTGTACGGATAAAATCTCAAGGATCCTTATTCGATCCCGACTTGATTTAAGAATTTTTTCAAGCGGATATCCTGTGGATTATCGAATATATCCTGTGGAGATCCTTGTTCAACAATGTTGCCTTCGGCCATAAAGATCACGCGATCCGCGACTTCTTTGGCAAATTGCATCTCATGGGTGACCACCAGCATGGTTTGATGAACCCGGGCCAGTTTCTTCATTAAACTCAGTACTTCGCCCACCCACTCTGGATCGAGCGCCGATGTCGGTTCATCGAATAGCAGGAGTTCCGGCTCCTGAGCCATTGCTCGGCCAATGCCTACGCGCTGTTGCTGACCACCGGAAAGTGATGCCGGATACTGTTCGCTTTTATCCCCAAGCCCGATGTCATTGAGAATTTGCTGAGCACGTTCATACGCCTGATCTTTTTTCCAGCCCCGGACAGTGATCAATCCTTCTGCGATGTTCTGTTTTGCTGTCAGGTGCGCAAAAAGTGCATAGTTTTGAAATACGAATCCGGTTTTACGTCTGAGTGCCAGTACATCATTTTTCTTCGGATTGGTGCTATCGACGCTTACATCACCGATGGTAATTGCGCCTTGGTCGGCCCTTTCAAGAAAATTCACACAGCGCAGTAGTGTCGATTTTCCGGTGCCACTCGATCCGATGATGACAATGATTTCACCTTGATTGATTTCAAGATCAATCCCTTTGAGAACTTCACTCTCTCCGAAACGTTTATGAATATTGGTTAACTTGATCATCTCATATACGCCTTATTGAGTTTGTGTTCTGCCCAGCTTTGAACTCGGGTCAGGATAATGGTGATTCCCCAGTAAATGAAAGAGACGGCGAGGAAAGCTTCAAAATAATGAAAGCTGGAAGAGGCTTCCATTTGTGCTTTTGCCATGATTTCAGCAACCCCGAGCGTAAATGCCAGTGAGGTTGATTTGATCATATCGATGAAATAGTTCATCAGCGAAGGTAAAGCGATCCGTGTGGCTTGCGGCAGGATAATACGACGCATCGATTGAGCGGTAGTCATGCCGATAGACAGGCTTGCTTCCATCTGGCTTCTGTCCACGCCAATAATTGCCGCACGAATGGTTTCCGCCATATAAGCTGCAAAGTGGAGCGCTAAACCGAGAATCGCAGCACTATAAGCATCCATTCCGGTCATGATCGGGAAAACTTGCGGTAATCCATAATAAAAGAGGAACAACTGGACGAGCAGTGGGGTGCCCCGAAAATAGCTAATATAAAGTTGGCAAATCTGATCGAGTACAGGGATACGGAAGACTCGGATATTCGCAATGATGACCGATAAAATGATGGAAAGTATCATGCCCCAACAGGCTAACTCTATTGTAATGCCGAGATACTTAAGCAGAATTGGCATCAGCTCCAGCATATATTGAAAATCAAAACCCATAATGTGTGTCTTCTTTTTTATCGGGGAATCTGCAACTGACGGCGGTCAGTGATTCCTGAATATTGGTGTTAATGCATTTATGTATGTTTAAAAAGAAACCCACTGTGCTGGTTCAGACAGTGGGTTTATATGGTGTCATGATTCATCAGAATCATGCTGATGGTTCATTATTTTTTTGTGATATCTGTATTGAACCATTTTTCTGAAATCTGGCTCAGTGTTCCGTCAGCGCGCATATCTGCGAGTGCTTTGTTGACTTCACCCTGAAGCTGCTTACCTCTTTTATTATTGAGGAAAGGCCAGGCATTCTCAATCGTTTCGAATGGTTTTCCTGCCAATTGAAGTGGTAGGCCTGATTTTTGAATGACTTCCAGAATAGAAAGACGATCCATAACAAAAGCATCGATTCGACCCAGAGCAACATCTTGTTCAAAGCTTGAATCATAAGTTTTGATGTTAATTTGATGATCTTTATCGTGCTCACGTAACAGTTGTTCAAAGTTAGAACCTAAGTTGACGGCAACGGTTTTGCCTTTCAGATCATCCAGACTGTGAATGGTATTATTACCTTTACGTACAGCGATCTGAGCACCATCAATCACATATGGGTCTGAAAAGAGATATTTTTGTTTGCGGGCATCAGTGATGGTGATCTGGTTTGAGATCGTATCGACTCGCCCCGTTTCCAACAGGCCAAACAGACCCGAGAAGCTTGCAGTCACAAATTTCACTTGATAGTCATTGCGTTTGCCTATTTCTTTCCATAGATCAACTTCAAATCCTTGTAGCTTATCTTTTTTGACAAACGTGAACGGGAAGTAGCGGCCAGACATGCCGACTTTTACCTCTGTTGCTGCATGGACATTGATAGTTGTCAATGTGAGAGCCGCAATTGCAGCAATAAACCATTTTTTCATGTTGAGCTCCAAAATCTTTCGAGCGCTTATTTTAATGACATATAGCACAACAAAAGAAATAACCATAAGTTATGGTTCATAACCTATAATGGTTATATGGGTTCATATTCATATAACCGTTCATTGTAACGATCTTTCTTGAGGGCGACAACGGCTATATTTTACAAAATGTGATTATACTTATTTTGGGGATAACTTTGTAAGATCGACATTTTTGTGTATGAACATGTGGGTAAAGTAGGGACATTTAGGGTTGATCCAAGAATAAATTGGCCAAAAAGTGTGAATAACTTGGATCTAGTTTACAGGATTGACGATCAATCACTGGCGATCTTGAAGATCAACAGGTAGAATTGCCAGTCTTTATCGATCATCTAATCGGAGTGAGGGAACA